>NZ_JBIBUU010000009.1:0-292563 GCF_043079735.1 Streptomyces sp. NPDC015144 | reverse complement strand
GCGGTGAGTTCCTAGACAGTTCCCACCCCACCGGAGGTCTTCGCCATGTTCAAGACCAGACCAGTGTCAACAACGCTCGTGATCAATACACCTAGCTGGCCGAGCTGAGCTCCCAGAACCGGAAGACCGTCGATGTGTCCAGGCAGTTCTGGAGCCCCCGGACGTTGTCCTTGGCGACGGCGTACTGCTTGCCCTGCCAGAGCGGCAGCAGCGGCAGATCGCGGGCCACGGTGTCCTGGAGCTTGATGAACGCCGACCGGGCGCTCGACCGGTCGGTCATCGACGAGGTCTGCGGAATGATCTCCTTGGTGATGTCGCTGTTGTCGTAGTTGTTCGACAGGACGTTTCCCTCGCCGAAGAACGGCTGGGTGAAGTTGTCGGGGTCGGGATAGTCCGGCACCCAGCCCTTCACGTAGACGCCGTACTTTCCTTCGGCGATTCCCTTCTCGTACTCACCGAAGGGAACGGACCTCATATTGGCGTCGAAGAGCCCGCTGGCGTTGAGCTGATCGGCGATGGTCTGGAATTCGTCGTCGGTGGCCGGGCCGTACCGGCTGGGCGTGGACCAGAGGACCAGCCGCACCTTCTCGGTTATTCCGGCGTCCCGCAGGACCTGTTTCGCCTTCTGCGGCTGCGGCTTGTCCCCGTAGACGTTGAAGAAGGAGTTGCCGTGCCCGGTGATGCCGACCGGGACGATCGAGTACAGCGGGGTCGCCGTGGACTCGTACACCTTGCTGACCAGGGCGTACCGGTCGATGAGGTAGGCGATGGCCTTGCGCACGGCGAGCTTGCCGACCACCGGGTCGTCGACGTTGAAGACCATGTGCTGGACTTCCGCGCTGCTGCCCTGGACGACGTCGAGACCGTCCTTGTCGGCGGTGGGCGAGGTGTCCAGGTCGGCTATCGTCTTGGCGGTGAGACCGCGGTACGCGATATCGACATCGCCCTTCTCCAGGGCGGACTTGAGCGCCTGCTGATTTCCCCGGTAGAGCTTCATCGTCACGCCGTCGTTCTTCATCTGGGCGGTTCCGTGATAGCCGGAGTAGACCGAGAAGTCGGCCCGCTCCTTGTCGATGGAATCCAGCTTGTACGGCCCGGACCCGACGGTCTTCCCGCTCGTGAGCAGACCGTCCTTGGGATAGACCCGGCTGTCCACGATGGAGCCGGCGCCCGAGGCGATCTTGCTGGGGAACGTGGCGTCGGGCACCTTGAGCCGGAACACGACGGTCTTGTCGTCCGGAGTGCTGATCGAGGCGATCGTGGAGAGCAGCGGCGCCGGTCCCGCCGGGTGGTTGATCTTGATGGCCCGGTCGAAGGAGTACTTGACGTCCGTCGAGGTGAGGCTGTGGCCGTTGCTGAACTTCAGCCCGTCGCGCAGGGTGCAGGTGTACGTCTTGCTGCCGTCCGAGAACCCGCACTCGTCGGCGGCCTCCGGCACCGGGGTGGAGGCTCCGGGCGGGAAGCTCAGCAGCGACTGGAAGACGTTGTTGAAGAGCAGCCAGGAACCGGGGTCGTACCCCGCGGCCGGGTCCGTCGACAGGATGTCGTCGGACATCCCGACCACCATCCGGTCCTTGCCGCTCTCGAACGGCCAGATCTGGTCCTCCGAGCCGCACCCCGTCAGCAGCAGCACCGCCGCCAGTCCGCCGGACATCAACGCGGCCGATCGTCTCGTACGAACCTTCACAGAACGTGCCTCATACTCTCGGCCGGAGGCGTGGGGACCCCGGACAACCGGATCAGGTCAGATCTACTGCTAACGTCGCGACCATCCAGCTCTGTCAGCCCGGCCGTACGCGGCGGTACAGGTGCACAGCCTGCCCGGACATGGTGTTCGCCAGGATTCTCTCTAGTAACGGGCTGCCAAATGACAGCTGATGAACGGCGGGATGCAGAACATGATCGGTCGCGTGGCGCTTTGACAATCTAGTAGGAGGTGGCGTGCTGTCGCGCCCCCTCTTTCAACAAGACCGATCACTTCCGACCGGCTCGATCGCGGCAGATGGCTGGTATCGAACGGTCCCTGCTGCGGCTTCCCTTGCCTGACGGCCCCCACACCGCTGGTCAGCGGAGACTCCTCGCTCAAACGTGATATAGGCCTCCCCGCCGAAGCGCCCCCGACGGCCCCCACTCCGTCCGGAATCCACCCCTCCCGCGCACCCGCCCGCCCCGGCAGCACATTCCACGAAACAGCGGGCTATCAGGCCATCCGGAACCCCCTCCCGCCCGACAGCACAGCCAACTCACAGACTGTGCACGGGCATTGGCGACGCCCGGTTCAGCCCTGAGCCGGGCGCATCCGCCCCCGCCGACCACGCAGCGCACTCCACAGCGCCCCCAGCGCGAACGACTGGACCAGAGCCCCCACGACGGGCGCGACGAACAGGAACCAGGCCGACGCCCCCGTCCCCCAGACCGCTCCCGCCGCCCCCACGACCACCAGCGAGGTGGGCGCGGTGAGCAGCACGGGCCACACCCCGACTATGCCCGGATCCCCGAACAGCACGACGGCCAGCTCGAACACGAAGGCCGCGGCGACGATCCCCAGATAGAGGGCCGAGGCGGCATTGCAGAAGGTCATACGGACCAGAGCACGAACGTTCATCGATTTCCCCCGAAGTTGTTGGTGCCTCCATGCTCGCGACGGGCCCGAACTTTCGTCGTGAGTAGCCGTACTCACGTTCGACTCAACTCACCCCCATGAGCAGACCAGAGACACACCGCCAGGAGGAACCAGTGCCCCACCCGCAACCACTGACCCCCGAGGAGAAGCTCGCCGACGCGAAGAGGCTGCTGGGCCTCCCGCGTATCGTCGCGATCTGCGGCTCCACCCGTTTCATGACCGAGATGGCCGAGGCCGATCTACGGGAGACCGCAGCGGGAAGGATCGTCGTCAAACCGGGCTGCGACATGAAGTCGCCGCACGCGCTCTGGTCCGATCCCGCCGAGGCCGAGGCCGAGGCGTTGAAGGTGCGACTCGACGCTCTGCACCGGGCCAAGATCCGGCTCGCTGATGAGGTGCTCGTGGTCGGCGACTACATCGGAGACAGCACCCGGGCCGAAATCGCCTACGCCCGGTCCCTGGGCAAGCCCGTGGTTTTCACCCACCCCGAAGTCGACCCCGCCACCTGACCGGCCGGCCCCGCCCCGGTCATGCCCCTCCTACGACATGCGCCGCACCAACCGGGTCGTCGACCCAGGGCCGGATCCAGGCAGACTCCCGCCGCAAGGCCGTAGCGACGCCACCCTATTCGTCACTGTGACGTAAATTTGCCTGATCCTGACTGCAGTCGCACCCGACTCTGCAATGCTGAAGGCCGATCGAGAGGGGCCGCAGCGATGCAGTGGAAGATCCACGGGGAACGTCCGATCTACGAGAACAGCTGGGTGAACCTGTGGCTCACCGACGTCGAGACGCCGGACGGGAACCGCTGGGAGCACCACGTCGTCAAGCTCCGCCACCTGGCCGTGGCCGCCGTCGTCAACGAGCGGCGCGAGGTGCTGATGATGTGGCGACACCGCTTCATCACAGACGCTTGGGCATGGGAGCTGCCCATGGGTCTGGTCGAGGAGGGCGAGACGCCGGCCGAAGCGGCGGCCCGCGAGGTACTGGAGGAGACCGGCTGGCGTCCCTGCGTGATCAAGCCGCTGATCTACGCCGAGCCGGCCAACGGCATCACCGACTCCCAGCACCACATCTTCCGGGCCGACGGAGCAACGTACGAAGGCCCGCCGACCGAGAAGAACGAGTCGGACCGGATCGAATGGATCCCGCTGGCCGACGTGCGGGGCATGATCGACCGGCGCGAGATCGTCAGCAGTGGCTCCCTGGTCGGACTGCTCTACGTCCTCATGGACGAGGCGATCCGCTGATCTGGCGGGGCAGTGTTTCCCGGAGCCGGGACTCAAACACCACTGCGGCCGGTTCGCGGCGGAAGGGCCCTGCGGGCCGCGATGCACTGGGGGCAATCTCACGGCGCTGCGTACCAGCTCCTCCAGACCGAGGTGGGTGGTCCCTCCGACCGGCTGTGCCGAGCAGAAGAACTGACCTCCCTCGGCTTCACCCACACCATGCACGCCTAGAGCGGCTTTTTGTGAGACAGGGTCACATGCAGAAGGAGTGCCCCTGGTCGGGACACCCCTTCTGGTCAGCACGTTTCGCCGAGCTGCGGCGGTGGGTGTGGGATTTGAACCCACGGTGACATCGCTGCCACGACGGTTTTCAAGACCGTTCCCTTAGGCCGCTCGGGCAACCCACCCCTCCCCACCCATGGCGGGGGCCTACAGCCTACCGGCTGATCGAATGCGGCGGGGCATCACGGTCGGCCGGTCATCAGCTGTCGCCGCTGCGCTCTCCCAGGGTCACCTGCGCCGTTTCCGTGCGGCCGTCCCGCTTGTAGGTGAGGGTCACGCGGTCGCCGGGCTTGTGGGTCCAGATCTCGCCGATCAGGGTCGGGCCGCTGTCGATCACGGTGTCGTTGAACTTCGTGATGACGTCACCCGCCTTGAGGCCAGCCCGGTCCGCGGGACCGTCCTTCGCCACGGCCTCCGTGCCGCCCGCGCCCCGGTCGGAGATGACCGCGCCGCCGGTCTTCTCGGTCATGGTGACCGTGGCGCCGATCACCGGATAGACCGGCTTGCCGGTCTTGATCAGCTGCTGGGCGACGTTGGTCGCCTGGTTGATCGGGATCGCGAAGCCGAGGCCGATGGAGCCGGCCTGGCTCTGGCCCATGCTGCTGCCGGTCGACTGGATGGCCGAGTTGATCCCGATCACCGCTCCGCGCGCGTCGAGCAGCGGACCGCCGGAGTTGCCCGGGTTGATCGAGGCGTCGGTCTGGAGGGCACTCATGTACGAGTTGCTGCCGCCGGAGGCGTCGCCGGAGGCGACCGGGCGGTTCTTCGCGCTGATGATGCCCGTGGTGACCGTGTTGGACAGACCGAACGGGGCCCCGATCGCGATCGTGGAATCACCCACCGCGACCTGGTCCGAATTGCCGAGGGACAGCGGGGCGAGGCCCGACGGCGGGTTCTTGAGCTTCAGGACGGCCACGTCGTACCCCTGGGCCCGGCCGACCACTTCGGCGTCGTACTTCTTGCCGTCCGAGAACGTCGCCGTGAGCTGGCCGCTGTCCGCGGCGGAGGCCACCACGTGGTTGTTGGTGAGGATGTGGCCTTCCTTGTCGTACACGAAGCCGGTGCCCGTACCGCCCTCACCGTCACCGCTCTGGGCATCGATGGTGACCACGCTGGGCAGCGCCTTGGCCGCCACCCCGGCGACCGTGCCGGGATCGCGCTTCAGGCTCTGCGGGTTGGACGAGGCCGCGACCGTCGTCGAACCGGATTCGCCGTTGCGGTCGGCCGCCCAGAAGCCGAGGGCGCCGCCGATGCCACCGGCGACCAGCGCCGCGACCACCACCGCCGCGACCAGGCCGCCCGACCCGCGCCGCTTGCGCGGGGCTTCCGGACCGTACGGCTGGGACGGGGCGCCCCAGACCGGGCCGCCGCCCCCGGCAGCACCGGCACCGCCCGCACCGGGGGAGGCGTACGCGGGGACGGCGGGCGGCGGCCAGTTCGCCTCGGCGGCCGACAGGGGAGTGTGCGGCGCCTGGGGCGCGGGAGGCATCTGCGGCGGCGCCGCCGGAGCGGGCGGGGTGTCCGGCGTCGCCGCGGCGGGGGCGGGCGGAGCGTCGTGCGCCGCCGGGGCGGCGGCCGGTCCGGTCCCGGGCGGTCCCTGAGGAGCTTCGGCCGGCACGGGAGGTGCGGACGGAACGGCCTCGGCCGCAGTGCCCTCGTTGCCCTCGTTCTCTGTGCTCACAGCTCTTTACTCCTTGGGTTCCACATCAAAGTTCGGCAAGAGATCCGCTGTGTAGGTGTCCGGTAACAGCTTTTCCCACGACACGTCAGGCCACTGTAAACAGGACCTGTGCATCCGCACACCAACCTTTACATCGGGCAAAACGCACACTGGGCGCATGACGCACCACGACCACGCGCGCCCCGCGTACCCCCGCGTGCCCCACCCGCCCCGCGGAGCGCCCCCGTCCGCCGTGCGGGGTGCGTACGGCGGCCTCCGCTCGGTGACACCATGACGCGGTGACCCACGCACGGCAGCAATCCACCCACCAGTCCATCCAGGTGATCGCCCATCGGGGCGCCTCCGACGACGCCCCCGAGCACACCCTGGCCGCGTACCGGAAGGCGATCGAGGACGGTGCCGACGCCCTGGAGTGCGATGTACGGCTCACCGCCGACGGCCACCTCGTATGCGTGCACGACCGACGGGTGAACCGTACGTCCAACGGGCGCGGCGCCGTCTCCGCGCTGGAACTCGCCGAGCTGGCCGCCCTCGACTTCGGATCCTGGAAGGCCCGCGAGGAGTCGGGGTCCCCGGTCGAGGAGTCCCCGGACTGGGATCCGGTGCCGGGGGAGCTCACCTCCGTACTCACCCTCGAACGGCTGCTCGAACTCGTCGTCGAGACCCGGGCCGCCGGACGCCCGCTCCAGCTCGCCGTCGAGACCAAGCACCCCACCCGCTGGGCGGGGCAGGTGGAGGAGCGGCTGCTGCACCTGCTGAAACGGTTCGGTCTCGACGCCCCGCCGGCCGAGGGGCCGTCCCCGGTGCGCGTGATGAGCTTCTCGGCCCGCTCGCTGCACCGCGTCCAGGCCGCGGCCCCCACCCTGCCCACCGTGTACCTGATGCAGTTCGTCTCGCCCCGCATGCGCGACGGACGACTGCCCGCCGGGGCCCGGATCGCCGGACCGGGGGTGCGGATCGTGCGCAACCACCCCGGCTACGTCGAGCGGCTGCACCGCGCGGGGCACCGGGTGCACGTCTGGACGGTGAACGAGCCGGAGGACGTCGAGCTCTGCGTCGGCCTGGGCGTCGACGCAATCATCACGAACCGCCCGAAACAGGTCTTGTCACAACTGGGGCGCTCTTAGCGTCAGTTACACGGAGTGCACCGGCGCATTCGAACGGTATTCGATCGTTACGAGTGCGTCACCGGCCGTCCATCGGCCGGTTTCCGGTCCAGCTCAGGGGGGCATCCACACCGTGGCGTGGGGCAAAGGAGGTCTCGGGGGTGGCGTTGGTGGTGGCACAGAAGGTGCCCACGTCGTCGAGCATGGCCGTACCCCATGGCCCTGCGGGCGTGGGCCAGGCGCGGCACCGGATGCGCGAACAGTTGCGCAGTCACGGGGTGTCGGATTCGGTCGTCGACGATGCAGTACTGATTCTTTCCGAACTCCTCAGCAACGCCTGCCGGCACGGCAGGCCGCTGGGGCGGCACGCAGAAGTGGGGGACGGCGACGTCCGCGCCGCATGGCATGTGGACCGGACCGGAGGGCTGACCGTCGAGGTGACGGACGGCGGCGGACCGACGCGTCCCGTTCCGTCCACGCCGTCGGTGACGGCGCGCGGCGGGCGGGGGCTCAACATCATCAGCGCGCTCGCCGAGGAGTGGGGCGTACGTGACAGCTCGTCCGGCGAGGTGACGGTCTGGGTGCTGGTCAACGAGGGGCACGGGCGGTCGTCCGGGCTGCGGGGCGGCCCGGCCGCGCCGATCTCCCCGGGGCCCGGCATGTCGCTCGACGGACTGGGCTTCCCGGACCTCCTCGACGACGTGGGCTGACCCTCCGACGCCCACGGGGACGCCGCCACAAGGAGCGGGGTGCCGCCCACGCCGGTGCGGCTCCCGTACGGCGGGCAGCGCCCGTGCCCGTACACGGCTACGGGTACGGGCGGGCAATGCGGCTACGGGCACGGCGGGCAGCGTCCTCACCGGCCCGGGAGGCGCCGGTGAGGGGTGCGGCGCACACGGGAACGGGCGCCTGTGTTCGGTATCCGCCGGGGGCGGCTAGGCTCGCGGCCCAGACCGCACTGTCGCACTCGGGAGAAAGCCCACCATGGCCAAGAAGCGCCCTCAGTCCAAGGCCGGGAAGCCGCAGCTCAAGGACGGCGAGATCCCGGTGGTCGGGGCCCGCGAGCCCTGCCCGTGCGGTTCGGGCCGCCGCTACAAGGCCTGTCACGGCCGCGCCGCCGCCCAGGCCGTGACCGAGCTCGTCCACCGCCCCTTCGAAGGGCTGTCCGGCGAGTGCGACTGGGTAGCGCTGCGCGAGCTGGTGCCCGCCGCGACGGTCGAGCTGACCCTCAAGGACGGGCTGCCCGAGGGCGTTCCCTCGGTGTCGCTCGCGACCGTCCTTCCGATGGCCTGGCCCGCGCTGCGCCGCGACGACGGCTCGGTGCTGCTCGCCCTGCAGAACGACACCCCCTCCGGTGACCTCAGCCGGGACCTCGCGGACACGCTGCGCCAGGCGCTGGACGCCGAGCCCGGTTCGCCGGTGACGGCGCGTCGCGCCCCGGCCGACGGTCCTCGACTCCAGGACCTGCTCGACCCGGGCGCGGCGTTCGAGCCCGTCGTCCACAGCGGGTTCGAGTTCTGGGTCCCGGACGCGGAGAACGCCGCCCCCGAGGTGAGCGCCTCCCTGGAACGGGCGAACGAGGCGGCGATCCCCACGACCCGGCTCGCCGGGGTGGACGCCGCGTACTGGTGCGAGACGCCGGAGAAGAACCACCTGCGCTGGGTCATGCCGCACGCCGAGGAGCGGCTGCTCGACGCGCTGGCCCGGCTGCACGCCGCCGGGACCTCCTCGCTGGGCGAGGGAACCAGGCTGGTCGGCTCCTTCCGGGCGCACGGTCTGATGGTCCCGGTCTGGGATCTGCCGAGCGCGATGGGGGCCGAGGAGTGCGAGAAGCCCGCGGCCGAGTTCGCCGAGCGGCTGGCCGGTGCGCTCGCCTCGGACGCGCCGCTCAACGCCGAGGAACGCCGGGCCCGCGGCGGGCTCACCAACCGCCAGGTGACCCTGAACTGACGGCGGTGGCCCCCGGCCTCACCGGGGGCCACCGAGTGACTCGCGTCACAACGACCCGTACTCACAGGTAAATCCCTGTCCGAATACGCGAGATCGAATTTGCGAACGGCAGATCTCTTGTTACCGTTCTAGAAGCCCGGTCGCTGGTGCATCCCCCGTCGCCAGCGATCGGGCATCCTCATTTCCGGGTACGGCGCACAGCGCGCGATGCCGGAGCGCGGGCCCGCGCGCAATCCCTTCCCGCGCGCCCCCGAACGCCCTTCGGGCTCTGCGATCATCGCCCGCCACATCCCGGACCGACGCCGCCCCGGCCTCTTCGCCCTCGCCCGCCGAATGTCCGGCAGCAGCCTCCGCTTTCCCCCAACACCCCTGCCGTCCAGGGACGATGCCCGCGCGGCGTGCACCGGCCACCCCGACCCGGCGGCTGCCCGGACAGCGGATGGCCGACGTCGAATACCGGACGACGGGTATTCGGCGACAGAGAGGCAAGAGCAGATACCCGTACCCCGGAGGGGCTTCCACAATCCGGCCCGAGCGCCTTTCCCCACCCGGAATACTCGAATGATCATTCGATCAAATCCAGGTGGCGCATTGCGGGATGATCTACGGAAAGCCCATCAGACGCACTTCCGAAGCCGGTCTTTGCAGCGGCAGACTTTGCGCAGTGCGTTCGGGGCCGGGATTCACCGGGGATTCGACCGGGATTCGAGCCCGAGCCATGATTCCGGGCGCTCCCCGGCCAAACTTCCCGTCGCATCCCGGCCGGACTTCCCCGTCGCGTCCCCGGTCGGGAAGTCCGCCCGGAGACACCGCCGGGCGAGGTCTCCGGCCGGAGACATTGAGCGCGTATCCGGGCCGGGAAACGGAACGGAATCGTGGCGGGGCGGCCGTCAGTACGCGAGTCTGCTGCCGCCGTCGGGCGCTTCGGTGCTCGCCTCGACCAGCGCGTCCAGCACCGTCCCGACGTCCGGCAGCCACGGGGCGACGGCGGCCGCGCCCCCCTGCGCGCCTTGGCCCCGTACCCGCGGCGACCGGGTGCGGGGGACGGGGGACCGCTCCCAGCGGACCTGCCCCGCGCCGACCGCGGACGGCGGCAGGACGATGTATCCGCCCTCGCCGTGGAACCGCAGCGAACTGGGCACCCAGTCCTGGGCGTACAGCAGTTCCCCCAGCCGTTCGAGGTCGTACGGGGCGACCAGGATCGACCACCGCGTCGGCGTCGCCACCACGGGACCGAGCCGGACGCCCATCCGGTCGAGCGCGGCCAGCGCCCGGACGGCGGCCGCGGCCGGCAGGCTCAGCGCGCACGGGGCGCGCCCGCCGGTGGCCAGGACGATCGGGGCACCCGGCCGGTTCGTCCACCACCAGCGCACCATCCGCTCGTCGGTGGTCGCCGCGAGGAGGCCGGGGTCGAAGGGGTGCGCGCCGGGCACGGCGCACTCGGGGTCGGGGCAGCCGCAGCCGCCGCCCGCTCGCGGCCCCACTCCGGGCAGTACGGGCCACCGCCATGCGGTGGCGCAGGTCAGGGCCGCGTCGAGCGGGGCGGACCTTCCCCCGCGCCGGGGCCTGCGTCGCCTTCCGAGGATCTCGCGCATGAGCGCTCGTTCCTTTCCGTTGAACGCCGAGGGTCCACATCACACCACGTGCGCATTGCTGTACGTATGCCGTGCTTCACTGTGCGTACATGCTCTTCGGGTCTGCGGTACAGGTGGTACGTCGATACCGAGCATGGGCCGAGCAGGTGCGGGACGGGCCCGGACGAGCGGTCCGGACACGCATGGCGAGGAGCGGCGCATCTGTCGCGCCCGCGGTCCAAAGTGCGAACCCCGCCACTCGGGGGTGGGGGCGTGGCCGTCATCAGAGAGGACGCCCGAGCCGCCTGCCGGGTTCCGGGGCGATCGGAACTGCCCCTGGCCTTCGTCGATTACGTACCCAGCATGCCCGAAATGACGCTCTCTCCGGGACTTCACCCGAGTAACACCTCTTGGTCGAGCACGCCCAGTCGACCGCAATTGACGGCCGTAAGCTGCAATTTTTAGCCAACTTGACGCTCCCTTGGACACCATATTTCCCGTGGGGACAATGCTGGACATCGCCTTACATGTACGTGTACATGTGGTGCTGCGTGTCCATCTGGACCCGCAGATAGCGGCGCAGAATGACATGGGGGTTTGCGATGCTATTCCATAGAAAGAGCTGGTCGGAAAGCCGGAAGCTATGAGTGCCCCGCACCTTCCGAAAGTGGCTGGAATCGATCCTGATGTTTCGGTTTCAGCGCACACTGCCGGGCCCCTGCCCGACGTTCCGCCCGCTCCGGGCACCTTCCTCCAGGACCGGCTCGCCGGCTGGATCTCCGATCTCACCGCGCTGCACGAACTCACCGAGCGGCTGGCCGGGACCGCCGCCCTCGACGACGCCCTGCACGAACTGCTCGGTGCCGGGGCCACCCTGGTCGGGGCCCGCCGCGGCCTGGTCGTCCTCGAACCCTCCGACCGCCGCGGCCCGGTGCGCACCGTCGGCCTCGGGCTCAGCCACGCCGAGCTGGGGCTGATCGAGACGGTGCCGCGCGCCGCCACCTCGTACGGGCGCATCCTGGAGGGGTTCCCGGACACGGAGGCCGCGCCGGCCACCCCCGATCTGCTCGGCGACACCGGACTCGACCCCCGCCGCCGCGAGGTCGCCGCGCTGCTCGGCTACGCCGCGAGCTATGCCGTACCGCTCACCACCGGGGCGACCGGTCCGCTCGGTGCGGCGGTCTGGCTGTACGACGAACCCGCCGAACCGCTGGAACGGCGCCGCCATCTCGTCGGCCTCTACGCCCGGTACGCCGGTGAGCACCTGGCCCGGCTGGTGGAGCTGGAGCGGGCCCGGGCGGATGTCGCCACCGTCACCGAGGAGCTGCTCCCCAGCAGGCTCCCCCGGGTCCCGGGCGTGCAGCTGGCGGCCCGGCACCACCGCGGACCGCAGGGCGGCGGCGACTGGTACGACGCGCTGGCGCTGCCGGAGGGCGCGCTCGGTCTCGCCGTGGGCTCGGTGGAGGGCTCCGGGCCGGGCGCCCTGGCCGCCATGGGCCGGCTGCGGGCCGGGCTGCGGGCGTACGCGGTGATGGAGGGCGAGGACCCGGTCGCCGTCCTCTCCGATCTGGAACTGCTGCTGCGGCTCACCGAACCGGCCCGGACCGCGACCGCGCTGTTCGCCCACTGCGAACCGGCCGGGCGCCGGATCCTGCTGGCGGGCGCGGGCCACACCCCGCCCCTGGTGATCGGCGAGCGGCGCACCGAGTTCGTCGAGACCTCGGTCTCCGCGCCGCTGGGCATGCTGGCCTGCTGGGAGGCGCCCAGTGTGGAGATCGCCCCGGCACGAGGAGAAACCGTCCTGCTCTGCACCGACGGGCTGCTGCGCCGCACCGGCGAGCCGACGGACCGGGCCTTCGCCCGGCTCCACGCGGCGGCCGCGTCCGTGCCGGGAGCGGTGCGCCACGACGCCGGGGCCGTCGCCGACCACGTCCTGCACGCCATGCTGCCGGACGGTCTCGACCGCGGCGACGCCACTCAGGACGTGGTCGTCCTGGCCGCCCGATTCGACTGACCGGCGGTTCGGTAGCGGGGTGTTCGCGTAACAGGTCCTCCGGCCCTGTGCCCCCTATGCGCACGCCCGTACGATGGACGGGGTCCAGTGTCGTATCAAGGAGAGACAAATCGTGGCTGAGGAGCTCACCCCGGAGAACCCGGAGACCGAGGAAGAAGAAACGGTCAAGCAGCGGAAGAACGGCCTGTACCCGGGCGTCTCCGACGAACTCGCCGCGAACATGAAGTCGGGTTGGGCCGACACCGAGCTGCACGGGCTCGAACCGATCGCCCAGGCCGCGCACACGGCCGACCGCCGCGCCGCGCTGTCCGCGCGGTTCCCCGGTGAGCGGCTGGTCATCCCGGCGGGCAACCTGAAGACCCGCTCCAATGACACCGAGTACGCCTTCCGCGCCTCCACCGAGTACGCGTACCTGACCGGCGACCAGACCCAGGACGGCGTCCTCGTCCTGGAGCCGACCGCCGACGGCCACGAGGCCACCATCCACCTGCTGCCGCGCTCCAACCGCGAGAACGGCGAGTTCTGGCTCGACGGCCAGGGCGAGCTGTGGGTCGGCCGCCGTCACTCGCTGACCGAGGCCGAGCAGCTGCTGGGCATTCCGGCGAAGGACGTCCGCGAGCTGCCCGCCGCACTGGCCGAGGCCACCGGCCCGGTCCGCAACGTGCGCGGCCACGACGCCGGGATCGAGGCCGCGCTGACCGACAAGGTCACCGCGGAGCGCGACGAGGAGCTGCGCGTCTACCTCTCCGAGGCCCGGCTGGTGAAGGACGCCTTCGAGATCGCCGAGCTGGAGAAGGCCTGCGACGCCACCGCGCGCGGCTTCGAGGACGTCGTGAAGGTCCTGGACAAGGCCGAGGCGACGAGCGAGCGCTACATCGAGGGCACCTTCTTCCTGCGCGCCCGCATCGAGGGCAACGACATCGGCTACGGCTCGATCTGCGCGGCCGGTCCGCACGCCACCACCCTGCACTGGGTGCGCAACGACGGCCCGGTGCGCTCCGGCGATCTGCTGCTGCTCGACGCCGGCGTGGAGACCAACGACCTCTACACCGCCGACGTGACCCGCACCCTCCCGATCAACGGCACGTTCACCCCGCTCCAGCGGAAGATCTACGACGCGGTGTACGAGGCGCAGGAGGCGGGCATCGCCGCCGTGAAGCCCGGCGCCGACTACCGCGACTTCCACGACGCCGCGCAGCGGGTCCTCACCGAGAAGCTCGTCGAGTGGGGGCTGCTGGGCGACCTCTCCGTGGAGAAGGTCCTGGAGCTGGGCCTCCAGCGCCGCTGGACGCTGCACGGCACCGGCCACATGCTCGGCATGGACGTCCACGACTGCGCCGCCGCGCGCACCGAGACGTACGTCAACGGCACGCTGGAGCCGGGCGTCTGCCTGACGGTCGAGCCCGGTCTGTACTTCCAGGCCGACGACCTGACCGTGCCCGAGGAGTACCGGGGCATCGGCGTCCGGATCGAGGACGACATCCTCGTCACCGAGGACGGCAACCGGAACCTCTCCGCCAAGCTGCCGCGCCGGGCCGACGAGGTCGAGGCGTGGATGGCCTCGCTCAAGGGCTGACCCCGGAGCGACCCGCCGGAAGGGCGCCCCGCTCAGGACACCATGAGCAGGGCGTCCTTCCGCCATTTCAGGATCTTGTCGAAGCTGACGACGGCCCCGCTGCCGGGGCGGTTGCCGAAGTGCACATGGTCGGCGAGCTGCTCGATCAGACAGAGCCCCCGCCCGTCCTCGGCGTCGGTCGGGGGGCAGGGCCGGGGGGCATACGGATCGCCGCCGGGCTGCTGGGCGGAGGCGGGCAGCGGGCTCCGGGCGGGGAAGCCGGGGCCCGAGTCAGCGACCTCGATACGGCACCGCTCACCGTCCAGATAGGCGGTGACCCGGTACCGGCCGGGGACGGTCGCGGACCGGTCCGGCCGTTCCTCCCACCCCTGAGAGCTCTCGGGGTCCGCCGCGGCCGGGTGGCCGCCGCCGTGCTCGACGGCGTTCGCGCATGCCTCGGTGAGCGCGACCGACAGGTCGAAGGAGATGTCGGGGTCGACCCCCGCGGTCTCCATGGTGCCCAGCAGGAAGCGGCGGGCGAGCGGAACGCTCGCGGCCTCGCGCCGCAGATGGAGGGACCACCAGATGCTCATGCTCCAGCCTCCTGGCTGCGGCTCGACATACCGATACGTATTACCGCGCGGCCTTCTCCGTAAGCGCACCCCCGATGTGACGCCGCTCATTCGGCGGATAGCCAGCCGTCCGTGCGCCCGTGTATGCCGAGGCGGCCGGGCCCGTCGGGCGGGCGGGGGCGCGTCGCATGTGCGAGGGGGCGCGTCGCGTACGCGGAGGGCGTGCCGGGGCACGAGGGGAGTCCGCCGCCGGGGTGCGGGAGCCAAGGCGGCGCCCGGTGCGCGTGCGCATGGGCCCTGGGAGGCGCCGCGCGCGGGCGTGCACTCGTCCCCTCCGGGCGGGCCGGCCGCTCTCCAGGGGGAATTCGGCCTTCCGGACCTGCCGTTCCGGTGGCGGCGGGCCGGTGCGATGATGGCCCCGCCATGTCTATGCCCGTCGCAAGCGCCGGGGCCGGTCTGCGGCTCCTGAGGACCGCGGTGTTCGCCGCGGTCTGCGTCGCGCTGTCCGCGGCCGGTCATGCCCTGGCCTCCTGTGCGGCGGTCCCCTGGTGGACCCTGCTCGCCGGATTCCTGGGGGTGTTCGCGGTGGCCGCGCCGCTCGCCGGGCGCGAGCGCACGCTGCCGTCCATCACCGCCGCGCTGGCGGGCGGGCAGCTCGCCCTGCACGCCCTGTTCGGCCTGGGCGCGCACGGTACGGCGGCGGACGCCGCCGCGGCGGGCGACGACGCGCTGATCCGGTTCGCGGCGAGCCTGGTCTGCGGTGCCGGACCGGCCCAGTTGAACGCGGCCGACGCCCACCGCATCGTCACCACCGCGGGGATCGACCCGGCGGCCGTGGTGGCCGGAGTACGGCCCGACGTCGCCGCCTCGGCGATGCCGGGCATGGGTTCCGGCGCCCTGCTGCCCGACCTGCCCATGCTCCTCGGCCATCTGCTGGCCGCGCTGGCCACCGGCTGGCTGCTGCGCCGCGGCGAGGTCGCCCTCTTCCGGCTGGTCCGACTGTCCTCGTACGGCGCGCGGCAGATCGCGGCCGGGGCCCGGCTGCGTGCGCTGCGCGCGGCGCTCGCCCTCGTCGACGCGGTCCGGTCCGGGCTGTCCGGTCCGACGACCGGGCCGCGGTTCGCCCGTACGGCGGTCGACGCCCCGGCGCCCGCCACCGGGGACCCCTTGCAGCACCAGGTGATCAGGCGCGGCCCTCCGGCCGCCTACGCGCTCGCAGCCTGACGCGACGCCCCCTCCGCCCGGTGCACGGAACGCCCTGTTCCGTGCCGGGCCCGCCTTCCCGGCACACGCCTGCCGTCGGCCAGGAGAGGAGAGGTGTCGCGCATACCGCCGCGCATCCGCGCGCCGGACCGCCATTCGCCTCGTGCCTCATGGAGTGATTCCTGTCATGAACGTTTCCCGCATCGCCCTCACCGGCGGCCTCGCCGCGTCCACCGTCCTGCTCCTGGCCGGTACCGCCTCCGCGCACGTCAGCGTGCAGCCGGTGGGCGAGGCCGCCAAGGGCGGCTACGCCACCGTCAACGTGAAGGTCCCCAACGAGCGCGACGACGCCGCGACCACCAAGGTCGAGGTCAACTTCCCGACCGACCACCCGCTGGTCTCCGTCATGCCGCAGGCCGTCCCCGGCTGGAACGTCGAGGTCACCAGGGCCAAGCTGGCGAAGCCGCTGGAGATGCACGGCCAGAAGATCAACGAGGCCGTCTCCAAGGTGACCTGGACCGCCGAGGGCGCCAAGGACGAGCGCGGCATCCGCCCCGGCACCTTCCAGCAGTTCCCGCTCTCCCTCGGTCAGCTCCCCGACGACACCGACCAGCTGGTCCTCAAGGCCGTCCAGACCTACGACAACAAGGAAGTCGTCCGCTGGATCGAGGAGCAGAAGCCCGGTGCCGAGGAGCCCGAGAGCCCGGCGCCCGTCCTCGCGCTGACCGACGCCGAGGCCGAGGGCAAGTCGGACGCCAAGGCCGATGACAAGGCCGGTGCCAAGGAGACGCCGGTCGCGTCCGCCGTCTCCGACAGCGACACCACGGCCCGGGTCCTCGGCATCGTCGGCATCGTCGTCGGCGCGGCCGGAGTGGCCTTCGGCGTGCTCGCCGGCCGCCGCCGCGCTTCCTGATCCACTGCCACACCCGCCCCATCGATCACCAGGAATAGTGCTCCATGTACAAGAAAACGGTGCTGGCCGCGGCGTTCGTCGCCGCGGCCGCGCTCACCCTGTCCGCCTGTGGCAGCGGTGACGACAACGCCAAGAAGCCCCTCGCCGACGTGTCGGTCCAGCCGAAGACGGGGGCCGCGACCGTCCTGGACCAGCCGTTCACCAAGCCGGATCTCGTCCTCACCGACACCCACGGCAAGAAGTTCGACCTCCGCGAGCGGACCAAGGGCAAACCGACGCTGATCTACTTCGGCTACACCAACTGCCCGGACGTCTGCCCGCTCATCATGAGCAACATCGCCATCGCCAAGAAGGCGCTGCCCAAGGCCGACCAGGAGAAGCTCCAGGTCGTCATGGTGACCACCGACCCCGAGCGGGACACCCCGTCCTCGCTCGGCAAGTGGCTCAAGGCGCAGGACCCGTCCTTCATCGGCCTCACCGGCGCCTTCCCGGCCATCCAGGCGGGTGCGCGCCAGATCGGCATCGGCATCGACGCGCCGAAGAAGGAGAAGGACGGAACGGTCGTCTCGATGCACGGCTCGCAGGTCATCGCGTTCTCCCCGAAGACCGACAAGGGCTACCTCGTCTACAGCGAGGACACCTCGCCGGACGACTACACCAAGGACCTCCCGAAGATCGTGACGGGGGCCAACCCGTGAACCGGCGCACCGCGCTCGCCGGCGTCGTCGCCCTCACCGCGGGGCTGACGCTGGCGGGCTGCTCGTCCTCGGACAGCGCGCCGGACCTGACGGTGAGCGGTGCGTTCATGCCGCAGCCCGTCGGCGACATGGCGGCCGGATTCCTCGTCGTGAAGAACAGCGGCGGGACCTCCGACCGGCTCACCTCCGTCACCAGCCCGCTCTCCGACGACGTCACGATCCACGAGACGAAGAACCAGGCCATGCGCATGGCGACGTCCTTCGACGTGCCCGCCGGCGGCGAGCTGGATCTGCGGCGCGGCGGCAACCACATCATGTTCATGAAGCTCAAGCAGCGGCCCGCGCAGGGCGACAGGATCTCCGTGGAGCTGCACTTCGAGAAGGCCGATCCGATAAAGGTCGACCTTCCCGTGAAGGAAACCACCTACAACCCGAAGACGCAGTGAGGGACTGACTCGCCATGACAGCCACCGCCCCGCACTTCGGACCGGCCCGGCCCCGGGGCCCGGCCATTCCCGCGCCACGCCGTCCGTTCGCCGTCGCCCCGCTGCTCGCCGTCCTCGTCGGCATGGTCCTCGGACTGCTGCTGACGGGCGCGGGCCCGGCGGCCGCGCACGCGGCACTGACCGGGAGCGATCCGCAGGACGGGGCGGTGGTCACCTCCGCTCCCAAGGAGGTCACGCTCTCCTTCTCCGAGCAGGTCGCCCTCGGCAAGGGCTCCGTCCGCGTCCTGGCCCCGGACGGCAAACGCGCCGACACCGGCGCCGAGCCGCGTGACCTGTCGGACAAATCCGCCGTACGGTACGCCGTTGCGCTGCGCACCGGGCTGGCCGACGGGACGTACACCGTCGCCTGGCAGGCCGTGTCCGCGGACAGCCACCCGGTCTCCGGCGCCTTCACCTTCTCGATCGGCGCGCCCTCGCAGACCGCCGCGGCCCTGCCGGACCAGGAGGTCGGCGGCGGACTCGTCGGCGTCCTCTACGACATCGCGCGCTACGCCGCGTACGCCGGGTTCATCCTGCTGGTCGGCGGCTCCGCCTTCGTACTGGCCTGCTGGCAGCGCGGTGCGGGGGCGCGTCCGCTCCAGCGGCTGGTGGTGCGCGGGTGGATGACCCTGACCGTCGCCACCCTGGCCATGCTGATGCTGCGCAGCCCGTACACCGGGTCGGGGAAGCTCGCGGACGCCTTCGACCTCGACGGTCTGAAGGCCGTGCTCGACACCAAGCCCGGTGCCGCGCTGGTCTCCCGGCTGCTGCTGCTCGGGGCCTCCGCGCTCTTCATCGCCGTCCTCTTCGGCACCTACGCCCGGCGTGAGGACCGGCGCGAGCAGAAGGACCTCGCCTTCGGACTGGCCATCGGCGGAACGGTGGTCGCCGCCGGGATCGCCGGTACGTGGGCGCTCGCCGAGCACGCCTCGGCCGGGCTCCAGCCGGGCATCGCCATGCCGGTCGACGTGCTGCACCTGCTGGCGGTCGCCGCCTGGCTCGGCGGCCTCGTGGCCCTGCTGGTCGCCCTGTACCGCACCGACGACCTCGACGCCGGGGCCGTACGGCGCTTCTCCGCCATGGCGTTCGGGAGTGTGGTCGTCCTCGTCGCGACCGGGATCTACCAGTCCTGGCGCCAGGTCGGCACCTGGTCCGCGCTGACCGGGACCGAGTACGGGCAGCTGCTGATCGCGAAGGTGGTGCTGGTCGCCATCATGGTCGCGCTCGCCTGGACGTCACGGCGCTGGACGGCCCGGCTGGGCACGGGCCGGAGCGGGGACACGGGCGGCCCGGCGGAAGACGTTCCCGATGCCGGGGACTCCGAGGGTTCCCCCGCTGCCGGGGCCTCCGAGGACTCCGGGGCGCCGGCGGAGGAGTCCGCGCGGGACGTCGATCCCGAGCGGGCGGCCCAGCTCGCCCGCCAGCGGGCCGCCGTGGCCACCGCCGAGAAGAAGCGGGTCCGCGACGCCGACCCCGGCCGGTCCGGGCTGCGCCGCTCGGTGCTGGCGGAGGTGGGCGTCGCCGTCGTCCTGCTGGCGGTGACGACGGTCCTGACCTCGACCGAGCCGGCCCGTACCGAGGAGGAGGCGTCCCGCGCGTCGACGGCGGCGTCCACCCCGGTGACCAGCGGCCCGGTCACCATGGAGCTGCCCTTCGACACCGGCGGCGAGAAGGGCAGCGGAACGGTGCGGCTGGAGATCACCCCGGCCCGTACCGGCGCCAACGAGCTGCACCTGTGGATCAACGGCACCGACGGGAAGCCGATGGACGTCCCCGAGGTGAAGGTCTCCTTCACGCTGAAGGCCCAGAAGCTCGGCCCGCTGCCCGCCGTTCCCACCAGGCTGGCCGAGGGGCACTGGACGGCTTCCGCCGTCCAGATCCCGGTGGCGGGCACCTGGAAGGTCGCCGTGACCGTCCGCACCTCGGACATCGATCAGACGACCGTCGACAAGACCACGAAGATCGGCTGAGCAGGATCGTGAGCACGAAGAGCAGCGGCAGCAGGACACGGAACCGCACGGCCCCGGCGCAGGGAGGTCGTGCGGCCTCCGCGAAGGGGAACGGTACGGCCGACGCGGGCGGGGGTCCGCCCGCCGACGGGAGCACGCGCGCCGACGCGGGCGTCTCCCGGCGGCGGCTGATCGGCGGCGTCGGCGCGGCCGGTGCGGCCGGCCTGGTGCTGGGGGCGGCGGGCGGTGCGGCCGGTTACGCCGCGACCCGCCCCGACGAGCCCGCCGCGCTGACCACGGTCGGCGCGACCCGGGCGATGTTTCACGGGAAACATCAACCGGGGATCACCACTCCGCTTCAGGCCCGCGGCCATCTCGTCGCCTTCGACCTGGTGCCCGGCGCCGGCCGCAAGGAGGCCATCGTCCTGATGCGCCGCTGGTCGGAGCTGGCCGGGCGGCTGATGGCCGGGGAGTCCGCCGGGACCGGCGCTGCGGACGGCCCGGACCACGACACCGGGATCGCGCTGGACGCCGGGCCGTCCTCGCTGACCCTCACCTTCGGCTTCGGCCGGACGTTCTTCGGGCGTACCGGGCTGGCCGACCGCCGTCCGCCGGGGCTCGACCCGCTGCCGCCGTTCTCCTCCGACCACCTCGACGCCAAGCGCTCGGAGGGCGACCTCTGGGTCCAGATCGGCTCGGACGACGCGCTCGTGGCCTTCCACGCACTGCGGGCCGTGCAGCGTGCGGCCGCCCCGGCGGCCCGGGTCCGCTGGCAGATGAACGGCTTCAACCGGTCCCCCGGTGCCACGGCCACGCCGATGACCGCCCGCAATCTGATGGGCCAGGTCGACGGCACCAACAACCCGAAGCCCACCGAGAGCGACTTCGACCGCCGGGTCTTCGTCCCCGCCGGAACCGGCACCGCGTACGAGTGGCTCGCGGGCGGCTCGTACGCGGTCGTGCGCCGGATCAGAATGCTGCTGGACGACTGGGAGAAGCTCCCGGTGGCCCGGCAGGAGCAGGTCATAGGGCGCCGGAAGAAGGACGGCGCCCCACTGAGCGGCGGCACCGAGACCACACCGATGGACCTCGACCGGGCGGGCCCGGACGGCAAGCTCCTGATCCCGGACAACGCCCATGCCCGGATCTCCTCGCCCGGGAAGAACAGCGGCGCGGCCATGCTGCGGCGCCCCTTCTCGTACCACGACGGCATCGCGGCGGACGGCACCCCCGACGCGGGCCTGCTGTTCATCTGCTGGCAGGCGGACCCCTTGCGCGGCTTCATTCCGGTGCAGCGGAAGCTGGACCGGGGCGATGCCCTGTCCCCGTTCATCCGGCACGAGGCGAGCGGGCTGTTCGCGGTGCCGGGCGGCGCGGCGGAGGGGGAGTACGTGGGGCAGCGGCTGCTCGAATCCTGAGCCCCGGGGGCCGGAAGGCCCATTAGGGTGACGGACATGTCCGCCACGCGCTACGCCTATCTCGGCCCCGAAGGCACCTTCACCGAGGTCGCCCTCCGTACGCTCCCGGAAGCCGCCACCCGCGAGCTCGTCCCCATGGTCTCCGTACCGGCCGCCCTCGACGCCGTACGGACCGGGAGCGCCGCGGCTGCCCTGGTGCCGATCGAGAACTCGGTCGAGGGCGGCATCAACGCGACGCTCGACGAACTGACCAGCGGCGAACCGCTGATGATCTACCGCGAGGTACTCCTCTCCATCAGCTTCGCGCTCCTGGTGCGGCCGGGCACCGAGCTGTCCGACATCAAGTCGGTCACCGCCCACCCGGCCGCCCAGCCCCAGGTGCGCAACTGGATGGCCGCCCACCTCCCGGACGCCGTGTGGGAGTCGGCGGCCTCCAACGCGGACGGGGCCCGGCTGGTCCAGGAGGGGCGGTACGACGCCGCCTTCGCCGGCGAGTTCGCCGCGGCCACCTACGGCCTCGTCCCGCTGGTGACCGAGATCCACGACGCGGAGAACGCGCAGACCCGTTTCATCCTGGTGGGCCGGCCCGCCCGTCCGGCGTCCCCCACCGGCGCGGACAAGACCTCGGTGGTCATCTGGATGGGCGAGGACCGTCCCGGTGCCCTGCTCGAACTGCTCCAGGAGTTCGCGGTGCGCGGGGTGAACCTGATGCTGATCCAGTCACGGCCTACGGGAGCCGGCATCGGGAACTACTGCTTCGCGGTGGACGCCGAGGGCCACATCGCGGACCGCCGGGTCGGCGAGGCGCTGATGGGGCTGAAGCGGATCTGCCCGAAGGTGCGGTTCCTGGGCTCGTATCCGCGGGCCGGGGTCGCGCCGGAGGACGTGGGCCCGCTGCGGCCCGGAACGTCGGACACGGAGTTCACCGAGGCCTCCGACTGGCTGGCCAGGAACCTGGACGGCCGGGGCTGACGGCATCGCACTATCCGACGATTCCCGTCCCCAGAGTTATCCACCGAGTTATCCACAGGGGCGACCGGGAACCTGGGGACAAGTCGACAGTCGGATGCGACATGGTCGACAAATCCTCCCTGGCGGGCCAGGCGCGTCCACAGCCTGCCAGGACGTCCCAGACGTCACGCATCGGCCAATTCCATTGATCAACTCGCGAAGACGGCCAATTCTCACCCGAACGAGCGCCCGAAGCGGGTTTGAAGCGGATTCAAGGCGAGTCGACGACAGGGACCCACACCCCTTCCCGGCGCTCCCGGAATACTGCCCTCCGGAATCCACAGAACTTCCTCACAGCCTGTGGATAACTTTCGGGAACCCCGGGACCTGTGGACAAGCGAGGGTCAACTACCGCTCCGAGCAAGGATGATGCGTCAAGAGAGTGAAGCCATCTGCCCCATTCGGGCGAATAGACGCTTCTTATTGACAGCCGGAATCCCCTCCGGCCACACAATCTCCCCCAGCATCACTAATTCCGGCAATCTGGGCAAAGTGACACGCTCGCCCATATCGGTTCGAGCGGGGGAAGGGCCACCGGTAGCCTGGAGGGGTGATTGACCTTCGCCTGCTCCGTGAGGACCCCGACCGTGTTCGCGCCTCCCAGCGCGCCCGTGGAGAGGACGTCGGCCTCGTCGACGCCCTGCTCTCCGCCGACGAGCTGCGCAGGTCGTCCGGTGTCCGCTTCGACGAACTCCGCTCCGAGCAGAAAGCGCTCGGCAAACTCATCCCCAAGGCATCGCCCGAGGAGCGCACCGAGCTGCTCAAGCGGGCCGAGCAGCTGAAGGCCGACGTCAAGGCCGCCGACGCGGCCCAGGACGAGGCGGACGCCGAGGCCAAGAGGCTGATGCTGCAGATCGGCAACATCGTCCACGAGGACGTGCCGGTCGGTGGCGAGGAGGACTTCGTCGTCCTGGAGACGCACGGCACGATCCGTGACTTCGGGGCCGAGGGCTTCGAGCCCAGGGACCATCTGGAGCTCGGCGAGAAGCTCGGCGCCATCGACATGGAGCGGGGCGCCAAGGTCTCCGGCTCGCGCTTCTACTACCTGACGGGCGTCGGCGCGCTCCTGGAGCTGGCCCTGGTCAACGCGGCGATCGCGCAGGCCACCGAGGCCGGCTTCGTCCCGATGCTGACCCCCGCGCTGGTCCGCCCGCGCGCCATGGAGGGCACCGGCTTCCTCGGCCAGGCCGCGGAGAACGTGTACCACCTGGAGAAGGACGACTACTACCTGGTCGGCACCTCCGAGGTCCCGCTCGCGGCGTACCACATGGACGAGATCATCGACGCCGAGCAGCTCCCGCTGCGCTACGCCGGCTTCTCGCCCTGCTTCCGCCGCGAGGCCGGCACGTACGGCAAGGACACCCGCGGCATCTTCCGGGTGCACCAGTTCGACAAGGTCGAGATGTTCTCGTACGTCGACCCGGCCGACGCCGAGGCGGAGCACCGCAGGCTCCTGGACTGGGAGAAGCAGTGGCTGACCGGTCTTGAGCTGCCCTTCCAGGTGATCGACGTGGCCACCGGCGACCTGGGCGCCTCGGCCTCCCGGAAGTTCGACTGCGAGGCGTGGATCCCTACCCAGGGCAAGTACCGCGAGCTGACCTCCGCCTCGAACTGCGACGGCTTCCAGGCCCGCCGCCTCTCCGTCCGGATGCGCGACAACCGCGACGGCAAGAAGGTCCTCCAGCCGCTGGCCACGCTGAACGGCACGCTCTGCGCCGTACCGCGCACCATCGTGGCGATCCTGGAGAACCACCAGCTGGCCGACGGTTCGGTCCGGGTGCCCGAGGTGCTCCGGCCCTACCTGGGCGGACGCGAGGTCCTGGAACCGGTCGCCAAGTGACCTTCCCGTACAAGCTCGTCGCGACCGACCTCGACGGCACGCTGCTGCGCAACGACGAGACGGTCTCCGAGCGCACCCGTGAGGCACTGGTCGCGGCCGCCGCGGCCGGTGCCGCGCACATCGTGGTCACCGGCCGGTCGGTCCCGTGGACCCGTCACATCCTGGACGACCTGGGCTACGAGGGGCTCGCGGTCTGCGGCCAGGGCGCGCAGGTGTACCACGCGGGCGAGCGCAGGCTGCTGACCTCGCTGACGCTGGACCGGCAGCTCGCCGGCCTGGCGCTGTCCAAGGTCGAGGCCGAGGTCGGCCCGCTGGCCATGGCGGCGAGCCGTGACGGGCTCGACGGCGAGGTCCTGGTCGGCCCCGGTTACCGCGTGCAGGAAGGACCGCTTCCGGCCGTCGTCGTGGACGATCCGGCCGAGCTGTGGGCCGCGCCGCTGAACAAGGTCTACATCCAGCACCCCGCGCTGGACGACGACGCCCTGGCGGCGGCGGCACGTGCGGCCGTCGGCAGTCTCGTGGACGTGGTCATGGCCGGTCCGGGGATAGTGGAGATCCTTCCGCTCGGGCTGAGCAAGGCGACCGGGCTCTCCCTGGCCGCGCGCCGGCTGGGCGTGAAGGGGGCGGACACCCTGGCCTTCGGTGACATGCCGAACGACATCCCGATGTTCGCCTGGGCGCGGCACGGCGTGGCGATGGCCAACGCGCACAAGGAGCTGAAGGGTGTGGCCCAGGAGGTCACCACCTCCAACCAGGAGGACGGCATCGCCGTGGTCCTGGAGCGGCTCCTCCAGTCCTCGTAGTCTCTTTTCCCCGTAGCGGGAACGGCCGGGAGCGGGGGCGGACAGCCTCCCGCTCCCGGCCTTCTCAGCGGGTCATCGCTGTCTGCGGACGCGGCGACTCAGATCCTTCAGGCTGTGGGCGAGTTCGTCCGTCCTGGCGTCGATCCGGACGACGTTCTCCGAGACGTGCCCCAGCCGCACGCTCATCGCACCGACGACCTGATGTGTGGCGTCCAGCCTCCGGTCGAGGCTGTCGAGCCGGTACGACATCCGGCCGAGGACCGGCCCCAGCTCCTGGAGCGCGGCCCCGACCCCGGCCAGGCAGCTCTCCACCCGGGTGACGCGGTGTTCGAGAGCGGCGTAGCCCGCCCGAAGGTCCCGCTCGGCGTCGAGCAGATACGTACGGACGCATCGGGCGATGTCGCTGTCGCGAAGGAGCATCGCGATGTTGAGGACGGTCCTGCGGGTGTAGAGAGTGAGTTGCGTGGCAGCCTGTGGATAACTTTCCGCCCCCTGCCCGCTCCATAGGGACAACATGTCCCTATGGAATTTCCGCAGCTCATCGCCGCGCATCAGGATGAGGCCGTTCTCCACCACCTCGTCGCGATGCCGCTGCGTGACCTTCTTGACGGCCTCTGTGGATACTTCGAAGTAACGCGCCACATCCTCTGTGCGAACGTGAATTCCGTCCGGGAGCATGACAAGGCTCTTCACCTTGTCGAGGACATCGACGCGCCCCATCTGTTCGACACGCAGCGCGCGTGATTCGAGCAGGGCGACTTCCGTGGGCATGGGCATGACTTCCTGTCGTGAAGCGGGTGATGGACAGCCCTGTCCCGGGCTCGAAGGGTGGAGGACGCTCACGGTTGCCACTCACTCGATGACCGGCCCGACGGCTACTGCCCCGCCGGCACCGGCATTCCCCTGATTCACGAAAGCCACGACGCCACGGATCCTCATTGCCTCCACGCACCCCGCCCAACGAACCGATAACCACACAGTTACGCGGAAACCAGCCGGAAACACATCGGCCCCCGCCCCGGAGGGCGAGGGCCGACGGATGCCGGGGCGTGCGGGGCCGAGGCCCCGGTCACTCCTCTCCGGCCAGCTTCAGCGTCCGCAGCTTCTGGCCCGCGTACCAGGTCGCCACGACCGTGACCGCCGCCAGCAGGATCGTCGCGGTGGTCAGCCCGACGTCGGCGGTGATCAGGCCCGTCCCGCCGACCTTCTCGGCCACCGCCAGGGACCACTGCTGGACGCTGAGCGTGCGCGCCCCGGGGACCAGCGAGCCGAACAGGGCCTCCCACACCAGCGCGTAGACGAGCCCGAGGACGACCGCGTGCCGGCTGACCGTGCCCAGCAGCAGGAACAGCGCGCTGTACGCGATCGAGGCGACCAGCGCCGCGATGGTGTACGCGACCGCGATCTGCTGGCCGTTGCCGTTGAGGATCAGGCCCGCGACCAGCGTGGGCAGTGCCGAGAAGACCATGGTCACGGCGATGGCGACGATCAGCTTGGTGAAGATGATCGTCGGCCGCTTCACCGGCTTGGACAGCAGGTAGACGATCGAGCCGTCGTCGATCTCGGGGCCGATGGCCCCGGTCCCGGCGATCACGCCGATCAACGGCACCATCGTGGCGAGGGCGAAACCGCCCAGCACGTCCGAGGCCACCTGGTCGTCGGAGCCGGCGAACATCCGCACCGCGACGGAGATCATCACCAGCAGCACCGGCAGGACGAACAGGATGGCGGCCCGGCGTCGGCCGAGCAGGGCCCGGTAGGTGAGCCGGGCGACTGTGGGTTCGTACATGACGCTTCACAGCTCCTTTCAGGCCACTACTCAGGCCGATACGAGATAGGAAAAGACCGATTCGAGGGACTCGTCGGACGGCGAAACGGTCAGAAGGCGAATGCCGTGTTCCCGTGCGACCTTGGGCAGCAGCTCGGTGAAGCGTCCGAAGTCGACCGCCTGGATGCGCAGGGCCCGCTCCCCGAGGTCCACCTCGATGCCGGCCGTCGACGGGTCCGCGATCAGGGCGGCGGCGAGGGCGCGGTCGTCGCTGGAGCGTACGAGGTAGCGGTGCGGGCGGTCCGTCATCAGCCGGCGGATCCTGCGGAAGTCGCCGGAGGCCGCGTGCCGTCCGGCCACGATCACCTCGATGTGCGAGGCGAGCTGCTCGACCTCTTCGAGGATGTGCGAGGAGAAGAGCACCGTGCGCCCCTCCGCCCCCATCCGTCGCAGCAGCTCCATCAGCTGCATCCGCTGCCGCGGGTCCATTCCGTTGAACGGCTCGTCGAGCAGCAGCACCGAGGGCTCGTGGACCAGCGCGGACGCCATCTTGACCCGCTGGCGCATGCCCTTGCTGTACGTCGAGATCCTGCGGTCCTGCGCGTACTCCATCTCGACCGTGGCGAGCGCCCGCCGCGCCTCCTCGTCGCCGAGCCCCTGGAGCTCGGCGTTGGCGACGACGAACTCACGGCCGGTCAGGAAGTCGTACATGGCCTCCCGCTCCGGCACGATGCCGATCTCCCGGTAGACGTCCTCGTTGCGCCAGATCGGCCGGCCGTCCAGGGTGACCGTGCCGGTCGACGGGGCGAGGAACCCGGCCATCATGTTGATCAGCGTGGACTTGCCCGCGCCGTTGGGTCCGAGCAGTCCGGTGACGCCCGGCCCCACCGTCATGCTCACGTCGTTGACGGCGACCACATTGCCGAACCAGCGCGAGGTGTGGTCGATCTCGATGGTGGTCACAGCCCGACCCTCCGGTAGCGGCGCATCAGTACGGCGTAGCTGCCGGCAACGAGCGCGAGGAACACGATCAGATAGACCAGGCCGGTCCCGGCCCCCGGGCCTTCCCCTCCGGGGAAGGCCGAGTTGGCGCCGAGGAAGGCGGTCTGCAGGCCGCCGATCAGGGTGATCGGGGAGAACAGCCCCAGCCACTCGACGGCCCCGGTGGAGCCCGTGGACCAGGCGATGGCCTGGACGGTGGAGACCGCCCCGTAGGTGATGGTCAGCACCGCGATCACGGCGGCGACGCCGAAGCCGCGGCGCGGGGTCAGCGCGGCCATCACCAGGCCGAGCGCGGCGAACAGCACGGAGAGCAGCGCGACGGAGACCATGCCCTGTCCGAATCCCTTGGTCTGCTCGGCGAAGTCGAACTTCGCGAGGAGCGCGCCCAGGTAGAGGATGACGAGCGGCACGCCGGTGAGGATGAGGAGGGCGGACGCCATGGCGGCCAGCTTGGCCACGACGTAGTCCACCCGTTCGATCGGCCGCGAGAAGTACAGCGGCACGCTCTTGAAGCGCAGGTCCCTGGAGACGGACTGCGGCGCCTGGGACGCGAGGAAGAGACCGATCACGGCCTGGAGGAAGATCGCGAAGTCGGTGTACTTCAACGGCAGCGCCTTCATGCCCGGGGTGGCGACCGCGACCGCGACGATGATCGCCGCGACCAGGCACATCACGCCGAAGAGCAGCATCGGCAGCACCTTGGACTTGGCGGAACGGCCCAGCCCGAAGGCTCCGCGCAGCGACTGCGTGTAGAGCGAGCGCCGCGCGTAGCCCCGGCCCAGCCGGGGGCCGTCGTACGAGCGGTAGCCGATGTTGTGGATGCGGGAGGTCTCGCTCCCGGCCGTGGTCCCGGTCCCGTTGCTCATCACGACCGCTCCCCTTCTGCTGTACGGGCGGCCGACGCGGAGGCGCCGGGTGCCGGGGCGGTGGCGGCGTGGGGTTCCTCGGCGCGGAAAACCTCGGCGATGTGGTGGCGGCGCTGCTCCATCCGTACGAGGCCGAGCCCGAGCCCGGCGACGCTGTCGCGCACGGTGTCGTACGTCTCCTCGCCGACGGCCTCGATCAGCAGGATGTGGCCCGCGCCGGGCAGTCCCTGGGTGTCGAGCCCGTCGTGGCCGAGCAGCTTCACCCCGGCCTCGGTGAGGACGCGGCGGAGCGCGTCGGTGCCGTCGGGGTGGGTGTCGCTGTCGGTGACCTCGATCGCGAGGGTGGCGGTGGTCTGGGTGAAGTCGCTGGTGGAGCTGGAGCGCAGCAGGGTGCCGCCGTCGATGACGACGACGTGGTCGCAGGTGCGTTCCAGCTCGCCCAGGAGGTGCGAGGTGACCAGGACCGAGATGCCGAAGTCGGTGTGGACGCGGCGGATCAGGGCGAGCATCTCGTCGCGGCCGACCGGGTCCAGGCCGTTGGTCGGTTCGTCGAGCAGGACCAGACGCGGGTCGTGGACGAGCGCCTGCGCCAGCTTGACGCGCTGCTTCATGCCGGTCGAGTAGCCGCCGATGGGCCGGTAGCGCTCCTCGTAGAGGCCCACGTGCCGCAGCGTGTCGGCGGTGCGCTCGCGGGCGGCGGTCGGGGGCAGCCCGGACATCCGCGCCATGTGGACGACGAGCTCGGTGGCCGAGACGTCGGGCGGGAGGCAGTCGTGCTCGGGCATGTAGCCGACCCGTTCCCGAATGGCGGCGCCCTCGGTGGCGACGTCGAGGCCGAGCACGGAGGCCCGGCCCTCGGTGGCGGGGGACAGCCCCAGCAGGATCTTGATCAATGTGGACTTGCCGGCCCCGTTGGAACCCACCAGCCCCGTCACGCCGGGGCCGATGTCCAGGGAGAGCCGGTCAAGCGCGGTCACCCGGGGGAACCGCATAGTCAGGCGCTCAGTCGCGATCACAGTCACATATCGAACGTAGTGGCACGGCTCACTGCGGTCGTCAGCCCTGGCGGCTGGATCGGCGTCCGACTCCAGATGTACGTACCCGTAGGGGAGCCGTCACGGCGGACGACATCCCGGCACCGGGCCGGGCCCGGCCGGGTTTTCCACAGGCGCCCGCACACCTCTTGACGTAGCCGTCGGACATTGTCACATTCATCAGTGTCACGTTACGGGCACGTACCGCACACAGCAGGGAACGGACGGTGGCATGCATTCGGTGGTGAAGGACGTACACGCCCCGGAGTTGCGGGGGTTCAGAGAGGTGCAGAGCCTCGCGTACGCCTGCGCGGAGGCGGTCGCGGCCCGGCTCGAACCGGGAGTGACCGAGCGCGAGGCGGCCCGGATGCAGCGTGACTGGCTGCGTGAGCGGGGGTGCGGGACTGGTTCCATCTCCCGTTCGCCTGGTTCGGCGACCGTACGGCGTTCACCGGATTCAAGGTGCCGCTGCAGTTCTTCCCGGGCAACCGGAAGTTGGAGCCGGGGATGCCGTTCATCCTCGACATGGCGCCCGTGTTCAAGGGCTTTACTGCCGACATCGGCTACTCCGGCTGTCTCGGCCCCAACCCGCTGCACGACAAGCTCCTCGCCGACCTGGAGGTGCACCGCGCGCTGATACTGCGCGAGGTGCGCGAGCGGCGCTCGTTGCGCGAGATATACGAGGACGTGGACCGTCTGATGGTCCGGCAGGGCTACGCCAACCGGCACCGCGCCTACCCCTTCGGGGTCATCGCGCACAAGGTCGACCGCGTCGCCGAACGGCTTTGGTCCCCGCACGTGTTCGGCTTCGGCACCCAGTCCCTCAAGGGGCTGCTGGGCGACGCGCTGCATGGGCACCGGGACGGCTGGTCCCCGCTGTGGAGCCCCTACCGCTTCTCCGACCACCCTCCGCAGCCCGGGCTGTGGGCGGTCGAGCCCCATCTCGGATTCCGGGGCATGGGTGCCAAGTTCGAGGAGATCCTGGTGGTCACCGACTCCAAGGACCCCGAGCAGAGCGCCTTCTGGCTGGACGACGATCTGCCGCATGTGCGGCGCTGGGCCGAGGAAAGGGTGGCGGCATGAGCCTGCCGAGCCTGCCTGGTGCGCGCGAGCGCCGGGTGCGTACGGGTGGAATCGAGCTGTGTGTCGCGGAGTTGGGCGACGCCTCGCGACCGACGGTCGTCCTGGTCCACGGCTATCCGGACAGCAAGGAGGTCTGGGCCGACGTGGCGGCGCAGCTGGCCGAGCGGTGGCATGTCGTGCTGTACGACGTGCGCGGGCACGGCCGGTCCAGCGCGCCGAAGCCCCTGCGCGGCGGGTTCACCCTGGAGAAGCTGACGGACGACTTCCTGGCGGTCGCCGACGCGGTGAGCCCCGACCGGCCGGTGCACCTCGTGGGGCACGACTGGGGGTCGGTCCAGTCCTGGGAGTTCGCCACGGTCGAGCGGACCGAGGGCCGGATCGCTTCGTTCACCTCGATGTCCGGCCCTTCCCTGGACCACTTCGGGCACTGGATCAAGCAGCGGATGACCCGGCCCACCCCGCGCCGGGTGGGTCAGCTGCTCGGCCAGGGCGCCAAGTCCTGGTACGTGTACATGCTGCACACGCCCGTCCTGCCGGAGCTGGCCTGGCGCGGGCCGCTCGGCAAGCGGTGGCCGCGCATCCTGGAGCGGCTGGAGAAGGTGCCCGCGGGCGACTACCCGACGGCCTCACTGCCCCGCGACGCGGCGCACGGCGCCTGGCTCTACCGCGACAACGTCCGCGCCCGGCTGGGCCGGCCCCGCGACGACGCCTACGCGCACGTGCCGGTCCAGCTGATCACGCCGACCGGCGACGTCTTCCTCTCGGAGCGGCTCTACGACCAGTTGGAGCTGTGGGCACCTCGGTTGGTGCGCCGGTCGCTCGAAGGGAAGCACTGGGTGCCGCGCACCAGGCCGGATCAACTCGCCTCTTGGATAAGCGAGTTCGTCGACGCCAACGAGACGTCCAGGGAGGTTGCCCCGGTCCTGGAAGCCGCTCCGACCGGAGCGTACGCGGACCGGTTCGGCGGTCGGCTGGTCCTGGTGACGGGGGCGGCCGGGGGTATCGGCCGGGCCATTTCCTTCGCGTTCGCCGAGGCGGGCGCCCGGGTGGTGGCCGTGGACCGGGACGCGGAGGGGGCGGCCCGGACCGCGGAGCTGGCCCGGCTGATCGGCGCCCAGGACGCCTGGGGAGAAGTGGCCGACGTCAGCGACGAGCAGGCGATGGAGAAGCTCGCCGAGAAGGTGGCCGCCGAGTACGGCATCGTCGACGTGCTGGTCAACAACGCCGGGATCGGGCTGTCCGGCTCCTTCCTGGACACCACCAGCGAGGACTGGAAGAACGTTCTCGACGTCAACCTGTGGGGGGTCATCCACGGCTGCCGGATCTTCGGCAGGCAGATGGCCGAGCGCGGCCAGGGCGGCCACATCGTCAACACCGCTTCCGCCGCCGCCTACCAGCCGTCCAGGGCGCTGCCCGCGTACAGCACGTCCAAGGCGGCGGTGCTGATGCTCAGCGAGTGCCTGCGGGCGGAATTCGCCGAGCGGTCGATCGGGGTCAGCGCCATCTGCCCCGGCATCGTCAACACCAACATCACGGCGACGACGCACTTCGCCGGGGCCGACGCCGCCGAGGAGACCAGGCTGCGGAAGCGGACCAGCAGACTGTACGGGCTCCGCAACTACCCCCCGGAGCGGGTCGCGGACGCGGTGCTCAAGGCGGTGGTGCGCAACCAGGCCGTCGTGCCGGTGACCCCGGAGGCGCGTGGCGCCCGGCTCCTCTCCCGGTTCGGCCCCGGTGTGCTGCGCGGGATCGCCCGGCTGAAGCCGCCGCTGTGACCGGCCCCACGCGACCGGCCCCGGCGGCGGACCGGCCGTCCGCCGCCGAGTACCGGATCGAGGACCTGGCGCACGCCAGCGGGGCCACGGTCCGGACGATCCGCGCCTACCAGGACCGCGGCCTGCTGCCGACACCGGAGCGGCGCGGCCGCGCCAACGTGTACCGGGAGACCCATCTCGCCCGGCTCCGGCAGATCGCCGACCTGCTGGACCGGGGCTACACCCTGGCCAGCATCAAGGAGCTCCTGGACGCCTGGGACACCGGCCGCGGCCTCGGCGGGGTGCTCGGGCTCGTCGCCGAGGTGCACGGCCCCTGGACGGACGAGCAGGCCGACCGGATCACCCTGACCGAACTGGTCGAAGCGTTCGGCGGCGTACCGGACGACGAGGCGGTGGCCGAGGCCGTGGAGCTGGGGGTGCTCGAACCGGTCCCGGGGAAGGACGACGAGTTCCTGGTGCCGAGCCCCCAGGAGCTCGCCGTGGCGGTGGAGTTGCACGGGGCGGGGGTTCCGCTCATCGCGATCTCCGGGCATCTGCGGGAACTTCGCGGCCAAGTCGAGCAGATCGCCTCCCGCTTCCTGGAGTTCACCACCGAGCACGTCTTCGCCCGCTATCTGGGCCATCGGCCGCCGACCGACTCGGACGCGGCCGAGGCGGCCGCCATGGTGCGCCGGCTGCGACCGCTCGCCCAGCAGACGGTCGACGCGGAACTGGCCCGTGCCATGCGCACGTTCGCGACCCGCCATCTGCACCACCACCTCGGCGCCGACACCCCGCTCGGCGGCGACGTCCTTCCGATCGCCGCGCTTCCGGTGGAGCTGCCACCCCAGACGATCCGGGCCGTTCAGCGGCTGGTTGGCGAGGAGAACGTGGCGGCGTTCGTCGCTGCGGCCGCCGAACGCGAGGTACAGAAAAGGACCTTGGACTCTCTTGTTTCACCACCCCCAGAAATAGACAAAGTTGATCAAATAACCTAAAACGCACAGTAGTTGTCCACAGAATCGCCAATTCGCCTGTGGATAAGTCGTCCTGACTGTGGATCAAACCTATGGATGCACAGTTTTTCCGGAGCGCTTCGGAGCACTTCGGAACGCCTCGAAGCGTCGCTGAGCAGTGCGTCGCGGTGCGGGCGAAACCCGGGTGCGTCGGAGGGAGCGCCGCGGGCACTCTGGCGGCATGGACGAAAGACGCACCGTCAAGGTGTCCAAATACCTCTCGAAACACCTGCGCCATCAGCCGGAGCGCATCGGCATCACCCTCGACGCCCAAGGCTGGGTGCCGATCGACACGCTGCTGCGCGCCCTGGCCCGGCACAACGTCCCGCTCACCCGCGCCGAGCTGGACCATGTCGTCGCCACCAACGACAAGCGGCGGTTCGCCGTGGAGGGCGACCGGATCCGGGCCAGCCAGGGACACACCGTCCCGGTGGACCTCGGTCTGCCGCCCGCCGAACCGCCCGCGTACCTCTACCACGGCACGGTGGGCCGGGTGCTGGACCAGATCCGGAGCGAGGGGCTGCGCCCCATGAACCGCACACACGTCCACCTCTCGCCCGACCGGGAGACGGCGACCAGGGTGGGCGCCCGGCGCGGCCGTCCCGTCGTGCTGTCGGTGGACGCGGGCGCGATGCACCGCGCCGGCCACACCTTCCACGTCAGCGCCAACGGCGTCTGGCTCACCGACGCCGTACCGCCGCCGTTCCTCAGGCTGCGCGGCTGACCAACGGCACCGCCTGGCCGGAAGCGCGGCCGGTAGAACCCGTCCGTCGCTTTCTCCCGGGCGGCCGGGAGAGCCCACGTATCGTCGGGGACATGCGTCTGAGCACCGTGATCCTCCCCATCCATCGGTGGGCGGAAGGACAGAAGATCTGGCAGCGGGCCGAGGAACTCGGGTTCCATGCCGCGTACACATACGACCACCTGGCCTGGCGGTCCTTCCGGGACGGCCCCTGGTTCGGTGCCGTCCCGACCCTCACCGCCGCCGCCACGGCGACCGAGCGCATCCGGCTGGGTACCCTCGTCACCTCCCCCAACTTCCGGCACCCCGTCACGCTCGCCAAGGACCTCATCACCCTGGACGACGTCAGCGACGGCCGCATCACCCTGGGCATCGGCGCCGGGGGCAACGGGTTCGACGCCACGACGCTGCGCCGGAGCGGCGAGGAGCCGTGGACCCCGCGCGAGCGGGCGGACCACTTCGACGAGTTCGTACCGCTGCTCGACCGGCTGCTGCGCGAGCCCTCGGTGACGTACGAGGGGACGTTCTACGCGGCGAACGAGGCCCGGAACGTGCCCGGCTGCGTCCAGCGGCCCCGGCTGCCGTTCGCGGTGGCCGCCACCGGCCCGCGCGGCATGAAGCTCGCCGCCCGGTACGGGCAGGCATGGGTCACCACCGGCGACCCGAAGCTCTACGAGACGGGTACCCCCGAGCAGTCCGTGGCGGCCATCCGCAAGCAGATCGCCAAGCTGGACGCGGCCTGCGAGGCCGTCGGCCGGGACGCCTCCGAACCGGACCGGATCCTGCTCACCGGCTTCACCCCGGACCGCCCGCTCCAGTCCTTCGACGCCTTCGTGGACTTCGCGGGCACCCACTTCGAACTGGGCTTCACGGAGATCGTCATCCACACCCCGATCCCCGATTCCGACTTCGCGGCGGACGAGAAGGTCTTCGAGCGGATCGCCACCGAAGGACTGGCCCAGCTCGGCCACTGACCGCCCGGCCCCGAGCCCGGAATCCGGGGTGCGGTCAGCACTGCTGGCATATGCCTCAGGCATGCCCACCTGGTCAGGGGCGTACATCCTCAGATGTGCGCCCCTCCGCACGCCCGTGCACGCTCGTACGGGAGAATGAACGGGTGACCTCAGCTTCCGATTCGCCCTCGCCCGCCGCTGTCCGGCTGATCGCCACCGACCTGGACGGAACCCTGCTCCGCGACGACAAGAGCGTCTCCGCGCGCACGGTCGCCGCGCTCGCCGCCGCCGAGGAGGAGGGCATCGAGGTCTTCTTCGTCACCGGGCGCCCGGCCCGCTGGATGACGGTCGTCAGCGACCATGTGCACGGTCACGGCCTGGCGATCTGCGCCAACGGCGCGGCGGTGGCGGATCTGCACGCGGGCGGCGAGCTGGTCAAGATCCGTCCGCTGGAGCGGTCCGTCGCCCTGGACGTGGTCCGTGCGCTGCGGGCCGCCGCCCCCGGCACCTCCTTCGCCGTGGAGCTGGCCACCGGCATCCACTACGAGCCGGCGTACCCGCCCCTCCACCTGGACCCGAACGCCACGGTCGCCCCGGTCGAGAAGCTGCTGGACGAGGAGAGGCCAGGCGCCGGCATCCCGATGCTGAAGCTCCTCGCCCACCACACCGAGCTGGACCCGGACGCGTTCCTCGCCCTGGCCCTCGCGGCGGCCGGGGACCGGGCGGCCTTCACCCGGTCCAGCCCGACGGCCCTGCTGGAGGTCAGCGGTACGGGGGTCTCCAAGGCCAGCACGCTGGAGCTGTGCTGCGCCGAGCGCGGCATCTCGCCCGCCGAGGTCGTCGCCTTCGGCGACATGCCCAACGACGTGGAGATGCTGCGCTGGGCAGGCACCTCGTACGCGATGGGCAACGCCCACCCGGCCGCGCTCGCCGCCGCCACCGGCCGCACCGCCACCAACGCCGAGGACGGTGTCGCCCTCGTCATCGAGCGGATCATCGCCGAGCGCCGGACCCCGGGCCGGGTGCCCTGACGCCCGCCCGGTCACACCGGCCCCGCCCCGGACCCGGCCCCGTCCGCTCAGACCGGGACCTCCCACACCACCGTCGTCCCACCGCCGTCCTCCCCGATGCCGGGGCCGAACCAGCTGGCCCCGCCCAGTGACTCCGCCCGGCGCGCCAGGTTCCGCAAGCCGCTGCGGCGGCCGCCCTCGGGGATGCCCACCCCGTCGTCGGCGACCGACAGCCGTACCGCCGCCCGCCCGTCCGGCAGCGTCGCCGTGGCATCGACGACCACGTCGATCACGGACGCGTCGGCGTGCCGGAAGGCGTTGGACAGCGCCTCCCGCAACGCCGCGATCAGGTTCTTGCCGGTCAGCTCACCGACCAGCGAGTCGACCGGGCCGAGGAAGCGGTGCGAGGGCTTGAAGCCCAGCGGGACCGCCGCCGTGTTGATCTCGCGCAGAACGCGGGTGCGCAGCCCCGACGGGGCCTCGGCGGGCTCCTGCTGGAGGGCGAAGATCGCGGTGCGGATCTCCTGGATGGTCACGTCCAGTTCGTCGACCGCCCGGCCGATCCCGTTCCGCTCCTCGGGCACGGACGACCGCCGCTGGGCGCTCTCCAGCATCATCCCGGTGGCGAACAGCCGCTGGATCACCAGATCGTGCAGATCGCGGGCGATCCGGTCGCGGTCCTCGTAGACCGCCAGCCGCTCCCGGTCCCGCTGCGCCTCGGCCATCTTCAGAGCGAGCGCGGCCTGCGAGGCGAACTGCGTGGCGAGGGTCCGCTCCGCCTCCGTGAACGGCCGGCCGCCCCGGGTCCGGGGCGTGGCGAGCGCGCCCAGCACCCGCCCGCCGCTCTGCAGCGGCAGCAGCATGCTCGGGCCGTACCGGGGTGCCAGTGAGGTGACCATCCGGGGATCGGTGGCCGAGTCGTCCACGAAGACCGGTTCGCCCTCCAGCAGTCTCGTGGCGATCGGGCTCTCCGGGCCGATGACCACCCCGAGCGAGGAGGCGGGGTCGTCCGCGGAGACGGCGACGACTTCGAGACCGCCGTCCCCGGTGGGCAGCAGCACCACCCCCGCGGCGGCGTCGGCGAGGCGGCGGGCCTGCTCGGCGACGACGGAGAGCGCGTCATCGGCGTCCCCGCCGGAGAGCAGGGTGGTCGTCACGGCCACCGAACCGTCGATCCAGCGCTCGCGCTGGCGCGCCGCCTCGTACAGCCGGGCGTTGCCGATGGCGATCCCGGCCTCCGTGGCGAGGACCCGCACCATGTGCAGGTCGTAGTCGTTGAACTCGCCGCCGCCGTCCTTCTCGGCCAGGTACAGATTGCCGAAGATCTCGCCCTGCACCCGGATCGGGACGCCGAGGAAGGTCCGCATCGGGGGATGGCCGGGCGGGAACCCGGCGAACCTCGGATCGGCCGTCAGATCGGCGAGCCGCACCGGGACCGGATCGTGGATCAGCGCGCCCAGCAGCCCCCGGTGTCCGTCCGGGCGGCGCCCGATCCGGGCCACCGTCTCGTCCGGCACCCCGTACGTGACGAAGTCGGAGAGGCCCTCGCCCTCCGCGTCGACGACGCCGATCGCGGCGTAGCGGGAGTGGGCCAGCTCGGCGGCGGTCTCGCAGATCCGGTCGAGGGTGGAGTGCAGTTCCAGCCCCGCGCCGACGGACCGCATGGCCTCCAGCAACTGCGGGATGCGGGCGGTGATCTCGGCCGACAGGCCCTGGAGACTGCGCGTCGCCCGGGTGGCCGCTTCGAGTGACTCGTTCGGGTCCTGCTCCTCCGGCATACCCCGAGCGTAGTTAGTACCTATTGACAGGGAAAGTCGGCTTTGCCAGGGCTCACGCGGGTACCCCGGCCGTCTCGTCGGGCATCCCCTCGGAGTCCCGCTCGCGGTCCAGCATCCGGCGCAGCGGGCCTTCGACGGCGGCCAGCTCGGCGTACGGGCCGCGCTGCACGACCCGGCCCGCGTCCAGCACCAGCACCTCGTCCACGGCATCGAGCCCCTTCAGCCGGTGGGTGATCAGTACGGTGGTACGCCCCTCGGTCGCCGCCAGCAGATCCGCCGTCAACGCGTCCGCCGTCGCCAGGTCGAGGTGCTCGGCCGGCTCGTCCAGGACCAGTACGGGGAAGTCGGCGAGGAGCGCCCTGGCCAGGGCGAGGCGGCGGTGCTGACCGCCGGAGAGCCGGGCGCCGTGTTCGCCCACCAGGGTGTCGAGCCCGTCCGGCAGCGCGTCGGCCCAGTCCAGGAGCCGCGCCCGGTCGAGGGCGGCCCGCAGCTCCGCCTCCGTCGCGCCGGTACGGGCCAGCCGCAGGTTCTCCCGTACGGAGCTGTCGAAGACGTGGGCGTCCTGGGCGCACAGCCCCACGGACCGCCGCACCGTGTCCCCGTCCAGCGCACCGGCCTCGACCCCGCCGATCCGGTACGTGCCGGCCCGGGCGTCCAGAAAGCGGACCAGGACCTGCGCGAGGGTGGTCTTTCCCGAGCCGGAGGGCCCGACGACGGCGATGCGCCGGCCGGCGGTCAGCGTCAGGTCGACACCGTCGAGGGCCTCGCGGTCCGTGCCCGCGTACCGCGCCGACACCCCGCGCAGCTCCAGCGGGAAGGGCGAGGCGGGTGCCTCCGCCGGTTCGGCGGGCTCGCGCACCGGCAGGGGAGCGTCCAGGACCTCGAACACCCGCTCCGCGCTCCGCTCGACCCGGCGGCGGTACTGCACGGCGAGCGGCAGTCCGGCCACCGCCTCGAAGGCGGCCAGCGGGGTCAGCACCAGCACCGCGAGCTCCACCCCGGCGAGCCGGCCGTCCCGTACGGCGGGCAGCGCGACGAGCGCGGTGGCGACGACGGTGAGTCCGGTGATCAGCGTGGAGAGGCCGCCGCCGAGGGCGGTGGCGGTGGCGGCGCGCGCCGCGATGCGGGTCAGCACGCCGTCGGCCTCCCGGGTCCGTTCCACCCGGGCGGGCAGGGCGCCCGCGACGGTCAGTTCGGCGGTCCCGCCGAGCAGGTCGGTGACCCGGGTGGCCAGTTCGGCGCGGGCCGGGGCGAGCCGGCGCTCCGCCTGCCGGGAGCAGGCGCCGCTGATCAGCGGTACGCCCACCCCGGCCAGCAGCAGCCCGGCGGCCAGCACCGCACCCGCCGCCGGGAGCAGCCAGCCGACGAAGCCGACGGTCGCCGTCCCGACGACCACGGCGGTCCCGGCCGGGAGCAGCCAGCGCAGCCAGTAGTCCTGGAGCGCGTCGACGTCGGCGACCAGCCGGGAGAGCAGGTCCCCGCGCCGGGTCCGGCGCAGCCCTGCGGGGGCGACGCGCTCCAGGCCCCGGTAGACGGCGACCCGGAGATCGGCGAGCATCGCGAGCACCGCGTCGTGCGAGACCAGGCGCTCGGCGTAGCGGAAGACGGCCCGGCCCAGGCCGAAGGCGCGGGTCGCCGTCACCGCGACCATGAGGTAGAGCACCGGGGGCTGTTCCGAGGCGCGCGCGATCAGCCAGCCGGAGACCGCCATGAGCCCAACGGCGGAGCCCACGGCGAGGCTCCCCAGCAGCAGCGCGAGCGCCAGTCGGCCGCGTCGCGCCCCCGCCGCCTCCCGGACCCGGCGCAGGACGTGCCCTGGACGGGCCGGGGTGTCCGGCGACGCCCCGGGGTCCGGGGCACCGGCGGCGTTCTCCGTCCGACTCTGCGCGGCTCCGGCGGCCCGGGTGGTCCCGGCGGCCCCGGCCCGCTCCGGAAGCGCCGTGGCATCCGGGATCAGGCGCACCACCCGGTCGGCCACCGCGAGCAGCGCCGGGCGGTGCACGACCAGCAGCACGGTCCGGCCCTCGGCCAGCCGCCGCACCGCCTCGACGATCCCCGCCTCCGTCTCGCCGTCCAGGCTCGCGGTGGGCTCGTCGAGCAGCAGCACCGGGCGGTCGGCGAGGAAGGCCCGGGCGAGCGCGAGCCGCTGCCGCTGTCCGGCGGAGAGCCCGGCGCCGTCCTCGCCGATCCGGGTCCGCGCCCCCTCGGGCAGCGCCGCGACGAAGTCCTGGGCCCCGGCGTCCCGCAGTGCGGCCGCCACCGCCCGGTCGTCGGCGTCCGGCCGGGCCAGCCGTACGTTCTCGGCGATGGTGCCCGCGAAGAGGTACGGGCGCTGCGGCACCCAGGCGATCCGCTCCCGCCACCGCTCGGGCGCGAGCTCCGCCAGGTCGACGCCGCCGACCCGTACCCGTCCCTCGTCCGGCCGGGTGAAGCCGAGGACCACGTCGAGCAGGGTGGACTTCCCGACGCCGCTGGGGCCGACCAGCGCCACGGTCTCCCCCTCGTCCACCACCAGCGAGGCCCGGTCCAGGGAGGGGGTGCCGCGGCCCTCGTGGCGTACGGTCACCTCTTCCAGCTCCAGCCGCAGCGAGCCGGGAACGTCCGCCGTCCCGCTCGTGGGCGGCTCGGTCTCCAGCACCGCGAAGATCTCCTCCGCGGCGGAGAGCCCCTCGGCGGCGGCGTGGTACTGGGCGCCGACCTGGCGGATCGGCAGATATGCCTCGGGGGCCAGGATCAGCACCACCAGCCCGGTGTAGAGGTCGAGTTCGCCGTGGACCAGGCGCATGCCGATGGTGACGGCCACCAGGGCCACCGAGAGCGTCGCCAGCAGTTCCAGCGCGAAGGACGAGAGGAAGGCGATCCGCAGGGTCCTCAGGGTCGCCCGGCGGTACTGGGTGGTGATCGTGCGGATGGATTCGGCCTGTGCCTTGGCCCGGCCGAAGACCTTCAGGGTCGGCAGTCCGGCGACCACGTCGAGGAAGTGGCCGGAGAGCCGGGACAGCAGCCGCCACTGGCGGTCCATCCGCGACTGGGTGGCCCAGCCGATGAGGATCATGAAGAGCGGGATGAGCGGCAGCGTCACCACGATGATCGCGGCGGAGACCCAGTCCTCGGTGACGATCCGGGCGAGGACCGCCACCGGGACGACCACCGCGAGGCCGAGCTGGGGCAGATAGCGCGCGAAGTAGTCGTCGAGCGCGTCGACGCCCCGGGTCGCGAGCGCCACCAGGGAACCGGTGCGCTGACCGGTGAGCCAGCCGGGGCCGAGCGCGGCGGCCCGCTCCAGCAGCCGGCCGCGGAGCTCGGACTTGACCGCCGCGCTGGCCCGGTACGCGGCCAGTTCGGTCAGCCAGGAGACCAGCGCCCGCCCCAGCGCGACCCCGGCGAGCAGGATCAGCGGGGTCCGGAGCCCGGCGGCGGTGAGTCCGTCCTCGAACCCGCCGACCACGATCTCGGCGACGAGCATGGCCTGGGCGATGACCAGCGCCGCCCCGACCACGCCCAGCGCCACCACGGCTGCCAGGAAGAGGCGGGTGGCGCGGGCGTGGTGGAGCAGCCGCGGGTCGATCGGTTTCACGTGAAACAGCCCCTAGCGAGCTCGGTCGGCGGACCGGGGCCGGCGAGGTGCCCGGCCCGGTCCGCCGGAGGGATCCCGGATGCGGTCAGTGCGCTTCGGCGATGTGCTGCGTACCGATGCGCTTGCGGAACACCCAGTACGTCCAGCCCTGGTACAGCAGGACGAGCGGGGTCGCGATCCCCGCGCACCAGGTCATGATCTTCAGGGTGTACGGGGTGGACGAGGCGTTGGTGACCGTGAGGCCCCAGGCGTCGTTCAGCGAGGACGGCATGACGTTCGGGAAGAGCGTCAGGAAGAGCATCGCGACCACCGCCGCGACGGTCACCCCGGAGAAGGCGAACGACCAGCCCTCGCGCCCCACCGTGATCAGCGCGATCGCGGCGACCAGTGCCACCACGGCGACGATCATCGCGAGCAGGCTCCAGCCGTCACCGTTGTCGGCCTGGGTCCAGACCAGGAAGCCGAGCCCGAGCACCGCGGTGACGATCCCCAGCTTCAGCGCCAGCCGGCCCGCCCGCCGCCGGATGTCCCCCACCGTCTTGAGCCCCGCGAACACGGCGCCGTGGAAGGTGAAGAGGGAGAGCGTGACCAGTCCGCCGAGGATGGCGTACGGGTTGAGCAGGTCCCAGAAGTTGCCGACGTACTCCATGTCGGCGTCGATCTTCACCCCGCGCACGATGTTCCCGAAGGCCACGCCCCAGAGCAGGGCCGGGATCAGCGAGGTCCAGAAGATGGCGTGCTCCCAGTTGGCCTGCCACCGCTCCCCGGACCGCTTGGCCCGGTACTCGAAGGCGACCCCGCGCACGATCAGACAGACCAGGATGATCAGCAGCGGCAGGTAGAAGCCGGAGAACAGGGTGGCGTACCACTCGGGGAAGGCGGCGAAGGTCGCGCCGCCGGCGGTGAGCAGCCACACCTCGTTGCCGTCCCAGACGGGCCCGATGGTGTTGATCAGAACCCGCCGCTCCTTGCGGTCCCGGGCCAGCAGCTTGGTGAGGACACCGATCCCGAAGTCGAAACCCTCCAGGAAGAAGTAGCCGGTCCAGAGGACGGCGATGAGTACGAACCAGACGTCGTGGAGTTCCATCTCTCAGCTCCTCGTCCCTCAGTAGGAGAAGGCCATCGGCCGGTCGGCGTCGTCGTGATCGCCGCCGATCCTGGTGGGCGGGTTGAGGTCGGCCTCCGTGAGCTCCGGCGGGCCTGCCTTGATGTACTTCACGAGCAGCTTGACCTCGACCACCGCGAGAATGGCGTAGACCAGGGTGAAGCCGATCATCGAGGTGAGCACCTCGCCCTGCGAGACGCCGGGGGAGACCGCGTCGCGGGTCTGGAGCACTCCGTAGACGACCCAGGGCTGGCGGCCCATCTCGGTGAAGATCCAGCCCCAGGAGTTGGCGATCAGCGGGAAGAGCAGCGTCCAGAGCGCGAGGATCCAGTAGCACCTGGCGAACTTCGGGCTGAGCGCCTTGTTCTTGAAGAGGACCAGGTGGGGCACTTCGTCCTCACCGGTCCGCAGCGCCGGTGGCAGCATGAACTTCTTCCGGGTCAGCCACAGTCCGAGGATGCCGAGCCCGAAGGACGCCATCCCGAAGCCGATCATCCAGCGGAAGCTCCAGAACGCGACCGGGATGTTGGGCCGGTAGTCACCGGGGCCGAACTTCTCCTGCTCCGCCTTGTTGATGTCGTTGATGCCGGGGACGTACGAGGTGAAGCTGTCGTCGGCGAGGAAGGACAGTATCCCGGGGATCGAGATCTCCACGGTGTTGTGCCCCTTGGCCACGTCACCGACGGCGAAGAGCGAGAACGGCGCGCCCTCCTCGCCCTCCCAGAGCGCCTCGGCCGCGGCCATCTTCATCGGCTGCTGCTTGAACATCACCTTGCCGAGCTGGTCGCCGCTGATCGCGGTGAGCAGTCCGGCGACGACGATGGTGACCAGGCCGAGCCGGAGCGAGGTCCGCATCACCGGGATGTGCTTCTTGCGCGCCAGGTGGAAGGCGGCGATGCCGACCATGAACGCGCCGCCGACCAGGAAGGCCGCGGTGATGGTGTGGAAGAACTGGGTGAGCGCGGTGTTCTGGGTGAGCACGCGCCAGAAGTCGGTCAGCTCGGCCCGGCCGCGTTCCTCGTTGATCCGGTAGCCGACCGGGTGCTGCATCCAGGAGTTCGCCGCCAGGATGAAGTAGGCGGACAGGATGGTGCCGATGGAGACCATCCACATGCAGGCGAGGTGGATCTTCTTCGGCAGCTTGTCCCAGCCGAAGATCCACAGCCCGATGAAGGTGGACTCGAAGAAGAACGCGATCAGTGCCTCGAACGCGAGCGGGGCACCGAAGATGTCACCGACGAACCGCGAGTAGTCGGACCAGTTCATGCCGAACTGGAACTCCTGGACGATCCCGGTGACCACGCCCATGGCGATGTTGATCAGGAAGAGCTTGCCCCAGAACTTCGTCGCTCTCAGGTACTTCTCGTTGTTCGTCCTGACCCATGCGGTCTGCAGGCCGGCGGTGAGCGCGGCCAGCGAAATCGTCAGGGGGACGAAAAGGAAGTGGTAGACGGTAGTGATACCGAACTGCCATCGCGCCAGTGTCTCCGGCGCCAGAGCCAGCTCCACGTCGTCTTCTCCTTACGTCGCCGTGATCATTCCGGCAGTTTGCCCTTTAAATTCGACTGATCACGGGAAGAACAGGACACGCTTGTGAACGCGTTCACATTCACAAGCATTATGGCGCACAGACTTTCGGGACGACAGGGCGGGGTACCCCTTTACGGACGTTCCGATCAATCCCCCCGAAGCCAGACGGCCGCCGCCCGGCAACGCACGGGGCCCGCACCCCTCGCCGACGAGAGGTACGGGCCCCGGGGCACTCCGCGCGACTACAGCTCCTTGCGGTACGACTCCGCCACCTTCAGGAACAGGTCGTTCGCCTCGTCCTCCCCGATCGTCACCCGCACGCCCTCGCCCGCGAACGGCCGGACCACCACCCCGGCCCGCTCGCACACCGCGGCGAAGTCGGCGGTACGGTCCCCGAGCCGCAGCCAGACGAAGTTCGCCTGGGAGTCCGGGACGGTCCACCCCTGCCCTGCCAGCGCCCGCAGCACCCGCTGCCGCTCGCACACCAACGACCCCACCCGTCCCAGGAGTTCGTCCTCGGCCCGCAGCGAGGCGACCGCCGCGTCCTGGGCGAGCTGGCTGACCCCGAAGGGCACCGCCGTCTTGCGCAGCGCGGCCGCCACCGGCTCGTGGGCCACCGCGAAACCGACCCGCAGCCCGGCCAGCCCGTACGCCTTGGAGAAGGTCCGCAGCACCGCGACATTGGGCCGGTCCCGGTAGATCTCGATGCCGTCCGGCACCTCCACGTCCCGGATGAACTCCCGGTACGCCTCGTCGAGCACCACCAGGACATCGCCCGGTACCCGGTCCAGGAACCGCTCCAGCTGCTCCCGGCGCACCACGGTGCCGGTCGGGTTGTTCGGGTTGCAGACGAAGATCATCCGGGTGCGGTCCGTGATGGCGTCCGCCATCGCGTCGAGGTCGTGCACGTCCCCGTCGTTCAGCGGCACCTTCACCGAGGTCGCACCGCTGATCTGGGTGATGATCGGGTACGCCTCGAAGGACCGCCAGGCGTAGATGACCTCGTCGCCCGGGCCCGAGGTGGCCTGGAGCAGCTGCTGCGCCACCCCGACCGAGCCGGTCCCGGTGGCGAGGTGCGAGAGCGGCACACCGAACCGCTCGGACAGCTCGTTCATCAGGCCGGTGCAGGCCATGTCCGGGTACCGGTTGAAATGCGCGGCCGCGGCCAGCGCCGACTCCATCACCCCGGGCAGCGGGGGATACGGGTTCTCATTGGAGGAAAGCTTGAAGGCGACCGGTCCGCCGGCCGCGGCCGGCTTGCCCGGTACATAGGCGGGAACGCCGTCCAGCTCGGCGCGCAGCTTGGGGCTCGTCTCGCTCACCGCAGGTCCTCCTCGACCGTCTGTACACATCAATACTGCTCACCTTATGAGGATTGGGCGCCGCTGCGAATGGCCGGAGCGCCCGATGTCCGATGCGGCCGGGAAGCGGTCTCCCCGATACGTCCGGGAAGAGGGGGGAGCGCTCTTCATACCGGTGCGCGCCGGTGGCTCGCGCCGTGGCGCGCGTCCCCCGAAGTGGTGAGATGAGACGGCTTCGAGACTTCGACCATTTAGTAGGCCCAACGACTCCGGCATGTGACACATCACGGCTTGGACCAGCAACTACCTTTGTTTCCAAGGCATTTACTATCAGATGATCATGCAAAAACGTGCCCGTCAACGCGCGCATATGCGATCAGGTCGGGCTCCCGGTTGAGCCCTACTATCGGCACGCCATGACAGCAGCAGGGAAGCACCAGGTGAGCCGGACGGACACGCCCCGGCGCGGCGGCAGGCAGGGACGAGCGGGAATCCGCGACGTGGCCGCCGCCGCGGGGGTCTCCATCACGACCGTCTCCGACGCGCTCAACGGCAAGGGCAGGCTCCCGGACGCCACCCGACGCCATGTCCGCGAAGTCGCCGAGCGCCTGGGCTACCGCCCTTCCGCCGCGGCCCGCACCCTCCGTACCGGCAAGTCCGGCCTCATCGGCCTGACCGTGACGACCTACGGGGACGAACCCTTCACCTTCACCGAGTTCGCGTACTTCGCGGAGATGGCCAGAGCCGCCACCTCCGCCGCGCTCGCCCGCGGCTACGCCCTCGTCATCCTGCCCGCCACCTCACGCCACGACGTCTGGTCCAACGTCGCGCTCGACGGCACCGTCGTGATCGACCCCTCGGACCAGGACCCGGTCGTCACCGAGCTCGCCCGGCAGGGGCTGCCCGTCGTCTCGGACGGACGCCCGGCCGGCACGCTCCCGGTCACCGCCTGGGTCGACAACGACCACCGGGCCGCCGTGCTCGACCTCCTCGACCACCTGGCCGCCGCCGGGGCCCGCCGGATCGGCCTGCTCACCGGCACCACCACCGACACGTACACCCGCCTGTCCACCAGCGCGTACCTCCACTGGTGCGAGCGCGTCGGCCAGGACCCGGTGTACGAGTCGTACCCCGCCCACGACCCGTGCGCGGGCGCGGTCGCGGCCGACCGGCTGCTCGCCCGGCCGGACCGCCCCGACGCCGTCTACGGCCTCTTCGACCCCAACGGCACGGATCTGCTGGCCGCGGCGCGCCGGTACGGTCTGCGCGTCCCCGAGGACCTGCTGCTGGTCTGCTGCAGCGAATCCACCGTGTACGCGACGACCGAACCGCCCATCACCACCCTCTCGCTCAAGCCGCGCAGGATCGGTACGGCTGTGGTCCAGCTCCTGATCGACGCCATCGAGGGCGTGGCCCAGGACGGACCGGTGGAGCAGGTGATACCGACCGAGCTCATCGTGCGGACCTCCTCGCAGCGCCGTCCACCCCGCACGACCGTCAGCGCGCCACGCTCACCGACAAGGGATTGATCCGGAGATTTCGGACCAATCGGCCGGTGAACCCGACGTGCGTCCGGATTCACCACCCCTGGTGCGTCACAGAGAACGATCCGCATTCCTATGATGGGCGCACGACACCGCGGACCGCCCGACCAGCAGGGCCCGTCAGGTGTACGGCGGCGCGACGGTGGTGGAGGGGTCGATGACACAGGGGGCCGATCAGGAACCCGTGGTGCGGACTGCGACGTTGCGCGACTTCCGCGTACCGCCCTACGCCCAGACCCCGGTGCCGTCGCCGGTGCCGTCGCCGCATCCGGGCGACGCGGTGCCGGCCGACGAGCCGCCGGAGGGCTACACGCCCACCGAACGCGATCTGCCCGTGATCAACCGCGGCGACACCCTCCAGGTCCCCGTCGCCGCACCCGAGCCCGCGCCGCGCCCCGCCCAGGAGCAGGGGCGCGGTCCGCTCTACGTCGTCGGCGACGTCCACGGCTATCTGGACGAGCTGCGGGCCGCCCTCACCGAACAGGGCCTCATCGACGCCGACGGCACCTGGGCGGCGGGCAACGCCCGGCTCTGGTTCCTCGGCGACTTCACCGACCGGGGCCCCGACGGCATCGGGGTCATCGATCTGGTGATGCGCCTGTCCGCCGAGGCCGCGGCCGCCGGCGGCTACTGCAAGGCCCTCATGGGCAACCACGAGCTGCTGCTCCTCGGCGCCAAGCGGTTCAACGACACCCCGGTCAACTCCGGCGCGGGCACCGCCACGTTCCAGGCCGCCTGGCTGCTCAACGGCGGCCAGAAGAACGACATGGAGCGGCTCCAGGACGTCCACCTCCAGTGGATGTCCCGGCTCGACGCGATCGTCGAGGAGGACGGGCATCTGCTGATGCACTCCGACACGACGGCCTACCTGGAGTACGGCGCCACCATCGAGGACGTCAACGAGAACGTCCACGCCATCCTCACCCGCAATGACGCGGACGAGTGCTGGGACCTCTTCCGGAAGTTCACCAAGCGGTTCGCCTTCCGCGACGAGGCGGGTCCGCAGGCCGTCCGCGAGCTGATGGCAGCCTACGGCGGACAGCGCATCGTCCATGGCCACAGCCCCATTCCCTACCTCCTCGGCGAGGTCGGCTCGGAGGACGGCGACGACAGCTCCGGCCCCGTGGTCGAGGGCCCGCACGTCTACGCGGACGGGCTCGCCATCGCCATGGACGGCGGAGTGACCATGGCCGGAAAGCTACTGGTCGTCCAACTGCCTCTGCATGACTGACGCTCTTTCGGGCAGACGCATCCACGACCTGACCACGCCGACCACCGGGCCTATTTACGGAAACCCCCTGTCACCCCGTGCCGTGGGCGCTCTACCATCGGCGTATCAGTAGCAGGCTCTCCTCCGTTTCCGCCCAACTGCCCGCGTCGAGCAGGCAGTCAGGCCCGACGGAGCATCGGGGGATGCAGATGACAAGCGCTCCGCACCTGCTGGCCGAGGACCGACCCGAGTACGAGCGGATCCTCGACGACGCACTGCGCCACGCCCACCAACGACCGGATCTGGCCGAAGTCGGTGAACTGCTCAACGCCGTCCAGCTGCGCACCATGGCGCTGGACGCCACGGAGATGATCACCGCCACCGCCGCCACGGAGTACGCGCACTACGTACGGGCCCGCGCCGAGCTGCGCGACGACGGGACGGGACAGGGGGCGCCTCCGCCCGAGCAGGGGCGGCGCCCCGGAGCGAGCGCCGGAGTGGGCGCCGCCCTCACGGTCCTGGCGCCGGTCCTCGCCGGTACCGCCGCCCTCGTCCTCCTGCTGATCGGCTACCTGCTGCGGATGCTCGACGACCCGCCGCGGATCTCCTCCACCCTGATCACGGCGGGATGGTTCTTCGCGGTGCTGATGGCCGTCGCGATCGTGGTGGCCGCCATCGGGCTGATGGTCACCGCGCTGCGGGACGCGTCGGAGCCGCAGCCCGTCGAGGAGCTGGAGGAGGAGCTGCCGGAGGACGTGGCACGGGCCCGGGAGGCCTGGCGCCACGCCCTGCTGGAGCGCGGCATCCTGCCGTTCCTCCGGGACGCGCTCGCCGACCCGGAAGCCGGGCGCGCCCGGCGCACACCCCGGCGCTCGGCCAACCGCATCCCCAAGGTCGGCCACATCGCGCCGGGGTTCACCAGCCCCGACGACGTCTCGACGACGAGCCCCCGCCCGAGCTTCACCTCGCCGGACTTCACCAGCCCCGACTTCGGCGGCCCCGACCACGAGCGCGACTGATCGCCGGCCGGCGGGCGGCGGCCGGCGGGCAGGGATCACTCCGCGCGCTCTTCGGCCCGTCCGTCCCCGGGGCCCGCGCCGAGCCCCGCCACCGGACGGGGGAACTTCGGCGGCAACCCGTCGTGCTCCGGACGACAGCCGCCCGGAGCACGACGGCTCAGCGGGCGGTCAGTCGGCGATCGGCAGGTACACCCGGTTCCCGCTCGCCGCGAACTCCTTGGACTTCTCCGCCATGCCCGCCTCGATCTCCTCCGCCGTGCCTCCGTGCTCACGCCGGATGTCCTGGGAGATCTTCATCGAGCAGAACTTCGGCCCGCACATCGAGCAGAAGTGGGCCGTCTTCGCGGGCTCGGCCGGCAGCGTCTCGTCGTGGAACTCCCGTGCCGTGTCCGGGTCGAGGGCCAGGTTGAACTGGTCCTCCCAGCGGAATTCGAAACGGGCGTCCGAGAGCGCGTCGTCCCAGTCCTGCGCCCCCGGGTGCCCCTTGGCGAGATCCGCCGCGTGCGCCGCGATCTTGTACGTGATGACGCCGGTCTTCACGTCGTCCCGGTTCGGCAGGCCCAGGTGCTCCTTCGGCGTGACGTAGCAGAGCATCGCCGTCCCCCACCACGCGATCATCGCCGCGCCGATGCCCGAAGTGATGTGGTCGTACGCCGGCGCGATGTCGGTGGTCAGCGGGCCGAGCGTGTAGAACGGCGCCTCCTCGCAGATCTCCTGCTGGAGGTCGATGTTCTCCTTGATCTTGTGCATCGGGACATGGCCCGGCCCCTCGATCATGGTCTGAACGCCGAACCGCTTGGCCACCGCGTTCAGTTCGCCCAGCGTACGCAGCTCGGCGAACTGCGCCTCGTCGTTGGCGTCGGCGATGGATCCGGGCCGCAGGCCGTCGCCCAGCGAGTACGTCACGTCGTAGCTCGCGAGGATCTCGCAGAGCTCCTCGAAGTGCTCGTAGAGGAAGGACTCCTTGTGGTGCGCGAGGCACCAGGCCGCCATGATCGAGCCGCCGCGGGAGACGATGCCGGTCTTGCGGCGCGCGGTCAGCGGTACGTACGGGAGGCGTACGCCGGCGTGGACGGTCATGTAGTCGACGCCCTGCTCGGCCTGTTCGACAACCGTGTCCTTGTAGATCTCCCAGGTCAGCTCCTCCGCCCGACCGTCCACCTTTTCGAGTGCCTGGTAGAGCGGGACGGTACCGATCGGAACGGGTGAATTACGGAGAACCCACTCACGGGTGGTGTGAATGTTGCGCCCGGTGGACAGATCCATGACGGTATCGGCGCCCCAGCGCGTTGCCCAGGTCATCTTTTCCACCTCCTCCTCGATGGAGGAAGTCACCGCGGAGTTGCCGATGTTGGCATTGACCTTCACCAGGAACCGTTTGCCGATGATCATCGGCTCGGTCTCGGGGTGGTTGACGTTGGCCGGCAGTACGGCCCGGCCGGCCGCGATCTCCTCGCGCACCACCTCGGGTTCGACGTTCTCCCGGATGGCCGCGTACTCCATCTCCGGGGTGATCTCGCCCCGGCGGGCGTACGCGAGCTGGGTCACCGGGCGGCCCGTGCCGCTGCGGCGCGGCAGCCTCGGGCGTCCGGGGAAAACCGCGTCGAGGTTGCGCAGCCCACCACGCGGCGAGGTGTGCCTGAGCCCGTCGTCCTCGGGACGGGCCGGGCGGCCGGGGTACTCCTCGGTGTCGCCGCGGGCGGTGATCCAGTTCTCCCGCAGCGGTGCGAGTCCGCGACGGACCTCGGTGTCGACCGCGGGGTCGGTGTACGGACCCGACGTGTCGTACAGCGTCACGGCCTTGCCGTTGCTGAGGTGCACCTGGCGGACCGGCACCCGGAGGTCCGGGCGCGAGCCCTGGACGTATCCCTTGTGCCAGCCGATGGACTTCCCGGCCTCGACGCTCTGGTCCGAGGCAGGCGTGCGTGCGTCCGATGTGGTCATGAGACCTACTCCCTACGCCGGCATTACCCGGTAACAGGTTCGGCGGTCGGCGCAGCCTGTCCCGTACGGACGTACGGATGTCAGCGCCCTCTCAGCCCGGTGCTCCGAGCTCCCGCGTGTGCAAAGGTTCCTCCACGCTAGCGCCCCGTCCGGCGCGATGAACAGAGGGCCCGGCCGTTCTTGCGATGATCGGCCGGTGACCTCTCCCCACACGGACCACGAACCACAGGCCCGGTCTCAGGGCGTACCCCACGACAGAACGCACGGCCGAACGAACGACCAGCCGCCCGGATCCGCGTACGACCACTCCCACGGCCATTCTCACGGCCACGGCCCCGCGGCACCCGGTTCCCGGCATCTGCGGAAGGTCATCGCGGCCGTACTGATTCCGTTCGCCACCGCCGTTCTCGTCGGTCTGGTGGCGCTCTGGCCGGGCGGCACGCCGCCGCACGAGCGGACCGGCGTCGGCTTCGACCGGCAGACCCAGCAGGGAAAGGTGGTGACCGTCACCAAGGTGAACTGCAAGGACGTGAACGCTGTTCAGACGCCGCTCGACGGCTCCACCGCGCCGGACGCGGGGAAGGAGCGGGGGCTCTGCGAGAAGGCGACGATCGAGGTGACGACCGGCCGGGACAAGGGGCGGACCTTCACCGAGATCGTCCAGCCCGACTCACCGCGCAAACTGCGCGAGGGGCAGGGCGTGGTGACGGCGTACGCCCCCGACGCGCCCCACGAGCTCCAGTACTCCGTGACGGACGTGGCCCGGAAGTTCCCGATGACCCTGCTGGCCGGGGTCTTCGCGCTGGTCGTGGTCGCGGTGGGGCGCATGCGCGGGGTGATGGCGCTGATCGCGCTGGCCGTGTCGTTCGCCGTGCTGACCCTCTTCATCCTCCCGGCCATACTCCAGGGTTCGAATCCGCTGCTCGTCGCGGTGGTCGGGTCCAGTGCGATCATGCTGATCGCGCTCTACATGTGCCACGGCCCGACCGCCCGCACCTCGGTCGCGGTGGTCGGCACGCTGGTCTCGTTGCTGCTGATCGGGCTGCTCGGGTCGCTCTTCATCGGGTGGGCGAGCCTGAGCGGCAACACCGATGACGACACCGGTCTCATCCACGGCCTCTACCCGCACATCGACATGAGCGGGCTGCTGCTGGCCGGTGTCATCATCGGTTCGCTCGGCGTGCTCGACGACGTGACCGTCACCCAGACGTCGGCGGTCTGGGAACTCCACCAGGCGAACCCGACGTTGGGTGTGCGGGACCTCTACCGGGCAGGGATCAGGATCGGCCGCGACCACATCGCCTCGGTCGTCAACACGCTGGTGCTCGCCTACGCGGGCGCGGCCCTGCCGTTGCTGCTGCTGTTCACCGTCGCGCAGAGCAGCATGGGGACGGTGGCCAACAGCGAGCTGGTGGCGGAGGAGATCGTTCGGACGCTGGTCGGCTCGATCGGGCTGGTCGCCTCGGTTCCGGTGACGACGGCGCTCGCCGCACTGGTCGTCTCGGCGGACCGTGCGGGTCCGGGCGCGGAAGCCGGGGCTCCGACGCCCGCGTGGGCGGGGGCGGGCAGGGGCCGTCGCCGAAGGGCGAAGCCGTGACCGCCCCTCGGGCGGGCAGTTCACCCGTCCGGCGGGGGCCCGCGTCCGGCCGGTGGACCGGTCCGCGTCGGTGCTCCTCGTCAGCCGGCGTTCTGCTCCTCGGCGAGGATCCGGCCCAGGGCGTCCTCCAGGCTGCCCTCGAAGTCACCGAGCGTGCACTCCTGCCCGAGCGGCACGAGCTTGTCGGTCCGGTCGAGAAAGGCCACAAGTGGTGCCGTCCCGGCCCGGAAGAGCGCCCGGTCCTCGCCGACCTGAAGACGGATGTGTACGTCGCAGAGCCCCTCGGGCTCGGTGGGGCCGATGTGCACATCGCCGTCCCCACTGGGGCTGTTGAGGCCGTCGAGCAGCAGCTCACGGCCGAAAGCCCAGGTGACGGGGGCGTCACCGGGCAGATGGAAGGTCATCCGGATCGCGTATGGATCGCAGACCTCGTACCGGAGCTCCACCGGGATCCGGAAAGAGAGTTCCTCGGAGACGAGAAAACTCATCATGACCTCAGCTTGAACCGACTCGCGCATCGTTCAACCCCGCAGTAGGTGAATCTGGCCAGGAATGATCCCCCGTGGCCCTCTTGACGCCATCGTGGTGCACGCGATAGCAGATCACAAGGAGTGATTTTTCAGATACTGATAGAGAACACGAACGAACGCAAGAGGTTGGCGACTTCGCCACGTAGTTGTTCGACTGCGGGGAGCAACCGGCTTTCCTGCTCCAGTGGTAAGGAAATCGCCATCGCCGCCGCGGTGAATCCCGCGGCGATGGGGATCGCCGCGCAGACCGTCCCCAACGCGTACTCCTGCCGTTCGATGACGGGCTCCATCCGTTCCAGCGACCGGAGCCGTTCCAGGAAGGACGCGCGGTCCCGCAACGAGTAGCGGGTCAGCGGACGCAGAGGGTGACGATCCAGGTAGTCCTCACGGGTCTTCTCGTCGAGTCGGCTCAGCAGGCACTGGCCGATCGCATGCGCATGGCCGGTCTCCCGGAAGGACCCCGACGCGGCGACGGCGGGGGCGTCGGGGGAATCGGCGACCGCGACGAGGTCGATCTCGCCCTCGCGGTAGACGGCGCAGTAGACCGGGGCCCCGATGATGTCGCGCCAACGCCCCAGCGCTTCGGCCATCTTGCCGCGACGGCCCTGCCGGGTCTCCACACCGATCAGCCGCTGGGCCGCGGTCCCGATGACGAAGACACCGTTCTCCCGGCGTAAGTAGCCTTCGTGCGTCAGGGTCCGCAGCAGGTGGTAGGCCGTGGGGAGGGGCAGTCCGGCCTCTCTGGCCAGCTGCTTCGCGGGCGCCCCGCCGTGGTGGGCGACCACGGCTTCCAGCAGTCTCAGCGCTCGCTGCACCGATCCGATCAGCGTCGGGGCAGCAGCCCTCGATGCCGTGGTCAACAGTCACCCCCAGGCATGGTGACGGGTGGTCGTCCCGCCTGTGGGGGCCGCCCCCACGGGCTGCCGCACGGCTGGAGTCCGGGGGCCGAACGTCGTACGAACCCACTGATTCAGTGTGGTGACGGGCTGTTGACTCACCGGTGGCGACAGCGAATTGTCACTGTATAGGCCGGGTCCGCGAGGGATGTTTCATTCGCTCGCTACTTAGCTCACCTGGGCTAACGTCCCGGCCGGTCTCCGATCGTCCTACCAGTCGCCACGTGAGGAGGACGACATGAACTTGCGTACGACGAAGACGAGCCCGCCGACCAGGATCACGAAGATCAGGATCTTGAAGAGCAGACCGATCACGAATCCGATCACGCTGGCGATCAGTCCACCGAACACGACGATCGCGATCACCGGTACCGCGATCCACTTCACCCACCAGGGCATTCCCGCGAATATCTCCCGCATGGCCATCGTCCCTACCTCTTCTCCTCGGATTTCCTGCTTCCGATGCTAGAGGCGCGGAGGGGGCTGCCAGAGGGGCCACGGCCCTTGAAGTCCCCTGATCGATCCCTGAGGGATCCCTGAGACCGGCCCCCGGGCCGTGACCTCCCCGTTCCGCCCCGGCCGGGTTCCGATACCGCTTCCGGGCCGGGCTCCGGGCCTGATCCTGCGGCCCGGCCCTGCGGCTCGGCTCCCCGGCTCAGCTCTCGGGCGGGGAGAAGACCACCATCACGCGGAGGTCCTCGGTGATGTGGTGGAACTTGTGGGCGACCCCGGCCGGTACGTAGACCACGCTGCCCCGGCCCACCTGTGTGGTCTCCATGCCGACCGTGATCGAGGCACGGCCACTGACGACGAGGTACACCTCGTCCTGCTGGTGCGGCAACTGCGGGTCGATCTCACCGGCGTTCAGCGCGTACAGACCGACGGACATGTTGCGTTCCTTCACGAACTGCAGATACGCGCCGTCGTTCGCGGCGCGCTCCGCCTCCAGCTCGTCCAGTCTGAATGCCTTCATGGCCGATGTGCCCCTTGCCTCTGTGCTGCCGGTGTCCGCCACCGATCTCGTCTGCCACGATCAGACACATGAAGAATTTCGTAGTCAAGACGATCGCCAACGCAGGGGCGCTGGCCGTGGCCATCTGGCTGCTCCAGGACATCACGCTGTCCGGGGGCAGCACCGGACGCAAGGCGCTGACCCTGATCCTGGTCGCGCTGATCTTCGGCCTGGTGAACTTCGTGGTCAAGCCGATCGTGAAGCTGCTGACCCTGCCCCTGTTCATCCTCACGCTCGGGCTGATCACGCTGGTGGTCAACGCGTGCATGCTGCTGCTGACCTCGTGGCTGGCCGGGAAGCTCGACCTGAGCTTCCACGTCTCGGGATTCTGGACGGCCGTACTCGGCGGTCTGATCATCTCGATCGTCTCGTGGGCCCTGAACATGATCCTTCCCGACGACGACTGAGCCGGCCCCGTCCGGCAGCGGGCGGCCACCGTGTCCCATCGGGGAGAAACGCACGAGGAACGAGGAAGCGGAATGGACAGCACAGGCGACGGAACCAGAGCGGTACGGGCCGGCCTCCCCGAGCCGGAACAGTTCGAGCCCACCCTGCCCGGCCCGGTCTTCGCCGCACACTTCCATCTCTCCGGCGAGCCCGTCGGCCCGTACACCTACGGCCGGGACACCAACCCGACCTGGACCCTTCTGGAGCGGGCCATCGGCGAGCTGGAGGCGCCGGGGGAGTCCGTCGAGACCACGGTCTTCGCCTCCGGGATGGCGGCGATCTCGGCCGTACTGCTCTCCCAGGCACGTACCGGCGACGCGGTCGTGCTGCCGGACGACGGCTACCAGGCCCTGCCGCTGGTTCGGGAGCAGCTGGAGGCGTACGGCGTCGAGGTGCGGACCGCGCCGACCGGCGGCGATGCCCAGTTGGCCGTTCTCGAGGGCGCGAAGCTGCTGTGGATCGAGACCCCGTCCAATCCGGGCCTCGATGTCTGCGACGTGCGTCGGCTCGTCGAAGCGGCGCATGCGGCCGGCACGCTGGTGGCGGTCGACAACACGCTCGCCACTCCGCTCGGTCAGCGTCCGCTGGAGCTGGGGGCGGACTTCTCGGTGGCCAGCGACACCAAGGGGCTGACCGGGCACGGGGACATCCTGCTCGGCCATGTGACCTGCCGCGATGCCGCTCTGGCGGCGGGGGTGCGGCGCTGGCGCAAGGTGGTCGGCGCGATCCCCGGCCCCATGGAGGCCTGGCTCGCGCACCGGTCGCTGGCCACGCTGGAGCTGCGCGTCGACCGGCAGTGCGCCACCGCGCTGACCCTGGCGGAGGTGCTGGACGACCGGCCCGGCGTGACCGGGCTGCGGTATCCCGGGCTGCCCACCGACCCCTCGTATCCGAACGCGGTCCGGCAGATGCGGCGCTTCGGTTCCGTGGTGTCGTTCGTCCTGCCCGACCGCGAGCGGGCCGAGCGCTTTCTCGCCGAGCTGCGCCTGGTCGACGACGCGACGAGCTTCGGTGGCCTGCGCTCCACCGCCGAGCGCCGCGCCCGCTGGGGCGGTGATGCCGTGCCCGAGGGCTTCATCCGCTTCTCCGTGGGTGCCGAAAACGCTCCGGACCTGATCGCGGACGTACAGCGGGCGCTGGACATCGCTTTGGGATAGGCGAGCACGGGCGGGTCCGAGCCTCTCCCCCTCATCGCTCGGGCCGCCCCGGCTCCCCGGGGAAGAGCCGTACGGACAAGGTTGGTCGCCCCTCCACCGGCGCACTTGCCGCAGGCGACACCGGCCGGTTGAGACATCCGCACGCGGACGGGCCTGGAGCGTCGCGTGGACGGGAAGGCGGGGCGTGAGCCTGCCTCTGCCGCGGACCCGTTTCCTGGCCGCGCGCGGGCCGGCTCGCTCGCCCTGCCGCACATTGGGCGGGCGGCACGGCATCACCCCCGGTGTTTCAGAAGCGGTCGGGCGGGCCACTCTCTTGCCATGACCGAACGCCCTGTGGTCAAGCGCACCGCACGCGCCATCCTGCTCGACGGCGATGACCTGATCCTAATCAAGCGCACCAAGCCGGGGGTCGATCCGTACTGGCTCACACCGGGCGGCGGGGTCGAGCCCGAGGACGCCACCGTGGTCGACGCCCTGCACCGCGAGGTGGACGAGGAGCTCGGCGCGAGGATCACCGATGTGGTCCCCTGCTTCGTCGACACGGTGGAGCACATCGAGGGCGGCGGGGTGAAGGGCGTCAAGGTCCAGCACTTCTTCGTCTGCCGACTGGAGTCGATGGATCCGTCCCGGCGGCACGGCCCCGAGATCGAGGATCCCTGCGGTGAGTACGACATCGTCCGGGTGCCGTTCAGCCGGATGGGGATCGCCGCCGTCCACCTGGTCCCGCTGTCGCTGCGGCACTACCTGGACGGCAACATCGAGGGCGTACGCGCCATGCACGCGCCCGACCTGGGCTGATGCTCCGAGGGCCGCTGATACGCCGGGGCGGTCGCAGCGGATGCTCCGGCAGGGACTCCGGTCACCGCCTGGCGTGTCCCGGCCGGAGCACGCCAAGCGCCTGATCCTCCGGCCGAAGGAGCGGCGGCGCCGGGAAGTACGCACGATGACGTCCATCGCCAGGCGCCCGCCGCACGTTCCAAGCTGCCCGTTTCACGTGAAACGGCTCAATCACCAGGAACCGGTAAAGGGGTGGACGCGTGGACGCCACGTCGGTAAGCCTGGCCCTCATGCCCAGTTCACTGCCCCGCCCGCTCGCCGAACTGCCCGTCCGGCGCCTCACCCGGAGCGACCTGGTCGCTTGTGCCGATCTCTGCGAAGACCGCGGCTGGGCACGTGACGAGCGGAGGTGGGGGTTGCTCCTCGCCGCCGGAACCGGTTACGGGATGGACGACCCCGGAGGCGAGGGGCTGATGGCCAGTTGCGTGGTGACCTCCTACGGCCCGGACCTGACCGCCGTCGGCATGCTGCTCGTGGCGAACCGGTACGCACGGCAGGGCATCGCCCGGCACCTGATGGACCGGGTGCTCGCCGAGCACGGGAGCACGCCGCTCAGCCTCTACGCGACCACCGCGGGACAGCCGCTCTACGAACAGCTGGGCTTCGCGATCGTGGGCAGCGCCCAGCGAGTGACCGGCCGCTATCTGCCGGGCGGTGAGCAACCCTGCGACGCGACCGTCCTCCCGGCCACGGCGGAGGACCTGCGGGCGATGATCGAACTGGACTCGAAGGTCTTCGGTACCGACCGGACCCATCTCCTCGCCCGGCTCCCGGCCTTCGCCGACCACATCCGGGTCGCACGGGTCCGGGGAGAGATCGTCGGGTACGCGGCGCTCTGGCCGAGCGGCCGGGCCCATGTGGTCGGCCCGCTGATCGCCCCCGACACGGACACCGCCGAGGCGCTCGTCGCCGCACTCGCTGCGGCCACGGATCTGCCGCTGCGCGCGGACATCGACGCACGCCACGGCGATTTGCTGGACCGACTGGAGCGGCGCGGACTGCTGCCCTCCTCCGCGACCACGGTGATGACGCTCGGAGCCCCGGATCTCCCGGGCGACTGGACCCGCCGCTACGCCCCACTGACGGTGGCGACGGGCTGATGTCATCGACGTCCACGCGGGCGGTGCGTCCAGCCCTGCCCGCGTGACCTGCGTACGCTGCCGATCATGACCGAACTCGACATACGACCCGCCACATCCGACGACATTCCGGCGATCGTCGCCATGCTCGCCGAGGATCCGCTGGGCGAGCAGCGTGAGTCACCGGATGACCTCGGCATCTACCTCGCCGCGTTCCAGCGGTTGGCGGACGACCCCAACCAGCGGCTCGTCGTCGCGGTACGCGAGGGCCGGGTGGTCGGCACCCTGCAACTGACGCTGATCCCCGGGATCTCCCGGCGCGGCGCGACCCGCACGATCATCGAGGCCGTACGCATCCGCGCCGATGAGCGCGGCAGCGGCTTCGGTACCCTGCTGATCGAATGGGCAGTGGAGGAATCCCGGCGTCTGGGCTGCCAGTTGGTCCAGTTGACGTCGGACGCGAAGCGGACCGACGCCCATCGTTTCTACGAGCGGCTCGGCTTCACCGGCAGTCACGTGGGGTTCAAGCTCGCCCTCTGACTCCGTCCGTCGACCCGGGAGGCCGGCCGTGTACCGCATCAGCGACGAGCAGCGCAGAATCCGGCTCGGCCGGCGCCACCTTCTGGCCACGTCCGCACGGGCCGCCTCCCCCGTGTCCGTGGCCAGGGCGGTCGTCGCGCTGCACGCCACCGACGCCGCCACCGTCTACCTCTCCGCCTGTGCGCGGCTGGCCGAGGCGGGCACGGCCCCGGTGGAACAGGCCCTCTACGAGGACGTCTCACTGGTCCGCCAGCTCTCCATGCGGAACACGCTCTTCGTCGTCGACCGGGAGTTCGCCCCCTGTGTCGACGCCACGAACGCCCGGATGGTGGCCGCCAAGGAGCGCAGGACCTTGCTCAAGCACCTGGCGGACGACGGGAATGGCCTGGACGAGCGCTGGCTGGCCGATGCCGAGCGGCAGACCCTCGCCGCACTCGCCGACCGGGGGACCGCCACCGGTTCCGAGCTTTCCGCCGCCATCACCGTGCTGCGTACGAAGATCACCATCTTTCCGGGCAAGAGGGCGGAGACCGTACAGGGCGTCGCCTCCCGTGTCATCCGGGTCCTGGCAGCCGAGGGGCGCATCCGCCGGGATCGCCCACGCGGTTCCTGGACCTCCAGCCAGTTCCGCTGGACGGTGTCCGAACCCTGGCCCGTCGAGGAGCCCGAGCAGGCACGGGCGGAGCTGGCACGGCGCTGGCTCGGCTCCTACGGCCCGGCGACCGAGGCCGATCTCAAGTGGTGGACGGGCTGGTCCCTGGGTCAGGTGCGCACGGCCCTGGCAGCCGTCGATGCCGAGCGGGTCCTCCTGGACGGCGGGGCCACGGGATGGGTACTGCCGGAGGACCTGGACCCGGAACCGGCCACCGAGCCCTGGGCCGCGCTGCTCCCGGCTCTCGACCCCAGCGCGATGGGCTGGGCCGACCGGGGATTCCATCTTCCGGCCGAGCACCGGGAAGCCCTCTTCGACCGGTCCGGCAATATCGGCCCGTCCGTGTGGTGGAACGGTCGGATCGTGGGCGGCTGGGCCCAGCGGGCCGACGGCGAGCCGGTCTGGCGGCTGCTCTCCGATGTCGGCCGGGATGCTTCCGCCGCGATCGAGGCCGAAGCATCCCGGTTCTCCCGGTGGGTGGGCCCGGCGCGGATCACACCGCGCTTCCGAACCCCGCTGGAGCGGGAGTTGACCTCCTGAAGCCTGCGGATCCGTCGTCGCGGAACGCCTGGCCGGGCACCGCCCCGTACGGCCGGGCCCGGCACAGGACTCCCGTTTCACGTGAAACAGAGCGTTTCACGTGAAACGCTCGATCAGTCGCCCAGGCCGCGCCATCCGCTCGCGTCCACGCCGCCGGGAACGGCCGCAGCCGGGTCGTAAGGCTCCCGGGTGAAGACGAAGGACCCCAGGTCGAGATGGTTGACGCTGCCGTCGTCGTTCCGGACCACCCGCAGGATCTCCCCCGCGTAGTAGCCGTCCAGCCCCGTCCAGGTGCCGTCGCCCCCGGGGACGAACCGGGCGCCGCGACCGGCACCGCGCATCGGTGCGATCTCCAGCCCGCCGCCCGGCGTCAGCCGCAGCACGTTCGCGCGCGTGCCCCAGTACCAGGGGCCGGTGAGCGCCAGGAGATCGGTGTCCACCTCGGACTCGGTCAGCGGGCGCCAGGGCTCCGGGACACGGGGCTCGGCCTCGGCCACGATCCCGACGAGCTCGGCGGCCACCTCACCGATCGCCAGCCCCGCCGTCGTATTGGTGAGTGCGACGGCCGCCACGTCGTCCTCGGCGCTGATCCACAGCGTGGCCAGGAACCCCGGCAGTGAGCCGGTGTGCCCGAAGAGCGTGCGGTCACCGTCCCGGGCCAACTGGAGCCCCAGACCGTAACCGGACTGCCAGTCACCTGGCCCGGTCGGCGCGGACGGCTTCCGCATCTCCTCCACGGAGTCGGCGCAGAGGACCCGGTCGTCCCCCTCCATCAGGAAGGCCGCGAAGCGCAGAAGGTCGTTCGTCGTGGACCAGAGCTGCCCGGCCGGGGCCATCAGCCCGAGGTCCTCGGCCGGTTCCGGCAGCATGACATCGGCCCAGGGGTGCACGGCCCAGCCGCCCGCGTGCGGGGCCTCCGGCTGGAGGCTCGTGCGGTGCATACCGAGCGGCTCCAGGATCTCGTTCCGCAGCGCCTGCTCCCAGCTCATTCCGCGGACTTGCTCGACCAGGGAGCCCAGCAGCGTGTAGCCGGGGTTCGAATAGTGGAACCGGTGGCCCGGGACGTGCATACGGGTCTGCTCGCCCAGCACATCGGGCAGTTCGGGACGCAGGGCGCCCGGCGTCCGCTCCCACCAGGGACCGGGGGACTCGGCAGCGAGCCCCGCACTGTGGCCGAGCAGCTGATGGACCGTGATGTCACCGACGTCGGTGCCCGGGAGGTGCTTCTCCAGCGGGTCGTCCAGGTTGAGCAGACCTTCGTCGCGCAGCCGCAGCACGAGCACCGCGGTGAAGGTCTTGGTGAGGGAGCCGATTCTGAACTGGGTGTCGCCGTCCGGGGCATGACCGTCCACGCAGCTTCGGGAGCCGCTCCAGACGACCTGCCCCTGCCGCTGCACGGCGGCGACGAGCGAGGGCGCGCGGCCCTCCGACTGTGCGACGGCGATGCGGTGCAGCAGGGCGCGGCGCGTACCGGGGAGCAGCTGTTCGGGTTCGGAGATCATGGTCAAGAACTACCTGGAGAACTGGGCGGTGGCGACCTCATTTGCCGTTCCGGCCCGGGGCGGGACCGGTCCGGAAATCAGCCGGGGTCGGCCCCGGATCGACCCCGGCCCGGGACGGGGCTCCGGAGCGTACCCGGGCCCGGCAGAGGTGTTCAGCCCTTCCAGTCCTCCCCGTCACCGCCGCGCATGCCGTGCCAGCCTTCGATGTCCGCCAGTGCGCTGCGCGCCAACTCCGCGTACTGCACCGGGCATTCCCACAGCTCACGGAGGGACAGCTCGGCCGGAACGGGAGTGTCCGGGTGATCGTCCGGCGCGTACAGGTGAAGCACCGCGCGGGACCGGCTCCGGGTGGAGCTGTCCACGGCGGACCAGGGGTGCTTCGGGTGGTCGCAGCTGACGTCCGGGTCGACGGTGGCGAGAGCGGCGGCCAGGTCCCGAGCATAGGACGGTGGCAGTCCCCCGTACGACTGGGCGACCCCCATCCACAGGCACAGGAACACTCCGAGCCGCTCCGTGTCCCGCAGTTGTCCGGAGAGGAGGCGCCGGGCCGACCAGAGCGCGACCGGGCCGGCGTTGCCCTCCCACGTACGTTGGATGGCTTCCTGCATGGCGACGATGTCGATACCGCCGCCCTCACCGAGGAACCGCGCGTCGAGAGAGGAGACGTCGATGCTGCCGAAGATCTCCTGATACGCCTCGCTCATCCGGTCGGCCGCCCGGTCGGCGAGTTCCGCGAGGAGCCCCTCGCAGTCGAACACCGCCAGGTCCTCGTCCTCCAGGTCGTAGTCCTCGGCGAGGACCGACCGCCCGGCCCCGGTCAGCAGACTGACCCCGGCCTCGACCCCGTACTCCGAGTCCAGGCCGGTGGGGTGGGCCCCGGCCGAGCAGGTACAGACCGTGGGGTCGAGCGTGTCGCGGAAGCCGTCCAGGACCTCCGTGTACGACGTGAAGAGGGACTTGTTGAAGACCCTGGCCGAGGCGTACCAGCAGGTCGCGTAGAGGAGGATCACGTACCCGGTCCGCTCCCGGCGCCCCTCGGGGGCGTCCTGGCGGCCGACCGCCTCCGCCGCGTCTCCGACGAGCGCGATGAGGGCCTCCTCCGGATCTACGTAGGGATAGTCGCAGACGATTCCGGACAGGTCGGAGATCAGCTCGCTATGGTCATCGGTCAGCACTGGCGTCACTTCAGTCACATCTGGATCTGACGATCATGCTGTGCACGACGGTTCCCCACCGCTGCTTCGGCCAGGGGCGGCAGGGCGGCGGGCCCGGCGCCGAGCCCGCCGCGGAGCACGAAAACGAGTACCTGCGCCTCCCCCTCGTCGACAACACTGCACGCGATGGACAAGGACGACGAACGACGCGTCGGACGAACCGAATCGAGGAGCCACACAGTGACAGCCCAGGCTTTGGCGGGTCTGCTCGCGGACGAGATCCGGTTGCGGGTGTTCTCGGCGATCGTGCTGGGAGCGACGACCCCCGCCGAGATCGCGTCCACGACCGGTGAGCAGACCAGGAACGTGGCCCTCGCCCTGCACAAGCTCACCACCGGCGGCCTCGTGACCGACGACGGCGGCCGTCTCACCGCCGCCACCGGCAGGTTCAGGGAAGTCCTGCGGTCCGCGGCCCCAACCGAACGGGCCGGCACCGGCACCGGCGACGACAGTACGGACTCCCTGCTGCGGACCTTCGTCGACGGCGACCGGCTGCTCGGCCTCCCCTCCCGGATCGGCCGCCGCCGCGCCGTTCTGGCCCACCTCGCCCAGCGTGCCTTCCGCCCCGGCGAGCGCTACCCCGAGCAGTCGGTCAACGACATCCTGCGCAACTGGAGCGAGGACTCCGGCACCGACCATGTGGCCATCCGCCGCTACCTGGTCGAGCTGGATATCGTCGACCGGGCGGACGGCCTCTACTGGCTGCGCACCGAGGCGGGGACGGGCTCCTGAACCCTGTTGCCGACTCCCCCGGAAACCCGCCCCGGTCCGGAGGTCACCCCGTACGGTCGACGGCCATGTTCTGGCCCGCCGCGATGTACCAGCCGTCGGCCCGCTTGGCGATCACGTAGAGCGCCGCTCCCCCGGGGCCGTCGACAGCGTCGCCCGCGCTGTCGAGGGGGGTCTGCACCACATTCACCGCGATCACGTCCGGGGCCACCGCCAGCATCTTGACCACGTCGTACCGGGCGAAGGAGTCGCTCAGGAAACTCTTCATCGCCACAGCGCTGAACTCGGCGATCTCCTCCCTGCCGTCGAGGCGCGTGCCCTTCGCATTGGTCCAGGACGTGCGCTCGGTGTACTGCCCGCCCAGCGCGGCCGGGTCCTTCGCGTTGAACGCTTCCTCCAGGCCCTTCACCACACCGATCACCGCGTCCTGGTCCTCGGTGGAAATCGTCCCCACTACAAGAATGCCGCTCGTCATGGCGGTGTCCTCTCCGTATCGACATCGTTCAGGTGGTGGCTGCGTCCGCCGCCCTCACCCACCCAACAACCTCGACAATGGTTGAGGTCAAGCCGCTGGAACGGCCCTGCGGATCGGCGTGGCCACGCGACAGGGTCGGCCCGGCGGTCGTACGCGCACGCCGCTCACCGCCCGGCCGCCGCGACCTCCGTCCCGCCGTGCCGGGGCCGCTCCTCCGCGTCGGCCAGCCAGAAGAAGACCGGGGGCAGGGCGAGTTCGAGCACGGTCAGCACGATCTGGAACCAGTGCGGCCGGCCGTGCTCGGCCAGCGAGAGCAGCCGCCCCACGCCACCCAGCAGGAAGACTCCCGCGAGCCACCGCACCGCACGGGCCGGAACAGGGCGCTGTCGCGCGGCCCACAGCCACGCCAACCCGTAGCCGACGAAGCTGGCCCCCATGAACCGGCCCCAACTGTCGATCGTCGGACCGGCGGAGCCGGCCCCGGGAATCGCCGCGTTCCCCAGGAGCACGTGATACAGACCGATCGCCACGCAGGCCCAGCCCATCACCCGCGTCAGCACGCGCAGAACATTCGCCATGACCCCTCCGAACCCTGCCGGTCCAGCCCGATCGGCATCCAGTCTAGTTGACATGTGTCTACTAGACTGGATGCGCTAGTAGACACATGTCAAGTAGCCTTCCTCCGTGCCTCCCCGCCAACGGCTCGACCCCGCCGACCGCCGTGCCCAGCTCCTCGGAGTCGGGTCACGGCTCTTCGCGACACATCCGTACGACGAAGTCCTGATGGAGGAGGTCGCCGAAGCGGCGGGCGTCTCCCGTGCCCTGCTGTACCGCCATTTCCCCAGCAAGCACGCGCTCTTCGCGGCCGTCTACCAGCAGGCCGCGGACCAACTGCTGGCCGAGACCCGGCTCGACCCCGCCGATTCCCTGGTGGAACAGCTCGTCCAGGGCATGGAGGTCCATCTCGACTACTTCGTGGCCAACCGCCACGCCGTCCTCGCCGCGAACCGGGTCCTCGCGGGCGACCCCGTGATCCAGACGATCATGACGAACGAACTGGACGCGCTCCGCTCCCGGTTGCTGGCCGTACTGCCTCTCGCCGACGAGGGCGCGCGCGAGGCGGTCTCGGGCGTCCTGAGAAGCTGGCTGGTCTTCGTCCAGGTCCTCTGCGTCGACTGGCTCGCCCACGAGACCTGCACCCGCACCCAGTTGCGGGACGTCTGCGTCGGCGCGGTTCTCGGCGCGCTCCGGCCCCTGCTCACCGAGGATCCGGCCCCTGACTGGGCACCGTCCCAGGACGGCTGAGTCCTGCGTCCTCGGGATCTTCCGACCGGCACCGACCGATCCCTTCGGCTCCCCGCGGGGCCGAGCGGGCCGGTCGAGCACGCCACGCGGAGCCAGGACCTGAGCCGGGGTAAGAGCCCGAGCACGAGGACCACCGGCGAGCCCGGATCGCGCACCGATGAGTTTCCCGCGCCACGCCGGTCCATACGCCGGACACTCCGGACGAAAGGCTGACCATGCGGAAACTGATCTACGGCATGAACCTGACCCTGGACGGCTACATCGCCGCCGCCGGTGACGACATCGGCTGGAGCGGACCGCCGAGCCAGGAGTTGTTCCGGTGGTGGCTCGAACACGAGCAGGCGAACGAGCTGTCGCTGTACGGGCGCAAGCTGTGGGAGACGATGAGCTCCTACTGGCCGACCGGCGACCAGCAGCCCGACGCCACCCCGGCGGAGATCGAGTTCGCGCGGACCTGGCGGGACACACCGAAGGTGGTGTTCTCCTCGACGATCGACGAGGTCGGCTGGAACAGCCGCCTGGTCACCGGCGACGCGATCGCCGAGATCACCCGGCTCAAGGCCGAGGACGGCGGCCCGATGGACATCGGCGGCGCGACACTCGCCGGGGCGGCCATGCGCGCCGGACTGATCGACGAGTACGTGATCGCCACCCATCCGGTCCTCGTCGGCGGCGGCACGCCGTTCTTCACCACTCTGGACAGCTGGGTGAACCTGAACCTGGTGGAAACGCGCGCGTTCCCCGACGGCGTGATCATGACCAGGTACGAGACGAGGCGCTGAGCGGCTTCCCGCCGTCCCGCGGACCGGCCGCGGGCGTTCGCCCATGGGCTCGGGACGTGCGGTGGGACGATCGCCGCAGCGGCGAGCACCACATCCGGGCGGCCCGATCTGCCGGTCCCGGGTTCCTGGCAGCAGGACCCGGTCAGGTCTGTGCCATGTCCACGAAACGGGAGTAGTGGCCCTGGAAGGCGACGGTGATGGTGGCCGTGGGGCCGTTTCGGTGCTTGCCGACGATGATGTCCGCCTCGCCGGCCCGCGGGGACTCCTTCTCGTACGCGTCCTCGCGGTGCAGCAGGATCACCATGTCGGCGTCCTGCTCGATGGAGCCGGACTCACGCAGGTCGGACACCATCGGCTTCTTGTCCGTGCGCTGCTCGGGGCCACGGTTCAGCTGCGAGAGCGCGATCACCGGGACCTCCAGCTCCTTGGCCAGGAGCTTGAGGTTTCGGGACATGTCCGAGACTTCCTGCTGACGGCTCTCGGAGCGCTTGGAGCCGCCGGCCTGCATCAGCTGGAGATAGTCGATGATCACGAGCTTGATGTCGTTGCGCTGCTTGAGCCGACGGCACTTCGCCCGGATCTCCATCATCGACAGGTTGGGGGAGTCGTCGATGTAGAGCGGCGCGGTCGACACCTCGGGCATCCGGCGGGCCAGCCGCGTCCAGTCCTCGTCCGTCATCGTGCCGGACCGCATGTGGTGCAGGGCGACCCGGGCCTCGGCGGACAGCAGACGCATGGCGATCTCGTTGCGGCCCATTTCGAGGGAGAAGATGACGCTCGGCAGGTTGTTCTTGATCGACGCCGCTCGCGCGAAGTCCAGGGCGAGCGTCGACTTACCCATGGCCGGACGGGCCGCGATGACGATCATCTGGCCGGGGTGCAACCCGTTGGTGAGAGCGTCGAGGTCGGTGAAGCCCGTGGGCACACCGGTCATCTCGCCACTGCGCGAACCGATCGCCTCGATCTCGTCGAGCGCGCCCTCCATGATGTCGCCCAGCGGCAGGTAGTCCTCACTGGTGCGCTGCTCGGTGACGGCGTAGATCTCGGCCTGCGCGGAGTTCACGATGTCGTCGACATCGCCGTCGGCCGCGTATCCCATCTGCGTGATCTTCGTACCGGCCTCGACGAGCCGCCTCAGCACCGCCCGCTCGTGGACGATCTCCGCGTAGTACGAGGCGTTGGCCGCGGTCGGCACGGACTGGACCAGGGTGTGGAGGTAGGGCGCCCCACCCACCTTGGTGATCTCGCCGCGCTTGACCAGCTCGGCCGCGACCGTGATCGGGTCGGCCGGCTCGCCCTTGGCGTACAGGTCGAGGATGGCCTGGAAGACGGTCTCGTGCGCGGGGCGGTAGAAGTCGTGGCCCTTGATGACCTCCACGACCTCGGCGATGGCGTCCTTCGACAGGAGCATCCCGCCGAGGACGGACTGCTCCGCGTCGAGATCCTGCGGCGGCACCCGCTCGAAACCGGAGGAACCTCCGTCCCAGCCGCCGCTCTCCCGCCCGCGTTCGTGCTGCTCGCCACGGCTCTGGTCACCGGCACGGCGCTGCCGGGAAACAGGCAGACGATCACTGGGACCGGACTCGGCCCAGGGGTCGTCCAAGGGCTCGGGGATACTCACCGGGCCTCCTCCTCCCGTCCGCTCCGCGGACCTCGCCATGCCACTCCTTCTTACGGCACAGCACCGACAAACAAGACGCCCGACTCCGGTTCCGGCGCGTCAAGTTCTGCGTGGTTCCAGGACCAGAACGGAGTGCGGGCGCCGGTCCACGGTAGGCCGCTCGGCACCGTCAGCCAATCTGGTTATCCACAGGCCATGTGGACGACGGACCAGATGCTGTGGAGAACCCTGCAGAACCTGTGCACGGATCGGGGGACAGCACTGTGGACAAACTCATAGCCATTCCGCCATTACCGCGCTGACCTGGCCTTTCGCCGTCCACGGGCTGTGGGGGAGAAAAACTTTTCCGCTCGCCGCAAGATCATGGGAGGCGCTGCGGAAGAGAACGCCGGGACGCAACGAATGTAAGGACTCATAGGGCATTGGATCTATTACCTGTGGAAGATTAGATTGACCCCATGACCCAGGTCCCGGCCCCCTCGTCGTCCAGCCGCCGTCGCCACGACCGCGAGATCATCTCACTCGCCGTTCCGGCCTTCGGCGCGCTCGTGGCAGAGCCTCTCTTCGTCATGGTCGACAGTGCCATCGTCGGCCATCTCGGCACTCCGCAACTGGCCGGACTGGCCGTCGCCGCCGCCCTGCTGACCACTGCCGTCAGCATTTTCGTCTTCCTCGCCTACGCCACCACAGCCGCAGTGGCACGACGGGTCGGCGCGGGTGATCTCGCCTCGGCGATCCGGCAGGGCATGGACGGCATCTGGCTGGCGCTCCTGCTCGGCATCGCCGTCATCGCCGTCACCCTCCCCACCGCCCCATGGCTGGTGAACGTCTTCGGAGCCTCCGACACGGCCGCCCCCTATGCGACCACATATCTGAGGATCTCCAGCCTCGGCATCCCGGCCATGCTCGTGGTGATGGCCGCGACCGGCGTGCTCCGCGGCCTGCAGGACACCAGGACCCCGCTCTACGTCGCCATCGGGGGCTTCGCCGCCAACGGCGCGCTCAACGCCGGGCTGGTCTACGGCGCCGGTCTCGGCATCGCCGGGTCGGCCTGGGGCACCGTGATCGCACAGGTCTCGATGGCCCTCGCCTATCTGGTCGTGGTGGTACGCGGAGCACGACGCCACGGCGCCTCGCTCCGCCCGGACGCCGCCGGCATCAGGGCCAGCGCCCAGGCAGGCGTCCCGCTGCTGGTCCGTACGCTCTCGCTCCGCGCCGTCCTGATGATCGCTACGGCCGTCGCCGCACGCCTCGGGGACACCGAGATAGCCGCTCACCAGATCATCCTCTCGCTCTGGAGCCTGATGGCCTTCGCGCTGGACGCCATCGCCATCGCGGGCCAAGCGATCATCGGCCGGTACCTGGGGGCCGACGACGCCAAGGGGGCACGCGAGGCATGCCGCCGCATGGTGCAGTGGGGCGCTGTCTCCGGGGTGGTGTTCGGAGCACTGATCGTGCTGGCCCGGCCCCTGTTCGTCCCGCTGTTCACCGGTGACACCTCCGTTCAGGACGCCCTGGTCCCCGCGCTGCTGGTGGTGGCGCTCTCCCAGCCGATCGCCGGTGTGGTCTTCGTGCTGGACGGGGTGCTGATGGGCGCCGGTGACGGCCGGTACCTCGCCTGGGCCATGCTCGTCACCCTCGTGGTCTTCGCTCCGGTCGCCCTGCTGGTACCGGCGGCGGGCGGTGGGCTGACGGCCCTGTGGTGGGCGATGACGCTGATGATGGCGGTCCGGCTGGCGACGCTCTGGCTCCGCGTCCGCTCAGGCAAGTGGGCGATCACCGGGGCCACCCGTTGAGTGGGCTCACCGGCACGCTGTTTCACGTGAAACACCGGGTTTCATGGCAAACGGTAGGTGTTCATCCAAACCGGGGTGTTCATCGGTGTTCATCCAAATCGCGAGTTTCACGTGAAACACCGGGTTTCACGTGAAACGGCGAAGGGCCGCACCCCGAGAGGAGTGCGGCCCTTCATCTGCTCAAGTGAGCCGTGCCCTTAGGCAGCGACGACCTCGATGCCGAGGTTCGCAGCGACCTCGGGGTGCAGACGCACGGACACCTGGTGTCCGCCGAGCGTCTTGATCGGCGAGCCGAGCTCGACGCGACGCTTGTCGACGTCGGGGCCACCGGCGGCCTTGATCGCCGAGGCGACGTCGGCCGGGGTCACGGAGCCGAAGAGCCGACCGGCGTCGCCGGAGCGAACGGCCAGGCGGACCTTCACGCTCTCGAGCTTGGCCTTGATCTCGTTGGCCTGCTCGATCGTGGCGATCTCGTGGATCTTGCGGGCGCGGCGGATCTGCGCCACGTCCTTCTCGCCACCCTTGGTCCAGCGGATGGCAAAGCCACGCGGAACCAGGTAGTTACGGGCGTACCCGTCCTTGACGTCGACGACGTCGCCCGCAGCACCGAGGCCGGAGACCTCGTGGGTGAGGATGATCTTCATGATTCGGTCACCCTTCCCTTATCGCGCGGTGGACGTGTAGGGCAGCAGCGCCATCTCACGGCTGTTCTTGACGGCCGTGGCGACGTCACGCTGGTGCTGCGTGCAGTTGCCGGTCACGCGGCGGGCACGGATCTTGCCGCGGTCGGAAATGAACTTCCGCAGCATGTTCGTGTCCTTGTAGTCCACGTACTGGGTCTTGTCCTTGCAGAACGCGCAGACCTTCTTCTTAGGCTTGCGCACAGGCGGCTTCGCCATGATGTTTCTCCTGTGTGATCAAGAAGTGGGGGTCGAGCCGCCCCTAGAAGGGGGGCTCGTCCGAGTAGCCGCCGCCGGAGCCGCCGGAGTTTCCACCCCAGCCGCCTCCGCCGCCACTCTGCTGGCCGCCGGACGGGCCGTTCGTGGCCCACGGGTCGTCGGCGGGAGCGCCGCCGCCGCCCTGCTGGCCACCGCCACCGGGACCGCCGCCCCAGTTGCCGCCGCCCTGCTGACCGCCGCCGTATCCACCCTGGCCGCCCTGGCCACCGCGACCCGTGGTCTTGGTGACCTTGGCCGTGGCGTTCTTCAGGCTGGGGCCGACTTCCTCGACGTCCAGCTCGTAGACCGTGCGCTTGATGCCCTCGCGGTCTTCGTACGACCGCTGCTTCAGCCGGCCCTGCACGACGACACGCATGCCGCGCTGGAGCGACTCGGCGACGTTCTCCGCCGCCTGCCGCCAGACCGAGCAGGTCAGGAACAGGCCTTCGCCGTCCTTCCACTCGTTGGTCTGCCGGTCGAAGATGCGGGGAGTGGACGCGACACGGAACTTCGCGACCGCCGCACCGGACGGGGTGAAGCGCAGCTCGGGGTCGTCGACGAGATTGCCGACGACCGTGATGACGGTCTCGCCTGCCATGGGTGAACCTCTCGGCGGGATTGCTTCTGGCTGCTTGCTGCTACTACTCGGACCCGATGACCGCTGAGCCGGAAGCTCAGTGGGCCTCGGGGCGGAGGACCTTGGTCCGGAGGACCGACTCGTTCAGGTTCATCTGGCGGTCGAGCTCCTTGACGACCGCAGGCTCGGCCTGCAGGTCGATGACCGAGTAGATGCCCTCGGGCTTCTTCTTGATCTCGTAAGCGAGACGACGACGGCCCCAGGTGTCGACCTTCTCGACCTTTCCGTTGCCCTCACGGACGACGGAGAGGAAGTTCTCGATCAGGGGGGAGACAGCGCGCTCCTCCAGATCGGGGTCGAGGATGACCATCACCTCGTAGTGACGCATGTGGAACCCACCTCCTTTGGACTCAGCGGCCACGGTCGTTCCGTGGCAGGAGGGTCGTGATGCGTGAGCGCCGATGTCGCCGCGTCGAGCGGCCCCGCCGACAACGCCCTCCATGGAGAGGGGCCGCCGGGCTGGCCTGGGCAGACACCGGTGCAGACCGTACAGAGTACCCGCTGACCGGCTTCCGGTTGAAATCCGGTGGTCAGGAGACGCAATCTGGACACATCGGGTGTGAGCGGCGCCACGAAGCGCCCCGTTCGGCCAGGAGGTACTCCATGGCACAGGCAATACGACCCCGTCCCCCCGTCTCCCTGCTCGCCACGGACGGCAGGAGCCATCCGACCCAGCAGGCCCTGGTGACGGTGACACTGGTGCTCGGCGTGCTCGCCTTCGTGACGGCGATGTTCCACAACCTGCATCTGCTCAGCTCGTGGGCCGGACTCATCGGCATCCTCACGGGCGCCTACGGGCAGTACATCTCGGAAACCACGCGTGAACGGTTCCTGCTGGTCATTGGCATGGGCGCGGCCGGTCTCGGCCTGTTCCTGGGGGTGGCGCACGGCGGTCTCTTCGGCGGCATCGTGGGCTGACCCACCAATCCGGTGGGCCGGCGCACGAGAGCCGGCGGAACGGTGCGGGACTCCGTCCAGGGGTCCCGCACCGTTCCGCACCAGGGAACAGGCACAAGGGGCCAGACAGCGTGCGCGGCGGTCACAGTAGGCTTCGGCGCGAGAGCCGGAGCCCCTGACCGATGGGGACACACCTGCCGAGGAGCGCCCCGCATGAGCCTGACCCTGAGGACCATCAGCCGAGAGCAGCATCTGGCGTACATCCAGAACCTGCCCGCGGCGAGTCACATGCAGGTCCCGGCATGGGCGGACGTGAAGGCCGAGTGGCGCTCGGAGAGCCTCGGCTGGTTCGACAAGGACGGGCAGCTCGTCGGGGTCGGCCTGGTGCTCTACCGCCAGCTCCCCAAGATCAAGCGGTACCTCGCCTACCTCCCCGAGGGCCCGGTCATCAACTGGTACGCGCCGAACCTGGACGACTGGCTGCGGCCGATGCTGGCGCACCTCAAGCAGCAGGGCGCCTTCTCCGTGAAGATGGGCCCGCCGGTCATCATCCGCCGCTGGGACGCGCCCGCCATCAAGGCCGGGATCCAGGACCCCGAGGTCAAGCGGCTGCGCGACGTGGAGGCCACCCACATCGAGCCGCGCGCCTTCGAGGTGGCCGACCGGCTGCGGAAGATGGGCTGGCAGCAGGGCGAGGACGGCGGCGCCGGCTTCGGTGACGTGCAGCCCCGCTACGTCTACCAGGTGCCGCTGGCGAACCGTTCCCTCGAAGACGTCCACAAGGGCTTCAACCAGCTGTGGCGACGCAACATCAAGAAGGCCGAGAAGGCCGGCGTCGAGGTCGTCCAGGGCGGCTACACCGAGCTCGCCGAATGGCAGCGGCTGTACGAGATCACCGCGGAGCGCGACCGCTTCCGGCCGCGTCCGCTGAGCTACTTCCAGCGCATGTGGACGGCGCTCAACACCGAGGACCCCAACCGGATGCGGCTCTACTTCGCCCGGCACGAGGGCGAGAACGTCGCGGCCGCGACGATGCTGATCGTCGGCGGACACGTCTGGTACTCGTACGGCGCCTCCGCGAACCACAAGCGCGAGGTCCGGCCGTCGAACGCGATGCAGTGGCGGATGCTGCGCGACGCGTACGCGATGGGCGCCACCGTCTACGACCTGCGCGGCATCTCCGACTCGCTGGACGAGACCGACCACCTCTTCGGGCTGATCCAGTTCAAGGTCGGCACCGGCGGGCAGGCGGCCGAGTACCTCGGCGAGTGGGACTTCCCGCTCAACAAGCTGCTGCACAAGGCGCTCGACATCTACATGTCGCGCCGCTGACGCGCGTCGGACACGTCCGCCGGTACGCGTCCGGGCCGCCGATGCGCCGCCCGTACGCCACTGGTACACCTCTGATCCGCTTCCGCCGACACCTCCCGCCCCGCTGACGAAACCGGCTTCATTGGTTTCAATGGGGCTTCGGCACCACACACCTCCCACACCGCTGCACCAGAAGGGTTCCGGACCGGCCATGGCGCTCTCCCTGTACGTCGACACCGCGCGCTGGCGGGCGCACCAGAAGTCCGTCCTCGACCAGTTCCCCGGCCTCGTCCCGGTCTGCAAGGGCAACGGGTACGGCTTCGGCCACGAACGGCTGGCCGACGAGGCCATCCGCTTCGGCTCCGACATGCTCGCCGTCGGCACCACCTACGAGGCGGCGCGCATCAAGGACTGGTTCAGCGGCGACCTCCTCGTCCTCACCCCGTTCCGCCGGGGTGAGGAACCGGTGCCGCTGCCCGACCGCGTCGTGCGGTCCGTGTCCTCCGTGGACGGTGTGCACGCCCTGGTGGGCGCCCGGGTCGTCATCGAGTGCATGAGCTCGATGAAGCGCCACGGCGTCAAGGAGGAGGAGCTCGGACAGCTGCACGCCGCCATCGAGGACGTGCGGCTGGAGGGCTTCGCCCTGCACCTCCCGCTGGACCGCACGGACGGCTCGGACGCGGTGGAGGAGGTCATCGCCTGGATGGACCGGCTGCGCGCGGCCCGGCTGCCGCTGCACACCATGTTCGTCAGCCATCTGCGCGCCGAGGAGCTGGGCCGGCTCCAGCAGCAGTTCCCGCAGACCCGCTTCCGCGCCCGCATCGGCACCCGCCTGTGGCTGGGCGACCACGAGGCGACGCAGTACCGGGGCTCCGTGCTGGACGTCACGCGCGTGACCAAGGGCGACCGGTTCGGCTACCGCCAGCAGAAGGCGGCGTCGGACGGCTGGCTGGTGGTCGTCGCCGGCGGGACCTCGCACGGGGTGGGGCTGGAGGCCCCGAAGGCCCTGCACGGCGTGATGCCGCGGGCCAAGGGGGTCGCCCGAGCGGGCCTGGCCACCGTCAACCGCAACCTGTCGCCGTTCGTCTGGGCGGGCAAGCAGCGCTGGTTCGCCGAGCCGCCGCACATGCAGGTGTCGATCCTGTTCGTCCCGTCGGACGCCCAGGAGCCGAAGGTGGGCGACGAGCTGGTGGCCCACCTGCGCCACACGACGACCCAGTTCGACCGTCTCGTCGACCACTGAGCCGTACGTCCGCCGCGAAGACCGGGCCGCCACTCCGTACGGGGTGGCGGCCCGGCCCGTTCACTCCGCGACCGGTTCCCGCCCCGCGCCCCATTCCACCCGCGGCCCCTCGACCGCGTGCTGCTCCGGCCGTGCCGTCCGCCTCAGCACGAACGCGTCCGGGGCCCCGTCGAGCACCCCGCCGGACGGATCGTCCGAGCCGTCGCGCCGCACCACGTCCCGCTCCGGCAGAAGCACGTCCCGTACGACCACGGCGCAGAGGTACAGCGTCCCCAGCAGGTGCAGGGCGATCACCAGCTGGTACCCCTCCGTGGGCAGTCCCTGGTGCTTGTCGCCGCTCGTCGTGTACGCGAGGTACATCCAGATGCCCAGGAAGTACATGACCTCGCAGGCCTGCCAGATCAGGAAGTCCCGCCAGCGCGGCCTCGCCAGCGCGGCCAGCGGGATCAGCCAGAGCACGTACTGCGGGGAGTAGACCTTGTTGACCAGGATGAACGCGGCGACGACGAGGAACGCGAGCTGCGCGAAGCGTGGCCTGCGCGGTGCCATCAGGGTCAGCGCGCCGATGGCCGCGCACAGCGCGACGGTCGTCAGGGTCGAGACGGTGTTGACGGTCGTGACGTCGATGGCCTCACCGGTGCGCTGGGTGATGATCAGCCAGAAGGAGCCGAAGTCGATGCCCCGCTCCTCGCTGAACGTGTAGAACTTCTTCCAGCCCTCCGGGGCCAGGAGCATCACCGGCAGGTTCACCACCAGCCAGGAGGCCACCGCTCCGAGCGTGGCCGTGCCGAACTCCCGCCACTTGCCCGCCCGCCAGCACAGGACGAACACCGGCCCCAGCAGGAACACGGGGTAGAGCTTGGCGGCCGTGGCGAGCCCGATGAGCACGCCGAAGGCGAGCGCCCGCCCGCGGGACCACATGAGCATCGCCGCGGCCGTCAGCGCGACGGCCAGCAGGTCCCAGTTGATCGTCGCGGTCAGCATGAAGGCGGGGGCGAGGGCCACCAGCAGCCCGTCCCAGGGGCGGTGCCGGTGCGTACGTGCGACGCAGACGGCGATGACCACGGCGCAGACCATCAGCATGCCTGCGTTGACCATCCAGTACATCTGCTCGCGGAACTGGACCTCCCCGCCCGGTGTCAGCCAGGACGCCACCTGCATGAAGAGCCCCGTCAGGACGGGGTACTCCAGGTACTGCATGTCGCCGGGCAGCCGGTCGAAGTACGGCACCAGCCCGTCGGCGAAGCCCCGCGCCACGAAGAGGTGCGGGATGTCCGAGTAGCAGGCGTGCGTGTACTGCGAGCCCGCGCCCCTGAACCACGCCCAGTTGTAGCAGGGCAGCTTCTGCACCATGCCCAGCGCGAACGTCCCGAGGGCCACCAGGGCGACGACGGCCACCGGAGGGAGCGCCGCGCTGCCCGCGCGGGCCCAGCGCCCCGACGGCCCGCCGATCAGCTCGCTGCCGGCCGCGGCGACCTCGTCCTGGTGCGTGGGCCGCACGACGGACCGTTCCTGGTGCTGGTGCACGCTGGTGTCTTCTGCGCTTGGCATGCCGCACATCCTGCCGCACGGGGCTGTGGAGACGACGAGGGCCGCCGCACCCCGTGGGGTGCGGCGGCCCTCATGGTCCGGCCCGTCGGCCCGGCGTTATCCGGCCGGTCCGCCGAAGACGGTGCCGGTGCCATTGGCCCCGTTGCCGTTCCCGCCGTTGCCGTTCCCGCCGTTCCAGCTCCCGCCGTTCGGCGGGTTGGGGGTGGTCGACGGGTCACCGCCGCCGGTGGCGTTGCCACCGTTCGCGTCGCCGCCGGTGGCTCCGTCGCTGGTCCCGCCGTTGTTGTGCTGGCAGTCCCAGTCCCATCGGCCACAGGTCTCGGTGGGATCGGGCGACGCCGGGGGTGTGGTCTCCGGCTGCTTCTCGGTCTCCGAGGCGGTCGGCGACGGATCGGTCGTCTCGGTGGGCGTCGGCGTCGGGCTCTGCGCGCCGCCGCCGTAGACCGTGTCGCCGATCGGCTCCGGCTGGGGGAAGGTCAGGACCGGCTTGCCCTCCAGCGCGCCCGCCATGTAGTCGTGCCAGATCTGGGCCGGGAACGACGCACCGTGGATGGTCTTCTCACCACCCGTGCCGTACATCTTCTCGAACTTGCGGTCCTTGTTCTTCTCGTCGTCGTCGAGCCGGTACATGCTGATGGCCGTGGAGAGCTGCGGCGTGTAGCCGACGAACCAGGCGGACTTGTTGTCGTCCGTCGTACCCGTCTTGCCCGCGACGTCCCGGCCGGGCAGCCGCGCGGGGGTACCCGTGCCCTTCTCGACGACGTGCTTCAGGACATCGGTGACGTTGTCCGCGATCGAGGCGTCGAAGGCCTGACGGCTCTCGTTCTCGTGCTGGTAGACCGTCTTGCCGCGGGACTCCACCTTCAGGACCGAGAAGGGCTCGCGCTGCTGGCCGCTGGCCGCGAAGGTCGCGTACGCGCCGGCCATCCGGATCGCGCTGGGCGAGGACGTACCGATGGAGAACGACGGCACGGTCGCGTTCGCCAGGCTGCCGTCGTCCTTCAGACCGGCGGCCATGGCGACCTTCTTCACCTTGTCGGTGCCGACGTCCATACCGAGCTGTACGTACGGGGAGTTGGCCGACCGCCGCATCGCCTCGCGCAGGGTGATGTCGCCCGCCGACTCACCGCCGTCGTTCGCCTGACGCCACCCCTCGCCCTTCTCGTCGGTCCAGATCTGACCGTTGTAGTTCTTGATCTGCAACAGGTTGTCGCCGTTGTAGATGCTGAGCGGCGAGACCTTCGTACGCTCCGCCGGTCCCTGCTCCGGACCGAGTGCCGGGTTCCGCTTCCCGTACTCCATCGCCGCCGCCAGCACGAACGGCTTGAAGGTCGAACCGACCTGGGCGCCGGTGGGGTTGGCGTTGTTGGTGAAGTGCTTGGTCGCGTCCTCACCGCCGTAGATCGCCACGATGGCACCGGTCTTGGGGTCGACCGATCCGCCGCCGAACTGGACATGGGTGTCCGTCTTCGGGCGTGCCTTCGGGTCGATCTTCTCCTTGTAGACCTTCTGGATCGCCTTCTCGAGCTTGTTGACCCGGTCCTTGTTGAAGGTCGTGTGGATCTGGTAGCCGCCCCGGGCCAGCATCTCCGCGGTGACACCCTGGGTGTTGTTGGTGAGGAAGTACTTGCGGGCCAGCTCGACCATGTAACCGATCTGGCCGCCCAGCTGCGCGTTCTGCTTCGGCGGATCCGGCATCGGGAACTTGGTGTACTTGTCACGCTCCGTCTTCGAGAGACGGCCGTCCTTCACCTCTTCGTCGAGGATCCACTTCCAGCGCTTCTTGGCCCGCTCGGTGTTCAGCTCCTTGGTCGCCTGCTTGGGGTCGATCTCGGGAGCACCCGCCGGGTCGTAGTACGAGGCGCCCTTGAGCAGCGAGGCCAGGAAGGCGCACTCGCTCGGGTTCAGGTCGACGGCGTCCTTGCCGTAGTACGTGCGGGCCGCCGCCTGGATGCCGGAGGCGCCCCGGCCGTAGTACGCGACGTTCAGGTAGCCCGCGATGATCTCGCTCTTCTTCATGCTGTTGTTGACCTTCAGCGTGATGAAGAGTTCCTGGAACTTGCGGCTCAGCGTCTGTTCCTGCGAGAGGCGCGAGTTCTTCACGTACTGCTGGGTGATGGTCGAACCACCCTGGGTCTCGCCACCGGTGGCCATGTTGAACAGGGCGCGGGCGATGCCCATGGGGTCGATGCCGCTGTCGGTGTCGAAGGACTTGTTCTCGGCCGAGATGACAGCGTTGCGCATCGCCTCGGGGATCTGCGCGTAGTCGATGATCTGGCGGTTGGCCGCACCGCCGGTGGCGATCATCTGCGAGCCGTCGTCCCAGAGGTAGACGTTGTTCTGAGCCTCCGCCGCCTCGTTCACATTGGGCTTGCCGACCATCGCGTACGCGATGGTGCCGATGCCCATGAGTACGCCCAGGAAGGCGATGCACAGCCCCGTGACCAGCTTCCACGACGGGAGCCAGCGCCGCAGGCCGTCCTTCTCCGCGCGCGGATAGTCGATGAAACGCTTCTTGGCGGGACGCCGTGCGTTACGACCCCGGCCCCTGCCGGGTTCTTCGTGGCCCCCTGCGCCACCGCCCCCGCGGCGGCGTCCTCCTCCGCCACCGCCGCCGCGGCCGGCGCCGCCGCGCTGGGCCGCACGACGCGCTTCGGCGCGTCCGCCCTGCGGAGCACCCCCGCTGTGCGACCCTGAATGTGACTCGGAAGTTACTCCGCGTGACGGTGCGGCGCGGCGTCCTGAGGACTGCTGGGCAGCTCGTCTGGCCGCTGCGCGCCCGCCACCTTGCGGCTGGGGCGGTTTGCGACGGTGCTCGCTCATCGAACGACTACTCCTCGGGCAGGCGAGAGCGCCTGGAAGCGGCAGTTGAGATCCGGTCCCCCGAATTGCGGACCAGCCTTCCGGCAGGCTCGTCCGCCATGCGTCCGGCTGGCCCGCGAAGACTGACGCGCGGGCGCGTCACACGGTTCCCGGTGGTCTGCATGCCGCACAGACTACGCACGGTCAAAACCCTCCTAGGACCGAACTTCACCCCAAACAACGCAAGTCGGTGCCTACGAATTCGCGATGTGACGCCGTTCACGATGCCCCCTCTTGTCGCATCGCGGGTACCGATCTATCGTCGGGATGTATCGAGTCGATACATCCGCTCGGCACATCAGCTCGATACACCCGCTCGGCACAGGGCTTCGCAGAGGTATCGGCAGCACTCGGAGATGGAGGAGGCGCAGGTGAGCAGACGCTCGGGCATCCTCGAATTCGCCGTTCTCGGTCTGCTCCGCGAGTCCCCGATGCACGGGTACGAGCTGCGCAAGCGCCTCAACACCTCGTTGGGAATCTTCCGCGCCTTCAGCTACGGAACTCTCTACCCCTGCCTCAAGGCGCTGGTCGCCAGCGGCTGGCTGGTCGAGGAGCCGGGTGCCGCCCCTGCCGCCGCACCGCCCGCCACCGGCCGTGCGGTCGCCCCCGCGTCGTCGCTGGCCGGCCGCCGCGCCAAGATCGTCTACCGGCTGACGGCGGAAGGTAAGGAGCACTTCGAGGAGCTGCTCTCGCACACCGGCCCCGACGCCTGGGAGGACGAGCATTTCGCGGCCCGTTTCGCCTTCTTCGGGCAGACGGAGCGCGAGGTGCGGATGCGGGTGCTGGAAGGCCGGCGCAGCCGGCTGGAGGAGCGGCTGGAGAAGATGCGGGCCTCGCTGGCCCGCACCCGCGAGCGCCTCGACGACTACACGCTTGAGCTGCAGCGACACGGTATGGAGTCCGTGGAGCGCGAAGTGCGCTGGCTGAACGAGCTCATCGAGAGCGAGCGGTCGGGACGGGATCAGCGACGGTCCTCGCCCGGGAGCGAAGCTCAGCAGAACACCGCAGGAGAGACGGACGGCCTGCCCCGGCGCCGGGGTGACACCCCGCCGGATCCGTCCGACGACACCTCAAAGTGAGGCCCCCGCAGTTCCGCGGGTCCTCATCGGGAACATCCAAAACACACAGGGAGCAACCGGAATGGGTTCGGTTCGCGTAGCCATCGTCGGCGTGGGCAACTGCGCCGCCTCGCTGGTCCAGGGCGTCGAGTACTACAAGGACGCCGATCCGGCCGGCAAGGTGCCCGGTCTGATGCACGTCCAGTTCGGCGACTACCACGTGCGGGACGTCGAGTTCGTCGCCGCCTTCGACGTCGACGCGAAGAAGGTCGGTCTCGACCTCGCGGACGCCATCGGTGCCAGCGAGAACAACACCATCAAGCTCTGCGACGTGCCGAACTCCGGTGTCACCGTCCAGCGCGGCCACACCCACGACGGTCTCGGCAAGTACTACCGCCAGACCATCGAGGAGTCCACCGAGGCCCCGGTCGACATCGTCCAGATCCTCAAGGACCGCAAGGTCGACGTCCTGGTCTGCTACCTGCCCGTCGGTTCCGAGGTCGCCGCGAAGTTCTACGCGCAGTGCGCCATCGACGCCAAGGTCGCGTTCGTCAACGCCCTCCCGGTCTTCATCGCCGGCACCAAGGAGTGGGCGGACAAGTTCACCGAGGCCGGTGTCCCGATCGTCGGTGACGACATCAAGTCGCAGGTCGGCGCCACCATCACGCACCGTGTGATGGCGAAGCTCTTCGAGGACCGGGGCGTCATCCTGGACCGCACGATGCAGCTGAACGTCGGCGGCAACATGGACTTCAAGAACATGCTGGAGCGCGAGCGCCTGGAGTCCAAGAAGATCTCCAAGACGCAGGCCGTCACCTCCCAGATCCCCGACCGGGACCTCGGTGAGAAGAACGTCCACATCGGCCCGTCCGACTACGTGGCCTGGCTGGACGACCGCAAGTGGGCCTACGTCCGCCTGGAGGGCCGCGCGTTCGGTGACGTCCCGCTGAACCTGGAGTACAAGCTCGAGGTCTGGGACTCCCCGAACTCCGCCGGTGTCATCATCGACGCCCTGCGCGCCGCGAAGATCGCCAAGGACCGCGGTATCGGCGGCCCGATCCTCTCCGCGTCCTCCTACTTCATGAAGTCCCCGCCGGTTCAGTACTTCGACGACGAGGCCCGCGAGAACGTCGAGAAGTTCATCCGCGGCGAGGTCGCCAACTGACGCAGCCGGACAAGGAGCGGACGCGCGGCACACAGCCGGGCGGCAACGCTCCCTGAGGCTCCGTACCGTTGAGGGTCCCCGGGCAGTCTGCCCGGGGACCCTCAACGTATGTGACTCTTGATCGCATGGCCGTCGTCGGTGATCTGCGTGTTCTTCTGCGCCTTCGGGACTTCCGCCGCCTGCTGACGGTACGTGTCCTCTCCCAGTCGGCCGACGGCGTCTTCCAGGTGGCGTTGGCCGCCCATGTCGTCTTCTCACCCGAGAAACAGGCTTCGGCGGGTGCCATCGCCTCCGCGATGGCGGTGCTGCTGCTGCCCTACTCGTTCATCGGCCCCTTCGCCGGCGTCCTGCTGGACCGCTGGCCACGGCGCCAGGTATTCCTGTACGGGAACCTGCTGCGGGCCGCGCTCGCGTGCTGCACCGCGCTCCTCGTACTCGGCTCGGTGCCCGACTGGCTCTTCTACGTCTCGGCGCTGTGCGTCACCGCCGTCAACCGCTTCGTCCTGGCCGGGCTCTCGGCCGCGCTGCCGCGCGTCGTCGACCGCGACCGGCTGGTGCTGGCCAACTCGATCTCACCGACCGCCGGAACGCTCGCGGCCACCGCGGGCGGCGGCCTCGCCTTCGTCGTACGGCTGCTGCTCGCGGACTCCGACGCCGCGGTGGTCCTGCTCGGCGCGGCGCTCTATCTCGCCTCTGCACTGGCCTCCCTGACCCTGACGACCGAACTGCTCGGCCCGGACCGGCATGAGCCACGCGCCGGGCTGCGCGAGGCTCTGGCCACCACCGCACGGGGGCTGGCCGCCGGCCTGCGCCACCTCGCGGAGCGGAAGCCGGCGAGCCGGGTGCTGGCCGCCATGACCGCGATGCGCTTCTGCTACGGGGCGCTGACCGTGACGGTGCTGATGCTGTGCCGGCACGCCTGGACCGAAAGTGAGACCGAGGGCCTGGCCCTCCTCGGGCTGGCCGTGGGGGTCTCGGGGGCAGGGTTCTTCGCGGCGGCCGTGCTGACGCCCTGGGCCGCCGGGCGGCTCGGGCGGCTCCGCTGGATGGCGATGTGCGCGGCCGGTGCGGCCGTCCTGGAGCCCGCGCTGGGGCTCTGGTTCGTTCCGCTGCCGATGCTGATCGCGGCCTTCGTCCTCGGGCTGGTCACCCAGGGCGCGAAGATCGCGACGGACACCGTGGTGCAGACCTCGGTGGGGGACTCCTTCCGCGGACGCGTCTTCTCCCTCTACGACGTGCTGTTCAACGTCGCCTTCGTGGGCGCTGCCGCGGTGGCCGCCCTGCTGCTGCCGCCGGACGGGCGCTCGGCCCCGGTGGTGGTCGGTGTGGCGGTCGTCTACGCGGTCGTCGCCGTGCTGCTCTCCCGGTGGGCCCGGGCCGAGGAACCCACGCGTGAAGGCCGCTGTTTCACGTGAAACAGCGGCCTTGCCCTACGGATCACGGCCGTGTTTCACGTGAAACACGGCTCGCCCTCCCGTACGGCCGTCTCAGCTCTGTGCGGCCCACCACTCCTTGAGCTTCTCGACCGCCGCGTCGCGCTCCAGCGGGCCGTGCTCCAGCCGCAGCTCCAGCAGGAACGCGTACGCCTTGCCGATCACCGGTCCGGGGCCGACATCCAGGACCTTCATGATCTCGTTGCCGTTCAGGTCGGGGCGGATCGCGTCCAGCTCCTCCTGCTCCTGCAACTGTGCGATGCGCTCCTCCAGCCCGTCGTAGGTCCGGGAGAGTGCCGCGGCCTTGCGCTTGTTCCGCGTGGTGCAGTCCGAGCGGGTCAGCTTGTGCAGCCGGTCCAGCAACGGGCCCGCGTCCCGCACGTACCGGCGGACCGCGGAGTCCGTCCACTCACCGTCGCCGTAGCCGTGGAAGCGCAGGTGCAGCTCCACCAGCTTCGAGACGTCCTTGACCATGTCGTTGGAGTACTTGAGCGCGGTCATCCGCTTCTTGACCATCTTGGCCCCCACCACCTCGTGGTGATGGAACGAGACGCGGCCGTCCTTCTCGAAGCGCCGAGTCCGCGGCTTGCCGATGTCGTGGAGGAGCGCGGCCAGCCGCAGCGTCAGATCGGGGCCGTCCTGCTCCAGGTCGATGGCCTGCTCCAGGACGGTCAGCGAGTGCTCGTAGACGTCCTTGTGACGGTGATGCTCGTCACTTTCCAACCGCAGGGCGGGGAGTTCCGGCAGCACCTGCTGGGCCAGTCCCGTATCGACGAGCAGGGCCAGACCCTTGCGCGGCTGCGAGGAGAGCAGCAGCTTGTTGAGCTCGTCGCGGACCCGCTCGGCGGAGACGATCTCGATGCGTCCGGCCATCTCCGTCATGGCGGCGACCACGTCGGGGGCGACGTCGAAGTCGAGCTGGGCCGCGAAGCGGGCGGCGCGCAGCATCCGCAGCGGGTCGTCGGCGAACGACTCCTCGGGCGTTCCGGGGGTGCGCAGGACGCGGGCCGCCAGGTCGTCGAGGCCGCCGTGCGGGTCGACGAACTCCTTCTGCGGAAGCGCGACGGCCATCGCGTTGACCGTGAAGTCCCGGCGGACGAGGTCCTCCTCGATGGAGTCGCCGTAGGAGACCTCGGGCTTGCGCGAGGTCCGGTCGTACGCCTCCGACCGGTACGTGGTGACCTCGATCTGGTAGCCGTCCTTCTGGGCACCCACGGTGCCGAAGGCGATCCCGACCTCCCAGACCGCGTCGGCCCACGGCCGGACGATCGTCAGCACGTCCTCGGGGCGGGCGTCGGTCGTGAAGTCCAGGTCGTTCCCGAGCCTGCCGAGGAGGGCGTCCCGGACCGATCCGCCGACCAGCGCGAGACCGAACCCGGCGTCCTGGAATCGGCGAGCGAGGTCGTCGGCGACCGGGGACACCCGCAGCAGTTCGCTGACTGCACGGTGCTGTACCTCGGTCAGGGCACGGGAGCTGTCTTCATTGGCGTTCGACACAACAGAAAAGGGTACGTGCCCGGACCGGCCCGGTCGCCCTGGTTACAACCCGCCCTGCGAGACTCTTCCGATCATGTAGCGAACTCCCCAGCACTTGGCACCCCCGTACATCGTTACCATGCGTGGACGCAACAACCGACAAGCATCGACACCAGCTGACGACGACGAGGGACGGGTAGGCGCGTGGCCGAGGCGGCAGACAATCAGGGGATCGCTCCCTCTCCTGCTCGCCGGTGGCTGCGGCGCACAGCCGCGCTGGTCACCGGCGCACCTCTCATCGCGGCCCTGCTGGCCGGACCGACCGCGTCGGCCACGCCCGCCGGCAGCACCACCAAAACCCCCACCGGGTCCAGAACGGTGGACGTGTCCCTGGACACCCTGGCTCCGAGCGCGCCGGTCAAGGGGGACACCCTGACCGTCTCCGGCACCCTCACCAACCGGGGCAAGGACACGATCACGGACGCCGAGGTCGACCTGCGGGTGGGTCCGCGGCTCCTGGGCCGGACCGAGATCGACAACACCGCCGGACGCACCGGATTCACGTTCGGCGCCGATCCCGCCCCGCTCGGCGGCGCGTACACGGTGAAGGTCGCGAAACTCCGCGCCGGTATCAGCCAGGACTTCACGCTGTCCGTCCCCGTCGGCAAACTGGGACTCGGCGACGACGGGGTCTACCAGCTCGGTGTCTCGCTGTCGGGCCAGACCTCCCGGGCTCCGTACCAGCAGGTGCTGGGGATCGAGCGCACCTTCCTGCCCTGGCAGGAGGAGGAGCGCGACAGCAGGACGAAGCTCACCTATCTCTGGCCGCTGATCGCCTCGGCCCATGTCACCGCCGAGACGGGCACGGACGATCAGCAGACACCGGTGTTCTCGGACGACGGCCTGGCCGACGAGCTGGCCCCGGGCGGGCGGCTGGAGCAGATGGTCTCGCTGGGCAGCGAGCTGCCGGTGACCTGGGTCATCGATCCGGACCTGCTGGCCAGTGTCGACGCGATGACGGGGAACTACCGGGTCAAGGCTGGCGACACCACCGTCCCCGGGACCAACCAGGCCGTCGCCAAGAAGTGGCTCACCGCCCTGGAGGCCGCGGTGGCGGACGGAAAGGTCGTCGCGCTGCCGTTCGCCGACCCCGATCTGGCCTCCATCGCGCACCGCGCGAAGAACGTCTCCGGCACCTTGAGCCATCTGCAGACCGCCACCGAGGTGGCCGGGACGACCGTGCAGACCATCCTCCACGTGAAGCCGTCGACCGACTTCGCCTGGCCGGTCGACGGGGCCGTCGACCCGTCGATCGTCGACGTCGCCACCTCGGCCGGGGCCCACAAGGTGATCGCCCGCAGCGACAACCTCCGGGAGACCGACAACCTGCCGTACACGCCGACGGCCGCCCGGCCGATCGGCAACGGCACCACCGCGGTCGTCGCGGACGCCCGACTCTCCACGGCCTTCCAGGGCGACATGGCGAAGGCCGGCAAGTCCACCCTCGCCGTGCAGAAGTTCCTCGCCCAGACGCTCGCGCTGACCGCTCAGGACACCGACGAGGAGCGGAGCATCGTCGTCGCGCCGCAGCGGACGCCCTCGGTGGCCCAGGCCCAGTCGATGGCCCGCGCGCTCCAGGCGCTCGGTGACGAGCGCTGGACCCAGCCGCTGGGCCTGGTCGACGCGGCCGACGCGACGCCCGACGCCGGGGCGACGACGCGCGTCCCCCGGGCCTCCCAGTACCCGAAGAAGCTCCGCCGCCAGGAGCTGCCCACCCAGGCCTTCCAGGACATCAAGTCCACTCAGACCTCGCTCAACAACTTCCAGGTCATCCTGACGCAGCCCGAGCGGGTGGTGACCCCCTTCGGTAACGCGCTCAACCGCTCCATGTCGACGTCCTGGCGCGGTCGGCCGCTCGAGGCCCAGCTGTACCGGGACTCGGTGCGCGGCTACCTCCAGGACCTCGTCAACGAGGTCCAGCTCATCTCGAAGTCGGACGTCACCCTGTCCGGCCGCAGCGCCACGATCCCGGTGACCGTGCAGAACAGGCTGCTGCAGGGTGTGGACGGTCTGGTCCTGCGGCTCAGGTCGGAGAACGCCACACGGCTCAGGCTGAACGACGATGGAGCGGTGGCGGAGCAGCCGATCCGGATCGGCCCCGGCCACAGCCAGTCCGTGAAGTTCGACGCGGCGGCCAACGTCAACGGCCAGGTGCAGATGACGGCGCAGCTCTACACCGAGGACGGCACCCCGTACGGCAGCGCGATGACCTTCACCGTGAAGGTGTCCGAGCTCACCCCGACCGTGCTGCTGGTCATCGCGGGCGGACTGCTGCTGCTGGTTCTCGCGGGCATCAGGATGTACGCCCACCGCAAGCGCGCCAACGCGGGCGGCGCACCCGGTGACGACGGCGGCGAACCGGAGCAGCCGAGTGACCCGACTCCGGACACCGGTCCGGAAAGCGGGGAGCCGTCGTCCTCGGGTGAGAAAGTGGAACGTTGAGCGATGTCTGTCGTGGCCGGTCGGCCGGGGACGATGAGGTGGGGTTTCGATGAACGCGCCGTACGACGGTGACCGCGGTCAGGGTGCGGGCGGAGCCGGGGCTTCCGGCGGGCCCCCGGTGCCTCCTCCGGGGCCCGGCCAGGCCCCGCCGCCCGACCCGTACCTGCAGGACGCCTACGACCGCGACCCCTATCGTGCCCAGGACCTGACCGCCCAGGACCCGGTCGCCGAGGCCCTGTACGACCGGGCCGCGCACCCGCCGCCGCCCCCCGGCACGTACCAGCAGCCCCACCCGCTCTACCAGCAGCCGGCCGCGGCCCAGTACCCGCCCGACCCGCGGCTCTGGGCCCAGACGCCTCCTCCCGAGCCCGACGGCCCCTCGCGGCACCTGCCGTACGGCGACCGTCCGGCGTCCACCCAGTTCGTCGGGGTGGACGACCTGGTCAGCCAAGCCTCGCGAAACGACGAGCAGCCGGACGCCTTCGCGCACCTCTTCCGGGACCAGGAGGGTCCGTCCGGCCCCGCTCCCGTTTCCCAGGAGCCCGAGCCCGCTCCGGCGCCTCCTCCGGCCAAGTCCGGCGGACGGGCCTCCGGGATACTGAAGTCGAGCGCCCTGATGGCGGCCGGCACGCTCGTCTCCCGCCTCACCGGTTTCGTCCGCAGCCTGGTCATCACCGCCGCGCTCGGTGCGGCGCTGCTCGGCGACAGCTTCACCATCGCCTACACCCTGCCCACGATGATCTACATCCTCACCGTGGGCGGCGGTCTGAACTCGGTCTTCGTCCCCCAGCTCGTCCGCTCCATGAAGGACGACGAGGACGGCGGCGAGGCGTACGCCAACCGCCTGCTGACCCTGGTCATGGTCACGCTCGGGGTGATCGTAGGGATCGCGGTCCTCGCCGCTCCGTGGCTGATCCACATGATGTCGCCGACGATCGCCCAGGACGCGGCGGCCGACAGCGTCGCCGTGACCTTCGCCCGGTACTGCCTGCCGACCATCTTCTTCATGGGCGTGCACGTCGTCATGGGCCAGATCCTCAACGCCCGCGGCAAGTTCGGCGCGATGATGTGGACCCCGGTCCTCAACAACATCGTGATGATCTTCACGTTCGGCATGTTCATCTGGGTCTACGGAACGTCCGCCGAATCCAAGATGGGCGTCCAGACCATCCCGCCGGAGGGCGTCCGGCTGCTGGGCATCGGCACCCTGCTCGGACTGGTCGTCCAGGCCCTGGCGATGATTCCGTACCTGCGCGAGGCCGGCTTCCGGTTCCGTCCGCGCTTCGACTGGAGGGGCCACGGGCTCGGCAAGACGGTCAGGCTCGCCAAGTGGACCGTTCTGTTCGTGCTGGCCAACCAGGCCGGCGTGATCGTCGTCACGCAGCTCGCGACGTCGGCGGGGAAGCTGTCCGGCAAGGACGGCACCGGCTTCCTCGCCTACTCCAACGCCCAGCTGATCTGGGGCATGCCGCAGGCGATCATCACCGTCTCGGTCATGGCCGCCCTGCTGCCCCGGATCTCCCGCGCCGCCCATGACAACGATCCCGGCGCCGTCCGGGACGACATCTCGCAGGGGCTGCGGAACTCGGCCGTCGCGATCGTGCCGGTGGCCTTCTCCTTCCTCGCGCTCGGCCTGCCGATGTGCACCCTGCTGTACGCCTCCGCCGGAACCGAGGCCGCCCGCTCCATGGGCTTCATCCTGATGGCCTTCGGCCTCGGTCTGATCCCGTACTCCGTGCAGTACGTGGTCCTGCGCGGCTTCTACGCGTACGAGGACACCCGCACGCCCTTCTACAACACGGTGATCGTGGCCGCGGTCAACGCCGCCGTCTCGGCCCTCTGCTACGTGGTCCTGCCGGCCCGCTGGGCCGTGGTCGGGATGGCTGCCGCGTACGGGCTCGCCTACGCCGTCGGCGTGGGTGTCGCCTGGCGGCGGCTGCGCAACCGCCTGGGCGGGGACCTGGACGGCGCCCATGTCGTACGGACCTACGCCCGGCTGTGCCTGGCGGCGGTCCCGGCAGCGGTTCTCGGTGGCGGGGGAGGCTTCGCCGTCCTGGCCGGGCTCGGCGACGGGGCCCTCGGTTCGCTGGCCGCGCTGATCTTCGGCGGAGCCGTGCTGCTCGGAGTCTTCTTCGTCGCCGCCAAGCGGATGCGGATCGAGGAGATCAACGGCATGGTCGGCATGGTCCGGGGGCGGCTCGGCCGCTGAGTGGACACCGGCCGCACAACCATCACCGCCCCTGGCGTGTCGTGCATAGCGCCGGAGTGTGGGCACAATTGGCGTAACTGTGCAGAGCTGGCTGGCATCGCGCAACGGATGGGGAGGCAGGAACGACGGTGGCGGAACGTAGCACGGCTGCCGTCGACGTGGCCGACAACAGCGGCGATGAGCCGTTGGCCGCCAAGGCGGACGAAACCACGGCCGACGGGACGACGGAAGCCCAGGACACCGCAGGCGCGAAGCCGCAGGACACGGATGGTGAACGAGTCGGTTCCGAGACCTCCCTGGACGCCCCCGATCTGCACAGCGGGCACAAGCTCGCCAAGCGCTACCGGCTGGAGGAGTGCGTCACCCGGCTGGACGGATTCAGCAGCTGGCGTGCCGTCGACGAGAAGCTGCGTCGTGCGGTGGGCGTCCACCTGCTCCCCGCCGATCACTCCCGCGCCCGCTCCGTGCTGGCCGCGGCCCGTTCCGCCGCGCTGCTCGGCGACCCGCGCTTCGTGCAGGTGCTGGACGCGGTCGAGGAGGACGACCTCGTCTACGTCGTCCACGAATGGCTGCCCGACGCCACCGAGCTCACCTCGCTGCTGGCCGCGGGCCCGATGGACGCGCACGACGCCTACCAGCTCGTCAGCCAGGTCTCCCAGGCCATGGCTGCGGCACACCGCGAGGGCCTCTCCCATCTGAGGCTCACCCCCGGGGCGGTACTGCGGAGCTCGACCGGTCAGTACCGGATCCGTGGCCTCGCGGTGAACGCCGCCCTGCGCGGCATCACCGCCGAGCGCCCCCAGCGGACCGACACCGAGGCGATCGGCGCGCTGCTCTACGCCGCGCTGACCCACCGCTGGCCGTACGAGAACGACGCGTACGGCATGGCCGGGCTGCCCAAGGGCGTCGGTCTGCTCGCTCCCGACCAGGTACGGGCCGGTGTTCACCGCGGCCTCTCCGAGCTGGCGATGCGCGCACTCGCCAACGACGGCGCCACCGCCTCCCGGCAGGAGCAGCCCTGCACCACGCCGGACGAGCTGGCCAAGGCCGTGGCGGCGATGCCCCGCATCCGTCCGCCGGAGCCGGTCTTCACCGCGCCCCCGGAGTACCAGCGCACCGCTTACCAGCAGGGAACCTACGGCCGTCCGCAGACCGGCCCGGCAGCCGCGCCCGCGCCTGTCACCGTGCCTCCCCCGCCGCTGCAGAGCCGCACCGGCAAGGTCCTCAAGTGGGCCGTGTCCGCGTTGCTCATCGCCGCGCTGGGCCTCGGCAGCTGGCAGCTCGCCGAGACGCTCATCAGCCGCATCAAGGGTTCGGGCGCCGACGAGACCACGCAGACCCCGCCCAAGGACGGCGGCGAGAAGGCCCCGGCCCCGCCCAAGCCGTTGCGGATCGCGAGTGCGACGGAGTTCATGCCCAACGGCTCGGGGATGAAGCAGGAGGATGCCCCGAAGGCCATCGACGGCGACGCCGGCACCGCGTGGGTGACCTATCGCTACCAAGGCTTCGCGAACTTCGGGAACCTGCCGGCCCGCAAGGACGGAAGCGGCATAGTCGTCGACCTCGGCAGCGTCCAGGACGTCTCCGCCGTCGAGGTCCGGATGTACCGCAGCGGGCAGAAGGCGGAGGTGCTCGCGGCCGGTGCCGACGCCTCCGCTCCCTCGGGCCTCGCGGACTTCCCCCAGCACCTCACGCCGCTGGGATCCACGGGGAGCGAGCTGAAGCAGACCTTGGACAAGCCGGTACGGACCCGCTACGTCCTGGTCCACATCACCGAGCTGCCGCCCGACGGCACGGGTGGTTACCGCGGCGGGATCTCGGAGATCTCCGTACTCAAGTGACACGAAGGCCGGTGAGCGCATGTCTCACCGGCCTTTCGCGTGTCCGGGCTTCCGGCAACCCCGCTTTGCTCCGTACCGGTCGGTGTTCTTCCGCACCCTGCCCCGCCTTCTCGAATCGTGATAGACAGACGCACCGTGACGCAGTGAAAGGGAGGGAGGGGAGGTGGCCGCCGAGCCGTCGGAACCACTCAGCGACTCAGACCTCCTCGCTCGCCATGTGGCCGGAGAACCGGACGCTTTCGGCGAGCTCGTACGGCGCCACCGTGATCGGCTGTGGGCCGTGGCGATACGGACCCTGGGCGACCGGGAGGAGGCCGCGGACGCCGTCCAGGACGCGTTGGTCTCCGCCTTCCGGTCCGCCCACACCTTCCAGGGCCGGTCCGCCGTCACCACCTGGCTGCACCGCATCACCGTCAACGCCTGCCTGGACCGGGCCCGTAAGGCGGCCACCCGCCGGACCGCCCCGGTCGACGACGCCCAACGGTTCGAGCAGCTTCTCGAACCGCACGAATCCGCAGAGGCACCGGCGGAACGTCAGGACCTCCACCGTGAGCTGCTGGCCGCGCTCGCCACTCTCCCCACCGATCAGCGGGCCGCGCTCGTCCTGGTCGACATGCAGGGCTATCCGGTGGCCGAGGCTGCCCGCATCCTCGACGTTCCGACGGGCACCGTGAAGAGCCGCTGCGCCCGCGGTCGGGCCCGGCTGGCTCCGCTCCTGTCCCACCTGCGCAGCGAGGTCTCGGGAAGCGACGGGACCGCGACGAGAAGGAACCGGACGGCGCGCTCCGCCGTCCCACCGCCATCGGGGCCGAGAGACGCGGACACAAGCGATCCCGCTGTAGTGAAGGGCGGAGGTGGGCGAACATGACATCGACGACCGGCACGACCCAGCATCCGGATGCCACGGAGATCTCCGATCTGACCGAGGGCCTGCTCCCTCAGCCACGCGCGGCGGAGGTACGCGACCACGTCGACGGCTGCGAGCTGTGCGGCGAGATCCACTCCTCCCTCACCGAGATCCGCGAACTGCTCGGCGCCGTCTCGGCACCGCCGCGCATGCCGAATGATGTCGCCGCCCGTATCGATGCTGCGCTCGCCGCCGAGGCGACTCATGTTTCACGTGAAACGAAGCCCTCTGTTTCACGTGAAACAGAGCTACCGGCGAGCCAGAAGCCGAAGGGGGAGACAGCTCCCACGGACCGTCCCGCAGGCCGCCCCCGGGCCACCACCGGCCCCGGCCGCCGCCCCGTACGGCGCCGTCGCCGTGCTGTACTCGGTGCTGCGCTCGGGGCAGCCGTGGTCGGTGTGAGCGTCCTGATGCTGCAGAGCGTCCAGTCGTCCCCTGACTCCTCGGCGGTCAAAGCGGCTGACCGCCGGACCGAGCCTGGAAAGGCCGCCAGTGGCGACTTCTCGGAGTCCACGCTCGAAGGCCGGGTCCAGTCGCTTCTACGGAGCTCCGCCGCGGAACAGCCGAAGTCGGCAGAGGGTTCGGACTCCGGGAAGAAGGCTCCGTCCGGCGAATCCCGGGCAACGACCCAGACGCCGCTGCGCGCCTCTACCGTCCCCGTTCCTCCCTGCGTGGAGCAGGGCACCGGGCGCAATACCCCGGCGCTCGCCCTGGAGGAAGGAACCTACGAAGGAACGGCCGCCTTCCTGGTGGTCCTGCCTCATCCGTCCGACGCCGGCCAAGTGCAGGCGTACGTGGTCGACGCCTCCTGTGTCCACGACGCGCCCACGCGCAGGGGCACACTCCTGCTGACCCATACATACGCGCGCCCCTGAACATCGCACGTACGCCACCTCGGCACGGTGGGAATGCATCCCCCGTAGGATCCGTTGGGTGGGGTGAGAGTCGTTGAACCGGCCCCAGTAGGCGTGGACAGTAGGCAGTCTGCAGAGACGAGGAAGAAACCCGTGAGCGACGTCCGTAACGTGATCATCATCGGCTCCGGCCCCGCGGGCTACACGGCCGCCCTTTACACCGCCCGCGCCTCGCTGAAGCCGCTGGTCTTCGAGGGTGCCGTCACCGCCGGTGGCGCCCTGATGAACACCACCGACGTGGAGAACTTCCCGGGCTTCCAGGACGGGATCATGGGCCCCGAGCTCATGGACAACATGCGCGCCCAGGCCGAGCGCTTCGGCGCCGAGCTCGTCCCCGACGATGTCGTCGCCGTGGACCTCACGGGCGACATCAAGACGGTCACCGACACGGCCGGTACGGTCCACCGTGCCAAGGCCGTCATCGTGACGACCGGTTCCCAGCACCGCAAGCTCGGCCTGCCCAACGAGGATGCTCTCTCCGGACGGGGTGTCTCCTGGTGCGCCACCTGTGACGGCTTCTTCTTCAAGGACCAGGACATCGCCGTGGTCGGTGGCGGGGACACGGCGATGGAGGAGGCGACCTTCCTCTCCCGCTTCGCCAAGTCGGTCACGATCGTCCACCGTCGTGACACGCTGCGCGCCTCGAAGGCGATGCAGGAGCGCGCCTTCGCCGACCCGAAGATCAAGTTCGCCTGGGACAGCGAGGTGGCCGAGGTGCACGGCGACCAGAAGCTCTCCGGTCTGACCCTCCGGAACACCAAGACCGGTGAGACCTCCGAGCTCGCGGTGACCGGACTGTTCATCGCCGTGGGTCACGACCCGCGCACCGAACTCTTCAAGGGCCAGCTCGACCTCGACGAGGAGGGCTACCTCAAGGTCGACGCCCCCTCGACGCGCACCAACCTGACCGGTGTCTTCGGCGCCGGTGACGTCGTTGACCACACCTACCGGCAGGCCATCACTGCTGCCGGCACGGGCTGCTCCGCCGCTCTTGACGCCGAGCGCTTCCTCGCCGCGCTCGCCGACGACGAGAAGGCCGCCGCGGCCACCGCCTGAACCACGCCTCTTACCCCACACACCCCAAGCAGTTAAGGAGGACGCCGTGGCCGGCGCCCTGAAGAACGTGACCGACGATTCCTTCGACGAGGACGTCCTCAACAGCAAGAAGCCCGTGCTGGTGGACTTCTGGGCCGCCTGGTGCGGACCGTGCCGTCAGATCGCGCCGTCCCTGGAGGCCATCGCCGCCGAGTACGGCGACCAGATCGAGATCGTCAAGCTCAACATCGATGAGAACCCGGCCACGGCCGCCAAGTACGGCGTGATGTCCATCCCGACCCTGAACGTCTACCAGGGTGGCGAGGTCGCGAAGACCATCGTGGGTGCCAAGCCGAAGGCCGCGATCCTCCGCGACCTGGAGAGCTTCATCGGCCAGTAAGGGCGATGTTTCACGTGAAACGGGTCCACCCCTTCGCGGGGGTGGACCCGTTTCACGTTTCCTCGTTCTTCCCGGTCACAGCGGTCGCAGCACGGGTTCCTTCTGTACCGCGCCCAGGAGCCGGTCCAGGGCCAGCTCGACGTCTTCCTTCCAGGACAACGTGGTCCGCAGCTCCAGCCGCAGCCTCGGATGAACAGGGTGCGGCCGCACGGTCTTGAAACCGACCGCCAGCAGATGATCCGCAGGAAGCAGGCAGGCCGGTCTCTCCCACCGGGCATCACCGAAGGCCTCGATCGCTTTGAACCCCCGTCGCAGCAGGTCCTTGGCGACGGACTGCACCACCACCCGGCCCAGCCCCTGCCCCTGATAGCCCGGGACGATCCAGGCGGTCATCAGCTGGACCGCATCGGGGGAGACGGGACTGGTGGGAAACGCGGTCGACCGTGGCACATACGCCGGTGGCGCGTAGAGAACGAAGCCGACCGGCACATCGTCGACGTAGACGACGCGGCCGCACGACCCCCACTCCAGGAGAACGGCCGAGATCCAGGCTTCCTTCGCCAGTTCGGGAGTGCCGGCCTTCACCGCGGCTTCTCCGCTGACCGGATCGAGCTCCCAGAACACGCAGGAGCGACAGCGTCTGGGAAGGTCGGAGAGATTGTCCAGTGTGAGCGGTACGAGTCGGCGCCCCATGAAGGCTGTTCCTCGCTTCCGTCGCCCGCCGCGTCGCGTGCGACCATCGGTGCACTCCGTTCACTGCGTGCACAGCCCCTGCCGAGGTGTACCAACTCGGATGGGCCATACCAGAACGCATCGTATCCACCCACGGATGCCGTCAACACCGAGACAGAGCAAAGGGCGGGCCGCAGTCCGGTAACCACCGGCACACAGCCCGCCCCCTGGCTCACCCGCCGGGATCAGCCCTCGTCCTCCGCAGTGAGGTCCGCATCGGATTCCTTGACCTTCTCCACAGCGGCTTCTTCGACGGACTCCTCCGAGAGACTCCGTTCCAGAACCCGCCCTTCGCCCGGTGCAAGGCTGCCGAGGATGCGGTCCAGATCCTCCATGGAGGCGAACTCGACGACGATCTTCCCCTTCTTCTGACCGAGGTCGACCTTCACCCTCGTCTCGAAGCGGTCCGACAGCCGCGTAGCCAGCTCGGAGAGCGCGGGCGAAACCCGGCCGCCGGCCCGCGGCCCCTTCGGCTTCGCCCGACTCTTGTCGGGGCCGGAGCCCATGAGCGTCACGATCTCTTCGACCGAGCGCACCGAGAGCCCCTCGGCCACAATGCGATGGGCCAGCCGATCCTGCTCCTCCAGATCGGTAACGGGCAACAGGGCCCGCGCATGACCGGCGGAGAGAACCCCGGCCGCGACCCTCCGCTGCACCGGCGCGGCCAGCTTCAGCAGGCGCAGTGTGTTCGAGACCTGCGGACGGGAACGTCCGATCCGGTCGGCCAGCTGGTCATGGGTGCACTTGAAGTCCTTGAGCAGCTGGTCGTACGCGGCCGCCTCCTCCAAGGGGTTCAGCTGGGCCCGGTGCAGGTTCTCCAGGAGAGCGTCCAGGAGAAGCTTCTCGTCGTCGGTGGCCCGGACGATCGCCGGAATCCGCTTCAGCTCCGCCGCCTGGCAGGCTCGCCAACGCCGCTCGCCCATGATGAGCTCGTAGCGCTCCGGCCCCACCTTCCGTACGACGACGGGCTGGAGGAGACCCACCTCCTTGATGGAGGTCACCAGCTCCGCCAGCGCGTCCTCGTCGAACACCTCGCGGGGCTGCCGGGGATTCGGGCTGATGGCACCCACCGGAATCTCGGCGAAGTACGCCCCGGCCGGTCCCACCGTTTCAGCGGCCGCTTCGGAATCCAGAACCGGCGCGCTCGGCTCCGGCACCACTGGAACAGTGCCGAACGCGGCCAGCCTCGCCGCGGCCGCGCCCCGTTCCTCCGTGATCGTGGGCCCCGTCCCCGCAGCGGCCTGTCCCGCTCCGGTGGACGCCACCTGGTTCCCCTGCGGAGCGGCGGGGATCAGCGCACCCAGCCCACGCCCCAGCCCTCTTCGACGCTCGCTCACTGAATCCCCTCCGAAATGCTCTGCTGGCTGTTTCCGCTGCCCGGCGGGGCATGCTGGGCCTCGTAATGGATACCGACGCCCCGCAGGGCGATCTCACGTGCCGCTTCGAGGTACGACAGCGATCCGCTGGAACCCGGGTCGTAGGTCAGCACGGTCTGCCCGTAGCTGGGTGCCTCCGAGATCCGCACCGACCGCGGAATGTTGGTGCGGAGCACCTCCTTGCCGAAGTGGCTCCGCACCTCCTCGGCGACCTGGGAGGCAAGCCTGGTCCGGCCGTCGTACATGGTGAGCAGGATCGTCGATACATGGAGGTCGGGGTTGAGGTGCCCCCGGACCAGATCCACGTTGCGCAGCAGCTGCCCGAGCCCTTCCAGCGCGTAGTACTCGCACTGGATGGGGATCAGTACCTCGGCACCGGCGACCAGAGCGTTGACGGTCAGCAGCCCGAGCGACGGCGGGCAGTCGATGAGGATGTAGTCCAGCGGCTGCTCGTATGCCTGGATCGCCCGCTGGAGTCGGCTCTCCCGCGCCACCAGGGACACCAGCTCGATCTCCGCACCGGCGAGGTCGATCGTGGCAGGCGCACAGAAGAGTCCCTCGACGTCCGGAACCGGCTGGACCACCTCGGAAAGCGGCCTGCTGTCCACCAGCACGTCATAGATGGAGGGAACCTCGGCGTGGTGGTCGATCCCCAGCGCCGTAGAGGCGTTCCCCTGCGGGTCGAGGTCGACCACCAGAACGCGGGCGCCGTGCAGCGCGAGCGAAGCGGCAAGGTTGACCGTCGTGGTCGTCTTGCCGACTCCGCCCTTCTGGTTGGCCACCACCATGACGCGCGTCCGGTCAGGGCGGGGCAACCCCGCACCGGCGCGGCCAAGGGCCTCGACCGCCAGCTGGGCCGCTCGACCGATGGGTGTGTCGTCCATCGGCGGCGGTGTTTCACGTGAAACACCGTCCCCCGCCGATTCGGTTCGGGGACCGGGGACCGGATCGGTCATCGGTCCCGCGATGTTGGCGTCGGACCGCAAGGATTCACTCTCCTCGACTTCAGGCTCGCAATGAAGAGAGCCTGCCATGCTTTCGGGGTCGTGAACCAGCGAGGCCCGCTCTTCTGTGGATGAATCCACTTCTGTGGACAACTCCGTAGCCCTAACGGGTCTGCGATGCCGAGGCGCGGCGGTCTCGCCGCCGCGGCCGATGATCCCTTGCAGCAGAGAGCGACGTTTCACGTGAAACACGATGCCCCTGCGGCCAGACCGCAGGGGCACGACACTCCGCAGCCGGTTCAGCGACGGCGCCTCGCGCGGCTCGTCCTCGCCGCCTTGGCCCGCTTCGCCGCGAACCGCACACCGCCGGGGCTCTCGCCGACGACCACCCGCACCACCGTGGACATCGGATCGACGACGCCCTCTCCGACGTGCAGCACCTCGGTCTCCTCCACGCCGAGCTTGCTCAGGGCGGCACGGGCTCCGTTGATCTCCTCCTCGGCGGTGTCCCCCTTGAGCGCCAGCATCTCGCCGTACGGGCGCAGCAGCGGAACACCCCAGCCGGCCAGCCGGTCGAGCGGGGCAACGGCACGGGCCGTCACCACATGTACTGGCTGGAGCGAGCCCAGAACCTCTTCGGCCCGACCACGTACCACCGTCACATGGTCCAGGCCGAGCAGCTCCACGACCTCCTGGAGGAAGTTGGTGCGCCGGAGCAAGGGCTCCAGCAGAGTGATCTTGAGGTCCGGGCGCACCAACGCGAGCGGGATGCCGGGAAGGCCCGCGCCGGAGCCCACATCGCACACCGTGACCCCTTCGGGCACGACCTCGGAGAGCACCGCGCAGTTCAACAGGTGCCGCTCCCACAACCTCGGCACCTCACGCGGGCCGATCAGCCCTCGCTTCACTCCGGCATCGGCCAGCAGCTCGGCGTACCGGACGGCCTCCGGGAAGAACTCACCGAAAACCGCCCGCGCCCCTGGGGGTGCCTCGGGAAGCTCTACTTCCGTCGTCACGGGGACCGTCCTTCCATACGCACTACCGCGCTGTGGGTGGCTGACTATCAGGCTGACAAAGATCGGCCCCGCCTGCGAACAGACGGGGCCGACGGAACCGGGGTCCGGTCAGGCCGGGAGGACGACGACGAAGCGCTCCGGCTCCTCGCCCTCGGACTCGCTGCGCAGACCGGCGGCCGCGACCGCGTCGTGGACGACCTTGCGCTCGAACGGCGTCATCGGGTCCAGCTTCACCGGCTGACCGGTGCTCTTGACCTCGTCCGCGGCCTTGGCGCCCAGCGCGGCGAGCTCCGCCCGCTTCTTGGCCCGGAAGCCCGCGATGTCCAGCATCAGTCGGCTGCGGTCCCCGGTCTCCCGGTGGACGGCCAGCCGCGTCAGCTCCTGGAGCGCCTCCAGCACCTCACCGTCGCGGCCCACGAGCTTCTGCAGTTCACGTGCCGAATCGCTGATGATCGAGACCGCGGCCCGGTCCGCCTCGACGTCCATGTCGATGTCGCCGTCGAGATCGGCGATGTCGAGCAGGCCCTCGAGGTAGTCCGCTGCGATCTCACCCTCCTGCTCAAGGCGGGTCAGGGTGTCGCTGCCCTCAGCGGCCGTGGAGGTGGTGCCTTCCGTCACGGATGGACTCCTTCTTACTTCTTGGACGGGTGCTTGGGCCGCTGCGGGCCCTTGCGCTGTCCGGACTTGGCTTGGCGTGAGGAGCCGGACGAAGCCCTGCTCGGCGTCCTGGGCTTCTCGTCCTGCTGGGGCTTCTCGTCCTGCTTCTGGAGGGAAGTCTTGGACGTGGCGGAACCCGCGTCCTTGGCACCCGGCTGTGCGGAACCGGTCTGGCGCTGGGCCTTGGACTGGCGCTTGGGCTGCTGGCGCCGCTGCGCCCCGCTCTCCGCCTCGGCGGCCGCGGTGTCGCTCTTGGCCACCGTGCCGTCCTCCTGGGCGACGAGGCCCAGCTTGGCCAGCCCGGTGACGAACTTCCGCTCGATGTCGTTGCGGTCCGGTCCCTTGGCCACGATCCGCTTGATGGTGTTGCGCCGGGTCCGGCCGCGGACCTCTCCGTGCGCGGTGACGCTCTTCAGCAGACGGGTCAGGTACTGGTCCTGCGCCTTGCTTCCCGGGGTCGGGTTCTGGTTGATCACGTACATCTGCTGACCCATGGTCCAGACGTTGGTGGTCAGCCAGTAGACGAGGACGCCGACGGGGAAGTTGATGCCCATGACGGCGAAGATCACCGGGAAGATGTACATCAGCATCTTCTGCTGGCTCATGTACGGCGTCTTGACCGTCAGGTCGACGTTCTTCGTCATCAGCTGGCGCTGGGTGAAGAACTGCGAGGCCGACATCATCACGATCATGATCGCGGTGACGACCCGGACGTCGGTCAGGGAGGCACCGAGAGCGGCGACGTCCTCGGTGCTGTTCATGAACTTGGCGGCAAGCGGTGCACCGAAGATGTGGGCCTGCCGGGCGCTGTCGAGCAGCGTCTGGTCGATGACACCGATCTTCTTGTTCGAGGCGATGGCCGACAGCACGTGGTACAGCGCGAAGAAGAAGGGCGACTGCGCCAGGATGGGAAGGCACGAGGAGAGCGGGTTGGTCCCCGTCTCCTTGTACAGCTTCATCATCTCTTCGGACTGACGCTGCTTGTCGCTCTTGTAGCGCTCCTGGATCGCCTTCATCTTCGGCTGGAGCACCTGCATGTTGCGGGTCGACTTGATCTGCTTGACGAACAGCGGGATCAGGCAGATCCGGATCAGCACCACCAGGGACACGATGGACAGGCCCCAGGCCCACCCGGTGTCAGGACCGAAGATCGCCCCGTACAACTTGTGGAACTGGACGATGACCCATGAGACGGGCCAGGTGATAAAGCTGAACAGACTGGCAATCGTGTCCACTAATCAGGCTCCTTGAGCATTGGGCGAAGTCTCTGCGGCCTTGCTCGGGGTTTCGGAGTCCGGTCCCCGGCCAGGCGCATCAGCGGCGGAGTCCCCGCCCTTGCCACCGCGCATGGCATTACGCAGGAGCTCATGCCAACGCGGACGTTTGCGTGGTGGAACATAGTCCACGCCACCGGGTGACCACGGATTGCACCGCAGGATGCGCCAAGCCGTCAGCGCGGTTCCCTTGATCGCTCCGTGCCGGTCGATCGCCGTAAATCCATAGTGGGAACACGACGGGTAGTAACGACACACAGGCCCGAGAAGCGGGCTGATCGTCCACTGGTACAGCTTGATCAGAGCCAGCAACGGGTACTTCATCGCGCGCCCCCTCCCAGCAGCCGCTGAAGAGCGGCGTCCAGGTCTCGGGCCAGCTGTTCATGGTCGGCGTCGCCCGCTCCGGGCAGCGCTCGTACGACAACCAGGCTACCGGGGGGCAGCATGGCGAGCCGTTCGCGGACCAGATGGCGAAGCTTCCGCTTGACCGCTGTGCGTACGACCGCTCCACCCACGGCTTTGCTGACAACGAAACCCGCACGCGGCGGGGGAGCGATCTCCCCAGTCGCGTGCGGGTCCGTTGCACCGCTGCGTAGATGGACGACGAGAAGCGGGCGGCCGGCCCTGCGTCCTCGGCGTACTGCGGTCGCGAAGTCCTCGCGCCGCCTCAGCCGATTCTCGGTAGGCAGCACGTCATGACCTGTTAAAGCGATCAGGCGGACAGGTTGGCGCGACCCTTGCCACGGCGGGACGCGAGGATCGCGCGGCCGGCACGGGTACGCATGCGCAGCCGGAAGCCGTGGGTCTTCGCGCGACGACGGTTGTTCGGCTGGAAGGTGCGCTTGCTCACTAGGGGGCTCCAGAAATGACTCGTGTGTTGGCGGGACATCGCCTGGCTGTCACCGTGCGCCCACGAGAGACTCGCGTAAACGCTCTAGTGCACCGCTTCACAATCACAGATCGTGATCTTTGCCCATCGGAGGCAGGCGGCAGCAGCCATCGACAACTCGACCTGGTCACGGTACGCGCGGCGGCGCCATCCGGTCAAACCGGCCTCCTGGGACCCCCCGCTGTGCACAGGCTGTGGACAACAACTTGAACGACGCGGGTCGCCCTGACTACCGTGGCTGAGTTCCGGTCTTTTCTTCCTGCCTGCCGGTCCCCACCCGTCCCGTCCCGAGAACCACATATTCGTGGGACCAGCGAGAGAGCGTGCCCTGTGGCTGACGTACCTGCCGATCTTGCCGCAGTGTGGCCGCGCGTGCTCGAGCATCTTCTCGGGGAAGGCCAACAGGGGATCGAGCCGAAGGACAAGCAGTGGATCGAGCGCTGCCAGCCGCTCGCGCTGGTCGCCGACACCGCGTTGCTCGCCGTCCCGAACGAGTGGGGCAAGCGTGTCCTGGAGGGCCGGCTCGCCCCGCTCATCAGCGAGACGCTGAGCCGGGAGTGCGGTCGCCCGATCCGCATCGCGATCACCGTCGACGACTCCGCGGGGGAACCGCCGAGCCCGCCCGCGCCTCCGATGCACCAGCCCCAGCAGCACCGCTACCAGGGGCCGCAGCACGATGAGCGCCCGCATGACGAGCGCCAGCGCGGCGACGCGTACGACGGCTACGGGCACCGCCCCTCCGACGACGGCATGCCGACCGGCCGCCCCGCCTACCCGGAGTACCAGCAGCAGCGCCCCGAGCCCGGAGCGTGGCCGCGCACCGGGGAGGACCTCTCCTGGCAGCAGCCCCGGCTCGGCGGTTTCCAGGACCGCGAGGCCCCCTCGGAGCAGTGGCGCGATCCGTACGGCGGGCGGCCCCAGCACGACTACCGCCCGCAGCCGCCCGAGCGCCAGGGGTACGAACAGCAGCAGCCCGAGCGGCAGAGCTACGAGCCGCCGTCGGCCGAGCGGTCCGGTTACGAGCCGCAGCCCGAGCGCCAGGGGTACGAGCCGCAGCGCTCCGACGCCCATGACCTGCCGGACGCCCAGCCGCAGCACCGCCCGGGCGCCGGTACCGGCCGACCCGCCGGCATGCCCGGCCCGATGGGATCGCAGTCCGCGCCCACGCCCGGTGCGGGAGAGCCGGCGGCCAGGCTGAACCCGAAGTACCTCTTCGACACCTTCGTCATCGGCGCGTCCAACCGGTTCGCGCACGCCGCGGCGGTCGCGGTCGCCGAGGCCCCTGCCAAGGCGTACAACCCGCTCTTCATCTACGGGGAGTCCGGGCTCGGCAAGACCCACCTGCTGCACGCGATCGGTCACTACGCCCGCAGCCTCTACCCGGGGACCCGGGTGCGGTACGTGAGCTCCGAGGAGTTCACCAACGAGTTCATCAACTCGATCCGCGACGGCAAGGGCGACACCTTCCGCAAGCGCTACCGCGACGTGGACATCCTGCTCGTCGACGACATCCAGTTCCTGGCGAGCAAGGAGTCGACGCAGGAGGAGTTCTTCCACACCTTCAACACGCTCCACAACGCCAACAAGCAGATCGTGCTCTCCTCCGACCGGCCGCCCAAGCAGCTGGTGACCCTGGAGGACCGGCTGCGCAACCGGTTCGAGTGGGGGCTGACCACCGATGTGCAGCCGCCCGAGCTGGAGACGCGCATCGCGATCCTCCGTAAGAAGGCGGTGCAGGAGCAGCTCAACGCCCCGCCGGAGGTGCTGGAGTTCATCGCCTCCCGTATCTCCCGGAACATCAGGGAGCTGGAGGGGGCGCTGATCCGGGTCACGGCCTTCGCCAGTCTCAACCGGCAGCCGGTGGACCTCGGACTGACCGAGCATGTGCTGAAGGACCTGATCCCGGGCGGTGAGGACGCGGCTCCGGAGATCACGGCGGGGGCCATCATGGCCTCCACCGCCGACTACTTCGGTCTCACGGTGGACGACCTCTGCGGAACCTCGCGCAGCCGCGTGCTGGTGACGGCCCGCCAGATCGCCATGTACCTCTGCCGCGAGCTGACCGACCTCTCGCTGCCCAAGATCGGCGCGCAGTTCGGCGGCCGGGACCATACGACGGTGATGCACGCGGACCGGAAGATCCGCGCGCTGATGGCGGAGCGGCGCTCCATCTACAACCAGGTCACCGAGCTCACCAACCGCATCAAGAACGGCTGACGGGCCACCACCACGACCTGGCCGCAAGGCCGAAGGGCGCCCGGAGAACCCCGCGAGGGGTCTCTTCGGGCGCCCTTTCCGTTGCCCGGCCCGAGGCCACCGCCCCGAGCGGTTCCGAGCCGCCCGGCCCCGCTCGGACGGCGCCCGCCACAGCGTTCAGCGCTGACCGCAGCCCACCCGGAGAGCGTTCGAGAGCCGACCACACGTCGTCCGGAGGGAGTCCGGAAGGAGCCCGGAGTGCGCTCGTGAGCCGTCCGGAGCGCGCTCGCGGGCCGTCCGGAGGACGTTCGCAGGGCGTCCCGGAGGGCATTCGCGGGGCGTCCGGAGCCGTTCGACGACCGTCGTGAACCGCCCGGACCCGGCGGCTCTGTTCGAATACCTGCCGCTGACCAGCGGTTCTCCACAGATCTGGGGAGTTTTCCCCTTCCACAGCCTGGGGATCGGGAAGTTGTCCATATTGCGTCCACAGGGGCGACTGCCGATACTCCATCAGGCCAGGTCAAGCACCTGGGGATTTGTGGCCAACCACAATCCACAGGCTGTGGACAAAATCTTCGTCCACAGGGCGTGGATGATGTTGTCCACCGCCGACCCACAGTCCCGGCCGCCTTGTCCCCAGCTTCGCGCCGCTTCTCCACATCTCTGTCCACTGTTCGGCAACACGAGGGCGCCTTTCACCGTGCCGAGTGAAAGGCGTCACACCAGGGGCGTGGGTTGGGCTGTGGGGAACGGGGGTAAAGCTGGGGACAGCCCTGGGGAGAAACCACCCTGCCCTGTGCATGGGGTGTGCAGAACTTTCCTGTGTCCACAGAAGCGCCGTGTTGTCCACCGGTGCCGCCCACAGGACCAGTGGACAAAAAACCGGGATTGACCTGCGCAAACGACGTTATCCACGGTTTCCACAGGCCCTACTACTACTGCCACATAGAGTTAGCCCGGAATCCGCTTCGAAGTGGGGCCTGTGCACAACTCGGCGCCGGACCGCTCAGCGGCTCTTGTCGCGACTTGACCCCGAGCAGCACCGAGTGTCGGTGGCGTACGTCAGACTGGTCCCGGCGTCCCGACCGCCCCGACGGCGGGGGACCCGATCCGAAGACGAAGGCCAGCAGGGCGAGCGAGCAACAGCAGGAGGCGGTTCCGGTGAAGATCCGGGTGGAGCGCGATGTACTCGCGGAGGCGGTGGCCTGGGTGGCCCGCAGCCTCCCGGCCCGTCCGCCGGCGCCCGTTCTCGCGGGCCTACTGCTGAAGGCCGAGGACGGGGCCCTCAGCTTCTCCAGCTTCGACTACGAGGTGTCGGCCCGGGTCTCGGTGGACGCCGAGGTCGAGGAGGACGGCACGGTGCTGGTTTCCGGCCGGCTGCTCGCCGACATCTGCCGCGCCCTGCCCAACCGCCCGGTGGAGATTTCCACAGACGGTGTACGGGCGACCGTGGTCTGCGGCTCCTCCCGGTTCACCCTCCACACCCTTCCTGTGGAGGAGTACCCGGCGCTTCCCGAGATGCCGACCGCGACGGGCACCGTCCCCGGTGAGGTCTTCGCCTCGGCCGCCGCCCAGGTCGCCATCGCCGCGGGCCGCGACGACACGCTCCCGGTGCTGACCGGCGTCCGGATCGAGATCGAGGGCGACACCGTCACCCTGGCCTCCACCGACCGCTACCGCTTCGCGGTCCGCGAGTTCCTCTGGAAGCCGGAGAACCCGGACGCCTCGGCCGTCGCGCTGGTCCCCGCCAAGACGCTCCTGGACACGGCCAAGGCCCTGACCAGCGGTGACACGGTGACGCTTGCGCTCTCCGGCTCCGGTGCGGGCGAGGGCCTGATCGGTTTCGAGGGCGCGGGCCGCCGTACGACGACCCGGCTGCTCGAAGGCGACCTGCCGAAGTACCGCACGCTCTTCCCCACCGAGTTCAACTCGGTCGCGGTGATCGAGACCGCCCCGTTCGTCGAGGCCGTCAAGCGCGTGGCCCTGGTCGCCGAGCGGAACACCCCGGTGCGGCTGAGCTTCGAGCAGGGCGTGCTGATCCTGGAGGCGGGTTCCAGCGACGACGCACAGGCTGTGGAGCGGGTCGACGCGGTGCTGGAGGGCGACGACATCTCGATCGCCTTCAACCCGACGTTCCTGCTGGACGGGCTGAGCGCGATCGACTCCCCGGTCGCCCAGCTCTCGTTCACGACGTCCACCAAGCCCGCGCTGCTCAGTGGCCGCCCGGCCGTGGACGCCGAGGCGGACGACGCGTACAAGTACCTGATCATGCCGGTGCGGCTCTCCGGCTGACCCGGCCGTCCGCCCCGCCCCAGGTGCCAGCGGCGCCACGGGGCGGGGCGGACGACGGGAACCGGTGCCGCGACGGTCCGTACCGGCGTGCTCGCCCCGTGAGCACGCCCGGCGCGGCCTCCCCCGCCGGGCGTAGGCTCGTCCGTGGGTACGCATCGGCACAACGCTTAAGGAAATTTCTGATGGAGCTCGGTCTCGTCGGTCTCGGCAAGATGGGCGGCAACATGCGCGAGCGCATCCGCCGCGCAGGCCACACCGTCATCGGTTACGACCGCAACCCGGACGTCTCCGATGTCCACAGCCTGGAAGAGCTTGTGGGCAAGCTGAAGGGCCCCCGGGTCGTCTGGGTGATGGTCCCGGCCGGCGCCCCGACCCAGGCCACGATCGACGAGCTCGCCGGTCTGCTCTCGCCCGGCGACATCGTCGTGGACGGCGGGAACTCCCGCTGGACCGACGACGAGAAGCACGCCGTCGAGCTGGGCATCAAGGGCATCGGCTTCGTCGACTGCGGAGTCTCCGGCGGCGTCTGGGGCCTGGAGAACGGCTACGCCCTGATGTACGGCGGCGACGCCGAGAACGTGGCGAAGGTCCAGCCGATCTTCGACGCCCTGAAGCCCGAGGGCGAGTTCGGTTCCGTGCACGCCGGCAAGGTCGGCGCGGGCCACTTCGCGAAGATGGTCCACAACGGCATCGAGTACGCCATGATGCAGGCCTACGCCGAGGGCTGGGAGCTGCTGGAGAAGGTCGACTCCGTCACCGACGTGCGCGAGGTCTTCCGCTCCTGGCAGGAGGGCACGGTCATCCGTTCCTGGCTGCTCGACCTGGCGGTCAACGCGCTGGACGAGGACGAGCACCTCGACCAGCTCCGGGGCTACGCAGCCGACTCCGGCGAGGGCCGGTGGACGGTGGAGGCCGCGATCGACAACGCCGTGCCGCTGCCCGCGATCACGGCGTCGCTCTTCGCGCGCTTCGCCTCGCGCCAGGACGACTCCCCGCAGATGAAGATGATCGCCGCGCTGCGGAACCAGTTCGGCGGCCACGCGGTCGAGAACAAGAAGTAGCGACAACAGCAGGAGGAAGCGGGTCGGCCCAGCCGGCCGGTCCGCTCCACGAGGCACGGAGCAGGAAGCCGGGAAGGTCGGCGTCACCATGCATGTCACGCATCTCTCGCTGGCCGACTTCCGCTCGTACGCCCGGGTCGAGGTGGGTCTCGATCCGGGCGTCACCGTTTTCGTGGGCGCCAACGGCCAGGGCAAGACGAACCTGGTGGAGGCGATCGGCTACCTGGCCACGCTCGGCAGCCACCGGGTCTCCTCCGACGCCCCGCTGGTGCGGATGGGGGCGGAGCGGGCCGTGGTCCGTGCCGCGGTGACGCAGGGCGAGCGGTCGCAGCTGGTCGAGCTGGAGCTCAATCCTGGCCGGGCGAACCGGGCCCGGATCAACAGGTCGTCGCAGGTCAGACCGCGTGACGTTCTGGGAATCGTCCGTACGGTGCTGTTCGCGCCGGAGGATCTGGCCCTGGTCAAGGGCGATCCCGGGGAGCGTAGGCGCTTCCTCGACGAGCTGGTCACGGCGCGTGCGCCGCGGATGGCGGGGGTGCGCTCGGACTACGAGCGGGTGCTCAAGCAGCGCAACACGCTGCTGAAGTCGGCGGCGATGGCGCGGCGGCACGGCGGCCGCTCGATGGATCTGTCGACCCTCGATGTGTGGGACCAGCATCTGGCCCGTGCGGGCGCGGAGCTGCTGGCCCAGCGGCTGGATCTGATCGCCACCCTGCAACCGCTGGCGGACAAGGCGTACGCGGACGTCGCGCCGGGAGGCGGTCCGCTCTCCCTGGAGTACCGGAGTTCGGCCGGGGACCTGGGGGGCGTGCACACCCGCGAGGAGCTGTACGAGCTGCTGATCGCGGCCCTGGTGGAGGTCCGCAAGCAGGAGATCGAGCGGGGCGTCACGCTGGTCGGCCCGCACCGTGACGAGCTGCTGCTGGGGCTGCGCGGGATGCCGGCCAAGGGGTACGCGAGCCATGGCGAGTCCTGGTCGTACGCGCTGGCGCTGCGGCTGGCCTCGTACGAACTGCTGCGCGGCGAGGGCAACGAGCCGGTGCTGGTGCTCGACGACGTCTTCGCGGAGCTGGACGCCCGCCGCCGTGAGCGGCTGGCGGAGCTGGTCGCCCCGGGTGAGCAGGTACTGGTGACGGCCGCGGTCGACGACGACGTCCCTGGGGTGCTCGCCGGGGCGCGGTACGGGGTCACCGCCGGCGCGGTGGAGCGGCTGTGACCGGCCGCGAGGGCGACGGCGCCGGTGCGGGCAAGGCCCCGGAGCCCTCGGGCGTCGATCTGGCCCGGGTGGCCCTGCGCGCGGCCAAGGAGCAGGCGAAGGCGCGGGGCGCCGCCGCACAGCAGCGGAAGCAGGCCCGGCGGGGCGGCGGGCTGCGCTCGGGCGCGCGGGCAGACGGGCGCGATCCGCAGCCGCTCGGTTCCGCGATCGACCGGCTGATCACCGAACGGGGCTGGGAGACCCCGGCCGCTGTCGGCGGGGTGATGGGGCGCTGGCCGCAGATCGTCGGCGAGGATCTGGCGAACCACTGTGTGCCGCTGCGGTACGACGAGGACCCGGATCAGCGGGTGCTGACGGTGCAGTGCGACTCGACGGCCTGGGCGACCCAGCTGCGGCTGCTCGCCCCGCAACTGGTGGCCCGGCTCAACGCGGACCTGGGGCACGGCACGGTCCGGCTGATCAAGGTGCTGGGGCCCGGCGGTCCGCGGCGCAGGTTCGGTCCGCTGCGGGCGCCGGGGAGCTCCGGCCCGGGCGACACCTACGGCTGACGCCTCTGACCTGGCCTTTTACTCTCTCCTCGCGGCTGATGGGCCGCTCCTCCGGCGTGCCCGCACGGCTGTGACGTACGTGTGTTCAGCGAGCGAAACCGTGCACGGTGAGTGGGACGTCCCTCACGGTAGCGGGAGGTTGACAGGCCGAAGCGCTCAAGGCCGGTGTGAGCCCCCTGGGGGCCCTTCCTGAATATGGGGAGTCGTCAGCCGCTCATTCAGGGCGGCACATGCGTACTCAGGTACCGGCAAACCCCCATTGATGTCAGCGCTACCGGTAGACTGGTGCACAATCCCGTGTCCTGCGGGAGTCGTCGATACAAGCCGAACGACGCAGCCGCTCCCGTTTGCCCGGAGAACGGCCTGTGCTGTGCCAGAGAGGGCGCTTCGTGGCCGATTCCGGCAACCCCAACGAGAACATTCCGTCTACACCCGGTGGGAGCGAGGGCGCCTCGTCGTACGACGCCAGCGCGATCACCGTCCTCGAAGGTCTGGACGCGGTCCGCAAGCGACCCGGCATGTACATCGGCTCGACCGGTGAGCGCGGTCTGCACCACCTGGTGCAGGAGGTCGTCGACAACTCCGTCGACGAGGCCCTCGCCGGCCACGCGGACACGATCGACGTCACGATCCTGGCCGACGGCGGCGTGCGCGTGGTCGACAACGGCCGAGGCATCCCCGTCGACATCCACCCGGTGGAGAAGAAGCCGGCCGTCGAGGTCGTGCTGACCGTGCTGCACGCGGGCGGCAAGTTCGGCGGCGGCGGCTACGCCGTCTCCGGCGGTCTGCACGGTGTCGGTGTCTCCGTGGTGAACGCCCTGTCGACCAAGGTCTCGGTCGAGATCAAGCGCGACGGCTACCGCTGGACGCAGGACTACAAGTACGGCGTCCCCACCGCCCCGCTCGCCAAGCACGAGCAGGTCGAGGAGAGCGGTACGACGGTCACCTTCTGGGCCGACCCGGACGTCTTCGAGACCACCGAGTACTCCTTCGAGACGCTCGCGCGCCGCTTCCAGGAGATGGCGTTCCTCAACAAGGGCCTGACGATCCGGCTCACCGACGAGCGCGAGTCGGCGAAGGCGACCAGCGGCGCGGACGAGGCGGGTGCGGACGAGAAGGCCGAGGTCAAGACCGTCACGTACCACTACGAGGGCGGCATCGTCGACTTCGTGAAGTACCTCAACTCCCGCAAGGGCGACGTCATCCACCAGTCGGTGATCGACATCGAGGCCGAGGACAAGGAGCGCCTCCTCTCGGCCGAGATCGCCATGCAGTGGAACACGCAGTACACCGAGGGCGTCTACTCCTTCGCGAACACGATCCACACGCACGAGGGCGGTACCCACGAGGAGGGCTTCCGCGCCGCGCTGACCACGCTGGTCAACAAGTACGCGCGCGACAAGAAGCTGCTGCGCGAGAAGGACGACAACCTCACGGGTGACGACATCCGCGAGGGTCTGACGGCGATCATCTCGGTGAAGCTCGGCGAGCCGCAGTTCGAGGGCCAGACCAAGACCAAGCTGGGCAACACGGAGGCCAAGACCTTCGTGCAGAAGGTCGTCCACGAGCACCTGACGGACTGGTTCGACCGCAATCCGAACGAGGCCGCCGACATCGTCCGCAAGGGCATCGCCGCCGCCACCGCCCGCGTGGCCGCCCGCAAGGCGCGCGACCTGACCCGCCGCAAGGGGCTCCTGGAGAGCGCCTCGCTGCCGGGCAAGCTGAGCGACTGCCAGTCCAACGACCCGACGAAGTGCGAGATCTTCATCGTCGAGGGTGACTCCGCCGGTGGTTCGGCGAAGTCCGGCCGCAACCCGATGTACCAGGCGATCCTGCCGATCCGGGGCAAGATCCTGAACGTCGAGAAGGCCCGGGTCGACAAGATCCTCCAGAACACCGAGGTCCAGGCGCTGATCTCGGCCTTCGGCACCGGGGTCCACGAGGACTTCGACATCGAGAAGCTCCGCTATCACAAGATCATCCTGATGGCGGACGCCGACGTCGACGGTCAGCACATCAACACCCTGCTGCTCACCTTCCTCTTCCGCTTCATGCGTCCGCTGGTCGAGGCCGGGCACGTCTACCTCTCCCGTCCCCCGCTCTACAAGATCAAGTGGGGCCGCGACGACTTCGAGTACGCCTACTCCGACCGGGAGCGCGACGCCCTGGTCGAGCTGGGCAAGCAGAGCGGCAAGCGGATCAAGGAGGACTCGATCCAGCGCTTCAAGGGTCTCGGCGAGATGAACGCCGAGGAGCTGCGCGTCACCACGATGGACGTCGACCACCGGGTCCTCGGCCAGGTCACGCTGGACGACGCGGCGCAGGCCGACGACCTCTTCTCGGTGCTGATGGGCGAGGACGTCGAGGCGCGGCGCTCGTTCATCCAGCGCAACGCCAAGGACGTCCGCTTCCTCGACATCTGAGTCGGCCGTACCAGCCAAGCCGCCGCTCGAAAGGACTTTGACCAGCAATGGCCGACGAGAACACCCCTGTGACACCCGAAGAGGAGCCCGCCGTCACCGGTGTGGGCATGCGCGTCGAGCCCGTCGGGCTCGAAACGGAGATGCAGCGCTCCTACCTCGACTACGCGATGTCCGTCATCGTCTCGCGTGCGCTGCCGGACGTGCGGGACGGCCTCAAGCCCGTCCACCGCCGCGTGCTGTACGCGATGTACGACGGCGGCTACCGGCCCGAGAAGGGCTTCTACAAGTGCGCCCGCGTCGTCGGTGACGTCATGGGTACGTACCACCCGCACGGCGACTCCTCGATCTACGACGCGCTGGTCCGCCTCGCGCAGCCGTGGTCGATGCGGATGCCGCTGGTGGACTCCAACGGCAACTTCGGTTCCCCGGGCAACGACCCGGCCGCCGCCATGCGGTACACCGAGTGCAAGATGATGCCGCTGTCCATGGAGATGGTCCGGGACATCGACGAGGAGACCGTCGACTTCCAGGACAACTACGACGGCCGCAACCAGGAGCCGACGGTCCTGCCGGCCCGCTTCCCGAACCTGCTGGTGAACGGCTCCGCGGGCATCGCGGTCGGGATGGCGACCAACATCCCGCCGCACAACCTGCGCGAGGTCGCCGACGGCGCCCAGTGGTACCTGGAGCACCCCGAGGCGTCCCAGGAGGAGCTCCAGGACGCCCTGATCGAGCGGATCAAGGGCCCGGACTTCCCGACCGGCGCGCTGGTCGTGGGCCGCAAGGGCATCGAGGAGGCGTACCGCACCGGGCGCGGCTCCATCACGATGCGCGCGGTGGTCGCGGTCGAGGAGATCCAGAACCGGCAGTGCCTGGTCGTCACGGAGCTTCCGTACCAGACCAACCCGGACAACCTGGCGCAGAAGATCGCCGACCTGGTGAAGGACGGCAAGGTCGGCGGCATCGCCGACGTGCGCGACGAGACCTCCTCGCGGACCGGCCAGCGCCTGGTCGTGGTGCTGAAGCGGGACGCGGTCGCCAAGGTCGTCCTGAACAACCTGTACAAGCACACCGACCTCCAGTCGAACTTCGGCGCCAACATGCTGGCGCTGGTCGACGGGGTGCCGCGGACCCTCTCCATCGACGCGTTCATCCGCCACTGGGTGACGCACCAGATCGAGGTCATCGTCCGCCGTACGCGCTTCCGGCTGCGCAAGGCCGAGGAGCGGGCGCACATCCTGCGCGGCCTGCTGAAGGCCCTGGACGCGATCGACGAGGTCATCGCCCTCATCCGGCGCAGCCAGACCGTGGAGGTGGCGCGTGAGGGCCTGATGGGCCTGCTGGAGATCGACGAGCTCCAGGCGAACGCGATCCTGGAGATGCAGCTGCGCCGGCTGGCCGCGCTGGAGCACCAGAAGATCACCGCCGAGCACGACGAGCTCCAGGCGAAGATCAACGAGTACAACGCCATCCTGGTGTCGCCGGAGCGGCAGCGGAAGATCGTCAGCGAGGAGCTGGCGGCCATCGTCGAGAAGTTCGGCGACGACCGGCGCTCCAAGCTGGTGCCCTTCGAGGGCGACATGTCCATCGAGGACCTGATCGCCGAGGAGGACATCGTCGTCACGATCACACGTGGCGGCTACGTGAAGCGCACGAAGACGGACGACTACCGCTCGCAGAAGCGCGGCGGCAAGGGCGTGCGCGGAACGAAGCTCAAGGAAGACGACATCGTCGACCACTTCTTCGTCTCGACGACCCACCACTGGCTGCTGTTCTTCACCAACAAGGGCCGGGTGTACCGGGCCAAGGCGTACGAGCTGCCCGACGCGGGCCGGGACGCCCGCGGGCAGCACGTCGCCAACCTGCTGGCCTTCCAGCCGGACGAGCGGATCGCGCAGATCCTGGCGGTCCGCGACTACGAGGCCGCGCCGTACCTGATCCTGGCCACCAAGGGCGGCCTGGTGAAGAAGACCGCGCTGAAGGACTACGACTCGCCCCGTTCCGGCGGTGTCATCGCGATCAACCTCCGGGAGATGGAGGACGGTTCCGACGACGAGCTGATCGGCGCGGAGCTGGTGTCGGCCGAGGACGATCTGCTGCTCATCAGTAAGAAGGCCCAGTCGATCCGGTTCACCGCGACCGACGACGCGCTGCGTCCGATGGGCCGTGCGACCTCGGGCGTGAAGGGCATGAGCTTCCGCGAGGGCGACGAGCTGCTCTCGATGAACGTGGTCCGCCCGGGTACGTTCGTGTTCACCGCGACCGACGGCGGCTACGCGAAGCGGACCCCCGTCGACGAGTACCGGGTCCAGGGCCGTGGCGGTCTCGGCATCAAGGCTGCCAAGATCGTCGAGGACCGGGGTTCGCTGGTCGGCGCGCTGGTGGTGGAGGAGACGGACGAGATCCTCGCCATCACGCTCGGCGGCGGTGTGATTCGTACGCGAGTCAATGAAGTCAGGGAGACGGGCCGTGACACCATGGGCGTCCAACTGATCAATCTGGGCAAGCGCGATGCCGTTGTCGGTATTGCCCGTAACGCCGAGGCCGGCCACGAGGCCGAAGAGGTCGAGGGGTCCGAGGACCCCGGGGCCGCCGAGGCGGAGGGTGCCGAGAGCACGGTCGAAGGCAATGTCGAAGGCACGTCGCCTTCGGCCGGGGAGCACGAGGAGTAGAGCGTGAGTGGAGCCACGGGCGCCGGTTCGGCCGCTTCCGGAGCAGGAGCGAACGGTGCCCGTGGCCCCGCCACGGACTCCCAAGGGGGCACTGTGACGGACACCCGGGGGCCTCAGCCCCAGTACGAGGGCTACGCGACCGGGCCGCTGCCCGGTGAGCGCGAGCCCGCACCGGGGCAGAGCGGGCCGTATCACCCGCCGCAGGCGTATCCCTCGCCTGCCGGCGGTACTCAGGGCGGCGGCCGCCAGCACGGTACGCACGGCGGCGCACAGGGCGCGGGCGCCGCTCAGGCGGCGCGCAAGCCGCGTACGGGGGCGCGGACGACCCCGCGTACCCGCAAGGCACGGCTGCGGGTGGCCAAGGCCGACCCGTGGTCGGTGATGAAGGTGAGCTTCCTGCTCTCCATCGCGCTCGGCATCTGCACGGTGGTGGCGTCCGCCGTGCTCTGGATGGTCATGGACGCGATGGGCGTCTTCGAGGCCGTCGGCGGGACGATAAGCGAGGCGACCGGCTCCAGCGACGGCGCCGGCTTCGACCTGCAGGCGTTCCTGTCGCTGCCGAAGGTCCTCATCTTCACCTCGGTCATCGCCGTGATCGATGTGGTGCTGGCGACCGCGCTGGCGACGCTGGGCGCGTTCATCTACAACCTGTCGGCCGGTTTCGTGGGCGGTGTCGAGCTCACGCTGGCCGAGGACGAGTAGACCGCCGGATACCGATTTTGGGACTGGCCCCGACGTGCGCTAATCTTCAGAGGTCAGCGCGACACAACAGCGCGGCGGGGCTATAGCTCAGTTGGTTAGAGCGCATCCCTGATAAGGATGAGGCCACAGGTTCAAATCCTGTTAGCCCCACCAGAACGAAGGCCCTCACCGGAAACGGTGAGGGCCTTCGTCGTGTGTACAGGCGTGGGGGCGCCGAGGACGTGGCGACGGGCTCGGGCGCACGCCGGGAACTGATCCCTCGCCATGGGGGCGGGACGCCGGTCGTGTTCGTCGCGGGAGCCGGGGCGTACCGCCCGGTGGCCGGTGCGGACGGTGTGGCTGGAGTGGTCCGTGTGGGACGGCGGGGAGAGGCCGCTGGGCGCACGGAGAAGCCCCCGTCCGGTGCGAACCGGTCCGGGGGCTCAGGTGTCGGTCGTGCGGCCGTCAGGGCGGCAGCAGGGAGGCGTCCCCGGCCGGGGCCCCGTGCGAGGTGCGGGCGGCGCCCCTGGTCTCCCCGGCGTCCGTTCCGTCGTAGGAGGGCAGATGGCGGGTGGCGGGCGAGGAACCGTGTGCCTCGGCGCGGATGCGCTGCTTCATCGTGGGTGGCAGGGCCCGGTCGCGGGGAAGGGTCCATCGCACGCTCGGGGTGGTCGCGGTCGCCGTGGTCTCGGCCATGTGCTCGTGGGTCGTGGTGGCCGACTCCGCGGCGCTCTGCTGCGTGGCCGAGGCCGGGGCGCTCATGAAGCCCAGCGCGGCGAGGAGGGCGAAGAGGGCGGTGACGAAGGAGGTCCAGATGTTCCTGGGCTGGAAGGAGTTCATGACCCCTCGCTTTCGGGTGGTCCGGTTTGCTTACCTTTCCGATGATGTGGATCGGACCGCCGATTTACTGGACCGACGCCACCGATTCGCGGATCTTCGGATGAACACCACTCGTATGGTTCAACCGGCTCCGGCGGATCCGCCGCAGGTCACGGACCGGGCCGGGTTTCGCCGTCCCCCGCCGCCCCGAAGGATCGCTTTTCCCCGGGCGCCAGTTGGGCCACAGGCAGGTCACCGGTTGATATCGGCCGGTGTGTATAGTCGGGCGGCAGAAGTCCCCTACGTCAAGGAAAGACGAGGTCGCGCGGTGAAGAAGTTTCTCCTGGTCGCACTGGCCGCCATCGGCGGGCTCCTCGTGTACCGCCAGATCCAGGCGGATCGCGCCGAGCAGGATCTGTGGACGGAGGCGACCGACTCCGTGCCCGCAGGTTCGGGTGTGTGAGTCAGAACAGCCTGATTGCGGGCCCCGGTCGCCGAGCGGCCGGGGCTTCGTGCTGTTGCGGGACCGTGACGGCCGTGCTCTTGAAGTTCGTCGGAGCACATCAATACGTTGCCTGAGCAAAACGGCCGGGTCCCCGGGGCGGCGGCACGGCGTCGCGGGGCGGGGCGGACGACGAGGGGAAGCGCGTGATGAGGCGGCGCAGCAGGGGCCGGGTGGCGCTGGCCGCGGTCGCGGCGATGTGGATGGCGGCGACGCTGCCGGGACTGGCGTACGGGGCCGGGGAGGTTCCCGCGTACGCCTTCGATCCGGGGGCGGAACGGGTCGCGGGGGCCGAGTTCAGCACCCAGGCCCCGGTCCTGAAGGACGGATCGGTCTACCGGAGCTCGATCAAGCCCGGTGAGAAGCTCTACTACCGCCTCGATCTCGACGCCCGGACCAACGCGTACGTCTCGGCGGTGGCCGTGCCCAAGGGCGGCGGCCGGGTCGCGTACGGGGACGGGATCACGGTCAGCGTCCGCGACAGCACGGACCTGCGGTGCAGCTCGGAGGACGCGCGGTTCCAGTCGGCGGAGTTCCCGCGGCCGATCGCCGCGTACGCCTACCGGATGGTGGAGAAGGACGGCAGCACCTGCCAGGAGGCCGGGACGTACAACGTCCTGATCGAGCGGGAGAGCAAGGGCAGCTCCTCGCAGGAACCCTGGGACCTGGAGCTGCGCTACGTGGCGGAGCCGGAGCCGAAGGCGGCCGGCTCGATGCCGACCGAGGCCCCGGAGAACTGGCCGTCGGCCTCGCCGCCACCGCCCACCGCCGCCCCGCAGAAGCGGTCCGGGGGCAGCAGCTACTACGACGCCACCGGTCTGGAGACCGGCGAGTGGCAGGAGGAGGGCGGCATCCGGCCGGGGCAGACCCTCTTCTACCGGGTGCCGGTCGACTGGGGCCAGCAGATCTTCGCCACCGCCGACCTGAGCAACAGCACCACCTCGGACGCGTACGTCGGCAACGCACTCGCGCTCTCCCTGGACAATCCGGCGCACGGCCACGTCGACTCGGCGACCCCGCTCTCGTACTCCGGGAAGTCCGCCTCCGTCTCGCTGGACCCGCTGCCGCCGGTGGCGTACGAGAACCGCTTCGACTTCTCGGGCAGCGTCTCCGGGATGCGGTTCGCCGGCTGGTACTACCTGTCGGTGACGCTGAGCCCGGCCGTCGCGAAGTCGTACGGGGACCGGGCGATTCCGCTGACCCTGAAGGTCAAGGTCGAGGGGAAGGCGGGCAGTTCGCCGTACGCGGGCGACGCCGGGCCCTTCTCGGTCACCAAGAACGACAAGGACCTGGCGCACTCCGGGAAGAGCGGTCCGCAGGCGGCCCGCAGCGACACCATGACGGTGGTCGGCGTGGCCGGGATCGGCACCGGGACGGCGCTGGTGCTCGGCCTCGGTGGATGGACCCTGCTGGCGCGGCGGCGCGCGGCCGCCGCCCCGGCGGTTCCGGCCGGCGGCGAACCGTACGGAAACCCGCCGCGGGCCTTCTGAGCCGTCTCCGGGCCCGTGGGGGTGGTCAGGCCTGGGTCAGCGCCCAGATGCCCACCGCGAAGCAGACCAGCGCCACCAGCAGCACCGGGACCGCCACCTTCGGGGACGGTCCCGGACGCCGCCCGGGAGCGGTGGCCGTGACGGGGGCGTGCGCCGGGGTCTGCGGCTGGCCGAGGGTGTACGCCCGGGTGAGCGGGGGCTCGTTCCGTACGGCGGCCGTGGGCGCCTGCGAGAGGTCCTGCGGGGCGTCCTGTCCGTACGCCGCGGCGTACGGGTGAGCGGGCTGCGGTGGAACGGTGGAGTGCGGCGTGCCGGGCTGCGCGGGCGCGGGCGTGGGAACGGGCTGGGGCGCGGACGTGGGCGTGGGCTGCTGCGGGGGCGGCGGAAGGTGGAAGCTGCCCGTCTCCGACATCGAGACCGGCGGCCGGGCGTGCGGCGGCTGCTGCGCGGGCTCCTCGGCCTTCACCGGGCCGTCGGGGCCGAAGCCCGGAGGCAGCGGCCCGAGTTGGTCGAAGACCTCGACCGGCTCGTCGTCCGGCCCCGGCTCCGGAAGCATCTCGACCGCGGCCAGCAGCGCCTTGCGGGCACCCGTGGCCGTACGGAACCGAGCCTGGGGGTCCGGCTGGATCAGCCCCGCCAGGACCTGCCACAACGGCTCGGGTATGCCCTCCGGGGCGGAGGGCGTGCCGTACGCGGCGAAGTGCTCGACGAGCGCCTGCGCGTCGGGCTTCTGCCCCTGGAGCAGATAGAGCGCGACCAGGCCGACCGCGAACAGGTCGGCCGGGAAGTCGGGTTCCGCGCCCATCATCTGCTCGGGGGCGAAGTAACCCGGCGTTCCCACCACGTAGTTGGTCTCGGTGAGGCGCGGCTCGCCCTTGCGCATGGAGATGCCGAAGTCGGAGAGCCGCAGATGCGGCCGGCCCGTACCGGTCGCCTCCATAAGGATGTTGGCCGGTTTGATGTCCCGGTGCACCACCCCCTCGGCGTGCACCGTGGAGAGGCCGGACAGCAGCTGGTCGAGGAGGGTGCAGACGAAACGGTGCGGCAACGGACCGTAGTCACCGATGACATGGGCCAGCGAACCGCCGCTCACCAGGTCCATGGTGAACAGCACCTTGTCGTCGTCCGCGGCCCAGCTGGCGGGCGCGAGCACATGCGGGTGCTCGATCCGCAGCGCCTGCTCGCGGACGAAGCGCAGCAGCGTGTGCGCGTCGCTCTGCTGAAGGACCTTGGCCGCCACATAACGGCGGCGCCGGTGGTCCCAGGCCCGCCAGACCGCGCCGACCCCACCACGCCCGATCGGATCGATCAGCTCGTACCGTCCGGCGAAGACCTCACCCATAGCGCTGCGCCCGCTCCCTGATCCGCCCTGTCCCCCCGACGGGAAGGGCTAGCCCTGGTGTCCCTCGTAGTGCGCCACCGCTTCCGCGGTGCGCCCCGCGCCGTACACCTTGAGGAACTCTGCCAGCTCCGGGTGGGTCGGGGCGAGGGAGTCGGCGGCTTCGATGATGTCTCCGGCCGCCGCGACCGACCTCAGCAGCGACTGGATCTCGCGGACCACGCGACGGACGGTGGGGGCGCCGCCGGTGGTCGTGGTCTGGCCGGTCGAGGTGAGGACGGATCCGCCCTGGGACTTCTTGATCTCCTCCATGCGCTGGGTGGCCTCGCCCGCGCTGACGCTGCCGTCCGCGACCTGCCCGGAGAGCTCCTGGAGCGCCTGGACGCGCTGGACGACCGCGGGGTTGCCGATCTTCGCCCGCTGGCCGCTCATGAGCTGCGAGAGCATGGGGGCGGACAGCCCGAGCACGGCGGCGAGCCGGGCCTGGTTGAGGCCGAGGTCATCTATCAGCCGGCGGAACAGCGCACCGAGAGGTTCCCCGTACCAACTGCGCTGGAGTTCACGGGCCCGTGCCGTTGTCTCGTGCTGCGCTGCGTCCATGGCGTCTCCCCTTCGCTGCGGCTTCGCTGCTGCGAACCTCGCCGAGCATCTTACGGAGCGTGGTCGCCGACCGGGAGACCCCATATTGTTTGCAGGATTCCGGGGGGTACCCGGTACTCTGGTCTGCGGCGGTGGCCGGGACGGGCAAGTGTCCGTGGCTGTCCGTTTTCGGGGCCTTAGCTCAGTTGGTAGAGCGCTGCCTTTGCAAGGCAGATGTCAGGAGTTCGAATCTCCTAGGCTCCACACCTTCAACCCCTCCGATCTGCGGGAACAGGATCGGAGGGGTTTTTCTGTCCTGATTTTTCCATGCCGACGCCCTGGCATGGAGTTGTCGGCGAGCGGCCCGGGCCCGAGTTCGCGTGGCCGGGTTCGTACTGCCGTCGTCCGCACGGCCGTTGGGCCCGGGCCGCACACCTGACGCGGCGCTCCGGGCCCGGACGGGTCCGTCGCACCGGTCCGGGCCCTCCGCGGCGCACCGCCGGCGGAACCGGACCGCGCTCAGCGCCCGCCGTCCGGTCCTTCCGGCCCGTCCGTCCCACCGGCCATCCCCTCGTCGGGCTCGGCCGGTCCGCTGCCGTCGACCGAGGTCAGCGGCGTACGGCCGGAGACCTCCGTGGCGGCGGGCGGTTCGACCAGCCAGTCGGGGTCGGACTGCCGGTCCCACCAGCGCCAGAGGGCGTACGCGCCGCCCGCCACGAGACCGGCCACGAGGAAGCACCGGCCCAGCCGTCCGGCCTTCGCCCGGCGCGCGTGCCTCCTGTCCAGCCGTCGGATCTCGTCCGCGGTGACCTGCCCGCGCAGGGCGGCCAGCGCGGCGGCACCGCGCGCCGTGGCCTCCTCGGCCATCGGCTGGGCCGCGGCCATCGCCTGTTCGACCCGTGGCACGGTGTACTCCGCGGCGGACCGGGCCGCCAGGCGGGTACGGAGCGCGGCGCGGCGGCCGGCCTCGTCGATCCGGGGCGGCACATGGGCGAGGGCCTGCTCGATCCGCGGCGCCAGATGGGAACCGTACTGGTCGCGGGCCTGCTGGGCCGCCTTGGACACCTTCGGCGCCAGCCGCGCGCGGGCCTCGCACGCGAGATACGCGGCCTGCTCCCTGGCCGTGTCGGCGTAGGGCGCCACCACGTCCGCGGCGTGCTGCACGCTCTCCTTCGCCGAGTCGGTTGCGGCGCGCACGCTGTCGATGCGGGTCACGTGATCCTCCTCCTTGGTGGCGGGTCGATACTCCGCCTTTCCACCCATTCCGAGATCATGCCTGCCGGATTCCGGTCCGGCATGCGGGGCGGGCATCCGGGGTACCCGGCTGTGTGGGGCGCACCCCCCCCCGGCGTTCCAGGGGTCCGGCGCGGCGGGAACCTCCGTAGCGTGATGTCACGCTTCGTCCTGTGATGCGGCAGGGAGGTGAGTGCCGCGCCCCCCGGGCGGCGGCGGTCGGCCCGGGCGCGCGGTCCGTGCGAGGATCGATGGAGCGTCACTGACGATGGACAATCGGTGAGCGGCACCGAGGGCCCGATGCCCCGGCGACCGACATCACGCAAGACTCACGGAAGGCAGATCGTGGCTGAGCAGCTTTACGCCACCCTGAAGACCAACCAGGGCGACATCGAGATCCGGCTCCTGCCGAACCACGCGCCCAAGACCGTCAAGAACTTCGTCGAGCTCGCCAAGGGCGAGCGGGAGTGGACGGACCCCAAGACCGGACAGCCGACGCGCGCCCCGCTGTACGACGGCACCATCTTCCACCGCGTCATCAGCGGCTTCATGCTCCAGGGCGGCGACCCGCTCGGCAACGGAACCGGTGGGCCGGGGTACCAGTTCGCCGACGAGTTCCACCCCGATCTCGCCTTCAACAAGCCGTACCTGCTGGCCATGGCCAACGCCGGACCGGGCACCAACGGCTCGCAGTTCTTCGTGACCGTGTCGCCGACCGCCTGGCTGACCGGCAAGCACACCATTTTCGGTGAGGTCACCAACGAGGCCAGCAAGAAGGTCGTGGACGCGATCGCCGAGACCCAGACCAACCCCCGTACCGACCGTCCGCTGCAGGACGTCGTGATCGAGTCGGTCGTCATCGAGACCCGATGATCACCACGGGTCGCTGCCCGGTCACGGATTGATCCCCGGACCGGGAACCTGCCGCCCCGTTCGTCCGTATTGATACATAGTGGACGAGCGGGGCGGCAGGGTGCATGCCGCCCCCGTCACGGCGCCGTGCCCGCCATGACCAGGACCGGAAGGGGACGGGAAGCGATGGGACCCATGGATCAGCAGAAGCCGCCGAGCGGCGGCGAGCCGCCCGCCGTGGACGGCTCGCTCGGCTGCTACCGCCACCCCGGCCGCGAGGCGAACGTCCGGTGCACCCGCTGCGAGCGGCCGATCTGCCCCGAATGCATGGTCGACGCCTCGGTCGGCTTCCAGTGTCCCGACTGCGCCGGCCAGGGGTCGGGTACGGGACACGTCCCCGCCCCCGGGGCGCCGCGCAAGGCCCCGGGCGGCTCCCTCGCCGCCGATCCCCGCCTGATCACCAAGATCCTGCTCGGTATCAACATCGCCGTGTATCTGGCGGTCCTGGCCCAGGGCACGGAGCTGGTCGTCCGGCTGATGTTGTTCGGCCGCCACCAGATCTACTACGGCGGCCCGCTCGAAGGCGTCGCCGAGGGGCAGTGGTACCGGCTGGTGACGTCGATGTTCCTGCACCAGGAGGTGTGGCACATCGCGTTCAACATGCTGGGGCTGTGGTGGCTCGGCGGCCCGCTGGAGGCGGCGCTCGGCCGGGCCCGGTACCTCACGCTGTACCTGCTCTCCGGCCTGGCGGGCAGCGCCCTCACCTACTGGCTCGCCGCGCCCGGCCAGAGCTCGCTCGGCGCCTCCGGGGCGGTCTTCGGGCTGCTGGGCGCCACCATCGTGCTGATGCGCCGGCTCAACTACGACATGCGCCCGGTCCTCGTACTGCTCGCGGTGAACCTGGTCATCACGTTCAACCCCTGGGGCGGGATCGCCTGGCAGGCCCATGTGGGCGGGCTGATCGCGGGCATGGTGATCGCCGTCGGCATGGTGTACGCCCCCCGCGAGCGGCGCTCGCTGGTGCAGTACGGCACCTGCGCCCTAGTCCTGCTGGCCGTGGTCCTCGTGGTCGTCGGTAGAACGGCCGCCCTGACCTGAGCGGCCCTGGGCGGCCCGAACGGCTCATCCGCAGTCGTACTTGTCCACAGCGCGTGCCGGATCTTGCGCGCTCGGTGGGAACAACTGTGCCCCTTGTCGCTGAGCTGGGTTTCTCCAGTCGGGACAAGGGGCGTGTCATCCCCCGATGAGGGACACTGCAGTCACACCGGCGTCAACTCTCGGGGAGTTATCCACAGATCGTCTGACCTTTTCCCCCGCCTGTGGATAACGGTGTGGACAACGGTGGGGTAAGTGGGCCGAGGGCGCTACTTCCACTGCGTGGAGACACCGAAGCCACCGGCGATGAAGCCGAAGCCGACCACGATGTTCCAGTTGCCCAGGTCCTGGATCGGCAGGTCGCCGTCGGTCACGTAGAAGACGACGATCCAGGCCAGCCCGATCAGGAAGAGCGCCAGCATCACGGGCGCCACCCAGCTACGGCTGGTCAGCTTTATGTTGGTTGCCTGCTTCGCCGGGGGCGGCGTGAAGTCGGCCTTCTTGCGGATACGTGACTTCGGCACGAGGAACTCTCCTGTCGATGCGCTGCGTGACCGCGCAGGGAACTGTGTCGGGCGCCGGGGTGGGGCTCAAGGGGGAATACTGCCTCCCCCGGGCGTCCGTTAGCGTAGTGCTTCCCTGGTGCCTAAGGAGATAAGGGTACGTTGAGCAATTCTGCCGACTCCCGACAAGGCCCGGTCCGGCGCACGTTCCGGCACCCGGCCCGGGTGCTCACCGCTGCCGTCTTCGCGCTCGCCGGGTTGATCTTCGTGACCAGCGCCAACACGGCCAAGGGCACCAACATCCGCACCGACTCCTCGCTGCTGAAGCTCTCCGACCTCATCCAGCAGCGCAGCGGCAAGAACGCCCAGTTGGACGAGGTCAACGCGGTCGCGCGGGACGACATCGACGCCCTGGTCCGGGAGGACGACGGCAGTACGAAGGCGGAGGCCGCCAGGCTGGGTGCGCTGGAGCGCGTCGCCGGCACCAGGAAGCTCACCGGCCGCTCGGTCTCCGTCACGCTCGACGACGCCCCGCCCAACGCCACCGCCAGCCCCGGCTACCCCGATCCGCAACCCAACGACCTGGTCATCCACCAGCAGGACCTGCAAGCGGTGGTCAACGCCCTCTGGCAGGGCGGCGCCCGGGGCATCCAGGTCATGGACCAGCGGCTGATCTCCACCAGCGCGGTCCGCTGCGTCGGGAACACCCTGATCCTCCAGGGCCGGGTCTACTCCCCGCCGTACAAGATCACCGCGGTCGGTGACCCGGGGCGGCTCAAGCAGGCGCTCAACGACTCCCCGGCGATCAGCAACTACCTGCTGTACGTGAAGGCCTACGGGCTCGGCTGGAAAGTCGACGAGCACGAGGCGGTGACTCTTCCCGGCTACTCGGGCACAGTGGACCTCCACTATGCGGAGCCCGTGAAGTAGCCAGCGGCTGTGGGGAGGCCGGCAGGTGTCGGTGCGACTGGTCGTCAGGACGCTCAGCGAACTCTGCCTCACCGTCGGCGCCTTGATCGTGCTCTTCGTGGTGTACGTCCTGTTCTGGACGGGAGTGCGGGCGGCGGGCGCCACCGAGGGGCAGATCGAATCGCTCCACGACCAGTGGGACCGCGGAACGGCCTCCGCGCCGGAGACCACCCCGTCGTCCGCCCCGGCCGCTCCGAAGCGGCCCGCCGCGCCCGCGTACCGCGACGGCAAGCCGTTCGCGATGATGTACATCCCCCGCTTCGGCAAGGGCTGGGAGTGGCCGGTCCTGGAGAACACCGAGGTCAGGACCTTGCAGAAAGGTCTCGGCCACTACGCGGGGACGGCCCGCCTCGGCGCGAGCGGCAACTTCGCGGTGGCCGGCCACCGGCGCACCTACGGGGACCCGTTCAAGGACTTCCCGAAGCTGCGACGGGGCGACGCGGTGCTGCTGACGGACGGGACGACGTGGTTCACGTACCGCATCGGACGTACGCCGTACCGGACGGTGCCGAGCGATGTCGGGGTCATCGACCCCGTCCCCCGGAAGTCCGGTTTCGACGGGCCGGGGCGCTATCTGACGCTGACCACCTGCGAGCCCGAGTGGGGAAGCAGCCACCGGCTGATCGTCTGGGCCCACCTGGACGCCACCCAGCCCGTGGCGGACGGCAGGCCCGCGGCTTTCCACAGCTGACCCACGCCGTCGCCGCGGCCCTTTAGTCTGGTCCCGTACCGAATGGAGGGACGACATGTACGGCTGGATCTGGCGGCATCTGCCGGGCAACTCGTGGGTGCGTGCGCTCATCTCGCTGGTGCTGGTGCTGGCCGTCGTCTACGTGCTCTTCCAGTACGTCTTCCCCTGGGCGGAGCCGTTGCTTCCGTTCGGCGACGTGACGGTCGACGGCGCGACGGGGACGGGAGGCGGCCGGTGAGTGCCCGCATTCTTGTCGTGGACAACTACGACAGCTTCGTCTTCAACCTCGTCCAGTACCTCTACCAGCTCGGCGCCGAGTGCGAGGTGCTGCGCAACGACGAGGTGACCACGGCGCACGCCCAGGACGGCTTCGACGGGGTCCTCCTGTCGCCCGGCCCCGGCACTCCGGAGGAGGCGGGCGTCTGCGTCGAGATGGTGCGCCACTGCGCGGCGACGGGCGTCCCGGTCTTCGGGGTCTGCCTGGGGATGCAGTCGATGGCGGTGGCCTACGGCGGTGTGGTGGACCGCGCCCCGGAGCTGCTGCACGGCAAGACCTCGCCGGTGACCCACGAGGGGGCGGGGGTCTTCGCCGGTCTGCCCTCCCCCTTCACCGCGACCCGCTACCACTCGCTCGCCGCCGAACCGGACACCGTACCGGCGGAGTTGGAAGTGACGGCGCGGACGGCTGACGGCATCATCATGGGGCTGCGCCACCGTGAGCTGCCGGTGGAGGGCGTCCAGTTCCACCCGGAGTCCGTGCTGACCGAGTACGGCCACCTGATGCTGGCCAACTGGCTGGTGCGGTGCGGCGACACAGGGGCCGTCGCGCGGTCGGCGGGGCTCGCGCCGGTGGTGGGCAAGGCCGTCGCGTGACCTCGCCCCGCCCCGGACCGGACGCCGGACAGGACGGCCCGTACGAGCAGGGCGCGCACGGGGCGCACGGGGCCGCGGGCGCGTTCGAGGCGGCTGTCGACGGCCTGGCGGATCCGCTGACCGATCCGCTGCCGGGGCGGCACTCCTCGCCGTGGTTCAGGGCGGACACCGTCCCGGCCCAGCCGTCGGGGCCGGAGGCCGTTCCCGGGGCGGGCCAGCACCGGGCCCCGGAGCAGCGGCCACAGGCCGCGTACGGCGCGCAGAGCCCCGCGGAGACCCCGCGGGAGTGGTACGACCCCGAGGGCTTCGAACGGGACTGGTACGGGCAGCAGACGCCCGCGCCGGATCCCGGCGCCCAGGCCACCGAGGTCCTGTCCCGGGTCCCTGCGGCCCCCGACCCGGTCCGGCCCCCGGACGCCGCGGCTCCGGTACCGGACATTCCGGCCTTCGACGCTCAGGCCTTCGACGCTCCGGATTCCCGGATCATGGACTCGGGGATGGCGGGTCCCGGGGCGGCGGATTCCGGGATCATCGGCTCCGGGGTCATGGGTTCCGGGGTTCCGGACCCGCTCTCCGGGCTGGCCCCGGAGGATCCGGTTCCGCTGCTGGATCCCGAGCCGCGTACCGACCCCGAGCCGCGTACCGGGGGCCGTGCCGAGCGTCGTCGCGCCGCCAAGGGGCGGGGGCGGCGCCGGGCCGAGCCGCGCCAGGAGACCGCGCCGCCCGCCGCACCGTCCGGCCGGCCGATGTCGCGCGTCGAGGCGCGGCGTGCGGCGCGCGCGGCCAAGGACAGCCCCGCGGTGGTGGCCAGCCGGGTCACCGGCGAGCTGTTCATCACGCTCGGCGTGCTGATGCTGCTGTTCGTCACGTACCAGCTGTGGTGGACGAACGTCCGCGCCAACCAGTACGCGGGCAAGGAGACCCACAAGATCCAGGACGACTGGGCCAAGGGCGACCGCAGCCCCGGCGTGTTCGAGGCCGGTCAGGGCTTCGCGATCATCCACATCCCGAAGCTGGACGTGGTCGCCCCGATTGCCGAGGGCATCAACAAGGACAAGGTCCTCGACCGGGGCATGGTCGGGCACTACAGCGAGGGCTCGCTCCGTACCGCGATGCCCTCGGCGAAGAAGGGCAACTTCGCCCTGGCCGGTCACCGCAACACCCACGGCGAGCCGTTCCGCTACATCAACCGGCTGAACCCCGGCGACGAGGTCGTGGTCGAGACACAGGACGCGTACTACACGTACGAGATGACGAGCATGCTGCCGCAGACGTCGCCGTCCAACGTCTCGGTGATCGACCCGATCCCGCGCGGTTCGGGCTTCACCAAGCCCGGCCGGTACATCACACTGACGACCTGTACACCGGAATTCACGAGTACGTACCGTTTGATCGTCTGGGGCAAGATGATCGACGAACGGCCGCGCAGCAAGGGGAAGCCCGACGCGCTCGTGGGCTGAGTCAACATCACGACAGGGATGGGTGCGGTGACGGCTAGGACCGAGCATGACGAGCAGACCGGCGAGCCGGCACCCCCGCTTCCGCCCCCGCCCCGGAGCCGGGGAAGGCATCCCGTCGCGACCGCGGTCAGTCTCTTCGGCGAGCTGCTGATCACCGCCGGTCTGGTGCTGGGCCTCTTCGTCGTCTACTCCCTCTGGTGGACGAACGTCCTCGCCGACCGGGAGGCCACCAAGCAGGGCGACACCGTCCGTGACCGCTGGGCGGGCGGGCCGGGCGCGTTGGACACCAAGGACGGCATCGGCTTCCTGCACGTCCCCGCGATGAGGAACGGCGAGGTGCTGGTCAAGAAGGGCACCGACACCGAGAACCTGAACGACGGCATCGCCGGCTACTACACCGACCCGGTGAAGTCGGCCCTCCCGTGGGACAAGAAGGGCAACTTCACCCTGGCCGCCCACCGCGACGGGCACGGCGCCAAGTTCCACAACATCGACAAGCTGCGGACCGGCGACCCGGTCGTCTTCGAGACCCGGGACACCTGGTACGTCTACAAGGTCTTCAAGGAGCTGCCCGAGACGTCGAAGTACAACGTCGACGTCCTGCAGCCGGTGCCGGAGGGCTCGGGGGCGAAGAAGCCGGGCCGCTATATCACGCTGACGACCTGCACGCCGGTCTACACCTCGAAGTACCGCTACATCGTGTGGGGCGAGCTGGTGCGCACCGAGAAGGTGGACAAGGACCGCACGAAGCCGGCGGAGCTGCGCTGAGCGCACCCGCCGCCCGCGTACGACGAAGGGCCCCGGTCACCAGATGGTGGCCGGGGCCCTTCGCGGTGGCGTACCTACCGGCTCAGCGGCGTGAGCCGGACGGGCCGCCGAAGATATTGCCGTCACCGCCGCCCGGCATGGTCTGCACGTTGACCGCGCTGTTCTTGTCGACCTGCTGGCCGGCTCCCGGCTGGAAGCCGATGACCCTCGCGTTGTCGTCGCTCGGGCCCTGCACCTGGCCGAGCTGGAGCCCCGCCCCGGCGAGCAGGCCCTTCACCTCACCGATGGTCTTGCCGCGCAGATCCGGCACGGTGGCCTTCTCCGGCTCCTGCGGGCCCTTGGAGACCTTCAGGACGATCGGGGTGTTCTTCGGCTGCTTGCTCGGACCGGCCGGGCTCTGCTCGATGACCGTGCCCGCGGGCTGCTCCGAATCCACCTGCTGCTGGGAGATGTTGGTGAACCCGAGCGGGGAGAGCTGGGCCAGCGCCTGGTCGATGGTCCGGCTGCGAACGTCCGGAAGGTCTGCCTCCGCCTGCTTGGCGACGGTGATCGTGACCTCGGAGTTCTTCTCCGCCTTCGCGTTGCCCGCGGGGTCCTGCCGGATGACCGTGTCCGGCGACTTCTCGGACTCCTCCGTGACGACCTTGACCGTGAAGCCCTTGTCCTCCAGCGCCTTCCGGGCACTGTCCTGGGACTTCTCCGTGACGTCCGGGACCTCGATCTTGGGAGCACCGGTGGAGACGACGACCGTGACGGTGTCCTGCTTCTCCATCGGAGTGTCGGCCTCCGGCGTCTGGCTGCAGATCTTGCCCTTCGGCTGGTCCTCGCACTCCTTGCGCGAGCCGACCTTCATGACGACCTCGGCGTTCCCCGCGCGTTGCTCCGCCGCGTCGACGGTCAGGCCGACCAGGTTCGGTGCGTCGACCTGGGTGTCCTTCTTGTTGTCGCTGAAGACGGCCTGGCCGATCAGGATCGCGCCGATCAGCACCAGGACGCCCGCGACGATCAGCAGGATCGTCGAGGTGTTGCTCTTCTTCTGGCGGCGCCGGTCCGGCCGGTCGTCGTAGCTGCCGTCCTCCGGGTTGACCGGGGGCAGCATGGAGGTGGCGGCGCCGTTCTGGTCCGCGGGGCGCAGTGCGGTGGTCGGCTGCTCGTTGCCGTACCCGTCGTAGCCGCCGTAACCTGCCGCGCCCATCGCCGCGGTGGCGGCGACCGGCCGGCCGTCGAGGCACGCCTCGATGTCGGCCCGCATCTCGTCGGCCGACTGGTAGCGGTAGTCGGGGTCCTTGACCAGCGCCTTCATCACGATCGCGTCCATCTCGGGCGTGATCTCGGGATCGAAGGTGCTCGGCGGCTGCGCCTCTTCCCGTACGTGCTGGTAGGCGACCGCGACCGGGGAGTCCCCGATGAAGGGCGGCCGGACGGTCAGCAGCTCGTACAGCAGGCAGCCGGTCGAGTAGAGGTCGGAGCGCGCGTCGACCTGCTCGCCCTTGGCCTGCTCGGGGGAGAGGTACTGGGCGGTGCCGATGACGGCGGCGGTCTGGGTCATCGTCATCCCGGAGTCGCCCATGGCGCGGGCGATGCCGAAGTCCATGACCTTGACCTGGCCGGTGCGCGTCAGCATGACGTTCGCCGGCTTGATGTCGCGGTGGACGATTCCGGCGCGGTGCGAGTACTCCAGCGCCTGGAGGATGCCGACGGTCATCTCCAGGGTGCGCTCGGGCAGCAGCTTGCGGCCGGAGTGCAGAAGCTCCCTGAGGGTCGACCCGTCGACGTACTCCATCACGATGTACGGGATGGAGACCCCGTCGACGTAGTCCTCGCCGGTGTCGTAGACAGCGACGATCGCCGGGTGGTTGAGCGAGGCGGCGGACTGGGCCTCACGGCGGAACCGGGCCTGGAACGACGGGTCACGGGCCAGGTCGGCCCGGAGCGTCTTCACGGCTACGGTGCGGCCGAGCCGGGTGTCGTGTGCGAGGTACACCTCGGCCATGCCACCACGGCCGAGCACCGAGCCCAGCTCGTACCGGCCGCCGAGGCGACGCGGCTCTTCCATAACTGTTCCAGCCCTCTCCGTCAGTCCCGACCACACCGGTGTGTGGTCCGGCGGTGTGCTGCTCGCGCATACGCTACCGGCCGCGGGCTACCTGATCGGCCCGTAGTCCGGACCTGATACCCGACCGGTATCCCCATGTGCAGATGTGGCACCCGATGTGACGGGCATCACCGCTTGCTGTCGATGACCGCCTTCATGACGTCCCGCGCGATCGGGGCGGCGAGGCCGCCACCGGAGATGTCGTCCCGGCCCGCCTGGCTGTCCTCGACGACGACGGCGACGGCGACCGGGGAGCCGCTGTCGGTCTTGGCGTAGGAGATGAACCAGGCGTACGGCTTCTCACTGTTGTTCAGGCCGTGCTGGGCCGTACCGGTCTTGCCGCCTACGGTGACGCCGCTGATCTGCGCGTTGGTTCCCGTGCCGGTCTTGACCACGGTCTCCATGATCTGCTGGAGCTTCTGCGCGTTCTCACCGCTGAGGGGCTGGCTGAACTGTTCCTTCTGGTGGGTGTAGATCGCGTCGAGGCTGGGGGTCTGGCGCTCGGCGACCATGTACGGCTGCATCAGCTTGCCGTCGTTGGCGATGGCCGCGGCGACCATGGCCATCTGGAGCGGGGTCGCGCGGTTGGACGCCTGGCCGATGCCGGCCATGGCGTTCTGCGGACGGTTGTCCTTGGGGTAGGCGCTGGCGTCGGCGCGGACCGGGATGAAGATCTCCTGGTTGAAGCCGAACTTCGCGGCCTCCGCCATCATCTTCTCGTTGCCGAGGTCATCGCTGATCTTGCCGAAGACGGTGTTGCAGGACCACCGCAGGGCTTCCCGGAGCGAGGCGTTCTTGCAGGGGATGTTGCCCTCGTTGGGCAGGTCCTGGGTGCTCAGCGGGAGCCGCCAGGGCAGCGGCGAGTCCGTCGGTTCGTCGACGTTGCTGTACAGCCCGTTCTCCAGGGCCGCGGCGGCGGTGACGACCTTGAAGGTCGAGCCGGGAGGGTAGGTCTCGCGCAATGCCCGGTTGAGCATCGGCTTGTCCTTGTCGTTCAGGAGCTTCTGGCGGGCTTCGGAGTCCTTGAAGGAGTTCCCGGCGAAGACGGAGGGGTCGTACGACGGGGTGCTCACCAGGGCCAGGACGGCGCCGGTCTGCGGGTCGAGCGCGGCGACGGCGCCCTTCTTGCTGCCGAGTCCCTTGAAGGCGGCCTTCTGGGCGGCGCTGTTCAGCGTGGTGACGATGTTGCCGCCCTGCTTCTTCCCGCCGGTGAACATCGACAGGGTGCGGTTGAAGAAGAGCTGGTCGTCGTTGCCGGTGAGGATGCCGTCCTCGATCTTCTCCAGCTGCGAGGCGTCGAACGCCTGCGAGGCGTAGCCGGTGACGGGGGCCCACATGGGGCCGTTCTTCCAGACCCGCTTGTACTTGAAGTCGCTGTCCTTGGTCTCGACGGAGCCCGTGACGGACTTGCCGTCGACGATGATGTTGCCGCGCTCGTGGGCGTAGCGCTCGATCTGTACGCGGCGGTTGTGCTCGTTGCCGTTCAGCTCGTCGGCGCGGACGTACTGGAGCCAGTTGGTGCGGACCAGGAGCGCGAGGACGAGCACCCCGCAGAAGATCGCGATCCGGCGCAGGGGCTTGTTCACGGTCGGACCACCTGGGTCATCTCGGCGTCGGGTGAGGGGGCGGGAGCCGGGGCGGGCCGACGGGCGGTGTCGCTGATGCGGAGCAGGATGCCGACCAGGGCCCAGTTCGCGATCACGGACGACCCGCCTGCCGCGACGAACGGCATGGTCATACCGGTCAGCGGGATGAGCCCCATGACACCGCCGGCGACGACGAACACCTGGATGGCGAAAGAGCCGGAGAGCCCGATCGCGAGGAGCTTGCCGAAGGGGTCACGGGCGGCGAGGGCCGTGCGGATACCGCGCTCGACGATCAATCCGTAGACGAGCAGGATGGCCATCATCCCGGCCAGTCCCAGCTCTTCGCCGACGGTGGCGAGGATGAAGTCGGAGTTGGCGGCGAAGCCGATCAGGTCGGAGTTGCCCTGGCCGAGCCCGGTACCGAGGGTGCCGCCGGAGCCGAAGGCCATGAGGGACTTGGCCATCTGCTCGCTGGCGGCCAGCTTGCCCCAGCCGTCGAACGGGTCGAGCCAGGCGGTCACACGCTGCTGAACGTGGGGTTCGAAGGCCGCGACGCCCACGGCACCCGCCGCGGACATCAGCAGACCGAAGACGATCCAGCTGGTGCGCTCGGTGGCCACGTACAGCATGACGACGAACATGCCGAAGAACAGCAGCGACGAACCGAGGTCGGTCTCGAAGACCAGGATCAGGATGGAGAAGGCCCAGACCATGAGGATCGGACCGAGGTCACGGCCGCGAGGAAGATACAGCCCCATGAAGCGGCGGCTGGCCAGGGCCAGCGCGTCCCGCTTCACCATGAGGTAGCCGGCGAAGAACACCGCGATGATGATCTTGGCGAATTCTCCGGGCTGGATCGTGCCGACACCGGGGATCTTGATCCAGATCTTGGCGCCGTTCACGGCGGGGAAGAACATCGGCAGGATCAGCAGGAACAGCGCCACCAGCATGGAAATGTAGGTGTAGCGCTGCAGGATGCGGTGGTCCTTGAGCAGCAGCAGGACGCCCACCAGGAGCGCGACGCCCACGGCCGAGAAGAGCAGCTGCTTGGAGGCGGCGGGAGCGAAGTCACGGGTCGCCTGGAACCTCGGGGACTGGTCCAGCCGCCAGATGATGGCCAGCCCCAGCCCGTTCAGCAGGGTCGCCAGCGGCAACAGCAAGGGATCCGCGTAGGGAGCGAACTTACGGACGGCGAGGTGGCCGATGCCGCCCAGGAGAGCAAGGCCGAGCCCGTATCCGAGCATGCCCGAAGGGAGCTTGCCGTTGAGGGCGAGCCCGACATTGGCGTAGGCGAACACCGAGATGGCGATGGCGAAGGCCATCAACATCAGTTCGGTGTTGCGGCGGCTCGGTGCGTCGATCGCGCCGATCGTGGTCGTATTGGTGACAACGCTCATGGTGCTGAAGGCCCCCTACGGCTTTACTGCTTACCGCACTGCGGGACCAGCTTTTTCTCTTCCTCCGAGAGGCTGGGACCAGGAGTGGGAGTCGTGGTGGTCGGCTTGGTCTTGGTGTCCTTGGACGTGGAGGACGTCTTGGGGGCGTTCGCGTCGATGCCTCCGGACTTCTCCGGGTCCGGGCGGGCGTCGCTCTCCGCCGCCGCGCGCCGCTGGGCGTCCTTCTTGCAGGCGGATGCCTGGATCCCGAGTTCGCTGATCTTCTCGCGGGCCGCGGCCAGGTCGCCCTCGGCGATCGTCGCCTCGACCTGCTTGCGCTGGTAGGGCGGGAGGTACTTGAGTTCGATCTCGGGGTGGTCCTTCTCGACCTTCGAGAGCGAGACCCACGCCAGGTCCTGGCTGAGGCCGCGGAACAGCGCGACGTGCTCCTTGTTGGCGCCCACGTAGAACTGGTTCTGCGTCCAGCGGTAGCCGCCGTAGACGCCACCGCCGACGACGGCCAGCGCCAGCACCGTGTAGAGGGAGCGCTTGAGCCACTTGCGGCCGCCACCGGGCTTGACGAAGTCGTCGTCGGTGTACGAGTCGAAGGAGCCCTCCGGCATCCCGCCGTACGCGTCGGCGTCACCGCTGCCGGGCGGGCCGAAGCCCCCCGGGGGCGGCGCCACGGGGCGGCCGAGGCCGGCCGCGCGTCCGGCGGGGGTCTGCATGGCGGCCGTGCTCTCGGCGGCGGCCATCTGCGCGGCCTGGTTCTCCGCGACCGCGCCGACGACGACGGGGGTGTCGTTGAACTGCGAGGCCATGGTGTCGTTGCTGTCGACGTCGAGGACGTCGGCGACGATGCAGGTGATGTTGTCGGGGCCACCGCCGCGCAGGGCGAGCTGGATCAGCTCCTGGATGGTCTCCTGAGGGCCCTGGTAGCTGGCGAGCGTCTCCTCCAGGGTCTGGTGGGAGACGACGCCGGACAGCCCGTCGGAGCAGATCAGATAGCGGTCGCCGACCCGGACCTCGCGGATGGAGAGATCGGGCTCGACGCGGTCGCCGCTGCCGAGCGCGCGCATCAGCAGGGCGCGCTGCGGGTGGGTGGTGGCCTCTTCCTCGGTGATCCGGCCCTCGTCGACCAGCCGCTGCACCCAGGTGTGGTCCTGGGTGATCTGGGTGAGGACGCCGTCACGGAGGAGGTACGCGCGGGAGTCGCCGACGTGGACCATGCCGAGGCGCTGGCCGGTCCAGAGGAGGGCGGTGAGCGTGGTGCCCATGCCCTCCAGCTGGGGGTCCTCCTCGACCATCACGCGAAGCTGGTCGTTGGCCCGCTGGACCGCCGTACCGAGCGAGGTGAGGATGTCCGAGCCGGGGACGTCGTCGTCGAGCTGGACGAGGGTGGAGATGACCTCGGAGCTGGCGACCTCGCCGGCCGCCTGTCCGCCCATGCCGTCGGCGATGGCGAGGAGGCGGGGACCGGCGTAACCGGAGTCCTCGTTGCCCTCCCGGATCATGCCCTTGTGCGATCCGGCGGCGAAGCGCAGGGAAAGACTCATGCCCACCTCGCCCGTCGGCTCCGGGTACAGCCGGTCCTGAGCCACACTGCCCACCCTCCGGTCGGGAGCCGGACGGAGTCCGATGCCCGGACTGCCGCGGCTCGCTCGCTCCGCTCGCTCATTGTCGTACTACTTCCGCAGCTCGATGACGGTCTTGCCGATCCGGATCGGCGCACCCAGCGGAACGGGCGTCGGGGTGGTGAGGCGGGTCCGGTCGAGATACGTGCCGTTGGTGGACCCGAGATCCTCGACGATCCACTGGCCGTCACGGTCGGGGTAGATCCTGGCATGCCTGCTGGACGCGTAGTCGTCGTCCAGCACGATCGTCGAATCGTGCGCCCGGCCCAGCGTGATCGTCTGGCCCTGGAGCGCCACCGTGGTGCCGGTGAGGCTCCCCTCGGAGACGACCAGCTTGGTGGGCGCCCCCCGGCGCTGGCGGCCGGACTGCTGGCGCTGCTGCGGCGGCGCGGCGGTGTTCTGGCGCGCCTGTGCCGGCCGTGCGTCGCTCGCGGTGCGGCGTGAGCCGCGCTGCGTGACACGCGTTCCGAACAGATCGCTGCGGATGACCTGTACGGCCACGATCACGAATAGCCACAGAACAGCCAGGAAACCTAGCCGCATGACCGTCAGGGTCAGCTCTGACATTGCCCCCGCTTCACCCTTCGGCTTGCCGGTAAACGATGGTGGTGCTGCCCACGACGATCCGCGAGCCGTCGCGGAGCGTAGCGCGGGTGGTGTGCTGCCCGTCTACCACGATGCCGTTGGTAGACCCGAGATCCTGGATCGTCGAGGGCGTTCCGGTCCGGATCTCACAGTGCCGACGCGATACGCCGGGGTCGTCGATCCGCACGTCGGCGTCGGTGCTGCGGCCCAGCACCAGCGTCGGGCGGGAGATCTGATGGCGGGTGCCGTTGATCTCGATCCAGCGTCGCACCTGCGCGTTGGGCAGGGGGCTGGGCCCGGCCGGCGGGTGCCGGTCGGTGCTGGGCGCTCCGGGCCTGGCGCCCGGGGGCGGGCCGGGAGGCATGGGCGGGGGAGAGCTGGGCGGGTAGCCGTAGCCGCCGCCGGGCGGCTGCGGACGGGCCGGTCCCGGATGGGGTGGCTGGCCCTGCGCGCCCTGGGAGGGCTGCTGCGACGAACTCGACGCCAGGGTGCGGCTGCGCACCCGGTAGAGCCCGGTGTCGAGATCGTCGGCCTTCTCCAGGTGGACCTTGATGGGGCCCATGAAGGTGTACCGCTGCTGCTTCGCGTAGTCGCGGACCAGCCCGGAGAGCTCGTCGCCCAACTGCCCGGAGTACGGGCTGAGTCGCTCGTAGTCGGGTGTGCTGAGTTCGACGATGAAGTCGTTGGGGACGACGGTCCGCTCGCGGTTCCAGATCGTCGCGTTGTTGTCGCACTCGCGCTGGAGGGCGCCGGCGATCTCGACCGGCTGGACCTCGGACTTGAAGACCTTGGCGAAGGTGCCGTTGACCAGACCCTCGAGACGCTGCTCGAAACGCTTCATGACTCCCATGGGGCACCTCCTCCGTCGTAGTCGTCCCTGTACTGCTTACTGATCGTATCCACGCGTCGGGAAATCGGCTGGTTCCCCTTGTCTGCCCTGTGGATGAGTGTCACCTCTCACACGGATCGTAGAGGCGGCCTCCTCACAGTGTCCCGCACGCGGGGTGCACACAGGAGGAGTGGGGGCGGCCGCCCGGCGTTCCCGCTTCCCTTCAGTCGACCGGTGAAACAACGGATGTGAATCCACCCTGCATAGCGTGCTAATCTTCCGGATGTCGCCAGGCAAGCGCACCGAAACGGTGAAGGAGCCCGGAAACACCACTCTTGCGCGAGTGGCGGAACGGCAGACGCGCTGGCTTCAGGTGCCAGTGTCCTTAGGGACGTGGGGGTTCAAATCCCCCCTCGCGCACAAGAGAGAAGCCCCACAGGCCCAACGGCTTGTGGGGCTTCTTCGTTCCTGGCTTGATATGCGACTTGGTTCGCGACTCGATGCGCTGCCTCGCTTCCGGCTCTGCTTCCCGGGTTGGCTCACGGACTGGTTCCGACTCCGGCTTCTCTCCGGACGTTTCACGTGAAACGTCTGGTTCAGACCCCCTGCGGTAGTTGGCGAGCTCTGCGACCTCTGCGGCCTACGCGGTGGTGTCGCCGACCGTGTTGTAGCGGAGCAGGTACTCCGCGAACCGGGCGAGATCTTCCTCCGACCAGTCCGCGAGGCGTTCGCGGTAGGCGGTGCGGCGGCTGGCGTGGGTGGAGGCGAGGACCCGGGTTCCGGCCTCGGTGGGGTGCAGTACCTGGATCCGGTGGTCGTCCGGGTCCGGGTGGCGCTCGACCAGTCCCAGTTTCTCCAGGGTGCCGACCTGTCGGCTGACCGTTGATTTGTCCAGCATGTAGTGGGCGGCCAGATCCGTCGCGCGGCAGCCGTTTCGATCCTCGATGTGTGCCAGCAGGGTGTACGAGACCAGAGGAAGCTCCGGGTGGAGGCGGGCCGCCGTGGCGCGTGCGCGGCGTGCGAAAGCCGTCAGCTCGCGCTGGATGACGTCCAGCGATGCTTCACGTTCCTCGGGTGTGTCCGGCACGCTCCGGCCTCCGTCTCGCTCTCCCTGATGCTGGTTGTATAGTACAACGAGTTTGGAGTTGTAAAAGACAACTATTGGAGTGTTCTGGATGTCCGCAAGTCCGGAAGGAGCCCCCGGCTCCACCGCCGCCGCTCTCCGTCATGTGCTGGGGCATTTCGTCACACCGCTGCTGATGTGCATCGGTATGGGGCTGGCCTATCTCGGGGCCTTCCATGCCCCGGAGCCGCACGATCTCCGGGTGGACGTCGTCGGGTCGGGGGCGAGGGCCCAGGTGCTCGCGCAGAACCTCCAGGACAGGAGCGACGGGGCGCTGAGCGTGCGGACCGTTCCGGACCGCGCCACCGCCGCGGATCACCTGAGGACGCAGACGAGTTACGGTGCCTACCTGCCGGGGAGCCGCCCCGAGCTGCTGGTGGCGAGCGCGTCCTCCGACACCAGCGCCACGGTGGTGGAGAAGGTCTTCACCAAGGTCGCGGCGGAGCGGGGCGCCCCTCTGAAGGTGACGGACACGGCGCCGACCGCGGACGGCGATCCGACCGGCCAGGGCATCTTCTTCCTCCTGGTCGCGCTGAGCATCGGCTCGTACGCGTCGGTCGCGGTCATCGGGGGCGCGGGGGCCGTGCTGGCGCTGCGGATCAGGGCCGCACTGGCCGTTGTCACGTCGTTCGTGGTGAGCGTGATCGGCGTGGTGTTCGCGGGGCCGCTGTTCGGGCTGGTGGACCAGGGACTCGGTGGTCTGTGGGCGATGGCCTGGCTCTACTCCGCGGGCATCCTGCTGATCGGCGTCGGACTGCACACCTTCCTCAAGCGGTGGACGACGCTGGGCCTGATGGTGCTGTTCGTGATGCTCAACTTCACCAGCTCCGGGGGCATCTTCCGGCCCGAACTGCAGCCGGGCTTCTTCGCTTCCCTGCACTCCTTCTGGAACGGGGCGGGCTTCGTCGAGGGGGTGCGCAGCCATGTGTACTTCGAGGGACACGGGCTCGGCGGGCATGTGCTGGTGCTCGGACTCTGGCTCGTGGTGGGCCTGGTGATGGTGGGACTCGCGGGAATGGCCGAATCGAAGCGGCGGAAGGCCGGTGCCCTCGCTGGTACTGGTGCTTCGGCGGCAGGGGTGGCCAAGGGTGCTGCGGGGACTGTAGGGAGTGAAGAGGTCGAGGAGGAGCTGGAGGAGGCCGTCGGCGTCTGACGGCGACGGTTCCTGACGGGGACCGGGGCGCTGTCCACAGGCGGTCGGACAGGTTTTCCACAGGGGCGAGCGGCTTTCGGCGGGCGGGGGTACCTTCGTCGGAATTGCTCTGCGACAGGCATTCGGCCAGGAGCGCAGGTGGGTACGGGGGGAGGCTGCGCGCCATGGGCGACAGCGGGATGGCGGTGCCGGTCCGGCGGGCGGGGGCAGGGGATTCGCGTATCCCGGCCGTGCCCGGATTCGCGCGACGGGCGGCCGGGCCGGGCCGGGCGGGAGACGGCGCGGCGCGGTTGCCGAAGGACGCGGGCAAGGCGCTGCGCGGGCAGGTGCCCCGGTCCTCGCACGCGGACCTGGACCTGCCGGCCGGGCGGCCGGACGCGGTGCGGGCGGTGGAGGCGTCGAGCCGGGACAGGGTGCCCGAGCTCACCCCGATCCGGGTGGGGCGGATGGCGGCCACGCCCTTCGCCTTTCTGCGGGGCTCGGCCGGTCTGATGGCTCACGACCTGGTGGGCACGCCCGTCAGCGGGGTCGGTGCGCAGCTCTGCGGCGACGCGCACGCGGCCAATTTCGGGCTGTACGGCGATGCGCGGGGCAGTCTGGTCATCGATCTGAACGATTTCGACGAGACCGTTTTCGGCCCCTGGGAGTGGGACCTGAAGCGTCTGGCCACCTCGTTGGTGCTCGCGGGGCGTGAGGCCGGGGCGGACGAGGAGACCTGTCGGCGGGGCGCGTACGACGCGGTGGGGGCGTACCGGCGGACGATGCGGCTGCTGGCCAAGCTGCCCGCGCTCGACTCCTGGAACGCCATCGCGGACGAGGAGCTGGTCTCGCACACGGACGCGCGGGACCTTCTCGGCACTCTGGAGCGGGTCTCGGAGAAGGCCCGGAAGAACACGAGCGCCCGTTTCGCGGCGAAGTCCACGGAGGAGTCCGTCGACGGCGGCCGCCGCTTCGTCGACGCGCCGCCGGTACTGCGGCGGGTGTCGGACGGCGAGGCCGCCGCGGTCGCGTCCGCGCTGGGCGAGTACGTGGGCACGGTCTCGGAGGACCTGGTCCCGCTTCTCGCCCGGTACGCGATACAGGACGTGGCGTTCCGGGTGGTCGGCACGGGGAGCGTCGGCACCCGGTCGTACGTGGTGCTCCTGCTCGATCACCGGGGTGAGCCGCTGGTGCTTCAGGTGAAGGAGGCGCGGCGGTCCGTGTTGGCGCCGTACTTGCCGGCTGTCGGCTTCGAAGTGCCCCGGTCGGTGCACGAGGGGCGCCGGGTGGTGCTCGGGCAGAAGCGGATGCAGGTCGTCAGCGACATCCTGCTGGGCTGGGCCACGGTGGACGGACGCCCGTTCCAGGTACGGCAGTTCAGGAACCGCAAGGGGAGCGTCGACCCGGCCGCGCTGGCGGCCGACCAGGTCGACGACTACGGCCGGATGACGGGGGCGCTGCTGGCGCGGGCCCATGCGCACAGCGCCGATCCGCGGCTGATCGCGGGCTACTGCGGCAAGAACGACGAGCTGGACGAGGCGGTGGCGGCGTTCGCGGTGACCTACGCGGACCGTACGGAGGCGGATCACGCGGAGTTGGTACGGGCGATAGGTTCCGGGCGAATAGCCGCCGAGCTGGGCGTCTGAGCCGCGCCGGACCGACCGGGCGTACGGGGGAGGCGGGCCGGGGCCATACGCTGGACGGGTGACCCACGAAGCCGCCGGGGTGCCGACCTCCCCGAACGACGATGGCCGGAACGACGACGACCGGCAGGACGAGCCGTTCGAGCAGGACGGTGGGCCGGCCGCTGCCGGTCCCCGGCCCGATGCCGAGGACGGGAGCGCCGGGACCGGGAGTTCCGGGACCGGAGACGCGGATACCGGTGGTGCGGATACCGGTGCTGCGGGCGCCGGTGGCGCGGATGCCGGCAGTGCGGGCGCCCGGGCCGAGGAGGAGCAGCCCGAGGCCCGTCTGGCGAGGGCGGTGCGGGCGGCGGAGCAGGCGCTGATCGAGTTCGAGATCGCGGTGGAGACCTTCCGGATCGAGGTCGAGAACTTCTCGCGACTGCACCACCAGAAGCTCGGTCCCATGTACACCCGCCTCGACGAGCTCGACGCGCAGATCGCGGAGGCCCGGGCCGCCAGAACGGGCGACCCGGAGGACATCCGCAAGGCGCAGGAGGCCCGTGCGATCGTGATGCCGATGCCCGGTGTCGACGAGTTGTTCCATGACTGGATGGACTCCGACGGGCTCTCCCCCGAGGCCGCGGCGATGCTGACGGAGCAGCCGGTCCGGCCGCCCAAGCGCGTCCGGCCGACCGAGGAGGCACGCAGGCTCTACCGGGACCTGGCCCGCAAGGCCCATCCGGACCTTGCCCAGGACGAGACGGAACGGGCCCGCCGGGACGAGTTCATCGCCCGGGTGAACGCCGCGTACGGCCGGGGCGACGAGGAGCTCCTGGTGGAGCTGGCGAAGGAGTGGGAAGCGGGCCCGGTTCCGCCGGAGAAGGGGTTCGGCGAGAGCGAGGAGCTCTATGCCCGGCTGGACTGGCTGACCCAGCGCAAGGAGCTTCTGACGCTGCTCGCCCAGGAGCTCGAGGAGAGCGCCATCGGGTCCATGCTTCGGATGGCCCCGGACGACCCCGACCGGCTGCTCGACGAGATCGCCGAACAGCTTCTGGGCGAGGTCGCGCAGCGCGAGGCGGAGCTGGCGACACTGGTGCAGTAGCGTTCCGGATGACCCAGGCGCGTACGTACGAGAGAAGGCATGACCCATGAATTTCGCCCCTCTGCCCTCGGTGGAAGCCGCGGCGGTCCCGTCGGACGGCTTCGTGCTGGACGTCCGGGAGGACAACGAGTGGGGCGCCGGGCATGTCGAGGGCGCTCTGCACATCCCGATGAGCGACTTCGTGGCGCGCTTCGGTGAGCTGACCGATGCAGTCGGTGACGGTCGGCGCGTGCATGTGGTGTGCCGGGTCGGCGGCAGGTCGGCGCAGGTCACCCAGTACCTCGTGCAGCAGGGCATCGACGCGGTGAACGTCGACGGCGGGATGCTCGCCTGGGACGGTGCCGGGCGCCCGATGGTCACGGACAACGGCACTCCGGCCTTCGTGCTCTGAGTACGGGCGCCGGTCCCCGCGCTCCCGCCACGGCGCTCCGGCGTCCCTGCTCCGGGCATGGTGCTTCGGGCCCGCGTTCCGAGTCCCGGGCAGGAGCGCCGGGGCCCCGCCACTGTCAGCCGAGAAGGTGCGCGGCCAGCAGGTCGCCCAGCGCCTCCTCGTGTGCCGCTGCCGGGCCGAGGGACAGCTCGATCTGCTTCGCCCAGGCGTGGAAGCGGTGCAGCGGGTAGTCGGTGTCCGCGCCGAACCCGCCGTGGAGGTGCTGCGCCGTCTGAACGACCCGCCGGACACCGTCCGACGCCCAGATCTTCGCCACCGCGATGTCGCCCTCGGCGGGCAGTGTCCCGTCGGCCCCGGTGGAGATCCGCCAGGCGGCCTGCCAGAGCGTCGCCTCCATGGCCCGCAGGTCGATGTACCGGTCCGCGGCCTGTACCGCGACGGACTGGAACGTCGCCACGGGGAAACCGAACTGCTCCCGCTTTCCGGTGTATTCGCTCGTCATGGCGAGCACGGCCTCACCCAGGCCCAGGGCGAGTGCGCAGGTGCCGGTCGTGAGGAGGGCGCGCAGCCACGCCCAGGCACCGGGGTGATCCATCAGGGCGCGGCCCGTGATGCGTACCGCCTCCAGCCGGACCTCGGCGAGCCGTTCGCCACTGGTGGAGACCTGCTCGGCCAGGGTGACGCCGTCCTGGCCGGGGCTGATCAGGGCGATCACGGTCCGGCCCTCGGGCGTTTGGGCCGGAACGGCTATCCAGTCCGCCGCCTGGGCCCAGGGCACCGCGGTCTGCGTCCCGTCGAGCACCCAGCCCGCGTCCGTACCCCCGGTCCGGGCGCCCTCGGTACCGGCATCGGCCGCCGCGGCCGTCTCCGGGCGGGCCGTGACGGCACGTTCGGCCGGCTCGTGTCCCGAACGGCCGTTGGCGCCGACGGTGAGCACCAGCTCGCCCCGGCCGGCCCGGGGCAACAACTCGGCGGCCAGCGAAGGCTCTCCGTACCGCTGGAGCGCCGTCGCGACCGCGCAGGTCTCCAGCAGCGGCACCCGGGCGAGAACCCTGGCGGACTCGCGCAGCACCAGGCAGAGCGCGACGGGATCGAGCCCGGCCCCGCCGTGTTCCGGCGACAGGGTGAGGCTCAGCAGATCGCCGGAGGCGAGCCGGGCCCACAGCGGACGGTCGATGTCCTCGGCCACGGCGCCCGGTACGAGAGCGGGGCTGGGGACCCCGTCCGGCGCGACCCCGGCGAAGACCCCGCGCGCCGCCTCCGCGGCCGCCTGCTGCTCCTCGGTGAAGGTGAAGTCCACTGCCCCGGCCTCCCGCTGCCCGATGTCCTGCCTGGATCTGACGGTTCGTCAAGATAGAACAGGTTCTACGAGAAGGGAACACGTGGCGAGCGGTCAGCGGTCGAAGTCCAACTCCACCTCCGGGGTGGCGGGATGCGACTGGCAGGCCAGCACGTAGCCCGCGTCCGTCTCCTCGGGCTCCAGCGCGAAGTTGCGGTCCATCCGCACCTCGCCCGAGACGAGGAAGGCCCGGCAGGTCCCGCACACCCCGCCCTTGCAGGCGTACGGTGCGTCGGCACGGCTGCGCAGCACGGTCTCCAGCAGGGATTCGCCGTCCTCCACCGGCCAGGTGCCGGAGCGGCCGTCCAGGGTGGCGGTGAGTCTGCTGTGGGCGGGCGCCGTGGCCCGGGGCCGGGTGTCCGCGCCCGGACCGTCGTCCACATGGAAGATCTCCTGGTGGACGCGGGTCCGGTCGACGCCCAGGCCGCCCAGCGCCCGCTCCGCCGCCCGGACCAGGCCGAACGGCCCGCAGAGATACCAGCCGTCCACCCCGTCCACCGGGAGCAGGGCGGGCAGCAGGGCGGCGAGGCGGTCCTCGTCCAGCCGGCCGGAGGGCAGCCCGGCCTGCTGCTCCTCCCGGGAGAGGACCGTGACCAACTGGAACCGGTCGGGGTAACGGTCCTTGAGCTCGGCCACCTCGTCCAGGAACATCGTCGAGAGCGCCGTCCGGTCACTGCGGATCAGGCAGAAGCGGGCTGCGGGCTCCCGCGCCAGCAGCGTGGTGGCGATGGACAGGACCGGCGTGATCCCGCTGCCTCCGACGATCGCCGCGAAGGATCCGGGCCGGGGCGTCAGCACGAAGCGGCCCATCGGGGGCATCGCCTCGACCTGGTCGCCGACGGCGAGCTCCTTCAGGGCGTACGTGGAGAACCTGCCGCCGTCGACCAGCCGGATGCCCACCCGCAGGACCGGCTCGTCCGGCTCCTCGGTGGCCGGGGAGCAGATCGAGTACGAACGGCGGATCTCCTCGCCGTCGGCCGTGTACCGCACGTTGAGGTGCTGGCCCGGCTTGTGGCGGAAGATCTCGCGCGACGCGGGCGGCACGGCGAGAGTGACGGCCACCGAATCGTCCGTGAGCCGTTCGATCGAGCGGACCCGGAGCGGATGGAACATCTACAACTCCTTGAAATGGTCGAACGGTTCGCGGCACGACACACAGCGGCGCAGTGCCTTGCAGGCGGTGGAGGAGAACCGGCTCAGCAGTTCCGTGTCGGTCGACCCGCAGTGCGGGCAGCGGACGGAGAGAGCGAGCGGCACCGGACCGCCGGCGGCGGCCGCTCCGTGGGGGCGCGGGGGCGCGATGCCGAACTCGGCGAGCTTGCGCCGCCCCTCCGCGCTGATGTCGTCCGTGGACCAGGCGGGTGAGAGCACCGTGACCACGGAGACCTCCGGTATGCCGTGGTCGTGCAGCACCCGCTCGATGTCGCAGGACATGGTCTCGATGGCGGGGCAGCCGGTGTAGGTCGGGGTGAGGCGCACGGTGACCCGGCCCGGGGCGACGACCTCCACGCCCCGGAGCACCCCCAGCTCGTCCAGGGTCAGCACGGGCAGCTCGGGGTCGGGGACGGAGCCCGCGAGATGGCGCAGCTCCTCCTCCAGGGGCGTCCCGGTCACCATGACGCCCCCGGGTGGCTGCGGTGCAGATGCTGCATCTCGGCGAGCATGCGGCCGAAGGGCTCGGTGTGGACGCCCTGGCGCCCCGCTCCCGCGGCCCACGCCCCGGACCGGGGACCGGCGGGCGGGGTCAGCGTGGCCCGCTCCAGCACCGCGGAGACGGATTCCAGCCAGTCGCCGTCGAGCGCCGTCCAGTCGATGTCGATCCCCTCGACCGGCTCGAACAGCTCGCCGGTGAACCGCCACAGGGCGTCCGTGGCGCGCTGCATCCGGGCACGGCTCTCCTCGGTGCCGTCACCGAGCCGGAGCGTCCAGTGCTCCGCGTGGTCCTGGTGGTACGCGACCTCCTTGACGGCCTTGGCCGCCAGTTCGGCGAACGGGCCGTCGCCCGATGCCAGCCGCTCGTACAGCAGCCGCTGGTAGGTGGAGAAGTAGAGCTGGCGGGTGATGGTGTGGGCGAAGTCGCCGTTCGGCTGCTCGACCAGCTGGACGTTGCGGAAGGCCCGCTCCTCGCGCAGATACGCCAGCTCGTCCTCGTCCCCGACCAGGGAGAGGAGCACCCGGGCCTGGCCCAGCAGGTCCAGGGCGATGTTGGCCAGGGCCACCTCCTCCTCCAGCACGGGGGCGTGGCCGGCCCACTCCCCCAGCCGGTGCGAGAGCACCAGCGCGTCGTCGCCCAGGGCGAGGGCCGCGGTCACAGGTGCTTCACCCCTTCCGGGATCTCGTAGAACGTCGGATGCCGGTACGGCTTGTCGCCGGCGGGCTCGAAGAAGGAGTCCTTCTCGTCCGGCGAGGAGGCCGTGATCTGCGCCGACGGCACCACCCAGAGGGAGACGCCCTCGGAGCGGCGGGTGTACAGATCGCGTGCGTTGCGCAGGGCCATCTCGGCGTCCGGCGCGTGCAGGCTGCCCGCGTGGGTGTGGGAGAGGCCGCGCCGCGAACGCACGAACACCTCCCACAGGGGCCATTCGGTCGAGCTGCTCATGCTGTCGCCTCCCCGTTCACGATGGGACTTCCGGTCCTCACCGCTGTCCGTTCCGGTGCGTGCTTCTCGGCGTGGGCGGCTGCCGCCTCCCGTACCCACGCGCCTTCCTCGTGCGCCCGGCGGCGCTGGGCCAGGCGCTGCTCGTTGCAGGGCCCGTTGCCCTTGAGGACCTCCTGGAACTCGGCCCAGTCGATCGCGCCGAAGTCGTGGTGCCCACGCTCCTCGTTCCACCGGAGGTCCGGGTCGGGGAGGGTGAGGCCGAGCGATTCGGCCTGCGGGACGCATATGTCCACGAAGCGCTGCCGGAGCTCGTCGTTGGAGTGACGCTTGATCTTCCAGGCCATCGACTGGGCCGAATGGGCCGACGCGTCGTCCGGCGGGCCGAACATCATCAGGGACGGCCACCACCAGCGGTCCACCGCGTCCTGCGCCATCTCGTGCTGCGCGGGCGTGCCCCGGCTGAGGGCGAGCAGCAGCTCGTACCCCTGGCGCTGGTGGAAGGACTCCTCCTTGCAGATGCGGACCATCGCCCGCGCGTACGGACCGTAGGAGCAGCGGCACAGCGGCACCTGGTTGGTGATCGCGGCGCCGTCCACGAGCCAGCCGATCGCGCCGACGTCCGCCCAGGTCAGCGTCGGGTAATTGAAGATCGACGAATACCTCTGGCGGCCCGCGTGGAGCTTGTCGAGCAGCTCCTCGCGGCCCGTGCCGAGGGTTTCGGCCGCGCTGTAGAGGTACAGGCCGTGGCCCGCCTCGTCCTGCACCTTGGCCATCAGGATCGCCTTGCGGCGGAGCGAGGGCGCGCGCGTGATCCAGTTGGCCTCCGGCTGCATGCCGATGATCTCGGAGTGGGCGTGCTGGGCCATCTGCCTGACCAGCGAGGCCCGGTACGCGTCGGGCATCCAGTCGCGCGGCTCGATGCGCTCGTCCGCCGCCACCGCGGCGTCGAACGCCGCCTCCAGGGCCTCGTCCGCCCCAGCGGGATTGCCCGCTCCCGCCTGCGCTGTCTGGTCCGCAGCCACTGCCGCCATCCCGGGCTCCCTACCGACCGATCGTTCGGTTCAATGTCTTCAATGGTGGGTCGACGGCCCGTAGGGTGTCAACCCTGTGGATAACTGACCGGGGATCGACGGGGATCGGGGCGGGATGGATTCGTACGACGGCAGCGGCGCCGCGCGCGGGAACGGGGTCGCCGGTCCGGAACCGGAGCAGCGCGAGAAGGATCCTTCCGACGCAGGTCAGGAGCCTGAACCAGAGCCACTGGGCGGGATGGCCGGCCTCTCCCTCCCGTACCAGATCGTCGCCGCGCTCGCGCTGTCCGTGATCGGGGTGATCGCCTGCGTCCAGCTGGCCATGGTCTTTCTGCACGTCGCCCCCTCCAACACCCTGACCAAGCGGCACGGCGAGGCGGTCGACGAGTGGGTCTATCCCGAGTTCGAGCAGAACTGGAAGCTCTTCGCCCCCAATCCGCTCCAGCAGAACATCGCGGTGCACGTGAGGGCTGAGATAGCCGGTCGCGACGGCGTCCGCACGACCCGCTGGATGAGCCTCTCGGCCGAGGACAGCAAGGCGATCCGCGGCAATCCTCTGCCCAGCCATGTCAACCAGAACGAACTCCGTCGCGGCTGGGACTTCTACCTCAACTCCCACGACAACGAGGACCGGCCCAACGGCCTGCGCGGTGAGCTCTCCGAGCGCTACATCCGCCGCATCGTGATGCTCCGCCTCGACGGACACGACTACGGCGGCCCCGTCCGGCGCATCCAGGTCCGCTCCGAGACCCGGTCGGTCCCGGCGCCCCCGTGGAGCAACGAGAGGATCAGTACCGAACCCTCCTACCGGGTGCTGCCGTGGTGGACGGTGACCGACGCGGACCTGCCCGCGAACACCGAGGAGGCGGACAAGTGAGCACGCCCGCCCTCGGCCGCCGGGCCGAGCACCGGATCGCCCGCGCCATCCAGCGCGTCACGTCCACCCCCTTCGGGCCGTACCAGAGCGCCGTCATCCGGATCGGCTTCTCGGCCACCTACCTCTTCTTCCTGCTGCGCGAACTGCCGAACCGCCACGAGCTGTACGGCCCCGACGCCCCCTGGCGCTGGGACATGGCGCAGCAGTTGATCTCCAGCAACCAGGCGTTCTCCGTACTCATGTGGTCGGACAGCACCGTCTGGTTCGAGATCGTCTACGCGGTCACGCTCATCTCCGCGGCGCTGCTGATGGTCGGCTGGCACACCCGGGCGATGTCGGTCCTGTTCATGGTCGGGGTGCTCTCCGTCCAGAACCGCAGCATCTTCATGGGCGACGGCGGCGACAACGTCATCCACATCATGGCGATCTACCTGGTGCTCACGCGCTGCGCACGGGTCTGGTCGCTGGACGCCCGGCGGGCGGCGCGGCAGGAGCGGAAGGCCGCCGAAGCGCGGGATCCGGACTGGCCGGCCGGCGCGACCGAGGGCGTCGAGGCGGCGGCGGACGGTCCTCGGCGACCGGCACGGATCCGGGGCGACGTGACCGGTCCGGTCCTGTGGGCCGTGCTCGGCGTGGTGCTGATGGCCGCCGGAGTGACGGACGGGCTCGGCGGCACCTGGTGGCTGCCGACCCTCCTGTGGATCCTGTGGATCGGCGAGGGCGCCTGGTGGTTCGTGAACCGCTACGCGCCGCGGAGCCAGTCACGCGTCCTGCTCGACGTCATCGCCAACCTCGCCCACAACGCGACCCTCGTCGTGATCATGGCCGAGGTCTGTCTGATCTACTCCACCGCCGGGTGGTACAAGATCCAGGGCTCGCGGTGGCAGGACGGCACGGCGCTGTACTACCCGCTCCAGCTCGACTCCTTCACGCCCTGGCCCTGGCTGTCGGACCTCCTCGCCACCAACGGCGTCATGGTGATGCTGATCACGTACGGCACGGTCGCCGTCCAGGTCGCGTTCCCGTTCACGCTGTTCAACCGGCGGGTCAAGAACGTGCTGCTCGTCGCCATGATGTGCGAGCACGCCGGTATCGCCCTGCTGCTCGGACTGCCCTTCTTCTCCATGGCGATGATCGCCGCGGACGCCGTCTTCCTGCCGACCGCCTTCCTGCTCTGGGTCGGCTCCCGGGCGGCCCTCGCCCGGCAGCGCCTCGTTCCCGGCCGGGGCGACGTCCCCGGCCAGCGGCGGGGGGACGAGGGCGAGGAGGCTCCGCAACGCGACGGCGGGGGTCATACGCTCGTCGGGTGAGCAGGAACGAGAGCGGTAGCACGGACGGCAGCGGCGACGCGGAGCCGGCGCAGTACGACGACGGCTTCGGGCCGGAGATCGGCGTCGGGCCGCACCCGCTGCCGTGGCCCGAGGGCGAGCGGTACGACCCCGAACTGCTCGCCCACGGTGACCGGCGCAACGTGGGCGACGCCTACCGGTACTGGACGCGGGAGGCGATCGTCGCCGATCTGGACCTGCGGCGGCACGACTTCCATGTGGCGGTCGAGAACTGGGGCCACGACTTCAACATCGGTTCCGTGGTGCGCACGGCGAACGCCTTTCTCGCCAAGGAGATCCACATCGTGGGGCGGCGGCGGTGGAACCGGCGCGGCGCGATGGTCACCGACCGGTACCAGCATGTGCGCCACCACCCCGACACCCGGTCGCTGACCGCGTGGGCGGAGGCCGAGGGCCTGCCGATCATCGGCATCGACAACCTGCCGGGGGCGGTCCCGCTGGAGCGGACCGAGCTGCCGCGCCGCTGTGTGCTGCTCTTCGGGCAGGAGGGGCCGGGGCTGACCGAGGAGGCCCGGGAGCACGCGGCGATGGTGTGCTCGATCGCGCAGTTCGGATCGACGCGGTCGATCAACGCGGGCGCCGCGGCCGCCATCGCCATGCACGCGTGGGTGCAGCGGTACGCGGAGATCCCCGGGGCGGGCGCGTAGCGCTGGTCCGGTCCAGTCCGGCTGGTCACGGGCGACGGGCCGACGGGCAGCGTCCAACGGGTCATGGAGCGCGCACCGGCGACGGAGGCGGTGGGGCCGTCCGGGCGTGGTGCTGCGATGTGGTCCCGGGGCGTGTCCGGTCGGGCACGCCCCGGGGTGCCGGTGGGCGTGGTCAGGCCTGGCGGCGGACCTCCACCATGCGGAAGCGGTTGGAGACGAAGGCCCCGTCGCACAGAGCGGCGTTCGCCGCCGGGTTCCCGCCCGAGCCGTGGAAGTCCGAGAAGGCCGCGGTCTGGTTGACGTACACCCCGCCGGTCAGGTTCAGCGACAGCTGGGCCGACTCGTCCAGGCAGACGTCCTCCACCGCGCGCTCCACCTCCGGTGAGGTGGTGTACGCGCCGACCGTCATCGCGCCCCGGTCGCGCACCGTGCGGCGCAGCAGCTCGATCGCGTCGGCCGTCGAGTCGACCGCGACCGCGAAGGCGACCGGACCGAAGCACTCCGACAGGTAGTGCTTCTCGTCGTCGGGCTTGGCGGCGTCCAGCCGGACGATGGCGGGGGTGCGGACCACGGCGTCGGGGAACTCCGGGTTGGTCACCTCGCGGGAGGCCAGGGCCACCTCGCCCAGCTCCGGAGCCGATTCCAGGCGGGCCTTCACATCGGGGTTGACCAGGGCGCCGAGCAGCGCGTTCGCCCGGGCGTCGTCGCCGAGGAGGCCGGTGACCGCGGCGGCGATGTCGGTGACCACCTCGTCGTAGGACTTGTCGCCGGTGTCGGTGGTGATGCCGGTGCGGGGGATCAGCAGGTTCTGCGGGGTCGTGCACATCTGGCCGCTGTACAGGGAGAGGGAGAACGCCAGGTTGGACAGCATGCCCCGGTAGTCGTCCGTGGAGTCGACGACGATCGTGTTGACCCCGGCCTTCTCCGTGTAGACCTGGGCCTGGCGGGCGTGGTCCTCCAGCCAGTCGCCGAAGGCGGTGGAACCGGTGTAGTCGATGATCCGGACTTCCGGGCGCAGGGCCAGGCTCTTCGCGATGCCCTCGCCGGGCCGCTCGGTGGCCAGGGCGACCAGGTTGGGGTCGAAGCCCGCCTCGGCGAGCACCTCGCGGGCCACCCGCACGGTGAGCGCGAGCGGGAGCACCGCGCGCGGGTGCGGCTTGACCAGGACGGGGTTGCCGGTCGCCAGCGAGGCGAAGAGACCGGGGTAGCCGTTCCACGTGGGGAAGGTGTTGCAGCCGATCAGGAGCGAGATGCCGCGCGGCGCCGCGGTGAACGTCTTCCGCAGCTGGAGCGGGTCGCGCTTGCCCTGCGGCTTGGACCAGTCGGCGCCCTGCGGCGTGCGGGTCTGCTCCTCGTACGCGTACGCCACCGCCTCCAGGCCGCGGTCCTGGGCGTGCGGGCCGCCCGCCTGGAACGCCATCAGGAACGCCTGGCCGCTGGTGTGCATCACGGCGTGCGCGAACTCGTGGGTCCGGGCGCTGATCCGGGCGAGGATCTCCAGGCAGACCAGTGCCCTGCTCTCGGGGCCCGCCGCACGCCAGGCGGGCATGCCGGCGCGCATCGCGGGAAGCAGCACGTCCGCGTCGGCGTGCGGGTACTCGACGCCGAGCGCCGGCCCGTACGGGGAGACCTCGCTGCCCGTCCAGCCGTCGGTGCCGGGCTGACCGAGGTCGATCCGGGTGTTCAGCACGGCGTCGAACGCGGCCTTGCCCTCGGCGGCGCTCAGACTGCCGGGCGCGCCCCCGTCCCCGTACGCCTTCGGATGCTCGGGGTGGGGGGACCAGTAGCCACGCGTACGGATCGCGTCGAGGGCCTGGTCGAGCGTGGGGCGGTGCTTCTCGGACAGCAGATGCGGGGAGAGCTCGGCGGCCATGACGGACCAACTCCTCGTCGAGCTGGGCAGGAACAGGTGGACAGAGTTAGAGTAACCGAACGATCGGTCGGGACAAGGGGGCCCGCCACACCTGTGGACAACCGGTAGGGGAGGATCGCGGACATGACCACGGCCAAGCGGGACACGTACACCCCGGAGACCCTGCTCACCGTTGCCGTCCGCGTGTTCAACGAGCGCGGCTACGACGGCACGTCCATGGAGCATCTGTCCCGCGCGGCGGGGATCTCCAAGTCGTCCATCTACCACCACGTCGCGGGCAAGGAGGAGCTCCTGCGCCGCGCGGTCAGCCGTGCGCTCGACGGGCTCTTCGCGATTCTCGACGAGCCGGGGGCCACCCAGGGGCGGGCGATCGAGCGGGTCGAGTACGTCACCCGTCGCACCGTCGACGTGCTGATAGCCGAACTTCCCTACGTCACGCTGCTGCTGCGGGTGCGGGGCAACACGAAGACGGAACGCTGGGCCATGGAGCGGCGGCGCGAGTTCGACCAGCGGGTGAGCGACCTGCTGAAGGCCGCGGTCGCGGACGGCGACCTCCGCTCCGACGTGGACATACGCCTGGTGACGAGGCTGCTCTTCGGCATGGTCAACTCGCTGGTGGAGTGGTACCGGCCGCTGCCGGACGGCGGGGTCGACGGGGAGCTGGTGGCGGACACGCTCGTACGGGTGGCCTTCGAAGGGGTGCGGGCCAGCCGCTGAGCTCCCGGCCTGACGTTCGGGGATCCGGGCGGTCTCAGTCGAGTTCGGCGGGCCGGTTCGAGCCCGGGGCCAGGTCGGTCTCCTCGAACACCAGGAGCGTCCGGGTGGAGAGCACCTCCGGGATGGCCTGGATCTTCGTCAGGACCAGCTCGCGCAGTGTTCTGTTGTCCGGGGTGTGCACCAGCAGCAGGACGTCGAAATCGCCGCTGACCAGCGCGATGTGCGTCGCCCCCGGCAGCGCCTGAAGCTCCTCGCGCACCGTGCGCCAGGAATTCTGGACGATCTTGAGCGTGATGTACGCGGACGCCCCCTGCCCCGCCCGCTCGTGGTCCACGCGCGCGCCGAAGCCGCGGATCACCCCGTCGTCGATGAGCCGGTTGATCCGGGCGTAGGCGTTGGCCCGGGAGACATGGACGCGATCGGCCACCGACCGTATCGAGGCGCGGCCATCCGTCTGGAGCAGCCGGAGGATGTCGCGGTCGATGGCGTCGAGCGGGCGCGGCGGGGGCGTCCGGTCCGGGACCTCGCTCCCGTCGGCCATTTGTTCAGCTGACATGTTCCCCCGCCTCCCCGCCCTGGACGACCTGCACCCATCCCAGGCTGTGGAGAACCGTTTGTCCACAGGCTGAAGGTGCCTGTAGCCAAAATGCGCTCACGACCGAACAATCGGTAGGTGAGGCAGGCCACAGCCGCGCCTCGGACAGTGCTCGACATTTCGATGCTTTTCGACACCCCCGGCATTGGGTGATCCCCCGGTGCCGCCGGACGCCGCTCGAAACCCCTCGATGCCAGGAGGTGCTTGTCATGACGGTCCAAGAGCTGCCCGGCGCGGCCGCGTACCGGCCCACGCCGCCCCCGGCCTGGAAGCCGCTCACCGATCCCGCGCCGCTGCTCCCGGACCCCGAGCCGTACCGCGTGCTCGGTACGGACGCCGTGGCCGACGCCGATCCGGAGCTGCTGCTGCGGCTCTACGCGGAGCTGGTCCGCGGCCGGAGGTACAACGCGCAGGCCACCGCCCTCACGAAGCAGGGGCGGCTCGCCGTCTACCCGTCGAGCACCGGGCAGGAGGCCTGCGAGATAGCCGCCGCGCTGGTGCTGGAGGAGCGGGACTGGCTCTTTCCCAGCTACCGGGACACCCTCGCGGCGGTGGCGCGCGGGCTGGACCCGGTCGAGGCGCTGACGCTGCTGCGCGGTGACCGGCACACCGGATACGACCCGCGCGAGCACCGGGTCGCGCCGCTCTGCACCCCGCTCGCCACTCAGATGCCGCATGCCGTCGGGCTGGCCCACGCGGCACGGCTGAAGGGCGACGACGTGGTCGCGCTCGCCATGGTCGGGGACGGCGGGACCAGCGAGGGCGATTTCCACGAGGCGCTGAATTTCGCGGCCGTCTGGCGTGCTCCGGTCGTCTTCTTCGTACAGAACAACGGCTTCGCGATCTCCGTGCCGCTGGCGAAGCAGACCGCCGCCCCGTCCCTGGCGCACAAGGCGGTGGGGTACGGAATGCCGGGCCGACTGGTCGACGGGAACGACGCGGCGGCGGTGCACCAGGTCCTCACCGAGGCCGTGGCGCGGGCTCGCAGAGGTGGCGGTCCGACGCTGGTGGAGGCGGTGACGTACCGCATGGACGCGCATACGAACGCCGACGACGCCACCCGGTACCGCGCCGACAGCGAGGTGGAGGTCTGGCGGGCGCACGACCCGATCCGGCTGCTGGAGCGGGAGCTGACCGGGCGGGGGCTGCTCGACGACGACGGGATCGAGGAGGCGCGGGCGGCCGCCGAGCGGATGGCGGCGGCGCTGCGCGAGCGGATGAACGCCGATCCGGTGCTGGACCCGATGGATCTGTTCGCCCATGTCTACGCGGAGCGGACCAGTCAGCTCCGCGAGCAGGCGGACCTGTTGCGGGCCGAGCTGGAAGCCGGTCGGGACGAAGTGGAGGAGGGGCGATGACCACCGCGGCGGTGACGGCGGGGCAGCGGGCCGCGAAGGCCAGGCCCGCCACGATGGCGCAGGCGCTCGGGCGGGCGCTGCGCGACGCGATGGCCGAGGATCCGGCGGTGCATGTCCTCGGTGAGGACGTCGGTGCCCTCGGCGGGGTCTTCCGGGTCACCGACGGTCTGGCGAAGGAGTTCGGCGAGGACCGTTGCACGGACACCCCGCTGGCCGAGTCGGGCATTCTCGGGGCGGCCGTGGGCATGGCGATGTACGGGCTGCGTCCGGTGGTGGAGATGCAGTTCGACGCCTTCGCCTATCCGTCGTTCGAGCAGTTGGTGAGCCATGTCGCGAAGATGCGGAACCGGACGGCCGGCGCCATGCCGTTGCCGATCACGGTCCGGGTGCCGTACGGCGGCGGGATCGGCGGGGTCGAGCATCACAGCGACTCCTCGGAGGCGTACTACATGGCGACGCCCGGCCTCCATGTCGTGACCCCGGCGACGGTCGAGGACGCGTACGGGCTGCTGAGGGCGTCGATCGCGTCCGACGATCCGGTGGTGTTCCTGGAGCCGAAGCGGCTCTACTGGTCGAAGTCGGACTGGTCGCCCGAGGCGCCGGTCTCCGTGGAGCCGATAGGCCGGGCCGTGGTCCGCCGGCCGGGGCGCAGCGCCACGCTGATCACGTACGGCCCGTCGCTGCCGGTCTGTATGGAGGCGGCCCAGGCGGCCGTCGACGAGGGCTGGGACCTGGAGGTCGTGGACCTGCGCTCGCTGGTGCCGTTCGACGACGAGACCGTCGTGGCGTCCGTGCGGCGCACGGGGCGCGCGGTCGTCGTGCACGAGTCCTCCGCCTTCGGCGGTCCCGGTGGCGAGATCGCGGCCCGGATCACGGAGCGCTGCTTCCACCACCTGGAGGCGCCGGTGCTGCGGGTCGCCGGGTTCGACATCCCGTATCCGCCGCCGATGCAGGAGAAGCACCATCTGCCGGGCGTGGACCGGGTGCTGGACGCGGTCGCCCGTTTGCAGTGGGAGGCGGAGAGCTGATGGCGCGGGTTTGCGAGTTCAAGTTGCCGGACCTCGGTGAGGGGCTCACCGAGGCGGAGATCGTCCGCTGGCTGGTGGAGGTCGGCGATGTCGTCGCCGTCGACCAGCCGGTCGTCGAGGTCGAGACGGCCAAGGCGATGGTGGAGGTGCCGTGCCCGTACGGGGGTGTGGTGACCGCGCGGTTCGGCGAGGAGGGAGCGGAACTTCCGGTCGGGGCACCGCTGCTGACGGTCGCGGTCGGGGAGGACGAGGAGGCGGAGCCGGGTGCCGGGGGCGGCTCCGGTGCGAGCGAGGGGGCCTCGGCGGAGTCGTCCGGGAACGTGCTGGTCGGGTACGGGACGGGCGCTCCGGTGGCGCGGCGTCGCCGGGTACGCCCTGCCGCCGTGGCGGGAGCTTCCGGGCGGGGGGCCGCGGCCCCGGCTTCCGCCCCGGTCGCTGATTCCGCCCCGGCTCCGGAGCCGGTTTCCGTCTCCGTGCCGGACGTGGCCGTGGGGCCGGTGGCGGTCGTCTCGCCGCTGGTGAGGAAGTTGGCCCGGCAGCACGAGCTGGATCTGCGGAGCCTGGCGGGCTCCGGTCCGGACGGGCTGATCCTGCGGGCCGATGTCGAGGCCGCGATCAGAGCGCGGGACGAGGTGGCGGTCTCCTCGGCGACCACGCTTCCGAGGCTCGACTCCGCTCCCGCACCGGCAGTCCAGGCGACGCAGGCGGCACAGGTGGTGCGGCCGACGGCCGAGGAGGGAGCGCGGCGGATCCCGTTGCGCGGTGTGCGGGGTGTGGTCGCCGACAAGCTGGCGCGCAGCCGGCGGGAGATCCCGGACGCCACCTGCTGGGTCGACGCCGACGCCACCGAGCTGATGGCGGCCCGGGCCGCGATGAACGCCGCGGGAGGACCGTCCGGCGGGCCCAAGGTGTCGGTGCTGGCGCTGCTGGCCCGTATCTGCACCGCGGCGCTGGCCCGGTTCCCCGAGCTCAACTCCACGGTGGACATGGAGGCGCGGGAGATCGTGCGCCTGCCGGAGATCCATCTCGGGTTCGCGGCGCAGACCGAGCGCGGCCTGGTCGTTCCCGTCGTGCGGGACGCGCAGGCGAGGAACGCCGAGTCGATCGGAGCGGAGATCGCCCGGCTGACCGAGGCGGCGCGGGCCGGGCGGCTGACCCCGGCCGAGCTGACCGGCGGCACGTTCACGCTGAACAACTACGGGGTGTTCGGCGTCGACGGGTCGACCCCGATCATCAACCACCCCGAGGCGGCGATGCTCGGCGTGGGCCGGATCGTGCCCAAGCCCTGGGTGCACCAGGGCGAGCTGGCGGTGCGCCAGGTGGTCCAGCTCTCGCTGACCTTCGATCACCGGGTCTGCGACGGTGGCACGGCGGGCGGCTTCCTGCGCTACGTGGCCGACTGCGTGGAGCAACCGGCGGTGCTGCTGCGCACGTTGTAGCCGGCCGGGCCGGGTCGGGGCCCCTTCCCGGGCGACCGGGGAAACCGGGGCCCCGCGACCCGGGGCCGTGGGCCGTGGCACGCATACTCGGACGCATGACCGCGTACGACGCCATCGTCCTGGCCGGAGGAGCCGCCAAGCGGCTCGACGGCGCCGACAAGCCCGGCATCCGGGTCGGCGGCCGCGCCCTGCTCGACCGGGTGCTCACGGCCTGTTCCGACGCCTCGGCCACCGTCGTGGTGGGCGGGCGCCGGCCCACCGTCCGGCCGGTGGTCTGGACGTGCGAGGAGCCCCGGGGCGGTGGTCCGCTGGCCGCGCTCGACGCGGGGGTCCGGCGGACCACGGCGGACCGTCTCCTGGTGCTCTCCGCCGACCTGCCGTTCCTCGGGCCGGGCACGGTCGCGGCGCTTCTGTCGGCGGTACCGGAAGGGCGCCGGGAGGGGCCACGGAACGGGTCGCGCGACGGGCAGGGAGGAGAGCCGGGGGAAGGTGCCCTGTGCGTGGACCCGCAGGGGCGGGAGCAGCCGCTCGTCGCCGTCTACCGCGCCGAGCCGCTCCGCCGTGAACTCGCGCTGATCGCCGCCGAGCACGGTGGCCTGTCCGGGCTCCCCCTGCGGCTGCTGACGGAGGGACTCGACCTTGCCCGGGTGACGGCCGGTCCCCTGGCCTCTTTCGACTGCGACACCTGGGAGGACATCGCGGTGGCCCGTGCCCGCATCAGAGAGCATGGGGCCGTGCTGGATGAATGGATGACCGCAGTCAAGAACGAGCTCGGCATCGAGCTCGACGTCGACAACGCCATGCTGCTCGACCTGGCCAGGGACGCCGCCCACGGTGTCGCCCGGCCCGCCGCGCCGCTGACCACCTTCCTGGTGGGGTACGCGGCGGCGAAGGCCGCCGGTGAGGGCGGCGACGGCGCCACGGCGGTGGCCGAGGCCGCTCGGAAGGCCGCCGCGCTCGCCCTTCGCTGGGCGGACGAGAACGAGACGCGGTGACCCGCCCCGGCGATGCGGCCGACCCGTCCCCGGGCGGAGGCTCGTTCTCCGCGGCCGAGGAGAGGCCGGGCGCCGGTTCAGGGGCGGACGAGACGGAGCGGGCCCTGGAGCAGGCCCTCGCGCTGGTCGCCCGCCGGTCGTCCGGCGCCCCGCACGCCGCGGACCGGCCCGTTGGCACCCGCCCGTCGCGGGGCCGGGGAACGGTCTCCTGGCCGGAGGCCCGTGCGCGCGCGGTGCGGGCGGGTCGTGCCGTCGGAGCCCGGACCGTCCGGGTGCCGCTGGACCGGTCGCTCGGCCACGTACTAGCCGAGCCGCTGACCGCGCTGACCGATCTGCCGTCCTTCGACACCTCGGCCATGGACGGCTGGGCCGTCTCCGGGCCGGGTCCGTGGCGGCTCGATGGGACCACCGGAGCCGAGGACGGGCCCGCCGGAACCGGGAACGGGAACGAGCCCGCCGGAACCGGGAACGGGACTGGAACCGGAACCAGGAACGCGATCGGAACCGGGGCCAGGGCCGGAACAAGTAACGCGAACGGGAAGGGCGCCGAGGGAGCGGGCGGGGGCGCGGGGATCCTCGCCGGTCAGGGGGCCGTTTCCGAGCTGCCCGACGGGGCCGCCGTACGCATCGCCACGGGCGCCCGCATTCCGCCCGGTGCCGACGCCGTGATCCGCAGCGAACACGCCCATGCCGACGGGGCCACCGGGCTGCTGCACGCGGAGCGCCGGGTACTGCCCGGCCAGGACATCAGACCCCGGGGCCAGGAATGCCGCTCGGGCGACCTGCTCATGCCTCCCGGGGCGCTGATGACGCCCGCCGTTCTCGGCCTGGCGGCCGCGGCCGGGTACGACACGCTCGTCGTGGTGGCGCGCCCGCGCGTCGACGTCCTGGTGCTCGGCGACGAACTGCTGACCGACGGCCTGCCGCACGATGGGCTGATCCGCGACGCGCTCGGCCCGATGATCGGCCCCTGGCTGCGCACCCTGGGCGCCGAGGTGTCGGCCCCGCAGCGCCTCGGGGACGATGCGGCCGCCCTGCGTCACGCCCTCGCCACGTCCGACGCCGATCTGGTGGTCACCACGGGCGGTACGGCGGCGGGGCCCGTCGACCACGTCCACTCCGTCCTCGCCGAGGCCGGTGCCGAGCTGCTGGTGGACGGGGCCGAGGTCCGGCCGGGCCATCCGATGCTGCTGGCCCGGCTCGGCGGCAAGGGCACGGCGGACCGGGCCGGGGCCCGCTATCTCGTCGGGCTGCCCGGCAACCCCCTGGCCGCCGTCTCCGGGCTCCTCACCCTTGCCGAGCCCCTGCTCCGCGGGCTGGCCGGCCGGGTGCCGGAGCCGCCGTACTGGACCGTCGCCGGTGAGGACGTCCAGGGGCACCCGCACGACACCCGGCTGGTGCCCGTGGTCACCCGGGTGGGTACCGCCGGGGCCCAGGGGCCCGGAGCGGCGGCGGGCGCGGGGGGTGCTGGGGGCGCTGGTGGCGCTGGGAGCTCTGGGGCCCTTCGGAACCCCGAAACCGCCCCGTACACCGGGGGCGGTGCCGAGTGCGTCGTACCACTGCGCTACAACGGTCCGGCGATGCTTCGAGGTGTCGCCGCGGCCGATGGACTGGCCGTCGTCCCGCCGGGCGGGGTACGGTCCGGCACCGAAGTGGAGATCCTCGATCTCCGATGGGCCTCGGCGATGCCGTGGACGGAAGGGTGTTTCACGTGAAACTTCCCGGCCACGATGCGATGGCCAGGCGCGCGGACGAGCACGTCGTACCGACACGGGTACTGCTTCCGCGCAGAGTGGTCGACGGACCGGCACGGCAGGTCGCCAAGCGGCTGCTGATGGCGCTCCTGGTCCTTGCCGCCACGGTGTTGATCGTCTGGCTGGACCGGGGCGGCTACCACGACGCCGCCGACGACAAGGTCGACCTGCTGGACGCGGTCTACTACGCCACTGTCACCCTCTCCACCACCGGCTACGGCGACATCACCCCGTACGGGGACGGCGCCCGGTTCACCAATGTGGTGCTCGTGACACCACTGCGGGTGCTCTTCCTGATCATCCTGGTCGGCACCACCCTCGAGGTCCTCACGGAACGGACCCGCGAGGACTTCCGGCTGAAGCGTTGGAGAAGCAACTTGCGCGATCACACCGTCGTCGTCGGTTTCGGTACGAAGGGCCGTTCGGCCATCCAGACCCTGCGTGCCACCGGCCTGAGGAAGGAACAGATCGTCATCGTCGACCCGGCGACCAAGGTGATCGAGATCGCCAATGCCGAGGGGTTCGTCGGCGTGGTCGGTGACGCGACGCGCAGCGAGGTGCTTCTGCGTGCCGAGCTCCAGAAGGCGCGGCAGATCATCATCGCGACGCAGCGGGACGACACGGCGGTGCTGGTGGCGCTGACGGCCCGGCAGCTCAACCGTGGCGCGAAGATCGTCGCGGCGGTGCGCGAGGAGGAGAACGCACCGCTGCTGCGGCAGTCGGGGGCCGACGCGGTGATCACCAGCGCCAGCGCCGCCGGCCGGCTGCTGGGGCTCTCCGTGCTCAGCCCGAGCGCGGGCACGGTGATGGAGGACCTGATCCAGCAGGGCAGCGGGCTCGATCTCGTCGAACGGCCGGTGATAAAGGCCGAGGTGGGCAAGAGCGTCCGGGAGACCGACGACCTCGTGGTCAGTGTTCTGCGTGGGCACCGGCTGCTGGGCTACGACGACCCGGCGGCCAGCCCGCTCCAGTTGACGGACCGGTTGATCACCATCGTCCGTGCTTCGAACGAGACGCCGCCCGAGCATCCGCCCATGTCCACGCAGCGCCCGCTCGACTGACGCCTTCTGCCGAACGCCTCGGTCCAGTCTCCCGAATGCCTCGGCCCGGTCCGCCGGATCCCGGTCTGCCGGGTCGGTCTCATCGGCCGACCCGGCCGACCGGCGGATCCGACCTGCTCCGTCGACTCCATGGGGCCACGGAGTAGCTTTGCCGCCATGTATGCGATCACGATCCCCGAACCCGGTGGCCCCGAGGCGCTCGTCTGGGCCGAAGTGCCCGATCCGGTGGCCGGTGAGGGCGAGGTCCTCGTCGATGTCGTCGCCAGCGCCGTCAACCGCGCGGATGTGCTGCAGCGGCAGGGGTTCTACAACCCGCCGCCCGGCGCGTCCCCGTACCCCGGCCTTGAGTGCTCGGGGCGCGTCTCGGCGGTCGGGCCCGGGGTGACCGGCTGGGCGGTCGGTGACGAGGTGTGCGCGCTGCTCGCGGGCGGCGGATACGCGGAGAAGGTCGCCGTTCCCGCCGGGCAGTTGCTGCCGGTGCCGGACGGTGTCGGAACGGCCCTGGCGGCGGCGTTGCCCGAGGTGACGGCCACGGTCTGGTCGAACGTCTTCATGGTGGCCCATCTGCGCCCCGGCGAGACGCTGCTGGTGCACGGAGGGTCCAGCGGTATCGGCACGATGGCGATCCAGCTCGCCAAGGCCGTGGGTGCGCGGGTCGCGGTCACCGCCGGGGGGCCCGAGAAGCTGGCGCGCTGCGCCGAGCTGGGGGCCGACATCCTGATCGACTACCGGGAGCAGGACTTCGTCGAGGAGATCCGCCGGGCGACCGACGGGGCCGGGGCGGACGTCATCCTCGACATCGTCGGCGCGAAGTACCTGGACCGGAACGTGCAGGCACTCGCGGTCAACGGCCGGCTGGCCGTCATCGGCCTCCAGGGCGGCGTCAAGGGCGAGCTGAACCTGGGCGCTCTGCTGAACAAGCGGGCCGCCGTCACCGCGACCTCGCTGCGCGGCCGCCCGCTCGCCGAGAAGGCCGCCATCGTCGCGGCGGTGCGCGAGCACGTCTGGCCGCTGATCGCGGACGGCGTCGTACGGCCGGTCGTGGACCGTACGGTGCCGATGCCGGACGCCGCCGAGGCGCACCGGGTACTGGAGTCCAGCACGCACATCGGGAAGGTCCTGCTCCAGGCCCCGACGAGCTGATGCCGGACGGGGCCGCACGGCCCCCGGACACCCTCAAGGCCCGGCGCACCGGTCATGGACCAGGTACGCCGGGCCTTGTGGCACATCAGTCTTGTGGCGCTTCAACCGTCCGGCAACGCAGCCGTCCCGAAAGAAACGATCTAGAGGTACGGGCCCGTCCGGACCGGTCCGTGCGGGTCGGGGCTGCCGTCGTCCTCCTCGTGGACGCTGCCCGGCGGAAGGGCGCGGCGCATCTGCTCCAGCTGGGCCCGGGCCGCCATCTGCTGGGCGAACAGGGTCGTCTGGATGCCGTGGAAGAGGCCCTCCAGCCAGCCCACCAGCTGGGCCTGCGCGATCCGCAGCTCCGCCTCGGAGGGCACCGAATCGTCGGTGAAGGGCAGGGAGAGCCTTTCCAGCTCCTCCACCAGCTCCGGCGCGAGACCGTCCTCCAGCTCCTTCACGGAACCGGCGTGGATCTCCTTCAGCCGGACCCGGCTCGCCTCGTCGAGAGGGGCCGCCCTGACCTCTTCGAGGAGCTGCTTGATCATGCTGCCGATGCGCATGACCTTCGCGGGCTGTTCGACCATCTCCGTCACCGGGACCTCGCGCGATTCGTCGTCAGCGCCACCGCCACCGCCGCCGATCGCCATGCCGTCCTGCCCCACCACGAGGACTTGGGGGTGCTCCTGCGACCGTTCATTCCTCGGCATCTCCATGGCGCCATTGTCTCCCACACCTCTTGTTCAGCACTGTGGTGCCCCCGCAAACGGCTGATCCACCCTTTCGACCGCGTATTCCGCCCGCCGGACCGACGTCAGGCGCGTACGGGTGAACGCCGGGGCGCGCACCCCGGCCGACGACGGGACCGGGGCCGGCGGCCGCGACCGGTCAGCCGGTGCGGCGCATCCGGTACGCCAGGAAGGCCAGGCCCAGCCCGATCAGGGCGAGCCCGCCGCCCAGCGACACCTGTTTCACCTGGTGCACGGTCGCGGGGTTCAGGGCCTGTTCCGAGTGGGGTTCGGTGCCGGGGAGCGCGTCGGCTGCCGACGGCATGCCCGGCACCTCCTCCGTCGGCTGGGCCGTGGCCTGGTCGTACAAGCGGTCCGAGCGCGCGATCTCGCCCGGCGAGAGCTGCCGCCCGGGCCGGGGCCGCCCCACCCCGGCTTCCTGCCCGGCCAGCGGGGTCCGCGCGTCGGTGGGGGAGGCCGAGAGGGAGACCCAGGCAGAGGGATCGGCGGGAGAAGCTTCGGCAGGGGCCCCGGGGTACGCCGATCCCGGTGCGGCGAGCGGCGAACCGGACAGCGCGGGGGCGGGAGAGAGCCACGGTCCCGCGGAAGCCGAAGGCGCTGGGGAAGCCGAAGGGCCTGACGGGGACGGAGTCGCCAGAGGCGCTGAAGGCACGACAGGAGCTGAGGGAACGGAAGGCGCTGACGGAAAAGGGGTGGGCGCGGTGGCCGGCTCGCTCGACGGGGCGGTGGTCGCGACCGCTGCGGCCGCCTCGCCCGCAGCGCCCCCCAGCGCCGCACCCGTTGTCAGCACCAGGCAGGCCACGCACCGCGTGGGCCGCGAGAGCAGAAGTCCGGGAGACATGGCGCCAGCGTCACACGCGGCGACAGCTCCGGCACTTTCTGTGTCCCCGGACTACGCCACTCGGGCCCGGCGAGGTTCCGACAGCCCGCAGGGACCCCGCAAAAAACCGCCGATCCCGCCCTACTCCGGACTCAGGCCGGACGTACTCCGGACTCAGGCGCCCTCAGGGCTCAGGCCGGGTCCCCCGTGGCGACGCGCAGCTCGAAGTGGGCGCCGGTCTTGTCCACGGCGGTTCCGGCCGACGGGAACTGGTCGATGATCTGGTCCTCCGCGTACGCGTTCCCCGGGACCTTGATCTTCTTGATCGTCCAGCCGGCCGCCTCGGCGCACGCCTTCGCGGAGAGGAAGTCCTTGTATAGGAACTTCGGGGCGTCGACCTTCTCCGGGTCGTCCGAATTCTCGTACGCTTCCGTGCACTTCTCGGTCTCCATGGTCCGGTTGCGCTCCGGAGGCCGGTGCTCGCCCGCGGCCGGGGTCTTGTCCCCGCCGCCGTTGTCCGTTTCATCGCCGCCCAGCGACTGCAGCACGAGGAACCCGCCGGTCCCGACCACCGCGACCGCGATCACGGCGATGGACAGCCGCATGGCCAGCGGCATCCGCGTGGAGCCGCCCCCGCCCGAGCGGGCCGGTGTCTGCGCGGTCTGGGGCTGCGGCGACATCCCGTAGGGCGGCGGGGTCTGCTGCGCGACCGGGGCCGGGGCCTGGGCCTGGAACTGCTGCGCCGCCTGCGGGTAGCCGTACGACGGCGCCGGGGTCGGGGCCGGGGTGGCCTGGCCGTACGCGCCCGACTGGTACGGGCCGGACTGGTACGGCCCCGGCTGGTACGGCGTCTGGACGCCCTGCGGGGCCGCACCGGACTGGTCCAGCGGCGGGAAGACCGCCGAGCCGACGCCCGAGCCGCTGTTCGCCGGAGCGCCGCCGCCCGCGACGATCACCGGGGCGCCCGTGGCGCCGCCCGCGGAGAGCACCCGGGCGATCTCGTCCTGCATGGCGGCCGCGCTGGGAAAGCGGTCGTTCGGGTTCTTCTTCAGCGCGCGGGCGACCAGCGCGTCGATCGCCGGGGTGACCGAGCGGTTGATGCTGGAGGGCGCGACCGGCTCCTCCTGGACGTGCGCGTACGCGATGGCCAGCGGGGAGTCCGCGTCGAAGGGGATGCGCCCGGTCAGCAGCTGGAACAGCATGATGCCGACCGAGTACAGGTCGGAGCGGGCGTCCACGCCGCGGCCCAGGGCCTGCTCGGGGGAGAGGTACTGCGGGGTGCCGACGACCATGCCGGTCTGGGTCATCGACGTGACGCCCGACTGCATGGCGCGGGCGATGCCGAAGTCCATGACCTTGACGACGCCGCGCTTGGTCACCATGACGTTGCCCGGCTTGATGTCGCGGTGCACCAGGCCCATCTCGTGGCTGGTGTCCAGCGCGGCCAGCACGTCGTTCGTGACCTTCAGCGCCTTGTCGGCGGGCATCGCGCCGTGCGCCTGGATGTCCGCGTGGAGGACCGAGCCGAGCGGCTGCCCCTCCACGTACTCCATGACGATGTACGGCATCAGCGCGCCGCCGAGCTCGTCCTCGCCGGTGTCGAAGACCGAGACGATGTTGGTGTGCTGGAGCTTGGCGACGGCCTGCGCCTCGCGCCGGAACCGCTCGCGGAAGGACTGCTCGCGTCCCAGCTCCGTGTGCAATGTCTTGATCGCGACTTGACGGTCCAGCGCGGTGTCGTACGCCAGGTACACCGAGGCCATGCCGCCCTCGCCGAGCAGGTCGCGCAGCTGGTACCGCCCGCCGGCGACCGAACCGCCCGCGTAGCGCCCCTGAGCGCCCTGTGCGCCGTCCTGGCTCATGAGTTGCTTCCCCCTCGGCGCGACTGCCGCGATCATCCCGCTATTACGCGCCAAGTCTGCCCGAGGGGTACGACACGTCAAGCCAGGTGCCCGTTCCGTGACCGTACGCACAAGAAGAGTCCCGGAAGCGTTACAGGAACCGCATGGAATTTGCGTGGACGGCGTGTAGGGCGGTTCGATGGCCGGTCCGTCACCACCGGGTGAGCCGCCCGGCAGGAGGGGGTGGCCGGTCCGGACTCGACGACGGGGTGTCCCCCGGAGCCTGTAGCGTGACGTGGCAATGCAGTGGGGTCGTCCGGCCCGCACCGTCCGATGTGCAGCGTGGCAGATCGGCCCGGCGGGGTCCGGTCCCGTCCGGGCCGGGTGGAAGGCGCGGAGGACCCCGACACCGTGAGAACCCGCGGACGCGCGGACAGATACGACGGCGAGGACTGATGGCACCCGAATCCGAAGCAAACGGCGGCGGAGTTTCGGATGGCACCGACTCCTGGGGCATCGACGGTGTCGTGGGCGACGGGCGTTACCGGATGACGCACCGTCTCGGCCGGGGCGGCATGGCGGAGGTCTTCGCGGCCGAGGACGTACGGCTGGGCCGTACCGTCGCGGTGAAGCTGCTCCGTTCCGACCTCGCCGAGGACCCGGTCTCCAAGGCCCGGTTCACGCGCGAGGCGCAGTCGGTCGCCGGGCTCAACCACCATGCGATCGTCGCCGTGTACGACTCCGGCGAGGACACCGTGGGCGGGCAGACCGTCCCCTACATCGTGATGGAGCTGGTCGAGGGCCGCACCATCCGCGATCTGCTGCTCACCGCCGAGCCCCCGCCGCCCGAGCAGGCGCTGATCATCGTCTCCGGGGTGCTCGAAGCGCTGGCCTACTCGCACCAGCACGGCATCGTGCACCGCGACATCAAGCCGGCCAACGTCATCATCACCAACTCCGGTGCGGTCAAGGTGATGGACTTCGGCATCGCCCGTGCGCTGCACGGCGCGCAGTCGACGATGACCCAGACCGGCATGGTCATGGGCACGCCGCAGTACCTCTCCCCCGAACAGGCCCTCGGCAAGGCGGTCGACCACCGCTCCGACCTCTACGCCACCGGTTGCCTGCTGTACGAACTGCTGGCGCTGCGGCCCCCGTTCACCGGCGAGACGCCGCTGTCCGTGGTGTACCAGCATGTCCAGGACATGCCCGTACCGCCGTCCAACGTGCTGGGTTCGGTGCCGCCGGAGCTGGACGGGCTGGTCATGCGTTCCCTCGCGAAGGACCCGGACGACCGGTTCCAGAGCGCCGAGGAGATGCGCGGCCTGGTCCAGTACGGGCTCCAGATGCTCCAGATGCAGGGCGGCCACACCGGTACGTGGAACACCGGCCCGGTCGCGGTGCACGAGGGCGGGAACACCCCGGCCATGGGCATCAACGGCTCCACGATGGCGATGGGCCACCCGCAGCACGGCGACACCTCGCAGGGCCCGATCCTGCCGCCGATGAACCCGGACGACGGCGGTTACGACGGTGGCGGTCAGCCCGGCGGCAGCGGCGGGCGCGGCAAGTTGTGGCTCTTCGTGGTGCTCGCGCTGATCGCGATCGGGGCGGGGGTGGCCATCGCGGTCAACGCCGCGCAGAACGACGACGCGAACCACCGGAAGCAGCCCGGCGAGACGTCCATTTCGCCGTCCCCGACGCGCACTTCGTCCGGGCCGAGCGACGACACGAGCCAGGACACCCAGCAGCCGGAGAACTCCACCGGCAACCAGCAGGACCCGCCCCCGCAGCAGACGTACGAGCCGTCGACCACCCCGACCGAGCCGACCGAACCGGCGACGAAGCAGCCGACCAGCCCGCCCCCCGGCACCGACAACGGCGGCACCGGTACGGACAACGGCGGTACGGGAACCGACAACGGCGGTACCGGAACGGACAACGGCGGTACCGGCACCGACAACGGCGGTACCGGCACCGACAACGGCGGTACCGGAACGGACAACGGCGGTACGGGAGCGGACAACGGCAGCACCAACACCGGCGCGTCCGCGGCGGCCGGATCGGGAGCGGGTGGCCCCCAGCGCCCCTGACCAGGGGATCGTCCGGTGGTCCGCCCGCCGCCCGCCGCCCGGACTCCCGGACTCCCGGTCCGGGCCCATCCCCGCCCCGGAATCGCCCGGATCAGGCGGTGAACGCCTCGCGCACCGCTTCGTACTCGCGCGTCCACCACACCGCCAGGGCCGATACCGCGGGGAACTGCGGGTCGGCCCTCCGGTCGTCCCGGCAGTACCGCCAGCTGAGTATCCAGAAGTCGTTGAGCCGCTCCCACCACACCCGGTGCACCGCCGCGGCCAGCTCCGCCGGTTCCGCACCGGCCGCCCGGCGGTAGGCGCGTGCGTACGCCCGGACCTTCTCCAGTTCCAGCGTCCCGGCCGGCTGCACGAAGAAGATCGCGGCCGCCCGTACCGCCTCCTCGGCCCTCGGCTGGACGCCCAGCCGGTCCCAGTCGAGGATCGCGACCGGCTCCGGACCCCGGTAGAGGACGTTGAGCGGGTGGAAGTCGCCGTGCACCCAGCCGATGGCCGGGGCGTCCGGGGTGGGCGGCCTGCGGTCGGCGTGGCGTTCCAGCAGGGCCCGCCGTTCCAGGAGGCGGTGCTCGGCCAGTTCGTCGAAGGCGTCCCGGGGGCGGCGCCGGCGCGCGGCGGCCAGCAGCTCGTCGATCAGCGCGGAGGTCTCGGCGGGGTCGGCGCTCCGGAGGCCACCGGCCCGGCGGGCGAGCCCGGGGCCCGCGCCCATGACCTGGGCGAGCCCGGTGTGCACGGTCCCGAGAAGCCCCCCGAGCCGCCCGGACTGGGTGGTGCTCAGCTGTGCGCCGGCCCGGTGCAGTCCGTCGATCCAGGGGTGCAGGGCGTAGCAGCGGCCGCCGATCTCGGTGACGGTGCCGCCCTCGGTGTCCCGGACGGGTGGGGCGACGGGCAGGCCCAGTGACTGGAGGCGCTGGGTCGCGCGGTGCTGGCGGACGATCGTGGCGCGGTCGCCGGTGGAGTCGTCGAGGTGGTGCTTGAGGAAGTAGCGGCCGCGGGTGGTGGAGACGCGGTAGCCGTGGTTGAGCAGGCCCTGGGTGATGGGGGTGCAGCTGAGCGGTGCCCCGGCGTCCGGGTAGCGGCGCAGCACCTCGTCCACCGGCGGTACGGGGGGCGCGGGGGCGGCCGGCCGTATCGGGGGCTCGGCCCGCACCGGGCTCACCGGCGGCGCGGCCGGCCGGGGCACGGGGGGCAGCCGCACCTGGTCCACCGGCGACACCGGTGGGGCGGGGGCGGACGGGAACGGTAAGGGGAACGGGAACAGGATCTCGTCCGCCGAAGGAACGGACGGAAGAGCGACAAATGAGCGCGGCACTCGCCAGATGTTAGATCACGCTGTGTGCCCGATCGGTTGAGTTGCGTGGAAGTCAAGAGTGTGCACAGAGACGAAGTGCGGATCGAGCCGGAGGTACGCGGCGTCGAACAGCTCCCCGTTCACCCGCGCCGGAGCCTCGCCGAACGACGCGCACTGGGCGGGCGAGGGGCGCACGATCCGGGCGGTGCCGGTGAACTGCACGGCCCACAGCTCGCAGTCGCCCCCGGTGGCGGTGGTGTCGAAGTTGTCCGCGCCGTACGCCACGACCGTGCCGTCGCAGGCGTTGTGGTAGCCGAAGCCGCTGTGCATCCGCAGAATCACATGGCCGTCGACCACGACATGGCGGGCCACCGACAGAAACGGGAGGGCGCGCATGCTCGTCGCCAGCCGTCCGTAGCGGACGCGGCCGAGCAGTTCGATCGCCTGGAGTTCCTCGGGGGACATGCTCTCCACTCTCCGTGTCCCACCGGCCCACGGACAGAGGCCGGGGCCCCGGTTGAAGCGGGACCAAAGTCCCGATACGGACACGTACGGTGATGGTTCACGTCGTCGCGGGCCGTCGTTGCCGGGCGTCCCGGGTAACCGGGGTGTCCGTGGCCGGGAGTGGCCGGGAGTGGCCGGGCGTTGCTCCGTCCGGGCTCAGCGCTTCTCCGCCTGGAGCCGGGCCACGTACGCGGCGGCCTGCGAGCGCCGTTCCATGCCCAGTTTGGAGAGCAGGCTGGAGACGTAATTCTTGATCGTTTTCTCGGCGAGATGGAGCCGTTCGCCGATCACCCGGTTGGTCAGTCCCTCACCGATCAGGTCGAGGATCTTGCGTTCCTGCTCGGTGAGGTTGGCGAGTCGGTCCTCGCCGCGCTCCTTCTTCCCGGCGCGCAGCCGCTCCAGCACCCGGGCGGTCGCCACCGGGTCCAGCAGCGACTTCCCGGCCGCCACGTCGCGTACCGCGTTCAGCAGCTCGTTGCCCCGGATCGCCTTCAGCACATAGCCCGAGGCGCCCGCCATGATCGCGTCGAAGAGGGCCTCGTCGTCGGCGTAGGAAGTGAGCATCAGGCACTTGATGGAATCGTCCTGGGAGCGGACCTCGCGGCAGACCTCCACCCCGCTGCCGTCCGGCAGCCGTACGTCGAGCACCGCCACATCGGGCCGGGTCGCCGGAATCCGGACGAGGGCGTCGGCCGCCGTACCGGCCTCGCCGACGACTTCGATGTCGTCCTCCGATGAGAGCAATTCATGGACCCCGCGCCGGACCACTTCATGATCGTCCAGAAGGAATACGGTGATTTTTCCTTGTTCGCGCACAAAACGCAGTCTCACACACTCGCCTCTTCCCTGCCGCCGAACGGCGGGATAACGTGCGCTTGTTCCGGTGGCCCGAGAGGCTGTTCCCGGCGCTGTGACCAGCGAGAGTTCCCGACTTTTTCGATTTACTTGGAAATCCAAGCAAAATCGCAGGTCAGATGGGGTTTCGCAGATATGCGGCGCACTGGGTAACGTGCTTTTCACAGGGCGCTCGCCGGGGCACCTGTCACGCCTGTTCCCGGACCGAGCGGCACCCACCCCGTGCACGGGTACGGACCCAGGCGAGCCGCACTGGCTTTCCCGGCAGACCCCGGGGGCCGGACCGACGGAGGAGCACGCACGTGACCGTGGAGAGCACTGCCGCGCGCACATCGCGCCGCAGCAGCGGGACCAGCGCCGCGAAGAAGTCCGCGACGACCGCGACGAGCGCGAAGAAGAGCGCGTCGAACGCGAAGAAGCCCGCTGAGACGCCCGCGAAGAAGACCGCGAGGACGACGCCCGCGAAAAGGGCGGCGAAGACGGCCGCCAGGCCGCCGCAGGGCACCGAGCCCGAGCTCGTCCAGCTGCTGACGCCCGAGGGGGAGCGCGTCGAGCACCCGGACTACGCGATCGACCTGACCGCCGAGGAGCTGCGCGGCCTGTACCGGGACATGGTCCTGACCCGCCGCTTCGACGCCGAGGCCACCGCCCTCCAGCGCCAGGGCGAGCTGGGCCTGTGGGCCTCGCTGCTCGGCCAGGAGGCCGCGCAGATCGGCAGCGGCCGGGCACTGCGCGACGACGACTACGTCTTCCCGACCTACCGGGAGCACGGCGTCGCCTGGTGCCGCGGCGTCGACCCGACCAACCTGCTCGGGATGTTCCGCGGGGTGAACCACGGCGGGTGGGACCCGAACACCAACAACTTCCACCTGTACACGATCGTCATCGGCTCGCAGACCCTGCACGCCACCGGTTACGCCATGGGCGTGGCCAAGGACGGCGCGGACTCCGCCGTGATCGCGTACTTCGGCGACGGCGCCTCCAGCCAGGGCGACGTGGCCGAGTCGTTCACGTTCTCCGCGGTCTACAACGCCCCGGTCGTCTTCTTCTGCCAGAACAACCAGTGGGCGATCTCCGAGCCCACCGAGAAGCAGACCCGCGTCCCGCTCTACCAGCGCGCCCAGGGCTACGGCTTCCCCGGCGTCCGGGTCGACGGCAACGACGTCCTGGCCTGCCTGGCGGTCACCAGGGCGGCGCTGGACCGCGCCCGCAGCGGCGAGGGCCCGATGCTCGTCGAGGCGTTCACGTACCGGATGGGCGCGCACACCACCTCCGACGACCCGACCAAGTACCGGGCCGACGAGGAGCGGGCGGCCTGGGAGGCCAAGGACCCGATCCTGCGGCTGCGCAGGTACCTGGAGAACGTGGGCGCCGGCGACGAGGCGTTCTTCACCGCGCTGGAGGAGGAGAGCGAGGCCCTCGGCAAGCGGGTCCGCGAGGCGGTACGGGCCATGCCCGACCCCGACCCGATCGCGATCTTCGACAACGTCTACGCCGACGGCAACCCGCTCGTCGACGAGGAGCGCGCCCAGTTCGCCGCCTACCAGGCATCGTTCGCAGACACCGCCGAGGAGAGCAAGTAGCCATGGCCATGGAAAAGATGTCCATCGCGAAGGCTCTCAACGAGTCGCTGCGCCGGGCCCTCGACACGGACCCCAAGGTCCTCATCATGGGTGAGGACGTCGGCAAGCTCGGCGGCGTCTTCCGGATCACCGACGGGCTCCAGAAGGACTTCGGCGAGGAGCGGGTCATCGACACCCCGCTCGCCGAGTCCGGCATCGTCGGCACCGCGATCGGCCTGGCCCTGCGCGGCTACCGCCCGGTCGTGGAGATCCAGTTCGACGGCTTCGTCTTCCCGGCGTACGACCAGATCGTCACGCAGCTCGCGAAGATGCACGCCCGTGCGCTCGGCAAGATCAAGCTGCCCGTCGTCGTCCGCATCCCGTACGGCGGCGGCATCGGCGCGGTGGAGCACCACAGCGAGTCGCCCGAGGCGCTGTTCGCGCACGTCGCGGGGTTGAAGGTGGTCTCGCCGTCGAACGCGAGCGACGCCTACTGGATGATGCAGCAGGCCGTCCAGAGCGACGACCCGGTGATCTTCTTCGAGCCGAAGCGGCGCTACTGGGACAAGGGTGAGGTCGAGACCGACGCTATTCCCGGCCCGCTGCACCGGGCCTCGGTGGCCCGCACCGGCACGGACCTCACGCTCGCCGCGTACGGCCCGATGGTGAAGGTCTGCCTGGAGGCGGCCGCGGCGGCCGAGGAGGAGGGCAAGTCGATCGAGGTCCTGGACCTGCGCTCGATGGCCCCGATCGACTTCGACACCATCCAGACCTCGGTCGAGAAGACCGGCCGGCTCGTGGTGGTCCACGAGGCGCCGGTGTTCTACGGCTCCGGGGCCGAGATCGCCGCCCGGATCACGGAGCGCTGCTTCTACCATCTGGAAGCACCGGTGCTGCGGGTCGGCGGCTACCACGCCCCGTACCCGCCGGCGCGTCTGGAGGACGAGTACCTGCCGGGGCTCGACCGGGTGCTCGACGCCGTCGACCGCTCGCTGGCGTACTGAGGACTGGGACGTGACAACGATGACCGACACTTCCAACGCCGCTCGCTTCCGTGAGTTCAAGATGCCCGACGTGGGCGAGGGACTGACCGAGGCCGAGATCCTCAAGTGGTACGTCCAGCCCGGCGACACCGTCGCCGACGGTCAGGTCGTCTGCGAGGTCGAGACGGCGAAGGCGGCCGTGGAGCTGCCGATCCCGTTCGACGGGGTGGTGCACGAGCTGCGCTTCCCCGAGGGCACGACCGTCGACGTCGGCCAGGTGATCATCGCGGTGGACGTGGCCCCGGGCAGCGGCGACGCCCCCGCGGCCCCGGCTCCCGTCGCGGATTCGGCCCCCGCACCTTCCGCCGAGGCGGAGCCGGAGGCCCCGAAGGGCCGCCAGCCGGTCCTGGTGGGCTACGGCGTCTCCGAGAGCTCGACCAAGCGCCGGGCCCGCAAGGGCACGGCCCCGGTCCAGGCCGAGCTGAACGGCCACGGCGCCGCACCCGCGCCTGCGGCCGCGCCCGCGCCCGCGGCCGTGGCGTCGGAGGCTCCCAAGGAGCGCCCGCTGGCCAAGCCCCCGGTCCGCAAGCTGGCCAAGGACCTGGGCATCGACCTGGCGACCGTCGTCCCGACCGGCAAGGACGGGATCATCACCCGGGAGGACGTCCACGCGGCGGCCGCCCCGGTGGCCACCCCCGTACCGGCGCAGGTCCAGGCCCCCGCCGCCCCCGCCGTCGAGGCCGCGGACGCTGTGGACGCCTTCGCGGCGGAGGCGGCCGCCCCGGCGGGCGCCCGCGAGACCCGTATCCCGGTCAAGGGCGTACGCAAGGCCATCGCGCAGGCGATGGTGGGCAGCGCCTTCACGGCCCCGCACGTCACCGAGTTCGTCACCGTCGACGTGACGCGCACGATGAAGCTGGTCGCGGAGCTCAAGGAGGACAAGGACATGGCGGGGGTGCGGGTCAACCCGCTCCTCCTCATCGCCAAGGCCCTGCTGGTCGCGATCAAGCGGAACCCGGGCATCAACGCCGCCTGGGACGAGCCCAACCAGGAGATCGTCCAGAAGCACTACGTGAACCTGGGCATCGCCGCCGCCACCCCGCGCGGCCTGATCGTGCCGAACATCAAGGACGCGCACGACATGACCCTGCCGCAGCTCGCCGCGGCACTGGGCGAGCTGGTCGCCACGGCCCGGGACGGCAAGACGTCCCCGGCCGCCATGGCGGGCGGCACGGTGACCATCACCAACGTCGGCGTCTTCGGCGTCGACACGGGCACCCCGATCCTCAACCCGGGCGAGTCCGCGATCCTCGCGGTCGGCGCGATCAAGCTCCAGCCGTGGGTCCACAAGGGCAAGGTGAAGCCCCGCCAGGTCACCACCCTCGCCCTGTCGTTCGACCACCGCCTGGTCGACGGCGAACTCGGCTCCAAGGTCCTGGCCGACGTCGCCGCCATCCTGGAGAACCCGAAGCGCCTGATCACCTGGGCGTAGCTCTCCTCGTTCCACCTTTTACGCCGGTGGGCCCGCACATCGCATGTGCGGGCCCACCGGCGCGTCCGGCCCCCGGAGCAGGTCGAGTTCGGCGAACACGATCTTGCCGACGGCGCGCGGCTCGACGCCCCACCGGTCCGCGATCCGCTTCACGATCAGCAGCCCGCGCCCGTAGCACTCCTCGTCCGTCGCCTCACGGAGGTCCGGCAACCGCTCGCCCCTCGGATCGCTCACCGCGACCCGGAGCGCGGTGCCGGTGAGCGTGAGCCGCACCCGGAACAGCCGCCCTTCCACGGCACCGTGCACCAGCGCATTGGTCGCCAACTCGCTGACCAGCAAGGCCGCGTCGCCCACCAGCCCCGGATACCCCCACTCCCGCACGAGCCGCGCGGCACGCCGCCGCGAGAACGACACGCTCTCGGCGGTCGGTACGTAGTCGAGCCGGTCCTCGCGGAGGACGGGTTCGGGGACGGAGATCTGTTCGGCTGCGGTCATGGCGCGGGCCTCCGTGTTTGCGGGCGGTGGCGATGCCGTACCTGCGAAGCGCCGGTGCGGGCGCAGGGCAGGGCGGTGCACTTCCGCCGACTGATTCCGCTGTGCGAGCGGCTATGCGCTGAAAGTAGCCACCCTCCGGAGTGCGAGGCAAGTGAAACGGAGTCAATTGTCTCCAACGGGTGACAGGCGTCGACTGCCCGCGTCGGGAGGGCCAAACTGGTGCGGTGAATCGTGGGAATCGGCAAGGCAATAGGTCGTCAACCGTCCTGGGACGCAGGCTCGGTAGTGAGCTTCTGCGCCTGAGAGACGCGTCGGGGAAGACGCAGCAGCAGGCCGCCCAGGTCATCAGCGCGACCAACTCAAAGATCGTGAAGATGGAGCAGGGATGGGTACCGATGAGGGACCCGGACATCAAGGCCCTTTGTGAGTTCTACGGGGCCAGTGATGCGCTCGTCGATCGGCTGCTGGAAGTGGCTCGGGTGGATCGAGAACGGCGCAAGGCGAAGGGCTGGTGGAACCAGTACCCAGAGCTGCGTTCATTGGTCGAGTACGTCGCGTTGGAAGACATTGCCAAGGGAGTCCGAACCTGGCAAGGAGCGTTCGTGCCGGGATTGCTCCAGACTCCGGACTATGCCAGAGCGCTCGCTGTCGGCAACGCGGACTGGGACGACCCGGATGAGATCGAGCGCTTCGTCGAGGCGAAGATCGCCCGTCAAGCACGCCTCACGGACGGCAGCCCTCTCGCGCTGTGGGCCATCGTGGCGGAGGCGGCGCTGCGACAATTGGTCGGCGGACGCGATGTGATGCGTGCCCAACTGGGACGCCTGGCGGAGGCCGCCGAAGCGCCAAATGTCACCGTGCAGGTTGTCCCGTTCCTCGCAGGCTCTCATCCAGGCATGACCAGTGCTTTTAGCATCGTCTCGTTCGCCGAACCCGGCGCGATGGACGTGGTCTACATGGACACCACGTCGTCTACGCTGTGGCTTGAGAGCGAGCCGGATGCGGCGCGCCACAACGGCACGTTTGGTCGAATCGCACGAAGCGGACTCGCTCCCCGCGATTCCATCGCTCTGATAGGGCGTATTCGCAAGGAGTTGTAGTCGTGTCCCACTTCGAGTTCGTCAAGTCCAGCTACAGCAGCGGCAACGGCGAGTGCATCGAGGTGGCCCGAAACGTCCCCCGCACCGTGGCCGTTCGCGACTCCAAGGACCTTACGGGTCCCGTCCTGCTTGTTGGCTCCGCAGCGTGGGACGCCTTTACGGCGGGGCTGGTGCAGTCTCGGGGCTGAGCTTGGAGGGACGCCTCACACGAAACGAGGGCGTAGTCATGTTTCGGTTCGTTAAGTCGTCCTACAGCGAGGCGCACGGTGAGTGCGTCGAAGTAGCCCGCAACATTCCTAGTGCCGTCGCTGTCCGTGACTCCAAGCGGTTCGACGGGCCCGTCCTGGTTGTCGGACCCGCAGCCTGGGAGGCGTTCCGGTCCGAGCTGGTGCAGCGCGCTTAGGGAATGATGCGGAGCGGCTGAACCTCGCCGCCGTGTGAGCCCTCCGTGTTTGGTGTCGACCCCTCTGGTTGGAGAGCGATACTGATGCCCAGCGTCACGTCAGCCTTTTCGACCGCATCTCGCGCCTGGGGCTTGCGCAACGCCCCTTGGTCAGGCTCATCAGGCCACCCTCAGGGAGCTGTAAATCGCGTGCCCGGGTACGAGTTCGTCAAGTCCAGCTACAGCGGAGGCAACGCTGGCCAGGAGTGTGTCGAGGTGGCCCGCAACGTCCCGAGTATCGTCGCCGTCCGCGACTCCAAGTGGCTCGACGGGCCCGTCCTGATCGTCGGCCCCGTAGCGTGGGAGGCGTTCCGGGCCGGGCTGGGGCGGTCGTCGGGCTGAGTGCGTCGATCAGGGTGTGAAGGCGAGGAACTCTGCCGTGGACAGTCGGGGCCGGGACGCAGGAGCGGCGATCCGGGCGGTCTTCGACCGGTGCATGGCCGAGGGGCTGGCGCCGGATTCGGTGGAGGGTGCCACGGACGAGCAGGTGGAGGCGTACGCCGTCGCGCAGGGCGTCACGGCGGTGCCCGCTGCTGTCCGTGAGGTGCTGCGTCTGATCGGTGTGCGCCACGGGCTGTGGCAGGTGGGCAGTGCGCTCGGGGTGGACGCGGTCGGCGGGGACGCGAAGCGGTACGCGCAGGCCGCCCTGGTGCCCGGAGGCGGCGCTGCTCTCCGGGACCCGGCCGGGCTGCTGGTGCTGGTCGCGCACCAGGCGTACGCGTTCCACGTCGTCGACGGGGCCGACCTCGGCATGGCGGATCCGCCGGTCTGGCTGGTCGCGGAGGGCGAGCCGGCGCGGCCGGCCTGGCGCTCGGTGACCCACTGGTTCGACAGCACCAGCCCGGACGTCGGCGCGTACCGCACCCGCCTGGAGGTACTGGCGGAGACGGGTGGATGGATGCCGCCCTGGACGCGGTATCTGCGCCCGGTCGATGCGGGGCGGTCGGGCTGATCGGCGGAGACGCCGCCTTCCTTGACCTCAACCGGAGTTGGGGTCCTAGCGTTGCGTGCACGTAGTCGACGGCAGGCGGCAGGAAGGAATGGCGATGATCCTCGTGACCGGCGCGACCGGGAACATCGGAAGGGCTCTGCTGGAGGAACTGCACCAGGCAGGTGACGTACCCGTGCGAGGGCTGACCCGGGACGTGGGCCGGGCTTCGTTCCCGGAGGGCGTCGAAGCGGTCGAGGGAGATCTCGCCCGGGTGGAGTCGTTGAAGGGCGCCTTGGACGGCGGGGTGCGCTCGCTGTTCCTTCCGGCGGGCAGGGGCGCGGACGCGGAGGTGCTGGCGGCGGCCCGGGAGGCGGGCGTGGAGCATGTGGTGCTCGTGTCGTCGATCACCGTGCAGACCCATCCCCATCTCCCGCAGGCCGGCGCGAACCTGGCCGTCGAGCGGGCGCTCCAGGACAGTGGTATGGCCTGGACGGTCCTCAGGCCCACGCAGTTCGCCTCGAACACCCTGTGGTGGACGGATTCGATCCGCGAACAGGGCGTGGTCCGGGCGCCGTACGGGGACGTCGGCCTGCCGACCATCCACCCTGCGGACATCGCCGCCGTGGCCCGCGTGGCGCTGACGGAACCGGGGCACCAGGGGCAGACGTACGCGCTGACCGGACCGGCACGCGTCACACCCCGGCAGCAGCTCGCGGCCCTGGCCGAGGCGCTGGGGCGGGAACTCTCCTTCGACGAGATCAGTCGCGAGGAGGCCCACCGGGAGATGGCTTCGTTCATGGGCGACGGGGGCGCGAGCGCGGTCCTCGACCTGATGGGCGGGGACATCAACGACGAGCTGCTGAAGGTCCGCGACACCGTCTCCCGGGTCACGGGCGCCGAGGCCAGGACGTACCGGCAGTGGGCGACGGAGAACAGCGCCGCCTTCCGGTGAGCGTGAGCGTGGGCGTCAGGCGTCCGGCCCCGCGACGGCGTGTACCAGCAACGTGCCGATGTGCCCGGGCTGCGGGGCGTCCAGGACCCGGGCGTGGGCCGTGGCGAAACCGGCGCGGGTGAGCAGCCGCTCCCACACGGCGGGGCGGTAGCTGTAGCGGTAGGTGAAGAGCGCCCGGCCGGCGAAGCCGCCTTTGTACATGCCCTGGGGGCCGTACGCGCCCGGGATCGCCGGTGGTTGGGAGAAGACGAAGACGCCGCCGGGGTTGAGTCGTCGACGTACGAGCGGGAAGAGGCGGCCGGGGTCGGTGAACCAGGCGGCCCCGAAGACGGAGTAGACGGCGTCGTACGTGTCCGGGTCCGCGTTCAGGTGGTCCAGGACCTCCGCGCACACGAACTCGGCACCGTTGCCGGTCCACCGCGCGGCGGCCTTCTCGACCATGACCGGGGACAGGTCGACGCCCCGGGCGGCGACGCCCTGCCGGGCCAGGTGGGCGAGCGCGCGGCCGGTGCCACAGCCGATCTCCAGCACCGAGCGCGGGTCGCCGAGCGCTCGGGCCCGGGGCCGTGGTCGGCGTACTGGGTCCAGCGGAAGACCGGCTCCATGTCGTCCTTGAAGGCGGAGGCGGCGTAGGTGTTCCAGAGCTCGGTCTCGGCGGCGATGTTGTGGTGCGCGGGCAAGTCGGTTCCTTCGGAGAGTCGGGGCAGGGGCAGGGGCAGAGGCGGTCGGTGGCTGTCGCGTACGCGTTCAGTCGGGCGCGTGGTCCGGCAGGTCCTCGTAGACAGGGGCACTCAGCAGACCGGACCGGGCCGGTCGAAGCTCCCGTGGGTCCGGAGGCACGTGGCGGCCGTCCGGCTCGGTCCGTCCGGAACGTCGGCAATCATTCGGCACTCTCCTCGGACTCGCGTTCTTCCTGCTCTGCCGACTCGTCGGTGCACCCGAACATGTCCACCAGCGGCGGCGATAGTCTTCCGGACACTCTCCGGAACCCGGAACGGACACGATGGAAGGCGAGCGGCCAGTGATCCGAGACCTGTACAACGTCCGGTCGCAGCCCGCGGAGGACGGTCCCACGCCGTTGACCGCGGAGGAGGAACGGCGCGCGCGGGCCGTGCTGTTCAACGATCTGGGCCGTGCCGTCTCCGAACGGGGCTGGGTGCGGTTTCCCGCGTACTCGCCGGAGGAGCGGCGGCGGCTGGTCGATGTCGCGCACCGCCTCGGTGACTACTGGGGGCAGCGGGTGTTCATCGAGGCCGAGGACCAGTGCGCCATGCGGCTGTACCTCGCCGGGCACGGGCCGCAGGTGGGGGTTCCGCAGGCGGGGAATTCACGGGCGGGGAATCCGCAGCTGTCGCGGGCGTGAGCGACCGCGCGGCGTGCGGAACGCGGTCGGACGGCGGGCCGCCGTGGAGAGCCGTGCGCCGCCGCCGTCCGCAGTCGGGCTACTTGTTGCTGCCGAAGGGCTTCGTCTTGAACTCGTCCCCGGACGCGCCCTTCGCCGCGTTGTAGATCTCGGCCAGCACGGCGGGGACGCCCGCGTAGTTCATCGCGCGGTGGATGCGTTCCTTGAGGGCGTCCCAGTCGATGTCCCGATCCTTGGCCGCGTCGAGACCGGCGAGCTTCTTCAGCTCCTTGCGGGCGTTCTTCGCGTCCTTCAGATGGGTCTCCCCGTTCTTCGGGTACGCCTTGGTGACCAGGTCCGCGAGGCGGTCGATGTGCGCGTCCTGTTCGCGGGCGCCGGGCATCTTGCCCTTGTTCAGGGGCAGTACGAGCCCGTCGTCGCGCTGGTCGGCGGGGCGGTACTCCGGGAAGTCCTTCAGGTCCGGCATGCTCAGCTTGCCGAGCATGTCGCTGATGGGGCGCACCTCGCCGTAGGCCGTCTCGCCGCTCAGCTGCCCGACCAGGTCGTCCCGTACGTAGGTGATCAGGGAGTTCGGGACGGCCGTGTCCGCGACCTCGTCCCGCCAGACGCCGCGGATCTCGTACTGGTCGGTGTCCTTGGCCTTGTCGGTGCTCTGACTGGTGTTCTCCGGGTCCAGGACCGAGCCGATCTGCTTCTCGCTGACCGCGTTGCTCGTGACCCGCTGGTACGTGTAGAGCGGGACCAGGAACGAGCGCACCATCGAGGAGTCCTGCGCGGCCGGGGAGGCGTTGCCGTCGGGGGCCTTGCGGTTCTTCTGGTCCTGGTAGGTGCGCATGTAGTGCATGGACCGCCAGGGCCGTCCCATGTTCAGCCAGGCGGACTCCTTCTGGTGCATGAGGTTGATCGAGCCGTCCTCGCGCTGCTGGGTGTCCTTGAAGTTGCCGCCGCCGGTCACCGGCGCGTAGACGGTCTGGTAGACGCGGACGAACTGCTCCCCGCCGTGCTCCTCGATGTCGATGTCGCCGCGGTTGGTGAGCGATGTGCTGTCGCCGACCTTCGCCTGGTAGCTGGGCTCCTGGTGGATGACGCGCTGGACGGCCGCCGCCCCGCCCGGCCGCTGTGCGGGGCCGTGCGGGTCGGGGGCCGGGTCCGCGAGTTCGTCGGGGGCCTTCGCCATGACGCGGCTGGCGTTGGCCTCGGCGGCGCGCTCGAAGCGGTCGGACGGGTCGCTGATGGAGAGGCCCGAGCCGTTGTCGGTGCCCGCGACGGGGCCGTGGCGCTGCTGGATGACATGGGTGAGCTCGTGCGCGAGCGTGTGCTTGGAGTCCCCGCCCCGGCCGAGGACGATGTGGTTCCCGGAGGTGTAGGCGTGGGCGCCGACCTCGGCGGCGGACCGCTGGGCGACGGCGCCGGTGTGCAGCCGTACGTCGGAGAAGTCGGCGCCGAGACGGGTCTCCATCTCCTGGCGCAGGGGCGCGTCCATGGCCCGGCCGCTGCCGCGCAGCACCTCGTGCACGGTGGTCGAGCGCTGTACGGCCGGTCCGGCCACCGGGCCGCCCGCGGAGCCGTCCCGCCGGGCGCCCTCGTAAACGCCTTCGCGGTCGTCGTCGCGGTCCGGCCCGTGACGGTGCCGCTCGCGCTGGATCAGCCCGGTGACGTAGGCGTTGCCCATGCTGCGCTGGAGCGAGCGCAGGGCCGACGGGGAGAGGTCCCCCGCGAGCGGAGCTGGTTCCTCCGCCTGCCGGGCCGGGCCGGCAGGCCTTCCGGCCCGGCCCGTGGAGTTGGCGCGCGCCCTGCCCGTGTCCGGCGTCCGCGTCGGTTCGTGTGCGCGCATGGGGCCCTCACGTCGGTGTCGTAGCAGCTACTGCTTCCTGGGTACGGCACGCGCGGTGTCCGGAACAAGGCCCGAAGGGGCGCGGTACGGGCCTACTTGGGAGCACCGCGCGGGCAGGGCGGACCGGTGCTGCGGCCCCACGTCGGTACGCGCCAACGCGACGTCCGATTTCCGCCAGTACGGGCAGGTGTGCCGGACCAGCATGGAGGCATGACCAAGTACACCGTGCTCCCCCTCGGCCCCGCCGTCCTCAAGGAACTCCAGGTCGTCGACGACGCGGGACGCCCCTGCGCCCCGTACACCGCGACCGACGACGACGCGGGCTCCCCGCTGCGCTGCTGTCTGCGTCCCGTCGCCACCGGTGAGCGGATCGCCCTCGTCTCGTACGCCCCGCTGCGGCGCTGGGCCGCCGCGACTGGCGCGCGTCCGGGGGCGTACGACGAGCAGGGCCCGGTCTTCGTCCACGCCGAGGAGTGCCCCGGGTTCACCCCGGGCGCCGGGTACCCCTTCGACCGGGTGGGCGCGCTGCGCACCGTGCGCCGCTACGACGCCCGGGGCCATATCGCCGGTGGCCGGTTCCTGGAGATCCCGGCCGACGCCACGGACGGCTTCGACGCGGCCTTCGACGACGCGTTCGGCGACCCGGACGTGGTGCTCGTGCACGTACGGGCGCTGGAGTACGGGTGCTTCTTCTACGAGGTGCGACGGCCTGCCGCCCGGACGCGCGGGACCGAACCCCAGGGCCGGTGACGTCCTCCCCTGCTGCCATCACAGTGCCCGGGAGCCCTTCGTGTCCCGGTCGGACGCTTCGGGGGCCCCGGTCGTGCCGGCCGAGCGTTCCCGGTCGGGCGCGTGAGTGTCCGTGCCGACGCCTGCGTCCGACGCCTGCGTCCAGCGTGGCGGGGATTCCCCGTGGCTCCGGACTTTGCTCCGGCCGCGGGCGATGCCGCCGCGGCCGGAGCGAAGCGTGCGCCACCCGACCGGCGGTCAGCCCGTCGGGGTCACGGGGAGGCAGACGGCGTAGACCACGTAGGAACCTGTGGTGCCGGACGAGTTGTTGAAGGACACCGTCCAGGCGTTGTCGGCGGACGGGTACGACTCGTACGTCTGGACCGTGAGGTTGTTGCCGCCGAGGGGCGTCTTCATGCCACCGCCCGTGATGGCGGTTCCCGGCGGGCAGGTCGCGGTCCCCGTGTTGAGCCCCGACGCCAAGGTGTAGGTCGTCTGAACGATCTGGGTCGGCAGGGTCGGTCCGGGAGGCCCAGCAGGTCCGGCAGGTCCGGCAGGTCCGGCAGGCCCGGGAGGTCCAGGGGGGGCCAGGAGGTCCAGGAGGTCCAGGCTTACCGTGCGGACAGGTCTTCGGGCAGTCGCCGCCGCCTCCGTCGCCGTCCTCACCACTGGCCGCGGCCTGGGTCGACATCACTCCCGTCAACAGAGCGGCGACCAGCACCGGCAGGGCCGCACTCCGTAGCGCAGCCGTGTGTTTCCGTCTCAAGCTGTCCTCCTCGGGTTGCTCGGTCTCCGGGCCCATTTCCGCACATCAGGCATGAGCGGCAGATGGGTTGATACCGGAAAATCCTTATATGCATAGATCCGAGCACAGGGGAGGGGGCTTCGCCAGCGAGGAGATTCCTTGAGGGCTGCCCGGACGGAGCAAGGCCGCCAAGGCACGTGGCGCGATCCGGGGAGGCGGGCGTGACGAGCAAGGAGCATGAGGACGAAGCGTGCGGCGGAGCCCGGGCCGGATGCCGCGCGTCGCACTGGACTGCCCTGCCGGTCGGCGGGGGACGGCTTCGGCGTGGATCCCGGGTCCCCGCCTCGCCCCACGGCGAATACCGGCCTTTTGTCCCCGCCCGGCGGTTTCCGCAGATACCGGAGCCCAGATCCGGGAAAGGATCACCGGCGTCCGGCGCCCGTCCGCGTCCGACGATCCACCGGCTCCGACAGCTCCGACAGCTCCGGCCGAACAGCGCTTGTGGAAACCATGGCTCGCCCTTCTCGGCCGTCCCACCGATCGAAAGGCTCTCCCGCCGTGCGCACGCAGCCCCCGAGCACCATGCCCGAACCCACTCCCACCCTGCTGGAACGGCTCCCCGCACTGCGCCGCGGGCTCGACCGCCTGGAGCGCAGGCCCACCGCGTTCGGCCTGGTCATGTGGGCCTTCGGGCTGGCCAAGCCGGTGTTCCTGGACCATGTGGTGAGGCCCGAGCCGCGCGGTGAACTCGGCGCCGTACGCGAACTCCTGGAGAAGAACCGGGAGCAGTACGCCTCGCACCTCACCGAGCTGCTGGGATACGCCGACCACCTGGCCGGGATTCCCCTCGACGGAGTGGAGAAGGGGGCCACCGCCTACTGGGGCAACACCTGGCTGCCCCCGTTGGACGCCGCCTCGCTCTACGGCTTCCTCGCCGCCGGGAAACCGGCCCGCTACCTCGAGATCGGCTCCGGGAACTCCACCAAGTTCGCCCGTCGGGCCATCCAGGACCTCGGCCTGAGCACCCGCATCACGTCCATCGACCCGGAGCCCCGGGCCCACATCGACCACCTCTGCGACGAGGTGGTCCGCTTACCGCTCCAGGACGCCGACCTCGGCGTCTTCGCCGAACTGGAGCCGGGCGACATCCTCTTCGTCGACGGCTCGCACCGGCTCCAGATGGGCTCCGACGTCATGGTGTTCTTCTTCGAGCTGCTGCCCCGCCTCAAGCCGGGGGTGCTCGTCCAGGTCCACGACATCATGCTCCCGGCGGACTATCCGGCGTCCTGGCGCTGGCGCATGTACTCGGAGCAGTACCTCCTGGCCGCGCTGCTCACCGCCGCCCCGCAGCGCTTCGACGTCCAACTGCCGAACGCCTTCGTGCACGCCGACCCGGAACTACGGCGAATTCTCGCCCCGCTCTGGCGCCGGACCGGCGTGACCGACCACTTCCGACCAGCCTCGTTCTGGTGGCGCCACACGGGCTGACCGCGCCTCTTCGGAGCCGTCGAAAACCGGTGCCGAACGGGCCTTTTCGTGCTGTCGAAAATTGGCGGTGCGCTATCGGACGGTGCGACAGAATCCGGGCGGCGCCGTGAAGATCCCCGGCGTCGCCGTGAAGATCCCGCGTCGCCGTGAAGATCTCCGGCCTCCTGCGCTCCCGCGAGAAGGACCATGTCGCAACCCGAGATACGTGCGCTGCTGCGCAGTCGGCAGTACCTGGCTTTCTGGCTCGGGCAGGTGACCAGCACGGTGGGCAACCAGCTCACCGTCGTGGTGCTCGCCGCCATGGTGGTGCCGGACCGCGGCCCGGGAACCTTCGGGCTGGTGCTGGCCGTGGAGTCGGCCGTCATAGGCGTCCTGCTGCTGGTCGGCGGGGTGTTCGCCGACCGGTACTCCCGCAGCGCCGTGATGGCCGTCGCGGACGTGCTCCGCCTGGTCGGGATCGTCGGCTTCCTCCTCTTCGCCTCGCACGGGCCGCTCGGGCCGCTGCTCGTCGCCGCGGCGCTCACCGGAGCGGGGGCGGCGCTGTACGATCCCGCCCACCGCGCGGCCCTGGCGCAGGTGGTGCCGGAGGAACTGCGGCAGCAGGCGTACGCCCTGGACGCGTCCACCAAGCGGCTCGGCTCGATGGGCGGGGCCCTGCTGGCGGGGGTCCTGCTCGCCGGGATCGCGCCCCCGAAGGCGCTCCTGGTGGACGTCGCCACCTTCGCGATCAGCCTGGCCACGCTGGTGTGGCTGCGTCTGCCGCCGGTCCGCACCGCTCTGGACGCCGCGGACGCCGTGGACGCCGGGGGAGCGCGGGACGCGGGGCCGGGCGGGCTGCGGGCGATGCTGGCCGAGGCGCGGGAGGGGCTCGTCGAGGTGCGGCGGCGGCCCTGGGTGTCGGCCCTGATGCTCCAGGGCACCGTGCAGGTGTTCTTCTTCTTCGCTCCGAACTACATCCTGGTGCCGATCGTCAGCCAGTCCCGGTACGGCGTGGCCGCCTTCGGCTGGGTCAGCGCGGCGACCCTGGCGGGCTCGGTGGTCGGTTCGTTGCTGGCCGCCCGGGTCTCCGTGGCCCGCCCGGGGCTGTGGGCGATGCACGCGCTGGCTCCCTGTGTGCTGACGCCGGTGTGCCTCGCCGTCGACGTGCCGCTGTCGGTGTTCTGCGCGGCCGGTGCGGCGGGCTCCGCGGGCATCAGCTGTTTCATGGTCCTCTGGTACAGCTCGCTCCAGCGCGAGTTCCCGGAGCAGGTGCAGGGCCGGGTCTTCGCCCTGGAGGGGATGGCCGGCTTCGCCCTCCAGCCCGTCGCGCTCGCCGTGACGCCGCTGATCGTCCGGTTCATCGGGATGGCGCCCTTCGCGACCGTCGCCGCCGTCGTGCTGTTCGTGTCCACGTACGGCGTGCTCGCCGTCCCCGGCACGGACCGGTTCGCCACCCCCGTGCGCACCCGCGAGACCCCCGTGCTCGCCGCGGCGGGTAAAGAGAAAGTGACCTGTGGATAGGCGCTGTTAGGGTGACCGGATGGCATCGGTGAGGAAGATTCAGGTCACGTTCGACTGCGCGGACCCCGAGCGCGTCGGCCGTTTCTGGTGCGAGGTGCTGGGGTACGTGCCGCCGTCGCCGCCGGAGGGCTTCGGGACGTGGGACGAGTACAACGCCTCGCTGCCGCAGGAGGAGCGGGGCGCCTGGTTCGCCTGCTCCGACCCGAACGGTGAGGGCCCGCGCCTGTACTTCCAGCGCATTCCCGAGGGCAAGGTCGTCAAGAACAGGGTGCACCTCGACGTACGGGCCGGTGCCGGGCTCGTCGGCGCGGAGCGCCTGGCCGTGCTGGAGGCCGAGCGGGACCGGCTGATGGAGCTCGGTGCGGTCTGCCTGCTGGTGCAGCACGCCGACGAGGAGAACGAGTCCTGCATCACGATGCAGGACATCGAGGGCAACGAGTTCTGCCTCGACTGACCCGGTCGGTGTCCGTGCGCCCGTGCGCCCTGTCGGGGGTTCACGGGCGCATCCGGTGGGTGGACGGCCAGGGCTTCCTCGCCCGCTCCGACGCCGCAGGGCTGTTCATGGTGCGAGGTTAGACGAGCGGTGGGGGCGGTCCGACGGAGGGAACAACCTCCGTCGGACCGTACAGGGCAGCGGTCTTTCCCGTGGCCAGCGCCCAGTAACGGTCCCCGAACGACCAGTGCCACCACTCCGTGGGGTAGTTCACCAGCCCCGCTGCCGTGAGCACGGTGCACAGGAGTCTCCGGTTGGCGCGGGCCTCCTCACCGATGTTGGCCGCGTGGGTGTAGCAGGCGCCCTCGCTCTCCTCGGGATCCGCGTTCATACGGGTACCCAGGTCCAGTTCGCGCCCCTCGGGATCGGCCAGGGTGAGGTCGACGGCCGCCCCGGCACTGTGCGGGGCGATGCCAGGTGGTGACACATACCGGCTCGCGGCCGAGTGGATCTCTTCCGGGGACCATCCGGGGTGGGCGGCGCGCAGCTGACCGGCGTACTCGTCGAAGTACTCCCGCTGAAGAGAGGGCGGCCGGTAGCCCTCGACGAACAGCAGCCGTACGTCCCGGGGCAGCGAGGTCTGGGCCCTGACCAGCCGTTCCAGCACGCCCTCCCGCAGGTACGCGAAGGCATCCGTCGGCCCCTGCTCGCGCGTATCGATCAGGAGGGAGCCGTCCCGGCGGACGTCCACAAGACGTTCACCGCATTCGGCCACGGGTATGGCGGCGACCTTCGGGTCCGACATCAGCACGATCTCAGTCATGACGGGATCATTCCGTGGGGCCCGCTCCGGTGAACCTCCCCCGGGTACCGGACGGTTCCCGGAATTCCTCAGGCCTTCCCGGTACGAGCAGGGCGAGGGTGCTGCGGGCCTCGCGGCGCAGGGTGCGGCGGCGGGCGAAGGTCGCGGTCAGGGCGAGTACGGAGACCGTGCCGCCGTAGAACGCGGCGACAACCGTGGAGGCGATCGTGGACAGGAGCCCGATGGACACCGGGCACGCACCTTTCTTCCCCCGCTCGGCCCGTCCGGCTCATGTCCGGGGAAGGGCGTTGATGCGTTTCGCCCCATCGTAGGGACGCCGTCGCCTCCGCGCCACGGGCGTCGGGGACGGGAGCGTAAAGACGTTGTGCCCTTGGTGGGAAGTGCGGAAGACTCCCGCCCCGCCGAAGTCGATTCGGACGTAGGCGAGTTGAGATCGTGGGAGCGGTGGCCGACGCCCTGCTCCTCTCTGGGGTCGGGGTCGGGATCGGGATCGGGAACGGTGGGAGAAGACGTCGTGCGACCTGACATGCGCGCCCTGTTAGGCAGCCGGCGCTACCTGGCCTTCTGGCTGGGGCAGGTGACCAGCACGGTGGGCAACCAGCTCACCGTCGTGGTGCTGGCCGCCCTGGTCGTCCCGGATCGCGGCCCCGGCGTCTTCGGCCTGGTGCTGGCCGTGGAGTCCGCCTTCATGGGGGTGCTGCTGCTGGCCGGCGGAGTGGTTGCCGACCGGTACTCCCGCAGCACGGTGATGGCCGTCGCGGACGTGCTCCGGCTGGCCGGGATCGTGGGCTTCCTCCTCTTCGCCTCGGAGGGGCCGCTCGCGCCGTTGCTGGTCGCCGCGGCGGTCACCGGTGCGGGCGCGGCGCTGTACGAGCCGGCCCACCGGGCGGCCCTCACGCAGGTGGTGCCGGAGGAGCTGCGGCAGCAGGCGTACGCGCTGGACGTGTCCACGAAGCGGATCGGTTCGATGGCCGGGGCCCTGCTGGCGGGCCTCATGCTCGCCGGGATCTCGCCGCCGAAGACGTTGCTGGTGGACGTCGCCACGTTCGTGGTCAGCCTGATCACACTGGTCTGGCTGCGGCTTCCCCCGGTCCGCGCCGCCGTGGACGCGGGAGAGGCGGGGGACGCCGGGGGCATGCGGGAGGGCGAGCCGGGCGGGCTGCGGGGAATGCTGACCGAGGCGCGGGAAGGGCTGGTCGAGGTACGTCGCAGGCCCTGGGTGTCGGTGCTGATGCTCCAGGGCACGGTGCAGGTGTTCTTCCTCTTCGCGCCGAACTACATCCTGGTTCCGATGGTCAGTCAGACCCGCTACGGGCTCAACGCCTTCGGCTGGGTCAGTGCCGCCACGCTCGCGGGCTCGGTGGTCGGTTCGCTGCTCGGCGGCCGGGTCTCCTCGTCCCGGCCGGGGCTGTGGGCGATGAACGCGCTGGCTCCGTGCGTGCTGACACCGGTGTGCCTCGCCGTCGACGTGCCGCTGTGGATGTTCTGCCTGGCCGGTGCGGCCGGTTCGGCCGGGGTCGGCTGCTTCATGGTCCTCTGGTACAGCTCGCTCCAGAAGGAGTTCCCGGAGCGGGTGCAGGGCCGGGTCTTCGCCCTGGAGGGGCTGGCCAGCTTCGGGCTCCAGCCCATCGCGCTCGCCGTGACGCCGGTGCTCGTCCGGTTCGTGGGCGTGGCGTCCTTCGCGGTGCTGGCGGCCGTGGTGCTGCTGGTGTCGACGTACGGTGTGCTCGCCGTCCCCGGGACGGCCCGGTTCGCCACCCGCACGCGTTCCGTCACCGAAGTCTCCGTGAAACCGTCCCCGCGCGGCTGACTTCCCGGATACCGGAGACCGGGTCCGGGAATGGATCACCGGCGTCCGGGGCGTCGTCCCCGCGTCGACGGCTCGCACCGGCTCCAGACGGGCTCCGACGTCATGGTGTTCTTCTTCGAGCTGCTGCCCGTCTCCAGCCGGGGGTCCTCGTCCGGGTCCACGACATCATGCTTCCGGCGGACTACCCGGCGTCCTGGCGCTGGCGCATGTACTCGGAGCGGTACGCGGTGCCGTCGGCAACCGTACGACGCGGTGGAGTCGGCCCCGGTACCCAGGGCGGGAAGGCACCCGATCCGCGGTCCGGTCCGGTGGCCGGAGGAACCGGCGGGGTAACTTTCTGTGCATGACAGGCTCTGAAGTGCTTCTGGATGTAAGGAAGTTCGACGGAAGGCCGCACAAGAAGCAGCCGTTCGTCCGGCTCGGGGAGGACGTGTACGGGGTGTGGCTGGGAGCGCCGGCCGGCACGGTCATCGGTACGGGGGACGCCGAGGCGGCCTACGTGACCGAGGAGGCGCGGGTCATGCTCTTCCCCCGCGACGCCTGGTGGACCGCGCTCTTCCTGGCGGCCCCCGCGCGGCTGGAGTTCTACTGCGACGTGACCACGCCGTCCGAATGGCCGAGCCCGGCGGAGGTCACCATGGTCGACCTGGATCTCGACGTGTGCCGGCTGCGGGGGTCGGGGGCCGTGTTCATCGACGACGAGGACGAGTTCGCCTCGCACCGGGTCCTGTACGGGTATCCGCCGGAGGTCGTGGCGCGGGCCACCGGGGCGGCGGAGTGGCTCGCGGGGGCGCTGCGGGAGGGGGCGGAGCCCTTCGGCAGCCGGTTCCACGCCTGGCTGGAGCTGGTCGGTTAGCGGACCGGGTTGCGCGGAAACGCGGGAGGGCCCCGCGTTGGCTGCGGGGCCCTCGATGCGCTGCGCCGACCAGGGCTTCGCCGTCGGTCGGATGCCGCCGTGATCGGGCGTTTCCGGGACCGGGCGTCGCCGTGATCGGGTGGGCTACTTCTTGAAGGAGTAGTCCATGATCTTCTTCATGTCGGCGGTGCGGTTCGTCGCGTTCGTGGAGGCGAGCACCGTGCCGACGATGGTCTTGCTGCCACGGGTCGCGGCGAAGACCAGGCAGTACTTGGCGGTCGGGCCGGAACCGGTCTTGATGCCGATCGCGCCGCTGTAGCTGCTGAGCATGGTGTTGGTGTTCGTCCACGACATGTAGCGGTAGCCGCCGGACTTCGTGGTGACCTTCTGCTTGGTCGACTTGGTCTTGACGACCGAGCGGAAGGTCGAGTTCTTCATGGCGCTGCTGGCGAGCTTGGTGAGGTCGCGCGGCGTCGAGTAGTTCGAGCCGTTCCCGATGCCGTCGAACGAGTCGAAGTGCGTGTTCTTCAGCCCGAGGGACTTGGCCTGGGCGTTCATCTTGCCGACGAACGACTTCACGCGGGCCGCGCGGGTGGTACCGGAGCCGAACTTGTCGGCCAGCGCGTAGGCGGCGTCGCAGCCGGACGGCAGCATCAGGCCGTAGAGCAGCTGGCGGACGGTGACCTTGTCGCCCACGATCAGGCGGGCCGAGGAAGCGCCCTTGGAGACTATGTAGTCGCTGTACGCCTTCTGGATCGTGACCTTCGAATCCAGGTTCAGGTTCTTCTGCGACAGCACCACCTTGGCCGTCATGATCTTGGTGGTGGAGCCGGTGGAACGACGGGTGTCCGCGGCCTTGGAGAACAGGGTCTTCGCGGTGCCGTTGTTCATCGTGAAACCGCCGGCGGCGGTGATCTTGGGGGTGGCGGGCGTGGCGGCCTGCGCGGTGGAGGCGAAAACGCTGCCCGCGATGACGGCACCGGTCGTGAGGGCCACGGTGGCCGTGGCAGTGGCGCGGCTTATGCCCTTAATGCCGATTTTCAACTTGAATGCTCCAAATGCCCCTGGAATGCGGCCACATGAAGGTGCCGCTCGGTGATGAGACTCATGGTGGCGGTGAATGGATGCGCCGAATTCCGAGGCAATTTCAGGTATGTGGGTGATTCCTGCCACGGGTGGGGTGGGAGTGGGGGCAACGGCGCTGGTCCGGCGCGTCCGGATGGCGAAACGGGTTCGTCATGCACGCATCTTGTATCTATGCTGTGTGCATGCCTGCCGCTCCCCCCGTAGTGAAGCCCTCGGCCGTGAAGCCGTCGAAGTCGGCCGCCAAGCGGCCCCCCGCCGCCGAGCGGGTGTACACCCACATCAAGGAGGCGGTCCTGGACCGCAGCTACGAGGGCGGCACGCTCCTCACCGAGGGCGATCTCGCCGAGGCCGTCGGGGTGTCCCGGACGCCGGTGCGCGAGGCGCTGCTGCGGCTGGAGGTCGAGGGGCTGATCAAGCTCTACCCGAAGAAGGGCGCCCTGGTCCTCGCCGTCTCCGCGCAGGAGATCGCGGACGTGGTGGAGACCCGGCTGCTGGTCGAGGAGTTCGCGGCCCGCAAGGCGGTGCCCGCCTCCGAGCGGCTGATCGGCCGGCTCGAAGAGCTCCTCGCCGAACAGCGGGAGCTGGCCGAGGCCGGGGATCTGGCCGCCGTCTCCGTGAAGGACCGCTGCTTCCACGCCGAGATCGTGCGCAACGCGGGCAACGAGATCCTCTCCCGCCTCTACGACCAGTTGCGCGACCGGCAGTTGCGGATGGGCGTCGCCGTGATGGAGGCGCACCCCGGCCGGATCGCCGCCAACATCACCGAGCACGCCGAGCTGCTGGAGGCCATCAGATCCGGTGACGCGGAGGGGGCCGCGCAGGTCGTGCGGCGCCATGTCGGCCGGGTCAAGGTGCTGGTCAGGGGTGAGGACCGGTGAGTTCCGCCGCCGCCCCCACCCTCTCCCTGCCCGGTGATCCGCCCGGCGGCCGGCGTGCCGCGTGGGTCTGGGGCATCGGGGTCGCCGTCTACTTCGTCGCGATCATCTTCCGTACCAGCCTGGGCGTCGCCGGGCTGGACGCCGCCGACCGGTTCCACGTCAACGCCTCCGCGCTCTCCACGTTCTCCATACTCCAGCTGCTCGTCTACGCGGGCATGCAGATACCCGTCGGCCTGATGGTCGACCGGCTCGGCACCAAGAAGGTCCTCACCCTCGGGGCCGTCCTGTTCACCCTGGGCCAGCTCGGCTTCGCGCTCTCGCCCTCGTACGGCATGGCGCTGGCGTCCAGGGCGCTGCTCGGCTGCGGTGACGCGATGACGTTCATCAGCGTGCTGCGGCTCGGTGCCCGCTGGTTCCCGGCCCGGCGCGGCCCGCTGATCGGCCAGATCGCGGCGCTCTTCGGGATGGCGGGCAACCTCGTCTCGACGCTGTTCATCGCCCGGGCCCTGCACGGCTTCGGCTGGACCACCACCTTCGTCGGCAGCTCCCTGGCCGGGGTCGTCGTCCTCGTCCTGCTGCTGCTCTTCCTGAAGGACCACCCCGAGGGCCACGAGCCGCCGCCCGCGGAGCACGCGGGCGCCGCCTACGTACGTCGGCAGATCGCCGCCTCCTGGGCCGAACCGGGCACCCGGCTCGGCATGTGGGTCCACTTCACCACCCAGTTCCCCGCCATGGTGTTCCTGCTGCTGTGGGGGCTGCCGTTCCTGGTGGAGGCGCAGGGGCTCAGCCGGTCCACCGCCGGTGAGCTGCTCACCCTGGTGGTGCTCTCCAACATGGTCGTCGGGCTGGTCTACGGGCAGGTCATCGCCCGCCGCCACACGGCCCGCGCCCCGCTGGCCCTCGGTACCGTCGCGGCGACGGCGCTCCTCTGGGCCTCGGCCGTCTTCCACCCCGGCCATGCGCCGATGTGGCTGCTGATCGTGTTGTGCGTGGTGCTCGGCGCCTGCGGCCCGGCCTCGATGATCGGCTTCGACTTCGCCCGTCCGGCCAACCCGCCGGAGCGCCAGGGCACCGCGTCGGGGATCGTCAACATGGGCGGCTTCATCGCCTCGATGACCACGCTGTTCGCCGTCGGGGTGCTGCTGGACGCGACCGGCGACAACTACCGGATCGCGTTCTCGTCGGTCTTCGTGCTGGAGGCGCTCGGGATCGTCCAGATCCTGCGGCTGCGCTCCAGGGCGGCCCACCGCGAACGGGACCACCACGTGGTCAGCCGGGTGGAGGCCGTGCACGTACCGGTGTGAGCCGTGCGTGACCCGTCCGGGTCCCTCCGCCGCGCCGGACCGGCGGCGCGCCCGTCCCTCGAACCTGCGACGGGCGCCGCCGGTCCCGGGGCGTCAGGGTCCGGGGTGTCGCGGCGTCAGGGGGAAGGAGGTCAGGGCGTCACGGCGAAGTTGCGCAGGATCGCCCCGGCCAGGTCCTCGTCGCCCTCGATCTTGATCCGCTCGGCGACCGAGGCCGCGCGCACCCGGCCGCAGGCGAGCAGGAAGTACGTCTCCCAGTCCATCGCCAGCGTCACCACGGGCCCGAGCGAGGGCGAGCCGTCCACCGAACCGCGCCCCTCCGCGTCGACCCTGACGGTGCGCAGGAACTCCAGCGGCCCGTGCACGTCGAGGACCACCGCCGAACCGGCCGGTGCCCCCGCGTCCTCGGCCACCACCTTCGGCAGCGCCTCCAGCAGGGTGTCCCGGACGACCGTGGCGCCGGGGGAGTCCAGATTGCCGGGCCGCCCCAGCGTCGCGCGCAGATCCTGCTCGTGCACCCAGACGTCGAAGGCCCGCATCCGCAGGGCCAGTTCGAGGGTCTGCTCGGCGCCCAGCGGTGCCCTGACCATGGTCTCGGGGGCGCGCGACTCGTTGCGCAGCTGACGGGCGCGCCGGATGATCGTGTACTCCAGCTCGGAGGTCATCTCCGGTGCGGTGTGGTGGCGCCGCACATCGACCTGCATCTCCATGTACCGGGCGAAGTCGTTCTGTACGTGGTAGAGGTCGCGCGGCAGCGAGTGGATCGGGCGCGGGTCGCCGAGCTGCTCGGACTCCATGCCGATGATGTGCGAGACGATGTCGCGCACCGACCAGGCGGGGCAGGGCGTCCGGCGGTTCCATTCCGCCTCGGCGAGCGGCTTCACCAGCTCGGCTATCGACTCGATGGAGTGGGTCCAGGCATCGGCGTAGGTCTGAAGGCTGGGATGGACGGTCACTGGACCCCTCGTGCGGTTCTGCGGTGCATGGGCTGGAGAAGCTGGGCGCGGGCGGCGGTCTGCGTGGGAGGTTCAATCGCTAAGTTACGCTGCGATCAGGCACCCCGGCAGTGCTTTCGTGTGACGATCGTAGGCCCGTGTTGACGGGCCCGAATGCCAGGACGGTGGTAGTGTGCGCGCCTCTCTCATCCAGATCGCAGTAGACCCGGACGAATCCGCCGGAGCGCGCAGGGAGCGGGCGGTCTCGCTGGTCATGGACCGGCGCGGCGCGGATCTGGTGGTGCTTCCCGAGCTCTGGCCGGTCGGGGCCTTCGCCTACACGGCGTTCGAGGCCGAGGCCGAGCCGTTCCGGGGGCCCACCCACGACGCCATGGCGAAGGCGGCGGCCGACGCCGGGGTGTGGCTGCACGCCGGTTCCTTCGTGGAGCGCGCCGACGACGGCACCCTCTACAACACCTCGCTGGTCTTCACCCCGGCCGGGGAGTTGGCCGCCTCGTACCGGAAGATCCACCGCTTCGGCTTCGACCAGGGCGAGGCGGTCATGATGGGCGCCGGTGAGAAGCTGGTGACGGTCGCCCTGCCGGAGACCACGCTCGGCCTCGCCACCTGCTACGACCTGCGTTTCCCGGAGATGTTCCGGGGCCTGGTCGACGCGGGCGCCGGGACGCTGGTCGTTGCGGCGGGCTGGCCCGAGCGGCGCCGCGCCCACTGGACGCTGCTGGCCCGCGCCCGCGCGGTGGAGAACCAGTCGTACGTCCTGGCGGTCGGCTGCGCGGGCACCCACGCCGGGGTCGAGCAGGCCGGGCACAGCATCGTCATCGACCCCTGGGGCGAGGTCCTGGCGGAGGCGGGCGCGGGCGAGGAGGTGCTCGACGTGGAGTTCGACCCGGCGAAGGTGGCCGAGACCCGGGAGCAGTTCCCGGCCCTCAAGGACCGGCGGCTGGGCCTGGCCGCGCCGGGGCGCTGAGCCGCGGTCGGTCCCGGGGCCGCTCCGGTCCTCTCCGGAGCCCGGCGTCGAGCCGCACTCCTGATCCGCACCCCTGATCCGGTCTCCGGACGCGGCTGTTTCACGTGAAACCGGGCGGGCCGTTCCCGCCTCGGGCGGCGGTCAGCCGTGTTCGCGTTCCTTGTCGGCCAGGACGATGACACAGACCGCCACGGCGATCATCAGCGCCGCGTCCGCGTCCTCCCGTACGACGTCGATGCCGTAGGTCTCCCGGACGGTCAGCCAGCGCCGGGAGACCTGGGCCAGTAGTTCGCCGTCGTACTCGACGGCGAACTCCCGGTCCAGGATCTTGCCGCTGACGTCGAGTTCGGTGCCGTCGACCAGGTCGACCCGGTAGTGGTTGCGCAGCAGGGAGAGCCGCTTGCGCCGGATCGTGGCGAGCCGTTCGCCGTCCCGCTCGATGAGCATGGTGTCGCGCAGACTGAGCAGCTTCTGCTTGATCTCGACGAGGATGCGGCCCTGCGCGTCCTTCAGCTCGAAGGTGTCCCGCACCCGCAGGGCCTTGCCGTCGACGAGGAACACCTTGCGGCCGTCCGTGTCCTCGATCCAGTAGTCGTCACCCACGGCGAAGAGCCGTTCACGCACCAGGAATCTCATGGCTCACAGGTTCCCCGAGCCGGTCGCGGAATGCGTGGATGCCACGGTGATGTTGACTGTTCACATGGCAACACGTGCGCGCGTCAGGGCCCCCGAGCTGGTCGGCAAGGGCGGCTGGCTCAACACAGGCGACCAGCAGTACACCCTCGCCGACCTGCGAGGACGCATCGTGGTCCTGGATTTCTGGACCTTCTGCTGTGTGAACTGTCTGCATGTTCTCGACGAGCTCCGCGAGCTGGAGGAGAAACACCGCGACACCCTGGTGATCATCGGGGTGCACTCGCCGAAGTTCGTCCACGAGGCCGACCACCGGGCGGTCGTCGACGCCGTCGAGCGGTACGGGGTCCACCACCCCGTCCTCGACGACCCGGAGCTGGCCACCTGGAAGCAGTACGCCGTACGGGCCTGGCCGACGCTGGTCGTCATCGACCCCGAGGGCTATGTCGTCGCCCAGCACGCGGGCGAGGGCCATGCGCACGCCATCGAGAAGCTGGTCGAGGAGCTGGAGGCGGAGCACGAGGCGAAGGGCACGCTGCGGCGCGGCGACGGCCCCTACGTGCCGCCCGAGCCGGTCGCCACCCATCTGCGCTTCCCCGGCAAGGCGCTGTCCCTGCCGGACGGCGGTTTCCTGGTCTCCGACACCACCCGCCACCGCCTGGTCGAGATCGAACGGGACGGTGAGACGGTCCGCCGCCACCTCGGAACGGGGGACCGCGGGTTCACCGACGGAGGCCCCGACGAGGCCCGGTTCTCCGAGCCGCAGGGGCTGGCCGTGCTGCCGGACGGCCGGATCGCGGTCGCCGACACGGTCAACCACGCCGTCCGCGCCCTCGACCCCGCCACCGGGGAGGCCACGACGCTCGCCGGCACCGGCCGCCAGTGGTGGCAGGGCTCGCCGACCGCCGGGCCCGCCCGCGAGGTGGACCTCTCCTCGCCCTGGGACCTGGCCTGGTTCGCGGACCGGCTCTGGATCGCCATGGCGGGCGTCCACCAGCTGTGGACGTACGACCCGGGGACCGGGCGCGTCGAGGTGGCGGCGGGCACGACCAACGAGGGCCTGGTCGACGGACCGGCCGCCGAGGCGTGGTTCGCCCAGCCGTCCGGGCTCGCCGCCTCCGCCGACGGCGAGCGGCTCTGGGTCGCCGACTCGGAGACCTCCGCGCTGCGGTACGTCGAACGGGACGGAGACGGCTTCGCCGTCCGTACCGCCGTCGGCACCGGCCTCTTCGACTTCGGGCACCGCGACGGCGCCGCCGGTCAGGCCCTGCTCCAGCACCCGCTGGGCGTCACCGCGCTGCCGGACGGCTCGGTCGCCGTCTGCGACACGTACAACCACGCGCTGCGCCGCTACGACCCGGTGGGCGACGAGGTCACCACCCTCGCCACGGATCTGCGCGAGCCCAGCGGCGCCGTGCTGGTCGACGGCGATCTCGTCGTCGTCGAGTCCGCCCGGCACCGGCTGACCCGGCTGCGGCTGCCCGAGGAGGCGGTGCGCGTCGCCGACCGGGCCCACCGCACCCAGCGCGCGGCCACCGGGATCGCCCCGGGCACGCTCCGGCTCGACGTGGTCTTCCAGGCGCCGGCCGGGCAGAAGCTCGACACCCGGTACGGGCCCTCGACCCGGCTCCTGGTCTCGTCGACCCCGCCGGAGCTGCTCGCCGAGGGCGCGGGCGCGGGCAGTGACCTCTTCCGCGACCTGGTCCTCGCCGACGGCGTCACCGAGGGCGTCCTGCACGTGTCGGCGATGGCCGCCTCCTGCGACGACGACCCGGCGAACGAGTACCCGGCCTGCCACGTCCACCAGCAGGACTGGGGCGTGCCGGTCACGGTGGAGGCGGCGGGGGTCTCCCGGCTCCCGCTCGTACTGGCGGGCATGGACGAGCAGGGCTGAGGCGGTCCGGCCCGGGCCCGCGCTCCTTCCGGCCGACCCGGGACCGGAGCCACGCCACCCGCGACCGACCGGCCGGGCCCGGAGGACGGGCCGGCCGGTCGCGGCGTCGGGCGGTCAGCCGCTTTCGGTGAGGCGCTGCACCGCTTCCTCGTGCCGCTTGCGGTACCCCGGCTCCGCCGTGACCCGCAGCAGCGCCTCGAGGGCCCGTACCGCGCCCTCGTCGTAACCGGTCCGCTCCGCCTCCGCCGCCGCCGTGTCCAGCAGCCGTATGCCCTCGTCCTCCTCGCCGAGCGCCAGCCGGGCCTCGCCGCTGGTGGCCAGCAGCAGCACCCGGCGGGCGACCTCCTCCTGCTCCGGCCCCAGGTCGAGCGCGGTCCGGGCGGACGCGAGTGCCTCGCGCGGCAGGTTCGCGGTCAGCTGCATCCGGGCGAGGTGCTGGAGGGCCAGCATCTCGGTGTGCGCGTCCCGCTCCGCGCGGGCCAGCTCGACGGCCTGTTCGCACCCCTCCAGGGCCGGACCCAGCTCCCCCAGCTCCGCCTGCACGACGGCCAGGTTGATCAGCGCGGTCGCCTCGCCGAGCCGGTCACCGGCCTGCCGGGCCAGACCGGGCGAACGCTCCAGCAGGGCGACGGCCTCGGAGGTCCGGCCCTCCTCGGTCAGCACCCAGCCCAGCAGGTTCAGCACCCGCGACTCGGCGTACGTGTCCCGCTCGGTACGGGCGGAGTCCAGCGCCAGCTCCAGCAGCGGGGACCAGCCGTCCCGCACCCGCCACACCACCTGCGGCCACTGGAGCAGGATGATCCGCCACGCCCGGTCGTGGAACCCGGCGGTCCGGGCGGCGACGGCGGCCAGGGCCAGTTCGTCGCGCTCGGCCGCCAGCCAGCCCATGGCCTCCGCCCGGTCGACGAAGTCCCGCACGGCGCGCGGACGGCGGAAGTCCTCCGGCAGCACGAAGCAGGGTTCGCCGCCCGGCTCGGCGGTGTCGGCGGCGGCGAGCGCGGTGGCGATGTAGTGGTCGAGCACGCCGATCAGCGAGGCGGCCCCGCCCTCCGGGTCCAGGGCGCGGGCGTAGAGCCGTATCAGGTCGTGCAGCACCCAGCGGCCGGGCGCCACCTCGGCGACCAGATGGGCGGTGGCGAGCCGCTCCAGCACCGCCGCCGCGACGACCGGATCGGTACCGGCGAGCGCGGCGGCCGTGTACGGGTCGAAGTGGCCGCCGGGGTGGTGGCCGAGCCGGGCGAGCTGGTGGACGGCGTCCTGCGGGAGCTGCTGCACGGTCAGCCGGAGCGCGGCCGAGACGCCGGTGTCGTCCACGTCGAGATAGGCCAGCCGGCTGCGCTCGTCGGCCAGTTCGTCGGCGATCCCGGCCAGCGTCCGGTTCGGACGCCCGGCCAGCCGGGCCGCGGTGACCCGCAGGGCGAGCGGCAGCCCGCCGCAGAGCTCGGCGAGCCGCCGGGCCGCGACCGGTTCGGCCAGCACCCGGTCCTCGCCGAGGACACCGGCCAGCAGGGCGGTGCTGTCGGAGGGTTCGAGCACGTCGAGCGGGACGGGGCGGGCCGCGTCCGAGGCGATGAGGCCCTCCAGCCGGTTCCGGCTGGTCACCAGCGTGACGCAGTCGGTGCCGCCCGGCAGCAGCGGCCGGACGATGGCGGAGTGGCGGGCGTTGTCGAGGACGACGAGCAGCCGCCGCCGGTCGGTCAGCGAACGGAACAGGGCCGCGGCGGCCGCCGCCGACTCCGGGACGCGGCGCGGCGGGACACCGAGCGCCAGCAGGAACTCGCGGAGCACCTCGACGAGCGCGGGTTCGCCGGTGTCGCTGAAGCCGCGCAGATCGGCGAAGAGCCGCCCGTCCGGGAAGGCGGCCGCGTTGCGGTGCGCCCACTGGAGGGCCAGCGCGGTCTTGCCGACCCCGGCCGGGCCGGTGATCAGACAGACCGGGGCCTCGCCCGCCGCGGCCCGGGTGAGCGCGGCCAGCTCGGCGGTCCGCCCCTGGAAGCCGCGGGGGGAGCGGGGCATCAGGTCCGTGGGGTGCGGATCGCCGACCAGGCCCGGCACGGGGAGCGGCCGGATCGCCGACCCGGCGGGGGGCGGGGGCGGAGCCGCCGCGGGTGCCGGTCCGGAGCCGGGGGCCGGGCCCGCCGTGCCCGGCCGGTCGGCGGCCGAGCGGTCGGGCACCGGGCGCCCCGCGCCCGGGCGGGCCGAGGCGTCCGGACGGGCGGCGGGCACGGACCCGTTCCGGGCGCTCCCGTTCCCGGGCCCGCCGGCCCCCCGGGCCCCGTTCCCGGCAGAGCCGTTCGCTGAGCCGTTCGCGAGGCCGCCGCCCCGGACCGGTCCGTGCGCCGGAGCGCCCTGCCCGGTGGGCGCGTTCCGGCCGCTCCCCGCGCCGGTGTCCGGACCGGGGTCGCCGCGCAGGATCAGCGCGTACGCGTCGGCCAGCTCGTGCCCGGGGTCGATGCCCAGCTCGTCGGCGAGCAGCCGCCGCGTACGGTGGAACCAGTCCAGCGCCTCCGACTGGCGCCCCGCCCGGTAGAGCGCCGTCATCAGGGCCGCGGCCAGCGACTCCCGCATCGGGTGCGCGACGGCCTCCGCCCGCAGCACCGCCGCCGCCCGGTTGTTCTCCCCCAGCTCGCCGTAGGCGCTCGCCAGCTGCTCGACCGTCGCGAGCCGGGACTCCTCCAGGGAGTGCGCGGCGGCCTGGAGCGGGCGGCCGGTGAACGCGCCGCTGAGCGCCGGGCCCTGCCACAGGGACAGCGCCTCCTTCAGCATCAGCACCGCGTCGGCCGGGCTGCGCTGCTCCCGGGCCAGGGTCAGCAGCTCCTCGAAGCGCTGCGCGTCCAGCAGGGTCTCCGGGAGCCGCAGCACGTACGCGTCGCCGAGCGTGACCAGCTCCACCCCGTACGCCTCCGCGTCCGCGCCGACCAGCAGGGCGCGCAGCCGGGACACATGGCCCTGGATGACGCTGCGGGCGTGCAGGGGCGGGGTGTCGTCCCAGAGCGAGTCCATCAGCCTGGCGATGGAGACGGGGGTGTTCGCCGACAGCAGCAGCGCGGCGAGCAGGCTGCGGCGCTTGGCGGGGCCGAGCGGCAGCGGTCCGGTGAACGTGTCGACCGAGACGGTGCCGAGCAGCCGGAACTCCACGGGCGGATTCCCTTCCGGGCGGGATGCGCCCGGGGCCGGGCACGGCGAAAGTCCCAGGATATCGGGGGTGCCGGGGGGCCGACGAAGGGTCGAACCCGGTCGGCGGGGCGCTCGGCCGCCACGGCGGACGGCGCCCCACCGGACTGCCCGGGGGAGGGCGGATCAGCCCGCCATGAACGCCGCCACCGCGTTGGCCAGCAGGTACGGGTCGTCCACCCCGCACAGCTCACGGGCGCTGTGCATCGACAGGATCGCGACGCCGATGTCCACGGTCTGGATCCCGTGCCGGGCGGCGGTGATCGGACCGATCGTGGTGCCGCAGGGCATCGAGTTGTTGGAGACGAAGTTCTGCCACGGCACGCCCGCCTTCCGGCACGCCTCGGCGAACACGGCCCGGCCGCTGCCGTCGGTCGCGTACCGCTGGTTGACGTTGACCTTGAGGATCGGTCCGCCGTTGACGACCGGGTGGTGGGTCGGGTCGTGGCGCTCGGCGTAGTTGGGGTGGATCGCGTGGCCGGTGTCGGAGGAGAGGCAGACGGTCCCGGCGAAGGCGCGGGCCCGGTCCTCGTACGTACCGCCGCGGGCCAGGACGGAGCGTTCCAGCACCGTGCCGAGCAGCGGGCCGTCCGCGCCGGTGTCGGACTGCGAGCCGGTCTCCTCGTGGTCGAAGGCGGCCATCACCGGGATGTACGGCAGCGACTCGTCCGGCTGTCCGGCGACGGCGCCGAGCGCGGCGGTCGCGGCGTGCACGGAGAGCAGGTTGTCCATCCGGGGCCCGGCCAGCAGCTCGCGGTCCCGGCCCAGGTAGGCGGGGGCCTCGACGGCGTGCGGCATGAGGTCCCAGCCGGTCACGTCCGCGGCGTCGACACCGGCCTCGGCGGCGACGAAGCGGATGAGGTCGCCCTCCTCGACGTCCCCGAGCCCCCAGATCGGCTGCATGTGCTTCTGCCGGTCGAGCTTGAGCCCGTCCGAGTTGGCCGACCGGTCCAGGTGCACGGCCAGCTGCGGTACGCGCAGCAGCGGGCGGTCGACGTTGACCAGCCGGTGCGTGCCGTCGCTCAGGGAGATCCGGCCGGCGAGGCCGAGGTCGCGGTCGAGCCAGGTGTTGAGGAGCGTTCCGCCGTAGACCTCCACGGCGACCTGCCGCCAGCCGTGCGCCCCGAGGTCGGGGAGCGGCTTGACCCGCAGGTTCGGCGAGTCGGTGTGCGCCCCGACGATCCGGAACGGGGTGTGCGCCGCCGCGCCCTCCGGCACGTACCAGGCCACGATCGCGCCGCCGCGCAGGACGTACTTGCCGCCGCTGCTCCCGTCCCAGGCCGCGGTCTCCTCGACCTGCCGGAACCCGGCCGCCTCCAGCCGGGCGGCAGCGGTGGCCACGGCGTGGTACGGGGAGGGGGAGGCCATCAGGAAGGCCATCAGGTCGTCGGTGTGCCCGCGGTCGAAGCGGAGGGAGGAACTCATGTTCCTCACTGTAACGAGACCGGCCCGCCCGCCTTCACCGCCGTCGCAAGAGGCACACCGCGCACCCGAAACGCGTGTCGCCCCCGGAGACGTCTCCGGGGGCGACACGTACGCGGGCGGGGCGCGGTCCAGGTCCTAGAACGCGGCCTCGTCCAGCTCCATCAGGGAGTTGTCGACGGACTCGGCGAGCGCGCGCTCGGTCGCGAGACCCGGCAGGACGTTCGCGGCGAAGAACTTCGCGGCGGCGATCTTGCCCTGGTAGAAGGCCACGTCCTTCGGGGAGGCGTCGCGCAGCCTCTCGCTGGCGACGGCCGCGCCCTTGAGGAGCAGGTAGCCGACGACGACGTCGCCGGAGGCCATCAGCAGGCGGGTGGTGTTGAGGCCCACCTTGTAGATGTTCTTGACGTCCTCACCGGTCGCGGTGAGGTCGGTGATCATCGTGCCGACGATCGCCTCCAGGTCGACGGCGGCCTTGGCGAGCGAGTCCAGGGCACCGGCCAGCTCCTCGTTGCCCTGGGCGTCGGCGAGGAACTTCTTGATCTCCTCGGAGAGGGTGTTCAGCGAGGCGCCCTGGTCGCGGACGATCTTCCGGAAGAAGAAGTCCTGGCCCTGGATCGCCGTGGTGCCCTCGTAGAGGGTGTCGATCTTGGCGTCGCGGATGTACTGCTCGATCGGGTACTCCTGGAGGTACCCGGAGCCGCCGAAGGTCTGGAGCGACTGCGCCAGCTGCTCGTAGGACTTCTCGGAGCCGTAGCCCTTCACGATCGGGAGCAGCAGGTCGTTGAGGCCGTGCAGCGCCTTGGCGTCCTCGCCCGCGGCCTCCTTCTCCTGGATCGCGTCCTGGACGGTGGCGGTGTACAGCACCAGGGAGCGCATGCCCTCCGCGTACGCCTTCTGCGTCATGAGGGAGCGGCGCACGTCGGGGTGGTGCGTGATGGTGACCTTGGGGGCGGTCTTGTCCATGAACTGCGACAGGTCCGAACCCTGGACGCGCTCCTTGGCGTACTCCAGCGCGTTCAGGTAGCCGGTCGACAGGGTGGCGATGGCCTTCGTGCCGACCATCATGCGTGCGAACTCGATGATGCGGAACATCTGGCGGATGCCGTCGTGCTTGTCGCCGATCAGCCAGCCCTTGGCGGGGTGCTTGTCGCCGAAGGTCATCTCGCACGTGTTGGACGCCTTGAGGCCCATCTTGTGCTCGACGTTGGTCGCGTACACGCCGTTGCGCTCGCCCAGCTCGCCGGTGGTCCAGTCGAAGTGGAACTTCGGGACCATGAAGAGCGAGAGGCCCTTCGTGCCGGGTCCGGCGCCCTCGGGGCGGGCCAGCACGTAGTGGATGATGTTCTCGGACATGTCGTGCTCGCCCGAGGTGATGAAGCGCTTCACACCCTCGATGTGCCAGGAGCCGTCCTCCTGCTCGACGGCCTTCGTGCGGCCCGCGCCGACGTCCGAACCGGCGTCCGGCTCGGTCAGCACCATCGTCGAGCCCCACTGCTTCTCGACGGCGATCTCGGCGATCTTCTTCTGCGCGTCGTTGCCCTCCTCGAAGAGGATGCCGGCGAACGCCGGACCGGAGGAGTACATCCACACGGCCGGGTTCGCGCCGAGCAGCAGCTCCGCGTAGCCCCAGATCAGGGAGCGCGGCGAGGTGGTGCCGCCGATCTCCTCGGGCAGGCCCAGACGCCAGTACTCGGAGTCCATGAACGCCTGGTACGACTTCTTGAAGGTGTCCGGGACCGGGGCCGTGTTGGTCTCCGGGTCGAAGACCGGCGGGTTGCGGTCGGCGTCCGCGAAGGACTCGGCCAGCTCGTTCTCCGCGAGACGGGTGACCTCGTCGAGGATGCTCTTCGCCGTCTCGACGTCCATCTCGGCGAACGGGCCGGTGCCGTACGTCTTGTCGCGACCGAGGACCTCGAAGAGGTTGAACTCGATGTCGCGGAGATTCGACTTGTAGTGCCCCATGGAAGGCTCCGTAATCAATAGCAGTGGCGCGCGGGGCCCCCGGGGAAGGGGGTGCGGGCCGGGCGGGCGACGAGCTGGCGACAAGCTGGCGAGGCGCATATCAGCTGACCTCTACGATGATGCTACCCGTCAGTAATAAGGCGCAACCCCTCAAGCCCCCGATGTGTCCGATTACTCTTTGCGGCATGTACGGCTACGACCAGAACCCTGGTGCACAGCAGCAGATGGGTGGCGGCTACGGCGAGCAGCCGCTGTATCCCGAGCCCTCGCCGCCGTCCCTGGGCGACGCGGTCCGGGCCTTCACCACCGGCTCGCTCTCCGCCGAGGACTTCCAGCAGATCTTCGCGACGTCGAAGGTCTACTGCCCGCGCGGCGACAATCCGGGCTTCCTGGCGCTGCACAACACGCAGCAGCCGGTGATCCCGATGTTCACCACGCTCAAGGAGCTGCGGCGGTACGCGGGCAAGGAGTCCAAGTACTTCGTGATCACCGGGGCCGAGGTGATCGACCTGCTGCCGACCGGCTACGGCTTCGTCCTCGACATGGAGGGCGAGCACCGCATGGTCTTCGACGCGAAGGCCGTGGAGCAGATGGTCGACTTCGCGATGCGTCGCATGTACGGCTGAGCCCCCGGCCTCCCCGGCTCAGGAAGGGGCCCGCACCCGATGGTGCGGGCCCCTTCGCGTTGCTCCGGGCGGGTGAGGGGCCGGTGAGGGACGGGTGTCGGGAGCCGGCGCGACGGGGCCGGGAATGGAACGGGTCTTGCAAGATGTTCACCATTCAACTAAATTGAAGGCAGAACACTCCCCCGGAGGTGGCCCCCATGCCCGCAGTGACTGTCGAAAACCCGCTGACCCTGCCCAAGGTCGCCGCCCCGGGCGACGCGACGGACCGTCCCGTACTCGCCGTCACCACGGCGCCGAGCGGATTCGAGGGCGAGGGCTTCCCGGTGCGCCGGGCGTTCGCCGGCATCAACTACAAGTACCTCGACCCGTTCATCATGATGGACCAGATGGGTGAGGTGGAGTACGCGGCCGGCGAGCCGAAGGGCACGCCCTGGCACCCGCACCGCGGCTTCGAGACCGTGACGTACCTGATCGACGGCAGCTTCATCCACCAGGACTCCAACGGGGGCGGCGGCACCATCCAGAACGGTGACACCCAGTGGATGACCGCGGGCTCGGGCCTGCTGCACATCGAGGCCCCGCCGGAGTCGCTGGTCATGTCGGGCGGCCTCTTCCACGGCCTCCAGCTCTGGGTGAACCTGCCCAAGGCCGACAAGATGATGAACCCGCGCTACCAGGACATCCGCGGCGGCCAGGTCCAGCTGCTCGCCTCCCCGGACGGCGGCGCGCTGCTCCGCGTCATCGCCGGTGAGCTCGACGGGCACGAGGGCCCCGGCATCACCCACACGCCGATCACGATGATCCACGCCACCGTGCGCCCCGGCGCCGAGGTGACCCTGCCGTGGCGCGAGGACTTCAACGGCCTCGCCTACGTGCTGGCCGGACGCGGCACCGTCGGCGCGGAGCGCCGCCCGGTCCACCTGGGTCAGACCGCCGTCTTCGGCGCCGGTTCCGCCCTGACCGTCCGGGCGGACGAGAAGCAGGACGGCCACACCCCGGACCTGGAGGTCGTGCTCCTCGGCGGCCGTCCGATCCGGGAGCCGATGGCGCACTACGGGCCGTTCGTGATGAACAGCCAGGCCGAGCTGAAGCAGGCCTTCGAGGACTTCCAGGCCGGCCGCCTCGGCACCGTGCCCGCGGTCCACGGGATGTGAGCCGGAGGGCGGGTGACGGTACGTCACTCGTACGGCGGCGCGGGCGGGACAGAGTGCCCGCGCCGTGATCGGGTGGGAGGGTGCGGAACGACAAGCCCCTCCTGCCCGATGCCGCGCGCCGCACGGCCGCCTGGTGCGGTGTGGTGCTCCTGGTCGCCGGGGTCGCCGCGGTGGCCGTCTGGCTGTGCGTGACGCTGAAGACGGCGGTCACCCCGGTGCTGCTCGCCCTGCTCGGGACGGCGCTGCTCGGACCGGTGCACCGCCGGCTGACCGACCGGGGGGTACAGCGCTCGCTCGCCGCCGGGCTCACCTGCGTCCTGCTCGTCGCGGTGGTCGGCGGCGCCGGGTACATCGTCGTCACCGCGCTCATCGACAGCGGCGACCAGATCGTCCGTTCGCTGAAGGACGCCGCCCACTGGGTCGTCGACCACTTCGGGATCGGGAAGAAGACCGACGTGGACGACCTCGCGGCGGGCGGGCAGAAGCTCTTCGAGAAGTTCGGCGCGAGCGCCGCGGGCGGGCTGCTCTCCGGGATCAGCCTGATCGGCACCCTCGCCGCCACCAGCGTCCTGGCCCTGCTGCTGACCTTCTTCTTCCTGCGCGACTCCGACCGGGCCCCCGGCCTCGCCCACGCGATCGCCCCGCGCGGCACCGGCGAGCTGGTGGAGGCGATGGGGCGGCGGGCCTTCGAGGCCGTTCAGGGCTTCATGCGGGGCACCACGTTCATCGCGCTGATCGACGCCGTCTGCATCACCGTGGGCCTGCTGGTCCTGCGGGTGCCCGGTGCGGTGGGGCTCGGGGCGCTGGTCTTCGTCGGGGCCTACATCCCGTACCTCGGGGCCTTCGTCTCGGGGACCGTCGCGGTGCTGGTCGCGCTCGCCGACCGGGGCTTCGTGATCGCGCTCTGGGCGCTGGGGGTGGTGCTCGCGGTCCAGGTGCTGGAGGGGCATGTGCTCCAGCCGGTGATCCAGAGCCGTACGGTGCAGATGCACCCCGCCATGATCATGATCGCGCTCACCGCGGGGGCCAGTGTGGCCGGGCTGCTGGGCATGCTGCTCGCGGTGCCGCTCTGCGCGGCGGCCTTCGGCATCCTCGGGGAGCTGCGCGACGGGTTCCGGGGGGCGGCCGCGCCGGAGGAGGAGTGACGGGTCAGGCCCCCGGGGTCCCCTGGGCCTCGGGTGCCTCCTGGGCCTCCGGTTCGGCCGGTCCGGTGCTCGGGGGCGACTCCTGCAGTTCGAACCAGATCGACTTGCCCGCCCCTCGCGGGTCCACTCCCCACGCGTCGGCGAGCATCTCCATCAGCACCAGCCCCCGGCCGCTGGAGGCCATCTCCCCCGGGCGCCGCTTGTGCGGCAGCTCGTCGCTGCCGTCGGACACCTCCACGCGCAGTAGCCGCCCGCCGTGCTCCCCCGTCGCCTGGGCGAGCATCAGCGCGTCGCCGTCCGTGTGGACCAGGACGTTGGTGGCCATCTCGGAGATCATCAGCACCGCCGAGTCGACCTGTTCCGGATCGGCCCAGTCGTGCAGCAGGTCCCGCAGCTGCTGCCGGGCCGCGGCGATCCGTTCCGGCTGGGCCTGCGCGATGGTCAGCGCGGTGCGCCGGGCCGCTGCCCGGCGACCGGTGCCGCCGCCGTCCCGCCGCAGCAGCAGCAGCGCGACATCGTCCTCCCGGCGGTCCGAGAGCGGGCCCGTGGTGTAGTGCGAGGTGGGGCCGTGCACCGTCTGGACCAGGGCGTCCGCCAGCTTCTCCAGATCGGCCGGGTGCTCCTCCAGGACCGGACGCAGCCGGTCCCAGCCGGAGAACATGTCGTGGCCGCCGGTCTCGATCAGCCCGTCCGTGCAGAGCATGATCGTCTCGCCGGTCCCCAGGGTGATCCGGCTCGTCGGGTAGTCGGCGTCCTCCTCGACGCCGAGCGGCAGCCCGCCCTCGGTCTGCCGGATCATCGCGGTCCCGTCGGCGGTGGTCACCACCGGGTCGGGGTGGCCGGCGCGGGCGATGTCGAGGGTGCCGGTCGCCGGGTCCACCTCCGCGTACAGGCAGGTGGCGAAGCGGGGGCCGGGCGCCGTGCCGTCCTCGTAGGCGTCCGTGAGCCCGGAGAGGAAGCGCGAGGCGCGGGCCAGCACCGCGTCCGGGCGGTGCCCCTCGGAGGCGTACGCGCGCAGGGCGATCCGCAACTGGCCCATCAGCCCGGCGGCCCGTACGTCGTGGCCCTGGACGTCGCCGATGACCAGGGCGACGCGGCCGTTGGGGAGCGGGATCATGTCGTACCAGTCGCCGCCGACCTGGAGCCCGCCGCCGGTCGGGATGTAGCGGGCGGCGACCGTCATCCCGGGGATGTCCGGGCCGAGCCTCGGCATCATCGAGCGCTGGAGCCCCAGCGACAGCTCCCGCTCCGTCTCGGCGACCCCGGCCCGGGCCAGCGCCTGCGCGAGCATCCGTGCCACGGTCGTGAGCACCGAGCGCTCGTCCGGCGAGAACGACACCGGGTGCTTGAACCCGGCCATCCAGGCGCCCATCGTGCGCCCCGCGACGATCAGTGGCAGAAAGGCCCAGGAGCGGCGGCCGAACCGGCTGGCGAGCGGCCAGGTGACCGGATAGCGGCGGCTGTACTCCTCGGGCGAGGGCAGATAGATCGCCCGCCCGGTCCGTACGACCTCGGCGGCCGGATAGTCGGTCTCCAGCGGCATGTCGGTGAACGGTCCCTCGTCGCCGATGCCGTGTCCGTGGTGCCCGACGATCGTCAGCCGGTCGCCCGCGATGCCGAAGACCGCGAGCCCGTCCGGCGAGAAGCCCGGCATGGAGAGCGAGGAGGCGACCCGCAGCACCTCCTCGGTCGACCTTGCCTCGGCCAGCGCCCGCCCGGCGTCCAGCAGGAACGCCTCGCGGGAACGGCGCCAGTCGCCGGTGATGGGGACGGGCGCGCCGGTGGTGCCGGACTGCGGCTCGGGCACCTCCTGGAGGGTGCCGACCAGCACGTAGTCCCGGTCGGCCGCGGGCAGCGGCCGGGAGCGGCTGCGTACCGTACGCAGCACCCGGCCCTCGGCGTCCACGATCCGCAGCCGGGCCTCGGCGAGGGTGCCCTCGGCGCGGGCGAGGCTGACCACGCCGTAGATCTCGTTCCAGTCGACGGGGTGGAAACGGGCGCGCACCGCGGACTCGCGGAAGACACCGGCCGCGGCGGGCAGCGCCAGCAGCCGGGCGGCCTCCGCGTCGAGCGTGACGGTCCCGGCGCCGTTGTCCCAGCTCCACAGGCCGGTACCGGTCGTGGCCAGGACATCCTCGGTGCGCATTGCCCTACTTTAAGAATATTTGCGCTCCGGGTGCCACCGTGGGTGCCCGTGCGGGGGCCGCCGCAGGATCTTGAAGTGTCAATGTCAATGATTCGGTTCCGGTGCGGGCGGTAGCCTGGGATGGCTGTAATCCACCCCGAACCGCGAAGACTGGATGAACGACGATGCATCGGTACAGGTCCCACACCTGCGGCGAGCTCCGCGCCTCTGACGTCGGCACCGACGTCCGACTCAGCGGCTGGCTGCACAATCGCCGAGACCTGGGCGGCATCCTCTTCATCGATCTGCGCGACCACTACGGTCTGGTGCAGCTCGTCGCCCGCCCGGGCACCCCCGGCAACGAGGCGCTGGCGAAGCTCACCAAGGAGACCGTCGTCCGGATCGACGGCAAGGTCTCGGCGCGCGGCGCCGACAACGTCAACCCGGAGCTCCCCACCGGCGAGATCGAGATCGAGGTCACCGAGGTCGAGGTGCTGGGCGAGGCCGCCCCGCTGCCCTTCACGATCAACACCGAGGACGGGGTCAACGAGGAGCGGCGCCTGGAGTACCGCTTCCTCGACCTGCGCCGCGAGCGCATGCACCGCAACATCATGCTGCGCTCGGCGGTCATCGCCGCGATCCGCGCCAAGATGGTGGCCCTCGGCTTCAACGAGATGGCGACGCCGATCCTCACCGCGACCTCCCCCGAGGGTGCCCGTGACTTTGTCGTGCCGTCCCGCCTCAACCCGGGCAAGTTCTACGCCCTGCCCCAGGCGCCGCAGCAGTTCAAGCAGCTGCTGATGATCTCCGGCTTCGACCGCTACTTCCAGATCGCGCCCTGCTTCCGCGACGAGGACGCCCGCGCCGACCGTTCGCCCGGCGAGTTCTACCAGCTCGACGTCGAGATGTCGTTCGTCGAGCAGGAGGACGTCTTCCAGCCGATCGAGAAGCTGATGACCGAGCTCTTCGAGGAGTTCGGCAACGGCCGCCACGTCACCTCGCCGTTCCCGCGCATCCCGTTCCGCGAGTCGATGCTGAAGTACGGCAACGACAAGCCCGACCTGCGCGCCAAGCTGGAGCTGGTCGACATCTCCGACGTCTTCGCCGACTCGGAGTTCAAGGCCTTCGCCGGCAAGCACGTCCGCGCCCTCCCGGTCCCGGACACCGCGGGCCAGTCCCGGAAGTTCTTCGACGGTCTGGGCGACTACGCCGTCCAGCACGGCGCCAAGGGCCTGGCCTGGGTCCGCGTCGGCGAGGACGGCACGCTGGCCGGACCGATCGCCAAGTTCCTCACCGAGACGGACGTCAAGACCCTCACCGAGCGCCTCTCGCTGGTGCCGGGCCACGCCGTCTTCTTCGGTGCGGGCGAGTTCGACGAGGTCTCCAAGATCATGTCCGTCGTCCGCGTCGAGGCCGCCAAGCGGGCCGGTCACTTCGAGGAGGACGTCTTCCGGTTCTGCTGGATCGTCGACTTCCCGATGTACGAGAAGGACGAGGAGACCGGCAAGATCGACTTCTCCCACAACCCCTTCTCGATGCCCCAGGGCGGCATGAAGGACCTGGAGGAGAAGGACCCGCTGGACATTCTTGCCTGGCAGTACGACATCGTCTGCAACGGCATCGAGCTGTCCTCCGGCGCCATCCGGAACCACGAGCCCGACGTCATGCTCAAGGCGTTCGAGATCGCCGGTTACGACCGCGAGACCGTCGAGCACGAGTTCGCGGGCATGCTCCGCGCCTTCCGGCTCGGCGCCCCGCCGCACGGCGGCATCGCCCCGGGCGTCGACCGCATCGTGATGCTGCTCGCCGACGAGCCCAACATCCGCGAGACGATCGCCTTCCCGCTCAACGGCAACGCCCAGGACCTGATGATGGGCGCGCCGACCGAACTGGACGAGTCGCGGCTGCGCGAGCTGAACATCCAGCTCCGCAAGCCGGTGGCGGCGGCGAAGGGCAAGGACGAGGCCAAGACGGAGAAGTAGTCCGGTCTCTGTCGCCCCGCTGTTTCACGTGAAACAGCCCCCGGCCGGGGTCGGCCGGGGGCTGTTCGCGTATCGGGTGCCGGGTGCTCATTGGGTGCCGCTGTGCCGCTGTGCCGCTCCGTGCCGGGGTGCTACGCCGCGTTCAGTGCGGTCGTCGGGTCGAGCCGGGCGGCCCGGACCGCCGGGTACAGCCCGGCGACCACACCGATCACCAGGGTGGCGGCCAGCCCGCCCGCCAGGGCCCAGGGCGGGACCACCGGCGTCCACCCCTGGACCCGGGCGAAACCGAAGGTGGCCGCCGAGCCCAGCAGCGCGCCCGCCGTCCCGCCCAGCGCCGACAGCAGCAGCGACTCCGTGACGAACTGGAGCCGGATCGCACCCCGGGTCGCGCCCAGCGCCCGGCGCAGGCCGATCTCCCGGCGGCGCTCCAGCACGGAGACGACCATCGTGTTGGCCACGCCGACCCCGCCGACCAGCAGCGCCACCGCCCCCAGGGCGAGCATCAGCCGGGTCAGCCCCGCGTCGGTGGCGGCCTTGGCGGCCAGCGCGTCCGAGGGGCGGGAAACCTGGACGCCCGCCCCGTCGCCGGGGTTGAGCGTGCGGCCCAGGACCGCCCGCACGTCCGCCACGGATTCGTCGGTGGAGCGCTCGAAGACGGTGGTGGGGTGGCCGTCGAAGCCGAACCAGCGCTCGGCTGCGGGGAACCCGACCATGGCCACCCGGTCCAGGGTGGGGACGAGGTCCAGCGGTTCGAGGACGCCGACGACGACCACCCGGACGTCGTTCATCATGATCGTCTCGCCGGGCCGGGTGACCCCGAGGCGTTCCGCGGCCACCGCGCCGAGCACCGTCACCGGGAGCCGTTCTCCGGCCCGGTCGAGCCAGCGGCCCGTGCGCACCTCGCCACCGAGCGCGGCCAGCAGATCGGTCCGGACCGCCTGGGTGGTGACGCCCGCGGTGCGCTCCTCGGGGACCACGTCGCTGCGGCGGATACGGGCGTCCACGTCGGCGGAGGCGGTGGCCTGGCGCACCGGGCCGATCCGCTCGACCATCGCGACCGCGTTCTTGGGCAGCTTGAGCCGGCCGCCCTGCGCGTCCTTGCCGGCCTCGGCGGTGAGGAGATTGGTGCCGAGCCGGTCGAGCCGGGCCATCAGGTCCGCGCGGCTCGACTCGGAGAGCCCGATCACCGCGACCATCGTGGCGATCCCGATGGCGATTCCGAGCGCCGAGAGCACCACCCGGGCCCGTCGGGCGCGCAGTCCTACCGCGCCGACCCGGAGCACGTCGCCCGGAGCGAGGCGGGCGGGCCGGAGGTCCTGCCTCATGAGGGGGCGCGGATTCTGGCTCATGGAGCGGCCTCCTCCGGGCTCGGGGACGGGCTTGGGTGCGGGCTGGGGCGCGGGGGCGGGTTCTGGAGTGGGGTCGGGTTCTGGAGTGGGGGCGGCGCGGGCACGGCCGCCGAGCGCTGGTCCGAGACGATCCGGCCGTCCCTGAAGCGGACCCGGCGCGGCAGCGCGTCGGCGATCTCGTTGTCGTGGGTGATCACGCAGACCGTGGTGCCCGCCGCGTTCAGCTCGTGCAGCAGCTCCATGACGATGGCGCCGGACGCGGTGTCCAGGGCCCCGGTCGGCTCGTCCGCCAGCAGCAGGGTGGGCGCCCCCACCACGGCGCGGGCGATGGCCACCCGCTGCTTCTCGCCGCCGGACAGCTGGTCGGGGGTGTGCGAGCGGCGGTGGTCCAGCCGCACCCGGGCCAGCGCCTCCCGGGCCCGTGCCCGGCGTTCCCGGGGCGGGACGCCCGCGTAGAGCAGCCCGTCCGCGACGTTCTCCACCGCGTCGCGCCCCGCCGCCAGGTGGAAGTGCTGGAAGACGAAGCCGATGTGGCGGGAGCGCAGGGCGGAGAGCCGGGAGTCGGCGAGCCGGGACACGTCGTGGCCGGTGATCCGGACCGTGCCCGTGGTGGGCCGGTCGAGGGTGCCCATGAGGTTGAGCACGGTGGACTTGCCGGAGCCGGACGGGCCGACGACGGCGAGCAGCTCGCCCCGCTCGACGGTGAGGTCCACCCCGCGCAGGGCGTGGACGCCGCCGGGGTACGTCCGGGTGGCGCCGCGCAGTTCGACGACCGGGGCGGACGACGCGTCGACGGGCGGGGGCACGGGGACCGGTGGGGACGGGGGGACCGGCCCGCTTGTCGGTACGCGGCTCATGAGGCGGCCACACCGACCTTCAGGCCCGCGCGCACGTCCGGCCCGCTGACCTCGATCAGCCCGTCGGCGGTCATGCCCGTCTCCACCCGCACCATCCGTGACGTGGCGCCCTCGACGACCTGGAGCCCGTAGCCGCCGTTCTCGCCGCGCAGCGCCACGACCGCCTCGACCGGGACCGCGAGCACGCCCTTGTGCTCCTCGCTGACGAACTTCACGCTCGCCGGGGCCCTGGGCTCCTCGCCCTTGACCGCGCGCGCCCCGCCGTCCAGGGAGATCTCGACGACGACGCCGTCGCCGGCGCCCTGGTCCTCGGCCTCCCCGGACTCCCCGGGGCGTGCCGTCCCGGTGACCCGGCCGCCCTCGGTCTTCCCGCTGGGCAGGGTGACCTCGACCCGGGCGCCGCGTGCGGCGAGCGCGGCCTCGCTCCGGTCGAGCTCGGCCCGGACGACCGGGTCGGTGGAGGCGATCGTCAGGACCGCCCCGTCCGGGCCGACCCGGTCGGCGAGCGCCGCGTCGGCGGAGACCACCTTGACCGGGCCGGGCTGGAAGACCACGTCCCCCTGGCCGACCCGGCCGGTGGGCTCCCGGTTCAGCGACTTCTGCCACCGCTCGACGGCGGCCTCGGTGGCCGCGTCGTACCGGACGTCGACGTACAGCCCGGCCCCGTACCCCAGGTCGCGCAGGTTGCGCTCCAGCTGGAGCACATCGCTGCCCCGGTCGCCGAGCTTCATCTCGCGGAACATCGGGACCGGTCCGTAGAGCAGGGTGACGGGCTTGTCGTTCAGCTCGTACAGCGCCTGCCCCCTGGTCAGGGTGCGGCCCTCGGCGGCGGCCACGGTCACGGTGCCCTCGACGGCGGACTTGACCGCACGGCGCCGGGCGAAGCCGAGGGTGCCGTCCACCGTGGTGGACCGTACGAGGTCCGCGCGGCTCACGGTCGCGGTGGCGGGCGGCAGGTCGCCGGCCCGGCCGGGGGCACCGCCGTCACCGTCGCCGAGGAACAGCCACCCCCCGGTGACGGCGGCGGCCACCGCCACCGCGCCGAGCGCGAGCAGCAGGGTGGAGCGCCTCACTGCATGCCGTCCAGGCCGTCGAGCAGCTTCGTCCGGCACGCCTCGCGGGCCTTCTTGTACGTCGGTGAATCCCAGTCGATGCTCGGGGACGCCGGGTTGGGGTCGCCGCCGGGCTGGGCGATGCCGCCGTTCATCGTCGGGTTGGTGAACCGGGAGACGCCGTGGTCCCGCATGCACGTCGCGTGCGCCAGCATCGATTCGTAGGACTTCTGCTGGTCGCGCTTGGGTTCGGCGTCCAGGGCAGCCCTGAGCTCGGGCACGCAGGCACCGTCCTTGCCGCCCTTGATGCCCTCGTTGCGGCCGGGCTGGGAACCGATCTCGTTGACCTTGTCCCAGTCGAGGTGCCCGCTGAGCTTGGGGTCGGGGAAGTCCTTGTAACCGCCCTTGGCGCGCATGCACTGGACGTACTTGACCTGGGCGTCGTAGAACGCGCTCTTGCCGGCGGGCGGGGTGCTCGCCTTGTCGGTCTCCTGCGGGGAGGAGGTCTTCGGGCCGTCCGGCACGTCGGCGATCGCATCGCTCCGTGTGCCGTCCGCTCCGTCGTCCCCGCCGCCGCAGCCGACGGAGAGGGCGAGCACGGGCAGCGCCACGAGCGCGGCGACCCGGAGCCGGGCGGTGGTCCGGGGGCTCCGGGTGGTCTTCCGGTGGGAAAGGTTCATGCACGGCACGTTGACCGTCGCGGATGATGACCGGTCCATGGCCACATGATGGGAACGTAACAATGCCCCCGGCCTGCGCGTTCGTCCCCCTGGACCCCGGACGGAACGGCCCCGGGCATGCACATAATCGGCCCCATGCCGCATGTGTTGCTCATCGAGGACGACGCGTCCGTACGGGACGGGATGGAGCTGGTGCTGCGCCGGCACGGGTACGGGGTGTCGACCGCCGCCACCGGCGAACAGGCCCTGGCCGCCCTCACCGGCGAGGAAGGCGCCCGGATCGAACTGGCCGTGCTCGACCTGATGCTGCCCGGCATGGACGGCTTCGAGGTGTGCCGCCGCATCCGCGCCCGCTCGGCGACCCTGCCGGTCATCATGCTGACCGCGCGCGGCGACGACCACGACATCGTGGCGGGCCTTGAGGCGGGCGCCGACGACTACGTCGTCAAACCCGTCACCGCCCCCGTCCTGGAGGCCCGCATCCGGGCCGCGCTGCGCCGCGCCGAGCCCTCGGCACCGGCGCACCGGCCCGGTGACCTCGCCGGGCTGGTGATCGACCGGCTCGGGCTGACCGTCACCAAGCACGGCGTACCGGTCCCGCTGCCGCCCACCGAACTGCGGCTGCTGCTGGAGCTGTCGGCCTCCCCGGGGCGGGTCCTCAGCCGGGAGCAGCTCCTCGAATCCGTCTGGGACCACACCTTCCTGGGCGATTCCCGGCTGGTGGACGCGGCGGTCGGCCGGCTCCGCGCCAAGCTGGAGGACGTACCGGCCAAGCCCCGCTACGTCCAGACCGTACGCGGCTTCGGCTACCGCTTCGGCCCGCTGTGAACCGGGAACGAGCCCGGAAGCGGACCCGGGGGCCGGACCGGAAGCGGACCGGGACACGTGCCCGGCATCCGGTCGGCGGGCTGCGCACCCGGCTGGTCGCCACCTTCGTCGCCGTCGCGCTGATCAGCGCCGTCACCGCGACCGCGCTCGCCTACCGGGAGGCCCGCACCGCCGTCCTCCAGCGCACCCAGAACACGGCCGTGAACGATGTCCGGGCGCGGGTCGGGGCGGTGGCCGTCGACTTCGACCTGCCGCCCGACCAGCGCTCGCTGGACCGGTTCGCGGCCCGGGTCTCCGAGGGCATCGGCGGCCGGATCGTGGCCGTCCGCTACCGGGATCTGGCCGCCACCTCCGACCCGTACGCCGACACCGCGTCCCGGATCGGCGCGGGGCTGCGCGCCGCCGTCCGCACCGGCGACGACGCGGTGTTCCAGCGGGTGCGGTGGCGGGACGAGCCGTATCTGGTGGTCGGCATGCCGGTGACGTACGCGGACGGGGACCGCGGCGCCTCCGGCCTGGAGGTCTACGCGATCACCGATCTGCGCGCCGAGCGCGACGACACCGCCGCCCTGCTGGACTCGGTGCGGGCGGGCATCGTGCCGGTGGTGGTGCTGGCCGCCGTGCTGGCGCTGCTGGCCGCGGGGACGGTGCTGCGGCCGGTGCGCAGACTGGGCCGGGCCACCCGTGAGCTGGCCGCCGGGGACCTCGGCAGCCGGGTCGCCGTCACCGGGCACGACGAACTCGCCGATCTGGCCCGGACGTTCAACGAGACCGCCGACGCGCTCCAGGCGTCCGACGCCGATCTGCGCGAACAGGAGGCGAAGGCGCGCCGCTTCGTGGCGGACGTCTCCCACGAACTGCGCACCCCGCTCGCCGCGATGACGATGGTGGCGACCGTCCTGGAGGAGGACGCCGACCAGCTGCCCCCGGACGCGGCCCGCGCCGCCCGGACCGTCGGCGCCGAGACGGCCCGGCTGGCCCGGCTGGTCGAGGAGCTGATGGAGATCTCCCGCTTCGACGCCGGAGCGGCCCGGCTGAACGCGGCGGAGACCGACCTCGCCGACACCGTACGGGCGTCGCTGGCGCTGCGCGGCTGGACGGACCGGGTCCGCACGGAGCTGGCCCCGGGCGTACGGGCGGTCGTCGACCGGCGCCGCGTCGACGTGATCGTCGCCAACCTGGTCGGCAACGCGCTCCGGCACGGCGCCCCGCCGGTCACGGTCACCCTGCGGACGTGCCGCGCGGCGGACGATGCGCCGTGGGCGGTGCTGTCGGTCGCCGACCGGGGCCCCGGGCTGCCGCCGGGCGCGGGACGGCGGGTCTTCGACCGGTTCTACAAGGCGGACGAGGCCCGTACCCGTTCCACCGACAGTGACGGCGCCGGCAACGACGCCGCTGCGGGTGTCAGTGCCGGTGACGGCGGCCAGGGCAGCGGTCTCGGCACGGCGATAGCGCTGGAGAACGCCCGGCTGCACGGCGGGACGATCGAGGTGGCGGACGCGGCCGGGGAACCGCCGCGCGGGGCGGTGTTCACGCTCCGGCTGCCGCTGCGGCACTCCGGGCCGGAAGAGGAGGGGACGGAATGAGGACGCGGCGAGCGGTGGCGGCCGCCGTGCTGGGCGCGGCCGCTCTGACCGGCTGCGGGGTCCAACCGACCGGGGTGGTGACGGCGGGCGAGCCGGCCTCCGGGCTCACCCGGGGAGTGCGGCTGTACTTCGCCTCGCCGAGCGGGCTGACCGCGGTGCCGCTGATCGACCGGCGGGTCGACGACCTGAACGGGGCGCTGAAGCTGCTCGGGGCGACGGAACCGCCCCCGGGCCAGGGGCTGGTCTCCCTCGTCCGCCTCGGCGGCTACTCGGCGACCGGCTCGGGCGAGCGGGTCACGGTGCGGACGGAGGGGCCGTACGGAGGGTCGGGGCGCGACCAGGCGACCGGGCAACTGGTGTGCACCCTGGCCCGTGCCCAGTCGGTGCTCGACCCGAGGGTGCGGGCCGACGACGTCCGGGTCACCTTCCGCCCGACCGAGGGCGATCCGCTGGGGCCGCTGGGATGCGCGGAGTTCCTGGGGAGGTGACGACGGCGGGGAGGTGACGACGGCGGGTAGGTGACGACGGCGGGGAGCGGGTCGGCGTGAGAGGCCGTCACCGGGGAGGGCGGGGCGATACCGCCGGATGGCCCTCGTGCGGGTTCGCCCCGGCGGGGCGCGGCGTTGACTGACGGTGGCGGCACAGGGCGGCGACGGTGATCGCCCGCCCGGACCCGCCGCCACTTTGCGAACGCCGAGGAGGCCCCGTGTCCCCGTCCCGCCCGCCGGTCCACCGGCGCACCCCGCCCCCCGCCCGCACAGGTCTGGGCATAGGCATGGGCACCTGTGCCACCGCCCTGCTCCTCCTCACCGGCTGCGGCACCACTCCGCCCGACAGCCCCGCCGCCACCCGCCCCGCCGTACGGCCCGGAACCGCGGCCTCCCCAGGCGTCGGCGGCCCACCCGGCCGGGCCCGCGTACGGGCCGCCCCCGTACCGCACGCACCGCGCGCCCACCCGCGCGAGATACCCGACCTGGGCCCCAGGACCCGGGCCGGGATACCGGCGGACTCCCGGCAGGCCCTCGTCGTCACCGGCGACGACTACGACTCCAGCCTCTCCACCGCGGTGCTCTACACCCGCGACGACCCGGCCCGGGGCTGGCGCCCCGTCGCCGGCCCCTGGCCCGCCCACAACGCCCTGGACGGCTGGACCGACCGCCATGAGCAGGGCGACCTCCGCTCCCCGGTCGGCGTCTACGGCCTCACCTACGCGGGCGGCCTCCTCGCCCCGCCCCGCACCGCCTTCCCCTACGACCACAACCCGCTGTTCACGGTCGACGGCGAGGGTTTCGACGGCGAACCCCTCGAAGGCGCCTTCGACTACGTCGTGGCCATCGACTACAACCGCGCCCCGCGCACCTCCCCCCTCGACCGCACCCGCCCGCTCGGCGAGGAACGCGGCGGCGGCATCTGGCTCCACGTCGACCACGGCGGCCCCACCCAGGGCTGCGTCTCCCTCCCCGCCGACCGCATGCGGGAACTCCTGACCGCCCTGGACCCGGCGAAGAAGCCCATCGTCGTCATGGGCGACGCCGAGGGCCTGGAACGCTGAACCAACAACGGGTCACGGACCGGGCCCGTACGCTGATGGCAGCCCGTTTCCGTACCAGGAGGCTGTGATGACCGTGGTTGAGGAGAATGTGCTGACCCAGGAGGTCTTCGAGGACCTCGCCCGCCACGCCATACGCGCCGAGGAGGCACTGCGTCTGGAGTTCGTGAACGGGAAAATGGGGGTCAAGGCAGTGCCGGACGGGGACCACGGGCGGATCATCGCCTGGCTGACGCAGATCTGTATGCAGTCGGGGCCCGGCAACTGGCTCTTCGCCGAACAGGGCCTGCGCATTGAGACGTACCGCAGGGGCAACGCCCGCCCGGACGGCTCGCTCGCCCCGCTCGACACCTTCGTCGGCCAGGGCGAATGGGCCGACCCCGACGGCGTCCTGATGGTCGTCGAGGTGACGTCGTACGACGAGGACACCGACCGCCGGGACCGGGTCGAGAAACCGCGCGCGTACGCCGAGACCCGCATCCCCGTCTACCTGCTCATCGACCGCGAGACCTGCGAGGTCAAGGTGCACTCGCAGCCCGACGGGGTGCGGTACGAGTGCGTGGTGACGGTGCCGTACGGGAAGACCGTCGAACTGCCCGACCCGGTGGGCATCGAGCTGGACACCGAGCCGCTGAAGAACTGGGTCCGCTGACCCACGCCGAAGGGCCGGACCCTCTGCCGGGTCCGGCCCTTCGCCGTGCTTCCACGGGGGTGAGCGGCCCTACGCGGGCTTCTCCTCCAGGCGCGGGAACAGCACCGCGCCCTTCGTCACCGTGGCGCCCGCCGGGAGACGGCCCCAGGTGCCGGCGTCCTGCACGCGCTGGTCGGCCAGGGCGCCCAGGGACGCCTCGGCGCCCAGCGAGTCCCACAGCTTCTGCGAGGTCTCCGGCATCACCGCGTTCAGCAGCACCGCGACACCGCGCAGCGACTCGGCGGCCGTGTAGAGGATCGTCGCGAGACGGGCCCGGCCCTCGGCCGAGTCGTCCTTGGCGACCTTCCAGGGCTCCTGCTCCGTGATGTAGCCGTTGACCTGCTTCACGAAGTCGAAGATCGCCAGGATGCCCGCCTGGAAGTCCAGCTCCTCGCCGATCTTCTCGTCGGCGGTGGCGACGGCCTTCGCCAGACCCTCCTGGACGGCCTTCTCGGCATCGCCCGGGGCGGTGGCCTCCGGCAGCTCCCCGCCGAAGTACTTGCCGACCATGGCGGCGACGCGCGAGGCGAGGTTGCCGTAGTCGTTGGCCAGCTCGGAGGTGTAGCGGGCGGCGAAGTCCTCCCAGGAGAACGAGCCGTCGTTGCCGTACGCGATGGCGCGCAGGAAGTACCAGCGGTACGCGTCCACGCCGAAGTGCGAGGTCAGGTCCTGCGGCTTGATGCCGGTCAGGTTCGACTTCGACATCTTCTCGCCACCGACCATCAGCCAGCCGTTGGCGACGACCTTGCCGGGCAGCGGCAGCCCCTGCGCCATCAGCATGGCGGGCCAGATCACCGAGTGGAAGCGGAGGATGTCCTTGCCGATCAGATGCACGTCGGCGGGGAACGTCGCGTCGAACTTCTCCTGGTTGGCGCCGTAGCCGACCGCCGTCGCGTAGTTCAGCAGTGCGTCGACCCACACGTAGATCACGTGCTTGTCGTCCCACGGCACCGGGACGCCCCAGTCGAAGGTCGAGCGGGAGATCGAGAGGTCCTGGAGGCCCTGCTTGACGAAGTTCACGACCTCGTTGCGGGCGGACTCGGGCTGGATGAAGCCCGGGTTCTCGGCGTAGAACTCCATCAGCTTCGGGCCGTAGGCGCTCAGCTTGAAGAAGTAGTTCTCCTCCTTGAGGATCTCCACCGGCTTCTTGTGCACCGGGCACAGCTTGACGCCGTTCTCGTCCTCGATGAGGTCGCCGGGGAGCTTGTACTCCTCGCAGCCCACGCAGTACGGGCCCTCGTACCCGCCCTTGTAGATGTCGCCCTTGTCGTACAGGTCCTGCACGAACTCCTGCACCCGGTCGGTGTGGCGCTTCTCCGTCGTGCGGATGAAGTCGTCGTTCGCGACGTTCAGGTGCTCCCAGAGGGGCTTCCACGCCTCCTCGACGAGCTTGTCGCACCACTCCTGCGGGGTGACGCCGTTCGCCTCGGCCGTGCGCATGATCTTCTGACCGTGCTCGTCCGTGCCGGTGAGGTACCACACCTTCTCGCCGCGCTGGCGGTGCCAGCGGGTGAGCACGTCGCCTGCGACGGTCGTGTAGGCGTGGCCCAGGTGAGGAGCGTCGTTGACGTAGTAGATGGGGGTCGAGACGTAGAAACTCTTCACGTCGTCGCCCCCTTGCTTCTCGGATCCAGTGGCCGCCATGGTCGAAATCCTAACGGCCCCCGGGAGACCGGATCACACCGATAAACCCTCCCGGGGGCACGGAGACCTTTGCGAAACAACCCTTCCCGTAGCAAAGACGCATCCTGGGAGGGAGTGGACACGCATGCACGAGGCAGGGGACATCACGATGCGGGTACTGGTCGCCGAGGACGAGGAGATACTGGCGGAGCTGGTCGCCACCGGGCTCCGCCGGGCCGGCTTCGCCGTCGACACGGTGTACAGCGGTGACGCCGCCGTCGCCTACCTGGGGCTGCACGACTACGACGTGGTCGTCCTCGACCGCGACCTGCCGCGGGTGCACGGCGACGACGTGGCGCGCGGACTGGTCGCCTCCGGCTCCCGGACCAGGATCCTGATGCTGACCGCCGCCGTCTCCATGGAGGACCGGGTCGCCGGGCTCGACCTCGGCGCCGACGACTACCTGGGCAAGCCGTTCGAGTTCCCCGAGCTGGTGTCGCGGGTCCGGGCGCTGCGCCGCCGCAGCGCCCGGCCGGTCCCGCCGCAGCTGGAGCGGCACGGCATCCAGCTCGACACCGTGCGCCGCACCGCCGCGCGGGACGGGCGGGAGCTGGACCTGTCGCCGAAGGAGTTCTCGGTGCTCCAGCTGCTGCTGGAGGCGGACGGCGCCACCGTCAGCGCCGAGGAGCTGCTGGAACGGGCCTGGGACGCCAACGCCGACCCCTTCACCGGCGCGGTCCGGGTCTGCATGAGCAAGCTGCGCGGAAAGCTCGGGGAACCGGCCCTGATCCGTACCGTGCAGGGCGTGGGGTACGCCCTGTGAAGCGGCTGGCCGAACGGTTGGCCCACCGGCTGTCCGGGGTGGAGCACTCCCGGATCCGGGCCCGGATCGCCCTGGTGTACGGCGGGGTCTTCCTGATCCTCGGCACGGCCCTGCTGACCACCGTCAACCTCGCCTCCCGCGCCGGTACGGACTCCCGGGCGCGGGACATCGCCCGTACCGCGGCCGTGGTCCAGCCCGGCTACGCGGTGAACGGCCCGCTGATCACCCGACGCAGCCTCGGCCCGCCCACCGTCTACGACCTCACCGACAACGTCAGCGACGCGGCCGGCCACCAGCTGATGATCTGGTCCGTGGCGGCGCTGCTGGTGATGACGGCCTGCGCGGTCTGCGTGGGCTGGTGGACGGCGGGGCGGGTGCTGCGCCCCGTCCACGCCATGACGGCGAAGGCGCGCCGGCTCTCCGAGCACAATCTGCACGAGCGGATCGCGTCCAGCGGCCCGGACGACGAGCTGAAGGAGCTGGGCGACACGCTGGACGCGCTGCTGGCCCGGCTGGAGAAGGCGTTCGACAGCCAGCGGCGGTTCATCGCCAACGCCTCCCACGAGCTGCGTACCCCGCTGGCCACCCAGCGCGCCGCGATCCAGATCGGCCTGGACGACCCGACCCCGGAGGACCTCGTACGGACCCGGCAGACGCTCCTGGACAACAACCGGCGCAGCGAGCGGCTGATCGAGGGACTGCTGGTGCTGGCGCGCAGTGAGCGCGGGCTCGCGGACGGCGAGCGGGAGGTGGTGGACCTGGCGGGCGTCGTGGAGGAGGAGGCCGCCCGGCATCCGGGTCGCCCGGGGCGCCCGGACGTGCGGGCCGACACGCACTTCTGCGTGGTGCGCGGCAACCGGATGCTGCTCGCCCAGCTGGTGGGGAACCTGCTGGCCAACGCCGTCACGTACAACGTGCCGGGCGGGACGGTGGACGTGTCCCTGGTGACGGCCGGGGGCGGGGCGCTGCTGGACGTGCGCAACACCGGGCCGGTGGTCGGCGCGGCGGACATCCCGGGGCTGTTCGAGCCGTTCCGGCGGGGCGAGGGCAAGGACCGGATGGGGCGCGGTTCGGGGCTGGGCCTCTCGATCGTGCGCTCCATCGCGGTCGCGCACGGCGGTACGGTCACGGCGGCGCCGGGCCCGGAGGGCGGGCTCGCCGTGACCGTACGGCTGCCGGTGGATCAGGCGCCGGTCTCGCCCGACCCGGCGGCGGAGCCGGTCCCGGCGTCGCTCTCGGTGTCGGCGTCGGCGTCGCGGGCCGCGAGCCAGGCGGGGAACGCGGCCAGTACCTCCCGGTAGAACCTGGCGTCCGGGACCTCGCGGGGGGCGTGGCCGGCGTGGAAGAACCCGGCGTTCGGGGCGTCCAGCTTCCGCAGGAAGTCGAAGCCCTTGCCGTCCTCCTCGCCGAACGCGACGAACTGGAAGAACAGCGGCAGCCGCGCCGCGTCGGCCAGCGCCTGCCGGGCGGCCTGCTTGGCGTCCGGCGGCCCGTCCGTCTGGAAGACCACCAGGGCGGGACCGGTGGCCCCGGAGCCCTCGTAGTGCGCGACGACCGCCTCGACGGCCGCCTGGTAGTTCGTACGGCCGAGGCGGCCGAGGCCCGCGTTCAGCTCGTCGATCCGGCCCTCGTGGTCGGCGAGGCCGACGGTGGCGGTGCCGTCGATGTCGGTGGAGAAGAAGACGACGGGGACGGTCGCCTCCTCGTCCAGGTGCGCGGCGAGCGCCACCGTCCGGTCGCCCAGGTGCTGGGCGCTGCCGTCCTTGTAGAACGGCCGCATGGAGCCGGAGCGGTCGAGGACCAGGTAGACGGTGGCGCGCAGCCCGGTCAGCCCGTGCGTCTTCAGCCCGGACTGGGCGGCCTTGTACGCGTCGGCCAGCCCGGGAGCGCGCGACTTCACCTTGGCGAGGGTGAGTGCGGGCTTGGTGGAGGCGGCGGGGGCGGGGACGGCTGCGGGGGTGGTGGGTGCCGGGGTGGCTGCCGGGGCCGGGGTTTCGGGGGTGGGCTCGGGGGCGGGCTCCTTCACGGGCTCGGTTCCGGCCTCGACGGGTGCGGAGGCCGGTTCCGGGGTCGGGACGGCCTCCGGCTCGGGGGTCGGTTCCGGGGCGGCCTCGGCCTCGACGGGTGCGGGCGCGGGCTCGGCTGCGACGGGCGTGGCCTCGGCCTCCGGCTCGGGGGTCGGTTCCGGCTCGACGACGGGTTCCACGGCCTCGGGCTCTTCAGCCTTGGGCTCCTCGACCTCGGGCTCGTCCGCCTTCGGTTCCTCCGCCTTCGGGTTTTCGACCTCGGGCTCCTCAGCCTTCGGTTCCTCAGCCTTCGGCTTCTCAGCCTCGGGCTCCTCGGCCTTCGGCTTCTCCGCCTTGGGCTCCGTCGACTCCGGCTCCGGGGCCGAGCCCTGGGCCGGGACCGTGGCGAGGGACGGCCGGTCGAAGGCGGCCGCCACTAGGTCCGAGGCCACGTCGCCGGAGCCGACGACGCTGTCGTCACCGCCGGAGCGCGGTGCCGCCGGGGCCGGTACCGAGACCTTGGCGGCCGGCTCGTCAACCGTGGCCGTAGCCGTAGCCGTAGCCGCATCGGCGGTCGTGCCGGCAGCCGTGTCCTCAGCGGGCCCGGCCGCCGCCTTCGCTTCCGCCTTCGGCTCCGAGTCCGTGGGCGCGGTGCGTTCGGTCTGGGGCGGGACCGTTGCCGTCGGTGCGTCCTGCTCCGCGCGGTCACGGCCGAACACCTTGCGCAGCAAGCTCCGAATGCCCATGGGCGAGGCCTTTCGCGTCAGTTGGGTGAGGGAAATGTCCGACCTGCTGGAATTGATCCCTGGCCAGGGCGGATACGTAAGGTTAGCGGCCGGATCCGGCCCTTCGGTGGTGCGGCTCTCTGGACAAGTCCTGTGCGTATGGCGTGCGGGCCTGATGTGCGTCGGTCAAATCTGCTCATCCGGTCGTGAGATGCGTTGTTAACGTGACCGCGCGGTGTGTCCGATCCAAATGCGGGCACACCGTTGTCCGTTGTTCGAGAGCATCCCCAAGAAGGGCCTCCACGTGGGAAAACCAACCCGTAGAACACGTTTTGTCGTCTGTGCCGCAGCGGCCGGAGCGATGCTTTCCGGTCTTGTCCCCGCCGCCGGTGCGGTGGCCTCCCCGGTCTCCGGAACGCCGTCCTCGATCCGGGCCGCCGAGGACCCCGCGACGCCCACCGAAGGCATGCCGGACGACGGCTTCGAGAACGAACCGGAGTCCGAACAGGACGACTTCGCGGGAGCGGGGACGGGAACGGGCGCCGGGGCCGCGACCGCCACCCCCGCCCCGAGCGCCGCCGCCCTCGCCGCCGCCCCCGTTCCCGGCCGGGCCGGGGACTTCAAACTGGTCACCGGCAGCGACATCTCCGGCCTCGTCACCAAGCTCGACGCCGCCCTGCCCAAGCAGGGCCTCACCGAGCTGATGGAGCAGGCCAACCGCCCCGCCGGCTGGGAGGGCGCCTGCGGAACCGCCGGTATCTACGGCCCCGACCTGGCGGTCAACCACCGCGTCTGCTGGAAGAGCGACGACGCCACCTCGTCGGAGTGGGTGCCGCAGGCCATCACCGGCGTCTCGGACGCGCAGGAGGACGAGGACTGGGGCACGTCCAACTCCGACCCGATCGCCGTGGCCGCCTACGACGCGGAGAACCCGGGCCGCAGCGACTACGCCTCGGGCGCCGGCAACTGCCTGGCGAGCCCGACGACGGACGCCTGCAACGAGAAGGGCATCCGGGTCAGCTTCTTCAACCAGGCGACCCAGATGTACCGCCATGTCCTGCTGGTCTGGCCGTACATGAACTCCAAGGACCACATCTCCTTCGACGCGCTGCACGCCCGCGAGGGCAAGTGCGTCGGCACGGTGACACCGTCCTGCGCCGCCCAGAACGGCATCCACGCCGGTGGCATGGTCTGGTACGGGAACTACCTGTACGTCGCCGACACCGCCAACGGCATGCGCGTCTTCGACCTGCGCAAGATCATGGACCTCAACCCGGACAACAACGCCGACGTCGACGACAAGACGCCGGACGGCCTCACCAGCAACGTCGTCGACAAGCGGCGCATCGGCCGGCAGAACAACGTCTGGTACGGCTACGGCTACCGCTACGTGATGCCGCAGGTCGCCACGCTGAAGTTCAGCACCGCCAAGAACGGCGGGACCACCAGCGGCAACCAGTGCTACGCGACCGGCCGCCCCAAGGCCTCGTACATCTCGCTGGACCGCACCGGTACCGACCACCTGATCCTCGGCGAGTACTGCAACACCAACAACGGCGGCACCAGCCCAGGCCGGGTCGGCACGTACCCGATGACGGCGCTGACCGCCGCGGTCGAGGGCGCGCCCGGCACCGTCGCCGAGGCGGACCTGGCGTACGGACTGCCCGCCGGGGGCACCTTCAACGGCGAGGCCCTGTGGCACAAGATCCAGGGAGTCAACCGGTACGAGGGCAAGTGGTACTTCCACCGCAGCAACGGCTACAGCAACGGCCGGCTGCTCCAGGCCACGCCCGGCACCGTCGACGGAACGTCCCAGCTCGTCGGCAACGCGAAGACCCTGGCGTCGTCGTTCGGACCCGAGGACCTCTACCTGGCGCACGGGCGCGGCGACGGCTTCGCACCGCAGCTGTGGTCGCTGAGCGAGCACGCGCCGAGCAGCAAGTGCGGGGCCTGCAAGCGCGAGGTGTACAGCTACAACATGTCCGAGGTGATCAGCGACTTCGGCTGATCCTCCCGCCAGGGGGTCCGACGTTCTAGAGTCGGACCCATGGTTTCCGGTGAGGCGCCGCAGGCGGAGGGCAGTGTCCGGGTCGATGCCTGGATCTGGTCGGTCCGGCTGACGAAGACCCGGTCGCAGGCGGCCGCCGCCTGCCGCGCGGGACATGTGAAGGTCGCCGGCGAGCGCGCCAAGCCCGCCCAGTCGGTGCGCGTCGGCGACGAGGTACGGCTCCGGCACGAGGGCCGCGACCGGATCGTGGTCGTGTCGAAGATCGTGAAGAAGCGGGTGGGCCCGCCGGTGGCGGCGGAGTGCTACGTCGACAACAGCCCGCCGCCACCGCCGCGCGAGGCGGCCCTCCAGATCCCGGTACGGGACCGGGGCGCGGGCCGCCCGACCAAACGGGACCGGCGCGAGATGGACCGCCTGCGCGGCACCGGCACCGGCCCCGGGCAGTAGGACGTACGGGGCTCAGAGCACGATCACGGTCTTGCCGCGAGCCCCGCCCGTCCGGTTCCGGTCCAGGGCCTGCGGGGCCTTCTCCAGCGGGAGTTCGGCGTCGACGGGCACCCGCAGCACCCCTTCGGCGGCGCCCGCCGCCAGCACGTCGAGCAGGACCGGGCTGGGCTCCAGCCGGAAGTCGATCCCGGTCACCCCGGCGGGCAGCGCGGCCCCGGCGGCGACGCCCCGGGTCGTGACGGCGACCCCGCCGCGCCGCACCGGAGCGGCCCGTTCCGCGAAGGCGTCCGGGCCGTCGGAGACCAGGTCGATCACGGCGTCGACGCCGTCCCGGCAGCTCTCCCGTACCGCCGCGTCGAGCGGGCCCGCAGTGGTGTCGACCGTGGCGGCGGCGCCCAGCTCCGTCATCCGCCGCCGCTCGTCGCCCCGCACCACGGCGATCACCCGGATGCCTCGGGCCGAGGCGAGCTGGGTCAGATAGCTGCCGACACCGCCCGCCGCCCCGATCAGCAGCAGCGTCTCGTGGCCCCGCAGCGCCGCCGTCTCCAGCAGTTGCGCCGCGGCCATCCCGGCGGACGGCAGCGCGGCGGCGGCCCGCAGGGAGAGGCCGGGCGGGACGGCGGTGACGGCGGAGTCCTGCGGGACGGACAGGTACTCGCAGTAGCTGCCGCCGCCGGTGGGGTTCGGGCGGGGGACCCGGCCGAAGACCTGGTCGCCGACCCGGAAGCGGTTGCGGCCGCTGCCGATCATGTCGACCCGGCCCGCGAAGTCCACGCCCACCACCATCGGGAACACCTGCGGCACCGGCCCGTCGCCCGATGCGCCCTCGGGCGTCTGCCAGTCGGACGGGTTGAGTGCGGCGTACTGGACCCTGACCCGCACCTCACCGGCGCGCGGCTCGGGCTTGGGCAGCTGCACCAGTTCGGGGTCGGCCCGGAACGCGCCGACGGCTATGGCTCGCATGCGGAAGACCTCTCGCTCGCCCCCGGTCCGGCAGTCACGGAAACCACTCTTCCCCGGCCCGCCCGTCACCGCATGTCGACGCCGGGGCCCCGGGTTTTCCCGCCGCCGGAGCGGCTCCGCCGCCGCACCAGCACCGCACCGACCACCGCCACCACCAGCCCCACCGCGAGCACCGTCCACGCGGTCGTGCGCAGCGAGCCGGTCAGCGCGTCGTACACCGCCGCCGCCCCCGCCGTCTCGTCGCCCGGCACCTCGGACAGCACCCGGCCCCGGGCGACCGCCACCACCGCGCGCAGCACCAGCGCCCCCAGCGCGAAGCCCAGCCCGGTCCACGCGAGGGCGGCCAGCGCGGCGGTCGGGGAGCGCCGGTGCCCCGGACCGCCGCCCCGCGCCCAGGCCCCGGCCACCGCCAGGACGGCCAGCAGCACGGTGGCCACGGCCGGCCACACGCTGCCGCCGCGCAGCAGCCGGAAGGTCTGGCGCAGCTGGTCGGCCCGGTCGGCGGAGATCAGGGTGATGTCGGTGTGCTGGACCGGGACGCGGTCGGCGAACGGCACCCCGTTCTCCTCCAGGTTCCGTTTGACCTGCTCGGTCACGGGTGCCAGGTCGATGGTGACGGCCTCGCCGGTGCTGCCGTCCAGGGCGGCGGTGACGGCCTCGTGGGCGGTGCGGTTGGCGGTGGTCCAGGCGTCCCGGAAGGCGTCGGTGGTGGTGAAGGAGAGGACGGCCTGGTGGAGGAAGTTCCGTGCGGCGCCCTGGAGGGGACCGGCGTCGATCTGGCGCATCGCCCCGTCGGTGATGAGGTCGGCGACGGTGTTCCGGACATCGGGGTCGTCGGCGAGCGGGGCGACCGCGTCGACGTAGCGGTCGGTGTTGTCGATCTCCAGGTCGACCCAGGCGGAGAGCGCGCCGACCGGGACGAGGACGGCGAGCAGCACCACCAGTACCGCCGAACAGGCCGCCGAGAGATACGTCCGCACCCTCCCAGGGAATCGCGTGGCCGCCCGGGACGCCCCGGGCCGTACGCCATCCGAGTTGCCGGGTGCCCCGGTCGGGTGTGCCCTGGAGGGGACAGGAGTCACGGAAGGAGAACTCCGCATGTCCACACACGCAGCAATGCCGACGCGCGGCCGGACGGGATCGCGGGTCCAGACACGCGGGCACAGCGCGCTCTCCTGGGCGATCCCCGTCATCCTGGGCGGGGCGTATGGTCTGTACGCCTCGTTCATCCTCCGCAACCACGGCGCGACCGGCTACCGCCAGTTCTGGTACGGACTGATCACCGCGGTGGTGCTGGCCGTCCTCTGCTTCGCGCTCGGCCGGGTCCAGCACCGGATGATCCCCCTGTTGCGCGGCCTGGCCTACGGGCTGCTGACCGCGGCGGCGATCGGGCTGCTGGTCGGGCTGACCGGATCGAGCGTCCTGCGCTCCTCGATGCTGGGCCTTTCGGTCGGCCTCGGCATGTTCATCACGGCGTTCTACCTCTTCTACACCCACGAGCAACAGACGTAGCTCCCCCGGGACGACGGAGCGGGCCCGTACGCCACGGCGTACGGGCCCGCTCCGCGTTCCGCGGTCAGGGGTGTCAGTCGCGGACCACCGTCACCGGGCACGGGGCGTGCTGGGTGACGTGGAGGCTGACCGAGCCGAGCAGGGTCGCCTTGAAGCCGCTGTAGCCGCGCGCCCCGACGACCAGGAGATTGGCGCCCCTGGCCCGGTCCAGCAGGGACTGGGCCGGGTTGCCGATCACCACGACCTTGCTGACCTTCGCCGCGCCCTCGGCGCCCAGCGCCTCCTCCAGCGTCTCGTTGAGCGCCACGGTCGCCAGGGCCTGGGGGTCGAAGTCCTCCGGCATGCCGGGCATCATCGACGCCCAGCTCGTCGCGGGGTACTCCCAGCTGTTGACGGCCTCCACCGTGTCGCCGGTCAGCTCCGCCTGGCGTACGGCCCAGTGCAGAGCCTTGACCGACGACTCGGAGCCGTCAACGCCCACCACGATCCTGCCCATCACTGCCTCCAGCTCGGTTCGGCTCAGTGCGCATCTTTCGGTGCAACTCTAATCAAACCGGGCCGTTGTGCGGGGTGGGGGGTCAGTCCAGGCGGAGGTCGGCGAGCTGCTGCTCGAACGGCACCACCTCGTCGTCGAGCCCGGGGGTCCTGGACGCCCCGGAGGCCGCCCGCCCGCCGGTGAGCGCGGCCGCCAGTTCGCCCCCGGCCCGACGGATGCGGGAGGGCAGCCCGTCGGTGTACTCGTCGCCGCCCGAGCCCCAGTCCTCCGACGCCGCGTACACGGACGTCGGCAGGACGGTGGCCCGCAGGTAGGCGAAGAGCGGACGCATCGCGTGTTCCAGGACCAGCGAGTGGCGGGCGGTGCCGCCGGTCGCCGCGATGACGACGGGCTTGCCGGTCAGCGCGGTGTTGTCGACCAGGTCGAAGAACGACTTGAACAGCCCGCTGTACGAGGCGGTGAAGACGGGCGAGACGGCGATCAGCCCGTCCGCCTCCACGACCTCCTTGATCGCCGTGTCCAGGGCGGCCGGCGGGAAGCCGGTGACCAGGTGGTTGGCGATGTCCACGGCCAGGTCGCGGAGGTCGATCACCCGGATCTCGACGGGGCGGTCCTGCTCGGCGAGCAGCCGCTCACGGGCGGCCCCGGCCAGCCGCTCGGCCAGCAGCCGGGTCGAGGACGGGCTGCTCAGCCCGGCCGACACGGCGACGATGCGCACGGGCTCGGTGGCGAACACGGTGGTCACGGTGGTCAGCTCTCCTTCGTGGTCGGTGCGGCGGCGCGGGCGGCGGCGACGGCGGGGTGGACGGGCGCGGAGTCCGGGCCCCCGGCCGGGCGCAGCGCGGCGAACTCCTTGCGCAGCACCGGCACGACTTCCTCGCCGAGGAGGTCGAGCTGCTCCAGGACCGTCTTGAGCGGCAGTCCCGCGTGGTCCATCAGGAAGAGCTGGCGCTGGTAGTCGCCCACGGCGTCACGGAACGACAGGGTCCGCTCGATGACCTCCTGCGGCGAGCCGACCGTCAGCGGCGTCTCGCGCGTGAAGTCCTCCAGGGACGGCCCGTGTCCGTAGACCGGCGCGTTGTCGAAGTACGGGCGGAACTCCCGTACCGCGTCCTGCGAGTTCTTCCGCATGAACACCTGGCCGCCGAGGCCCACGATCGCCTGCTCCGCGGTGCCGTGCCCGTAGTGGGCGTAGCGGCGGCGGTAGAGGTCGACCATCTTCCGGGTGTGCTCCATGGGCCAGAAGATGTTGTTGTGGAAGAAGCCGTCGCCGTAGTACGCGGCCTGCTCGGCGATCTCCGGGGAGCGGATCGAGCCGTGCCAGACGAACGGCGGGACGCCGTCCAGCGGGCGCGGGGTCGCGGTGAAGGACTGGAGCGGCGTGCGGAACTTGCCCTCCCAGTCGACGACGTCCTCCCGCCACAGCTTGTGCAGCAGGGCGTAGTTCTCGATGGCGAGCGGGATGCCCTGGCGGATGTCCTTGCCGAACCAGGGGTAGACCGGTCCGGTGTTGCCGCGGCCCATCATCAGGTCGACGCGGCCGTCCGCGAGGTGCTGGAGCGTCGCGTAGTCCTCGGCGATCTTCACCGGGTCGTTGGTGGTGATCAGCGTGGTGGACGTGGACAGGATCAGGTTCTCGGTGCGGGCCGCGATGTAGCCGAGCGTGGTCGTCGGCGAGGACGGGACGAACGGCGGGTTGTGGTGCTCGCCGGTCGCGAAGACGTCCAGACCGACCTCCTCCGCCTTCTGCGCGATGGCGAGCGTGGCCTTGATCCGCTCGTTCTCGCTCGGGGTCCTGCCGGTCGTCGGGTCGGTGGTGACGTCTCCGACGGTGAAGATGCCGAATTCCATGGCCCGCCTCCAGAAACCTAGTTTCGTTGAACGTTGAACTATCTGAACACACCCTACAACGGGGAGCCCCCCCGACCTATTCCGCGGGGGTCGGACGGGGCGGCCGTACCCTGGACGGGACGCGAGCGGGCCGCCCGGCACCGCCGCCGGAAGGAAGGGCGGGGCCCATGAGCGGGACGGGCGGGAGCGAACGCTGGAAGGAGCGCGGTGTCATGCTGCGCGTCTTCGTCTACGTCTTCGCCACCCACCTCTTCGCGGGCTTCGTCTGGATCCTCTTCTACGTCGGCGAGCACGCGAAGAAGTAGCCGGGCGCCCCCTCCACGCTACGGCCGGAACGGCGCCCGCAGCGCGTGCCGGACCGCCCCGCGAACGCCCCCGCGAACGCCGTCGGCCGAACCCGCGCGAGCGGATTCGGCCGACGAACCGTGACAGTGACAGCGCTTCCGCGCCTTTTTCGTCTTTGTGCTTTTGTGCCTTTGTACGTACGGCTACTTCGCCGCGGCCCACTCGCCGCTCGCGGCGATCTCCTTCAGCTGCCGCAGGGTCAGCGCGGGCGTCTCCCGGGTGGCCTTCGTCCGCTGGGAGCCGGAGTTGAACGCGGACACCACGACCCGCAGGCCGTTCGGGCGGATGGTGTCGGCGGTCCACATCACCACGCCCTCGCCGCCCTTCTCGCCCGGACCCTGGCGCGTGACGACCTTCGTCCCGTCCGGCAGCACCTCGGCCCCGGCCCCGAACAGCTCCCCCTCCACGTCCGACATGCCCGACTGCGCATTGATCTGCACCATGCTCGCGCCCTTGCCGTCGTTCACGACGACGTACGCGAACCCGTCGTCGCCGCGCTCGGCGGTCACCTTCGCGGACGCGGGCAGCAGCGCCTTCAGCTTCTTCAGGATCGCCCGGCCGTCCTGCCCCGGGGCCGGCGGCTGCCGGGGCGGTTCCGGCGTCGCCCGGCCCAGCGCGCTCATCACGGGTCGCCACGCGTCGGAAGTGACGAGCGCCTTCAACTGACTGCCCGTGAGCGGGGGTTCGGGCCGGGTGGTGGCGGCGCCCTTCTCCGCGGGCGCGTTCCACTCGCCGGCGTCGACCGCGTAACCGTCGGACGTCACGAGGTAGGCGCTCCACCACTTGGTGTCCACGCGCTTGTCGGGGTACTCGTACCCGCGCAGCACGGTCAGGCGCGAACCGTCGGCCAGCGTCTCCGTCCGGCAGGAGTCGTAGGGCGTGTAGACCTTGTCCGGGCACGCGAGCCGCTGCTCCGCCTCCATGCCGCCCGGGTCCACGGTGCCCACACTCACCGCGATCGCGGCCGCGCCCCCGCCGTCGTCGAGGACGAGGCGTGCGCCGGGCCCGCCCCTGTCTGCCGTGCCGCTCCCCGCCCGCTCGCTGACCTTCCCCTTCGGCAGCAGCCCCTCCAGCGTCGCGATCACCTGCTGCTCCGAGAGCTGCGGCCCCTTGCCCGGCGACGACATCGCCGCGGGAACGGTCTCCTGCGACCTCGGCCCCGAGGCCACGCCGTACCCCGGTCCGCCGCCGAGCGCCCCGGTCGCGTACGACGCCCCGAAGCCCACCAGCGCGAGCGCCGCCACACTGCCGGTCACCGCCGACACCCGCCTGCGCCGCTGCCTCCGCCGGCCGAGCGTGACGCCCCCGTCCACCAGCGGGCGCCCCTCCACCGCGAAGCCCTCCCCGGTGCGGCGCAGCGCGTCACCGAGACCGCCCGCGAAGGCGTCCAGGTCCTCCTGCGTTCCGGACATGCCGAATCACCACCCTTTCTCGTCATCGTCGGTCGAGCGGCTCAGAGCGCCGCGAGCTCTTTCACGCTGTCGCCCAGCTGCGCCCTCAACCGGGCGAGCGCGCGGCTGCTGCGGGTGCGTACCGCCGCGGAGCTGACGTTGAGGACATCCGCGGTCTCCGCGACGGACCGGTCCTCCCAGTACCGCAGCACGACCACCGCCCGGTCCTTCGGCGGCAGCTTCCGCAGCGCGTCCAGAAGTGTGAGCCGCAGCGGGGCGTCACCCTGCGCGGCCGTCTCCGGCGCCTCGGGAAGCTCGTCGCTCGGCCGCTCGCCCGACGAACGCCGCCGCTGGTGCGCCAGAAAGACCCGTACGAGCACCGTCTGTGCGTACGCCGCCGGGTTGCCGAGCTTCGACGGCTTCCCCCACACCACGTACATCCGCCCCAGCGTCTCCTGCACCAGATCCTCGGCGAGATGGGTATCGCCGCTGGTCAGCAAGCACGCCGAACGGAAGAGATGCCCCATGCGGGCCGCCGCGAACTCCCGGAAGGCGGTCTCGTGGGACCGTCTCATCCGCCACTCTCCCCTTGTCTCCGTCGCCTACACCCTTTAGATGCGGCGGCAGCGGCGAGATGTTTCATTCGGCGTCCACGCTACGGCCGAGGGTGCGCGCTTCGCTCTCGAAGCCGATGTAAGCCGTGTACTCCTCGGGTGCCGAGTAGAGATGCAGAAGGGCGACCAGGGTCCGCTTCTGTGGTCGGGCCCGCGCCTTCTCGATGCGACAGAGGGTCGCTTCGTTGATGCCGGTCGCTCCGACGGGGCGCGATGCGGGCCGGGAAAGGCCGGGTGGGCGGAACTCGGGCGCGTTAAGCTCGGAGCATGAGCTTCGTACCGTGCCGTGGCTGGTGGCGCTCCTTCTAGGAGCGGCCGCCTAGCCTTCGCACGGAAACAGGGCCGTTCGTTCACGGACGGCCCTTTTCGCTGCCCTCATGGGGGCCGTCCTCCGCACCGCCGCCAACGCGGCCGGGACCACAGGGAGAGACCCGCCATGAGCACCGCGACCGTACCGTCCGAGCGGCAGCGCACCGCCGAGCTGGAGGAGCGCATCCGGCAGGCCCCGGAGGGGTTCCGGGTGATGACCGGGGACCGGCCGACCGGGCCGCTCCACCTGGGGCACTACTTCGGCACCCTCCACAACCGGGTCCGGCTCCAGGACGCCGGGGTGGACGTCTTCGTGATCGTCGCGGACTACCAGGTGCTCACCGACCGGGACGTCGCCGACCGGCTCACCGAGAACATGGAGGGGCTGCTGCTGGACCACCTCGCCGCCGGGATCGACCCCGCGCGGGCGACGGTCTTCAACCACAGCGCCGTCCCCGAGCTCAACCAGCTCATGCTGCCGTTCCTGAGCCTGGTCTCCGTCGCCGAGCTGAACCGCAACCCCACCGTCAAGGACGAGATCGCGCACTCCCGGCAGTCCTCCGTCAGCGGGCTGATGTTCACCTACCCTGTGCACCAGGCCGCCGACATCCTGTTCTGCAAGGGCAACCTGGTACCGGTCGGCCAGGACCAGCTCCCGCACCTCGAAGTCACCCGGACCGTCGCCCGCCGCTTCAACGAGCGGTACGGGCAGGTCTTCCCGGAGCCGGACGCGCTGCTCTCCGCCGCGCCGCTGCTCCTGGGCACCGACGGCACCAAGATGAGCAAGAGCCGGGGCAACTCCATCGCGCTGCGCGCCGACGCCGACGAGACCGCCCGGCTGATCAAGGGTGCCCGGACCGACGGCGAGCGGCACATCACCTACGACCCCGAGAACCGGCCCGGGGTGTCCTCCCTCGTCCTGCTGGCCGCCCTCTGCCTGGACCGGGACCCGCACGCGGTGGCCGAGGAGATCGGCGGGGGCGGAGCGGCGGCGCTCAAGCGGACCGTGACCGAGGCCGTCAACGCCCGGATGGCGCCGATCCGGGCCCGGCGCGCCGCGTACGCCCGCGACCTCGGGTACGTACGGTCGGTGCTCCGGGCCGGGAACGAGCGGGCCCGGGAGATCGCCTCAAAGACCCTGGCCGAGGTGCGCGGGGCGATGGGCGGGCTGGTCTGAGGGCCGGGTCAGCGGGCGTCCGGCGTCGGCCAGGCACCCCGGGCGGCGGTGTCCAGGACGAGCGCCGCGATGTTCCAGGCGTCGTCCGCGCCGCTGTGGTGGCGGCCCTCCAGCGGGAGGCCCGCCACCTCCAGGGCCCGGGCCATCCCGGGGCGCTTGCGCAGGCCGTGGGCGGCGGTGAACGGGATCTTGGCGTTGGTGTGGTGGCGGCCGAAGGGGTACGGGGTGCCGGTCGCCCGGCACTGGCGGACGAACTGGTTGCGGTCGTAGTCGCCCCAGCTGGCCCAGGGGCGGATCCCCGCGCGGTGCTCGGCCGCCAGCAGCCGGCAGGCCTCGGCGAAGGAGACCCCGGTGTCCACCTCGGCCTGGGTGAGGCCGGTCAGTCCGGTGCAGAAGGCGCTGACCGAGGAGCGGGCGGGCCGGACCAGGATGCGGTGGCGGGCGACCCTTCCTGGAAAGGCCCTTCCCTGGGCGGCCTTCCCCCGGGCGGCCCAGCCCCGGGTGCGCGGCCCCTCGTCGTCGGGGCCGGTCTCCGCGGCCGCGCGCAGGTCGACGACGGTGAGCCCGATCTCGATGATCTCGCTGACCGCGCCGGGCGGCGGCTGGCCGTCCCAGCAGGTCGCCTCGATGTCGATCACGTTGAGGAGTTCGGGGGTCGGGTCCATGGCCGCAGGGTAGGCGGCGGGCGGCGCGCCCGGCATCCGGGTTTCCGGTGACCGGGCGGCGCCCCGGTCACCGCCTCGGGGCCCCGCTCCGGCTGCGGCGCAGGAGTTCGGCCAGGCCCCGGCGGGTCGCGGCGATCACCACCCGGTCCTCGGCGCGCAGGACGTACCCGGGGTGCAGGTCCCAGAGCAGGCCGGACGGCTGGTCCGGGGAGGCCGGGTCGGGGAAGGACAGGTCCGGGCGGCGGCTGCCGGGCGGGTTGGCGTCCAGGGCGAGGACCCGCCAGGCACCCGCCCGGAACGCCTCCTCCACCGTGCGGCCCTCCAGCTGCGGATGGCCCGCCACGGTGATCGCCGCGAACAGCATCACCTTCCGCTCGACCGGGATCGCGCCCAGGATCTGGCGCCCCATCATGGCGACCGCGAAGGACGGCGCGGCCAGGTGCGAGACGGATCGGGACCGGGTCACGGCGTGCGGGTGGGCGGTGCGCAGGGTGCGGTAGACGGCGGTGGCGAACTCGTCGTCGTACAGCCGCAGCGCCACCCGCAGGTCCTGCTTGACCGAGCGGGCGTAGAGCGTCGCCTCCAGATTGGTGGTGTCGATGCTGGTCAGCGCGAGCAGGGCCCGGGCGCGCTGGATCTTCGCCGCCTCCAGGACGCCCTCCTGCGTGACGTCCCCGATGACCACCGGTACGTGCAGCCGCCGGGCCACCGGGATGCCGCGCGCGTCCGGGTCGTCCTCCACGCACACCACCGGGACGCCCAGTTCGCGCAGCCGGACCAGCACCCGGGTGCCGATCTTGCCGAGCCCGAGCAGCACCACATGGCCGGAGAGGCCGCGCGGCGGGCGGCGCAGCGAGGACGCGGTGCGCATCGAGCCGAACGCCTCCAGGACCCCCGCCACCAGCAGCGGCAGCAGCATCAGCCCGGCCACACCGGACAGGAGCTGGATGACCTGGCGGGCCGTCGGGTCGCCGATCGCCGGGTCGCCCATCGCGAACAGGTCGAGCAGGGTGAGGTACGCCGCGTGCACCGGGGAGTCGCCGGTGGTCAGCGTGGACGCGACGGCCAGGCCCAGCACGGCCAGCCCGACGCCCAGCGCCGACCAGCGCAGCCGCCGCGAGAAGACCTGGCTGAGCGGCGCGCCCCGGCCGCCCATCCGGGGCGTCGGTCCGCTCGGCCCGGCCTGGCTGATCGCCTCCAGGACGACCGTGCCGCGCCCGGTGGCCGCCGCCACCTGACGCTCGTCGGGCAGCAGCCGGGGCCCCTCGTCGCCGCTGCTGTCGGAGCCCTCGGCCCCGGCCGGGTCGTGGGTGGTGGAGGAGAGGAGGGCAAGGGTGCACAGGCCGGGATCGGCGATCTGGCCGCCGCCGGGCGGGGTGCGTTCGGCGGCGCGCAGCAGCAGGCCCTCCGCCTGGATGACCTTGCTGGAGCCGGTGAGGACGGTCGCCGCGAGGGCGGGGGCGGCGGTGTCGGCGTCGGAGAGCACGGTGGTGGAGGCGTCCAGGGCGGCCCGGTCCAGGCCGGGCGCGGTGACGGCGGCGGCCTGGTCGAGCAGGGTCTCCAGATGCTGGCCCAGCTTGCGGTTGTAGAGCCGGATGACCAGGCGGATCCGCGGGTTCATGCGGCGGGCGGTCAGCGCGGCCCGGATGTTGCGCTCGTCGTCGTCGTAGACCAGGGCCAGCGCGGTGGCCGTCTCCACGCCCGCCTCCTCGAACGCCTCGTCGGACGGCTCGGCGGCCTCCAGGATGCGGACCGCGTCGACCCCGGCGTTGGTGTCGTCGCCGAGCCGGGACGCGCCGCTCTGCGAGTCCGTGTCGTCCGGGTCGACGCCGCCCCGGCGGGCGCCGTTGCCGCCGTTGCGGTTCATCGCCGAGGAGACCCGCCCCAACAGCGAGCCCAGGCCCCGCCCGGCCAGGGGCAGTTCGGGGCGGCGGGCGTCGCGGCCGGGCGGCAGGACGAGGGCGACCCGCTCGCCGTACACGTAACGCAGCTCGACGGCGAGCCGCCGGGCCAGCGCGTCGTCGCCGCAGACGACCATGTGGCCGCTGAACGGGGAGCGTTGGGGCTGTGGGGGAAGTGAGGGCACGAGTCCCAGCATGCCTTTCTCCTTCGCTCCATGGGGAGTTGGCGGGTGGAAAGGTGTTACTCCAGTGGCGGGGCCGCGTGGCGGGCCGTCGGGTTGGCCAGGGTGTGGCGGGGGTCGGTGACCCGGACGATCGCCGTCTCGACCGCCGCGATCCGGTCCGCGAGCAGCCCGAGCGCGGCGACGGCACGGGCCATCGGGTCGCCGTCCGGGCCGCCCAGGGCCTGTGTGCGGACGTAGGAGGCGGTGATCGCGGACCAGCGCTCGGACTGTTCCGGGGTGAGCCGGCCGCGCAGCGCGGCCAGCTTGAGCAGGTTGGACTCGGCGCCGCTGGTCAGCGTCTGGGCCTCGCCCGCGTAGTGGTCGTCGACGACGGCGGACAGCTCCTCCTCGTTCATCACCGGCACGATCCGCTCCGCGATCTTGTTCATGTCGCGGTACGAGCCCTGGAGCCGGAACGGCGGCTCGGTGCGGGTCTGGTCGGTCTGCGCCGCCGAGGCGATGTACGCGGAGTTCACGGCCAGCACCGTCTCCCGGGCGGTCAGCAGATGGCGCAGCACCGCCGTGATCCGGTCCGTCTCGGCGGGCGTGTACGGGTGCTCCAGCCGGTCCGGGCGCGCCGAGGGGTCGCCGGAGGCGATCCGTACGAACAGGGCGAGGTCCTCGCGGGAGCGCCCGGCGAGCGGGGCCAGCGCCGGGTTGGCGGTCAGGGCGTTCTCCACGAAGCTCAGCGCGAAGACGTCCTCCCGGCCGGTCAGCACCTCGCCCAGGTTCCAGACGTCGGCCCGGTTGGCGAGCATGTCGGGGATGCGGAACCGCTCGCCGGACTCGGTGTACGGGTTGCCCGCCATGCACACCGCGAACCGCTTGCCCCGCAGGTCGTGGCTGCGCGGTTCGCCGTCCCGGACGCCCTCGATGCGGCGGGTGGCGTCGCAGAGCGGGATGAACTTCTGGAGCAGCTCCGGCGAGGTGTGCTGGATGTCGTCGAGGTAGAGGAGCGTGTTGTTGCCGGACTCCAGCGCGAAGTTGATCTTCTCGATCTCCTGGCGGGCGGTCGCGGTGCGGGCCTGGGCCGGATCGAGCGAGGTCACGTCGTGGCCCAGGTTGGGGCCGCTGATCTTGACGAGGACCAGGCCGAGCCGGTCGGCGACGTACTCCATCAGCGTCGTCTTGCCGTAGCCGGGCGGCGACACCAGCAGGAGCAGGCCCTGGGAGTCGGTGCGCCGGTCGGCGTCGGCGGTGCCGATCTGCTTGGCCAGGCTGTCGCCGATCAGCGGCAGGTAGACCTCGTCGAGCAGCCGGTTGCGGACGAACGCCGACATGACGCGCGGCCGGTGGTCGTCCAGCCGCAGCCGGGCCCGCTCGGCGTCGACCAGGGCGGTGCGGCGGCGCTGGTAGGCGCGGAAGCCGGGGACGGTCACGGCGCGGAACTCGGCGGTGCGGGCGAGGAGTTCGTCGATCCGGACGGTCAGGGCGGCGCGTTCGATCCGGGGGTGGGTGCCGAGCAGGCCGTCGATCCGGGCGGTCAGCGGGGCGTCGTGGTCGTAGCGGTCGAGGACCCCGGCCGGGCAGAGCTCCACGGCGACGGCCTCCGCGAGGTCGCCCGCGTCGAGCCCGGCACCGCTCGCGGCGGCGTACGCGCCGAGCCAGCCCTCCACGAGCTGGCGGCGGGCCGGCAGGTCGTCGCCGAGCGCGGCGAGGTCGTCGTCGTAGGCCGACGTGCCGGTGGTGCGGCGGAACTTGTCGAGGAAGGTGCGGACGGGGGCGCTGGTGACGAAGCCCTCCGGGCCGCTGGTCAGCTCCTCGAAGAGGTACCCGGCGACGGCCTCCGGATCCGCGCCCGGCACCCCCGCGTCCGCGCCGCCGATCTCCGCCGCCCATTCCTCCCGCAGCGCGTCCACCGCCGTGTCGAGCCCGAAGGTCTCCCGGGCGCGGGCCAGCGAGCGGGCCCGCCGGGTCCACGAGACGCGGCGCGCCCCGTCGGTCCCGTACGCCCAGAAGAGCTGGGCCGCCGCCCGCACGGTGGGCGGGCAGCGCAGCAGTCCGGCCCCGGAGTGCAGCCGCAGCAGGGCGGTGAGGATCGCGGTGGCGTCCTCGTCGTGGACGCCCCGCTGGTACCCCTCGTCGTACGCGGCGGCCGCCGCCTCCCGGACGAGGGCGGCGAGCCCGGCCGGGTCCAGGGCGGCCAGGGTGTGCGCGCCGTGTTCGTCGAGCAGCCGGGCCGCCAGGTGCTCGCCCCGGTAGACCCGGGGGGACTCCGACGGCAGGGTCTGCTCCCAGTACGGGCGGGTCGCCTCGAACTCCGGGTCGGTGACCGGGGAGCGGTAGTCGGTGCCGGTGAGCGCGAAGGCGAGCCGGTCCCCGTGCGGGACGAGCGTCAGGTCGAAGGGCTGGGTGTTCACCGCGAACCGGTGCCGGCCCAGCCGGATCGTGGCGCCGCCGTCCGCGTACAGCTCACCCCGGTCGCGCAGCGCCCGGCCCGCCTCCTGACGGGCGGCGACCAGCCGGCCGTCCAGCTCCTCGGCCCGCACCGGGTCGCCCAGTTCGCGCAGCTCGTCGGCGGTGCGGCGGACCTTGGCGACCATCGGGTCGGAGGCGAAGTAGGTGTGGATCGCGTCGGTGTCGTCCAGCGCGGCCAGCCGCCGGGAGACGGTCTCCAGGACCCGGGCCGCCGACTGGGCCAGCCGCTCGGCGCGCCGGGCGCGGGCGTCCTGGAGGGTCTGCTTGCGGGCCGAGAACGCCTCGTACACCTCGGTGCGGCGCCCGGCCAGCTCGGCCAGGAAGTCGTCGAACTCGGCGAACCGCGACTCCAGGTTCTCCAGCTGGAGCAGCAGCCGGGACAGCTGCTCGTCGCAGGCGTCCGGGGTGTCGGCGGCGGCGATCGCCCCGGTGACGGCCTGCCCGAGCAGCGCGAACTCGGCGGCGAACTCGGCCCGGCCCTCGTGGTCGAGGAGTTCGCGGCGGCGCGCGTCGAGGGTGGCGCGGGCCCGGTTGACCCCGCCGAGGACCTCCGCGATCCGCTCCAGGATGCCGGTGCGGACGGTGGTGTCGCCGATGTCGAGCCCGGCGACGACGTCCGTGACGGTGCTCAGCCCGTCCGTCATGGCGCCCAGCCGCTCGCCGAGCTCCGCCGCGTCGGCGACGGTGGCGAGGGCGGCCGCCTCGGCGGTGAGCCGGTCGACGTCCTGGTGGTAGGAGGCGAAGGCGTCGTCCCGGCCGAGGAAGGCGACGGCGCGCTGGGCGGCCGATTCGAGGTCGGCGGCGGCCTGGGCGGACAGTTCCGCGATGCGGTCGGTGTCGGCGTACCGCATCTCGGCGAGGGTGGAGAGATGGCCGTGGGCGCGGCGCAGCGCGGTGAGCTGGTCCACCCAGGCGGAGGCCGAGCGGGGGGCCTCGCCGCGGATGCGGCGGACCAGGGCGGTGAGGTCGTCGGCGGCGGTGTCGAGCGCCTCGGCGGCCTGCCGGGTCAGCTCCCGTACCGTCTCGAACTCGACGACGACCTGCTCGGCGGTGGCCTTCAGCTCGGCCAACGGCTCTGCCAGGGCGTCGAGTTCGGGGTCGGTGAGCCAGTGGTACCGGTCGGTGGCGCGGGTGCAGTCGGCGACCAGCCGGGCGTACACGGCGGCGGTCGGTGTCGTCTCGGCGGCGCTGTGCGCGAGGGCCAGGCAGTCGGAGATGCCGCGCACCAGATCGGCGTTGCCGACCCGGGCGAGCGGGCCGGTCCCGGCGGGGCGGGAGGCCGCATGGGTGTCGGAGACGTACGGGGTGCGCCAGCGCTGCACGGGGTGGACCCGGGCCGGTTCGTCGCCGGTGCGCAGCAGGACGAGGGTGCCGTCGTCGAGCAGGGCGTGGCCCCGGCCCTGGAGCGGGGTGGCGACCTCCTGCCGGATCAGGTTGTACGGCAGGAGCAGGGCGCGTCCGTCGTCGGGGGAGCGGAAGACGTAGAGGACGTCCTCGCCGTTGGGGGAGCGCACGGTGCCCTCGAAGACCGGGTCGGTGAGCGGCTCGGCGATGTCGAAGGTCTTGGCGGTGCCGGTGGTGAGGTAGTAGCCGCCGGGGAAGATGATCCCCTGGTCCTCGGGGAGGCGGTGGCAGGCCGGTCCGATGCCGTCCAGCCGCCGCACGGTGGAGAGCAGCGAGTTGAAGACCAGGTACCGCCAGGCGTCCTCGTTGTACGGGCGGACCCGGAGCAGGACCAGCGGCCCGATCGTGGCGTGCTCGACCTCGGCGTCGGCGAGCGACTGGAGGGGTTCGGCGACCGGCTCGCGGTAGATGCCCTCGGCGGTGTCGGTGTCGTTGACCGTCTTGACGGTGAGGTGGCCGCCGAGGGTGTCGACGAAGAGCGGGGCGTCGTCGGGGGTGTCGCCGCCGACCGCGATGTGCGGGTGGCGGCCCAGGACGTGGGCCTCGCGGCCCGCGGCGGTCCAGGTGAAGTCGTGCGAGGGCGGGAAGACGTGGTCGCGGTCGCCGCGCGCGTCGAGGAAGGCCCCCGGAGCGCCGTCCGGGCCGAGCGCCCAGCGCAGTACCCGCACCCCGTCCGCGTTCTCCCCGGTGCGGAAGACGGCGAGCAGCCTGCCCTCGACCCGGCGCAGCCGCAGCAGCCGGGCGTCGCGGTAGTAGCGGTGCAGGGAGGCGAACTCGCGGACGAAGTCGGCGTCGGCGAGGGGGCCTTCGGTGTCGGGCGCGTCCAGCTCCGCCCCGTACCGGGCGAAGACCTCGGCGACCTCGGCCGGGTCGGCGGCCCCCGGTCCGCGTTCGAAGCCGAACAGCAGCCGCCCGCCGGCCGCCACCAGGTCGCGGGCGACGGCGGGGTGGGCGGTGCGGAGCTGCTCGGTGCCGGTGAGGCGGAGCTCGGTGGAGCCGAACTCCTCGGTGCGGCGGGCGTTCAGCTTCTCGGCCCGGCGGGCCAGTTCGGCGGCCCGGTCGCCGAGCCGGCGGCGCAGTACGTCGTACGTACCCGCGTCCACGGGGCCGCCGGTGGGCGCTGCGGTCGTGGTGTCGGTGTCCATACGTACGGCTCTTTCTGCGAGGTAAGTCTGTACCGAAAAGTGGCGGTGTGTCACGTCCCGGTACCGGGCCCGTCCGGCGGTGGACGGGCCCGGTACCCGCGGATCAGACGGCCGGGGCCGATCCGTTCCGCGCCGCGGGGACGGGGACCGGGGCGGCGGCCGGGGCGCCGGTGAGCGCGGAGACCGGCAGGTCGGCGAGGCCGGCTTCCCGGGCGGCGGTCAGCAGCTGCTCGACCTGCCCGGCGCTGACCCCGGCGCCCGGCGCCTTCATCATCCGCATCAGCAGCGCGGAGACCGTCAGGTTGCGCACATCGCCGGTGGAGACCGAACCGAGCATCCGGGTCAGGTCCTCGGTGAACGACGAGGAGCCGTCCAGCCACGGCCCGGCGAGGGCCTTCGCGGTGTCCGAGTTCGCCATGAACCCGTCGAAGCTCTTGCCCATCGAGACCGCGGAGACCAGCCGGTCGAAGAAGACCGACTCCCCGCCGACGATGTCGATGTCGGCGTTCTCCAGGCCGGTGGCCAGCACCGTCGCCTGCGCCTCGGCCACCTGCCGCTGCACGTCGAGCCCGGCCAGCCGGATCTCCTTCTCCGCGGCGAGCCGCAGCCGGTACTCCTCGTGACCGCGCGAGGCGTCGTCCAGCGCCGCCATCGCGGCCGCCTTCTCGGTGAGCCCGGCCGCCTCGGCCTTCAGCTTCTCGCCGATCATCGCCGCGTCGGCGGTGGCCTGTGCCTGGGTGCCCTCGGCCTCGGCGAGCGCCTTGAGCCTGGCCCCCTCCGCCTCGGCCTTGAGCCGGGCGGACGTGGCCTCGGCCTCGGCGAGACCCTGCTTCTCGATGACGTCGGCCTGCGCGTCGCGCACCTGCACCTCGGCGAGACCGGGGGCGGCGGACTCGGCCTGGATGCCCTCGGCGAGGCGCAGCTTGGCCTGCGCGTCCAGGTCCGCGGTCTTCAGCCGGGCCTCGGCGAGCGTCAGCTGCTCGGCGGCCAGGTGGGTGGCGGCGGCCTCGGCGGCCTCGGCCGCCTTGATGTCCTTGACCAGCTTCTCCTGGGCCTCCGCCTCGGCGGCGATGATGACCGAGCGGCGGGTGCGCTCGGACTCCTCGACGGCCCGCAGCGTCTTGATGGACTCCTCCTGCTCGGCGACCGTGCGGTCGACCGCGATCCGCTCCCGGATCACGTCGGCGACCTCGCGGCGCTCGGCCTCGACCTCCTTGGTCGCGGCGATCCGGTCCAGCTCGGTCTGGCGCTCGCGCCCGATGACCTCGATCAGCCGGTCCTTCTCGATCCGCTCGTTCTCCACGGCGATGACCCGCTCGCGGTTCTTCTGCGCGACCGCGATCTCCCGGGCCTGGTTCTCCCGCTGGATGCCGAGCTGCTCCTCGGTGCGGATGAACGCGGCCTGGGCGCCGAGCCGCTCCTCCTCCTGGACCTTGGCGGTGGCGGCCTCCTCACGGGCCCGCAGCGTCTCGACCTCGCGGCGCTGCTTGATCTCGGCCTCGGCCTGCCGGCGCTCCAGCTCCAGGATGGTCTCCCGGGCGTCGACGTCCTGCCGGGTGATCTCCTTCTGCTCGGTGCGCTGGAACTCGTTGGTGCGGACGTGCTCGATCGCGGTCAGCTCGGTGATCTTGCGGATGCCCTGGGCGTCCAGGATGTTGGCGCCGTCGAGCTGCGTCAGCGGCGTCTGCTCCAGGAAGTCGATCGCCGCGTCGTCGAGGTGGTAGCCGTTCAGGTCGGTGCCGATGACCCGGATGATCCGGTCCCGGAACTCCTCGCGCTTGGTGTACAGGTCGACGAAGTCGAGCTGCTTGCCGACCGTCTTGAGCGCCTCGGCGAACTTCGCGCCGAAGAACTCCTGGATCGCCGCCTCGTTGCTGGCCCGGCCCGTACCGATGGACTGGGCGACCTTGATGACGTCCTCGACGGTCTTGTTGACCCGGACGAAGAACGTGATGTGGATGTCGGCGCGGATGTTGTCCTGGCAGATCAGCCCCTCGCGCCCGGTGCGCCGGATCTCGATGGTCTTCACCGAGATGTCCATGGTCTCGGCCTTGTGCAGCACCGGCAGGACGATGGCACCGGTGAAGGTGACGTCGACCTTCTTGGTCTTGGAGATGATCAGCGCCTTGCCCTGTTCGACCTTGCGGAAGAGCCGGGTGATGACGAGCAGCAGCGCTACGGCGATGAGCAGGACGACGGCGACGAGCACACCGAAGCCCAGGGTGATGGCATCCATGACAGTCCTTGACGGCTGGTGAAGAAGAAACTGGTGAGGGGCGCGACGGCCCCCGGCGGCGACGGCAGCGGCCTGCTGCCCGTGCGGCGGTGACGGCGGTGGCGGTGCGGCGAGCGTCGTCGGCCCGGACCGGTCCGGTGCGCGCGGTGGCGCGGACGGTCAGCCGGTGCGGCGCTTCGCCCCGCGTGGTCGGGCCGGTGACGGCGGACCCGGGTCCAGCGCCTTGTCGTAGGGCGAGATCCAGAAGAACTCGCCGGCCTCGTCGTACGCGTACAGCAGTCCGGCGCTGCCCGACGTCAGGGCCGCGGGATCCGCCGGGGCGAGCAGCCTGACCTGGACGATCGCGGTGGAGCCGTCGTCCGCGGTGACCTCGGCCTGCCCGAAGTCGGCACCGACCGTGCCGGTGCGTACGGTGCAGACCCGCCCCAGGAAGTCCTGGCGCGACGGTGGGGGCTCGTCCGGGAAGCGGCTGCGGAAGAGGCGCACCAGCACCCGCAGGACGATCAGCCCGATCAGCAGCGCCCCGACGAGCACCCCGCCGGCCAGCCCGGCCCGGGTGAGGCCCGAGACGGTGGAGCGGTGCAGCAGGACGGTGCCGCTGAGCGCGGCGAACCAGCCGACGACCGTGATCACGGAGACCGAGACGGTGACCGGCACCCCGCCGGCCCCGGCCAGGTCGGTGTCGAGGTCGCCGTCGAAGGAATGGTGGTCGGCCGCGCCGATCAGGACCAGGAGCCAGAAGAAGACGACGACGGCGAGTGCGGCGCCGAACAGGACGGCAGGAAAGGAAGTTGCCGCGTTCAGGAACTCTCGCATCTCTCCGCCCCCTCTGTGGCCGACTGGGGCGGCGCAGACCCGGCTGCTGCGGCGCGGCCTGAAACAGCGCCGCAGCAGCCGGATCTCCCCCCGTTTCCCCCGTGTTTTCCCCCGTTGGTGCTGACGGCATCGTGTCATGGGGGCGGAAGAGAAACACTGCCGGAACCCGGCAATGTTCACCCCGCCTTGATGCCGGGTACCGGCACCGGCGAATATGCGGGGGACAGGCGTGTCATCACCACGTCACAAGTGTGTCCATATCCCGTCAGGGTTGGAGGAGAGTGCGTGCCGGAGCCGGAGATCCCTGATGGAGTCCTGGGTGACTATGCCCGCATCCTGGCCGATGTGGCGGCCACCGGCCGCCGGCTGACGCGGGACGAGTTGGAGGACCGTCGGCTGCTGGGCAAGAGCGCGGCCGAGGACGGTTTCCAGCTCCGCGCCCTGGTCTCCCGTCACCTGGTGGAGACGCGCGCCGTCTGGCCGCTCGGCCCCGGCGCGGACGCCGCGTCCACGGACTCGGTGCTGGCGGCGGTCGAGCAGGCGGTGGACGCCTTCGCGGAGGGGTTCGAGCGGGCCCAGCGGATGACGGTGCGCCGCGAGGAGGCGGCCCGCCGCGAGTTCATCGACGACCTGCTGTACGGGCGGAGCGACCTGGGGCGGCTCGCCGAGCGGGCCACCCGGTTCGGGCTGCGGCTCTCGCGCGCCCACGCCGTCGCGGTGGCGACCGGGCCGGAGGCGTACACGGAGACCGACTCGGTGCCGCGCACGGTCGAGACGGCGATGCTCACCCGGTTCAGCGGCCGCAAGATCCTGCTGACGACGAAGGACGGGCGGCTGGTCTGCATCGCGCCGGGCAGCCAGCCCGATGTGCTGCGGTTCTTCGCCAAGCAGTCGCACGCGGCGACGGACGGCGGCCGGGTCGCGGTGGGCCGCCCGCACCACGGCCCCGGCGGGGTGGTCCACTCCTACGACGAGGCGCTGGAGGCGCTGGACCTCGCGGAGCGGATGGACCTGGACGACCCGGTGCTCTACGCGGCGGACCTGCTGGTCTACCCCGTGCTGACCCGCGACCGGCAGGCGATGGCGGACCTGGTCCGCAGCGAGCTGGGCCCGCTCCAGCAGGCCCGGGGCGGCGCCGAACCGCTGCTGAGGACGCTCAACGTCTACTTCGAGGCGGGCTGTGTGGCCGCCGAGACGGCCCGCCGGCTCTCGCTGAGCGTGCGGGCGCTGACGTACCGGCTGGAGCGCATCCACCAGTTGACCGGCTCCGACCCGTCCGACCCGATGCACCGCTACACCCTGCAGACGGCGGTCATCGGCGCCCGGCTGCTGGACTGGCCCGCCAACGAGCTCTGACCCGCACCCCGGCGGAACGGGAAGCGGAAGAAGCGGCGCGGGAAGCGGAACGAGAAGTGGCCGGGGACGCGCAGGGGGGAGTCGCGCGCCCCCGGCCTGCCGGGCACCGCCGATGGTCAGTCGGCCGTGCTGTGTCCGGCGATCCGGGGCCGGAGCGGCGAAGACCGCTCCGGCGGACGGAGGACGAGGGAGTAGTCCCAGGGACTACAGGTCGAACTCGTGCGGCGGGAGGTCCAGCGCGAAGCACGCCTCGCGCACGACGGCCTGCTCCGTCTTGTCGAAGTCGCCGTCGGCGCCGCCGATGACGATGCCGATCTGGATGACGGCGCGGGCCTCGGCCGGCTTCTTCTTCGCCTTGCCGATCTCCTGGAGGATGCTGACCTTGCCGAAGGCGAAGTCGGCGGTGAGCTTGTTGACGTACTCGTTGAAGCGGCGCTGGAGGTCGTCGGCCGGGAAGTTCTGCAGAACCTCGTTGCTCGCGATCAGAGCGGCGACGCGCTGGCGCTCGGAGGGGTCGACGGAGCCGTCGGCCGCGGCGACAAGGGCACACATGGCCATGCTCGCGTCACGGAACGCCCCGCTCTTCAGGTCGTTCTTCTTGGCTTCCAGCTGCGACTGCATCGACGAAGCGGATTCCTTGATCCGGTCCCACAGTGCCATGTCGTCTCCATACGTTGCGTTGCGGCTCGCCTTGCGGCGCGGTGCCGGACGGGAGTTCAACTCTACAGACGTGTAGAAGTTAGCAGCAGGAGTACCCGCCGCGCTCCCTGACCGGCGGTCAGTAGGATGCTGCGACACCGCGGCGGACGCGGCAGCGCAGAAGGGCGGACCCCCGATGGACTCGGCCAGGCCCGGCCACCCCCAGGACAACGAACCACGATCCGGCCGAGTGCCCGGCACCCCGCACCGGCTTCCCGGCGAGGCGTGTCCGCCCCCCGCGGAGGCCAGGCCGCCCCGGCGCGGCCAGGGCGAACTGGAGGCCCAGGTCCTCGCCGTACTGCGGTCCGCGAGCGGCCCCGCGACGGCCGGTTGGGTCCAGGAACGCCTGGACGGCGACCTCGCCTACACCACCGTCATCACGATCCTCTCCCGTCTCCACGTGAAGAAGGCCGTGACCCGCACCCGCGAGGGCCGCTCCTACACCTGGACGTCCGCCGCCGACGAGGCCGGGCTCGCGGCCCTGCGGATGCGCCGGGTGCTGGACGGCGAGCGGGACCGGGGAGCCGTCCTCGCCCGTTTCGTCTCGGCCCTCTCGCCCGGCGACGAGGAACGCCTGCGCGCCCTGCTCGCCGACGCCTCCGCCCCGGACGACCCGCCCGGACCCCAGGAGGCCGACGCCCCGGGGTCCGGGCCCCGGGACCCCGGCCCCCGCGAGACGGAAGGCCAGTAGCCCGCCGATGGGTGTCTTCGTCTGGCTGCCGCTGATCCTGCCGTTGACCGCGCTGCCGATCGCGCGTCTGGCCGAACAGCATCTGCACCCGCGCATCGCGACCCGGCTCCTGGCCGTCGTCGGCGCGCTGCTCGCCCTGTGCAGCACGCTCTGCCTGGGCCTGCTGATGGTGGTCGGCACCGCCCAACTGCCCGGCAACCCGCTCCCGGACAGCTGGGCGGACCCGGAGGTGCGGGAGGCGGTGCCGTACGACGAGAAGGCGGGCATCGTCGCGATCGGGGCGCTGGCCGCGGTGCTGGCGGCCTGCGGGCGGACGGTGCTGCGCCATGTGCGGCTGCGGGTACGGGCGAACCGGGCGCTGGCCGCCGCGCCCTCGGTCGTCGAGGACGGGGTCGCGGTGCTCCCGGACCCGGAGCCGTACGCCTACGCGCTGCCGGGCGCTCCGGGCCGGGTCGTCGTCTCGACCGCGATGGCCGACTGCCTGGACGCCGGGGAGCGGCGCGCCCTGATCGCCCACGAGCGGGCCCACCTCGCGGCCCGGCACCACCGCTATCTGCTGGCCGTCCACCTCGCGGCCCGCGCCAACCCGTTCCTGCGGCCGCTGCGCACCGCGGTCTCGTACAGCACCGAGCGGTGGGCGGACGAGGAGGCCGCCCGCGCGGTCGGCGACCGGCGGGTGGTGGCGATCGCGGTGGGCAAGGCGGCGCTGTACACGCACCGGGGGCCGGACGTCTCCGCCGGGTTCGCCGCCTTCGCGGCCCCGGCGGGCCCGGTGCCGCGGCGGGTCGAGGCGCTGCTCGCCCCGGTGGAGCCGGTGCGGCTGTGGCCGCCGTCCTCCGCCCATGTCGCCCTCGCCGCGCTGGTCGCGACGGTGGGTACGGCGGCCTCGGCGCTCTCCTCGCTGAGCGCGGCGGTGACGCTGGTGGGCATCCTGCACGCGGCGACCCCGCTCTGAACCGTACGGGAGCGGACGGTTCGCGGCGGGGTCGCGGGGGTGGTGCGAGGGTGCTGCGGGTGCGTCAGGGCTGGTCGGCGGCGGGCGCGAACTCCTGCTGCGCGGCGACGGGTTCGGTGCGTGCGTCCTCGCGCTTCGTACCGGCTCCGGCTCCGGCACCGGCCGGGGTGGCGGCGCCGGCGGAACCCCCGGCGTCCGTTCCCTTACCGGCGCGCCAGGCGCCGATCCGGGCCGCGACCGGCTGGGTCCAGCGGGCGGTGAGCGGGCCGACGATGACCAGGATGAGGACGTAGGCGGTGGCGATGGGCCCGATCCGGGGCTCGGTGGCCACCGCGAGACCGGCGATCACGATGGAGAACTCACCGCGCGCGACGAGTGTGCCGCCGGCCCGCCAGCGGCCGCGCGAGCCGATCCCGGCCCGCCGGGCGGCGTACCAGCCGGTGGCTATCTTGGTGAAGACGGTGGTGATCGCGAGCAGCGCGGCGGGGATCAGCACCGGCGGGATCTCGGCCGGGTTGGTGGAGAGCCCGAAGAAGACGAAGAAGACGGCGGCGAACAGGTCCCGGAGCGGCGTCAGCAGCTTGCGGGCGCCCTCGGCGACCTCCCCGGAGAGCGCGATGCCGACCAGGAAGGCGCCGACGGCGGCGGACACCTTCAGCTCCTGCGCGACCCCGGCGACCAGCACGGTCAGCCCGAGGACCACCAGCAGCAGCATCTCCGGGTTGTCGGAGGAGACGGCCCGGCTGATCAGCCGGCCGTGCCGCAGCGCCAGGTAGAGCACCAGCCCGACCGTGCCGAGCGCGATGAGCAGCGCGACGCTGCCGCCGGCGAGGCCGACGCCCGCCACCATCGCGGTGAGCAGCGGCAGGTAGACGGCCATCGAGAGGTCCTCGATGACGAGGACGCCGAGGATGACGGGCGTCTCCCGGTTGCCGAGCCGTCCGAGGTCGGTGAGCACCTTGGCGATGACCCCGGACGACGAGATCCAGGTGACCCCGGCCAGGGCGACCGCCCCCACCGGACCCCAGCCGAGCAGCAGCGCCGCCACGGCTCCCGGGGTCGCGTTGAGTACGAAGTCCACGGCCCCGGAGGGGTACTGGGTCTTGAGGCTGGTGACCAGTTCCGACGCGCTGTACTCCAGTCCGAGCAGGAGGAGCAGCAGGATGACGCCGATCTCGGCGCCTACGGCGGTGAATTCCTCACTGGCCCCCAGCGGCAGGAGCCCGCCCTGTCCGAAGGCGAGTCCGGCCAGCAGGTAGAGCGGGATCGGGGAGAGGCCGATGCGGCCGGCGAACCTCCCGATCAGTCCGAGCCCCAGAATGACGGAGCCCAGCTCCACCAGCAGTGCGGTCGTGTCGTGCACGGTCAGCCCTCCGCGATGATCTCGGAGAGCGTGTCCACGCCCTCACGTGTTCCTACGACGACAAGCGTGTCCCCGATGGCCAGCCGGAAGTCCGGCCCGGGGGACGGGTGCGCGCTGTGGGTCCTCAGCACGGCGACGATCGACGCCCCCGTCCTGGTGCGCGCCTTGGTGTCCCCGAGCAGCCGCCCGCCGTACGGGGAGCGGGTGCCGAGCGGGATGTGCTCGGTGACCAGGTCGATGCCCTCGGTCCGGACGGCGTCGATGGGTGCCGCGTCGATGAGGTGCGCGAGGCCGGTGGCCTCCTGGGGCGTCAGCGGTACCGAGAGTCGGCACGAATCAGGGTCGTCCTGGTCGTAGAAGCCGATGAACCGGCGCCCGTCGTGGTGGACGACGACGGAGATGTGCTGGCCCGACTCGGTCGTGTAGTCGTACTGCACACCGACTCCGGGCAGCGTGGTGCGGTGGGTTCCCATGGCTTCCTCCCGAGAGGGTGTGCGCCGACTCCGACGCACTTGGTGATCTCTTTATCCGGTCATTACCTTATCCGGAGGGTTCCACCGGCCTTGGGGCGTGGACCGCACGGACCGGTGTACGGGGGGTTGCGCGGGGGTGCGGGACGGCCCGGAGCGGGCTCCCGCTCGGTACGGGCCGGAGCGGGCTCCCGCGCCCTTCCGGGCCGTCGCCCCGCTGGATACGCTGCCGGGATGTCCGCCCCGGAAGGCTTTCGCCGAGAGTCCGCCCGCGTCCTTCTGACCGACGAGCGGGACCGTCTGCTCCTGCTGAGGTTCCGGACCGACCTGGACGACCCCGGGAGCGGTCACGGATGGTGCGCCCCGGGCGGTGGCGTCGAGGACGGGGAGAGCCCGGCGGAGGCGGCGTCCCGCGAACTCCGGGAGGAGACCGGGCTGTCGATCGGGCCGGAGGCGCTGGGCGCGATGGTCGCGGAGACCTCCGGGTACGCGGATCTCGGATGGGCCGAGGGGGTCTTCCGGGACATGTTCTTCCACACCCGGGTCACGGGCGGCCGCATCGACGATTCCGGGCTGGCGGACGACGAACGCAGGTACCACGCCGGTTACCGCTGGTGGACGCTCGCGGAGCTGGCGGCCACCGAGGAGACGGTGTATCCCTTCGGCCTGGCCGGACTGGTGGCCGGACTCGTGGCCGGGCGGGTCCCGGAAACCCCGGCCCGGCTGCCCTGGCACCACTGACACCGGGCGGCACGACCCCTACCCTCGGGCGGTATGGAGTGGATATCGCCGGTCAGCACGGCGCTCGGTGCGGTGATCGGGATCGGCTCCACGCTGGTCACCGACCGGCTCAGATGGCGCAGGGAGCGGGCCGGGCAGAGCCTCGACGTCCGGCGGCAGCTCTACGCCGAGTACACCGCCGCGCTCTCCCGGACGCGGACGGCGCTCGACGAGTGCGCGCGGGAGGAGGGCCACGGGGAGGAGCGCCGGCAGCGGGTGCGTGAGGTGTTCCTGGCGCCCGGGGCCTACGAGATCCGTCACCAGCTCGCCATCGTCGCGCCGCGGGAGATCGTGGACGCGGCCCGCTCAGCGTTCCTGGTCCTGCGGGACACCCGGGACCTGTTGGTGGCGGGGGCGGCGGACGCGGACGGTCCGGTCGCCGGCAGCCCCGCCTACCGTGGGCTGGAGGACCGGCTCGACCGGGCGCTGGCGGAGCTCCGGGCGGTGATGCGCCAGGACCTCGGCGCCGTCGATTCGATCACCCGGCGCTGAGGCGGCGGCGCGGGGGAACGCCCGGCCCGGGACCGCCCCGGGTCAGCGGACCGGGAAGCCGTAGAGGTAGCCCTGCTCCCGGAGCCAGGGGAGGACCTCGCGGAGGGCGGTGAGGGTCTGGGAGCGGTCGCCGCCGGCGTCGTGGAAGAGGACCGTCGGGCCGTTGGCTATCTCGCGCTTGACGGTGGCGACCATGACGTCCGCGCCGGGGCGCTCGAAGTCCTTGGTGTCGACGTTCCAGCCGAGCGGACGCATACCGTGCGAGGCGGCGAGCTGGCGGCTGAACGGGGTGAAGGCGCCGCCCGGGGCGCGGTAGTACTGCGGGCGGACACCGCCGGACGCCTTGGTGATCATGCGCTCGGCGTCCAGGATCTGCTGCGACTGGTACGCCTCGGACTTGCGGTCCATCGAGGTGTCGTGCGAGACGGTGTGGTTGCAGAGCCGGTGGCCTTCCGCCACGACCCGCTTGACCAGGTCCGGGTAGGCCTGCGCCTGCGTGCCGACCATGCAGAACGTGGCCTTCACGTCGTTCTCCTTGAGCAACTGGAGAACCTGCGGGGTCCAGTTGGGGTCCGGGCCGTCGTCGATGGTGATGTTGACGCCCTTGGCCCCCTTGTCGGAGGCGTGCGCGATGTCCACCGCGACCTTGGCGGCCTTGCCCTCGTCATGGGCCGGCGAGGAGACGCTCGCCTCCGGCTTGCTCGCACCGGCGGGGTCGGCCTGCGCGGTCCACACCGAGGCGCCGGCGGCCAGCGCCGTCACTCCGAGGGCGGCCCCGAAAAGTCGGCCGTGCCATCCCCGTCCCTTGTGCTTCGCCATGCCGCCCCGCCCCTTTTGATTTCGTCTCCGCCGTGCTGCCCTGCATCAATGAAGCCATACGAACGCCCGTACGGGCCCCGCTGTTACCGATCGCGGACGATTCCGCAGGGGATCGGCGACAGTCGGAGCCCGTACCGGACCTCGGAACCGGAGAATCCGCTACTTCACCTGCGGTTTCGCCGGCTGCTTCAGGAGTCGCTTCGCGCGTTGCTCCACGCGTTACTTCACGTCGACGAAGTCACCGGCGGCGCTGACGGCCGGGGTGGTGGACGTGCCGGCGAAGCTGTAGCGCCAGTAGCCGTCGACCGAGGCCTTGGCCGTGGTCTTCAGCGTGCCGGTGCTGCTGGTCTTGATGGTCTTGACGGTGGTGTAGGTGCTGCTGTTCTTCTTGCGGAACTGGAGCTTCACCGGCTGGCCCGCGTAGCCGTGGTACTTGTTGTCCTCCCAGTTGGCCCGGGAGAGCTTGCCGGTGATGGTGAGGGTCTTGCCCTTCTTCACCGGCTCGGGCGCGGCGTTGACCGTCAGCTTCGAGTAGCGCTGCACCTTGAACCGGGCGGCCGCGTCCCGGTGGATGTAGTTGAGGTCGTTGGCGGAGACCAGGACGCCGAGGTCCCAGGTGGCCGCCGCCTTGTTGTTGACGAAGCCGGTCGACGCCGTCGGATCGAACGTCAGCGTGCCGGAGCACGTCGACGTGGTGGCGTTCGCCTTGACGCAGGTGATCTCGTCGTCCCAGATCTGCGCGTAGTTCGGGTTGGGGCCGAAGGCGCTGAAGTACGTGGTCTTCGCGATGCCCGAGTTGTCGGACGCGGTCACCGAGACCTTGAAGGACACCTTGTTGGTGGTCCCGACCACGACCGGCTTGCCGCCGTTGACGACGACCTTGTCGATCCTGATGTCGCCCGAGCCGCCGTCCGCGGCCTGGGCGGCGGTGGTGCCGATGCCGGTGGCGGCCAGCGCGAGACCGGCGCCGATCAGGGCGACCCGCCCGGCTCCGCCGATGTTCCCGGCTCTGTTCGTGTGACGCATGGAACCCCCCTGTGAAGTTCTTGATCGACCACCGGGAGCCTACGGCGTTGGCCAAGACTTTTCCCTGCGCTTATTGAACGGTGGTCTTCTCCGTCCGCTCCTTCTCCTCCGTGGCGCGGAAGAAGGCGAGCATGGCCGCGTTGACCAGGTCGGGGTGGTCGATCTGGGGGCCGTGGCCGGTCCCGGCGATGATCTCGGCGCGGGCCCCGGGGATCAGCCGGGGCACCCGCTCCAGCTGGCGCCGGGGGTGGACCAGCAGGCTGCGACGGCCCATGACCAGGTAGAACGGCGTACGGATGGTGGAGAGCTGAGCGTCGGTCAGCGGAAGGGGCGCGGGCCGCCGGATCCGGAACGCCCGTACGCCGGCCCGGACCATCGCCCGCAGCTCGGGCACCACGAGCACCGGCTGTTCCAGCCAGGCGGCCAGCCGGGGGCGCAGCGCCTTCGGGGCGAAGGTGGCGAAGAGGCTGGCGAAGATCCAGACGAAGAAGCGCAGCCCCACCTTCTCCAGCCCGCCCGGGTCCAGCGGGGTCACCGAGGCGAGCCGGCCGGGTCGGAGGTGGGCCTGGTTGATGACGAGCCAGCCACCGTAGGAGGAGCCGACGAGGTGGACCCGGTCCAGGCCCAGCGCCTCCAGGGCCTCGTCCATCCACTGGGCGGCGTGCTCGGGCTGCCACATGGGCGCGCGGTGCACGCTGCGGCCGGGGTCGCCGGGGGTGTCGAGGGCGTAGACGGGCCGTTCGGCGGCGAGCGCCCGGGTGTTGGGGTACCACATGGCGGAGCAGCCGCCCGAGCCGTGGATCAGGACGACCGGGGTGCGGGAGGCGGCGGCCGGGTCGTCGGGGCCGTACCGGTACACGTGCGTGGTGCCGAAGCTGGTCTCGACGTCGGTCTCGGCGCGGGCCGGGGCGCCCAGCGCGTACAGGGCGTCGCAGGCGGCGAAGTAGCGGTCGCGCAGCTTCTCGTTGACGTAGCGGCCGATGTCGCGGCGGGCTCGGTCGGTGGTCTCGGGCACAGCGCACCTCCGGTGAGGCTGGTCGGGACGTCACCGGGAAGGGGAATCGACCCCTCCCGGTAGTGATACGACCGTACCATTATGTTGGTACGGCGGTACCATGAAGAGGTCCGGGCAGCGGCCGGGCGCGCGGTGCGAGCGATGAGGTGGAGGCCGGGGAGCATGCCGAAGCGCGTGGACCACGAGGAGCGGCGGGCCCTGATCGCCGAGGCGCTCGTCCGGGTCGCCGGGCGGCGCGGGCTGCACGCGGTCGGCATGCGCGACGTCGCGGCCGAGGCGGGGGTGTCGCTGCGGCTGGTGCAGTACTACTTCGGCACCAAGGAGAAGCTGCTGCTCTACGGGCTGCGCCACCTCACCGACCGGTTCTCCGCCCGGGTCGGCGAGCGGCTGCGGGCCCAGGGACTCGGCCCGGGTCCGCGCGCGACGGCCGAGGCGCTGCTGCTGACCTCGCTCCCGACCGATCCGGAGAGCCGCACCTTCCATCTGCTCTACACCTCGTACGCGGTGCTGTCGGTGACCGACGAGGCGCTGGCCGCCCAGCCGTTCACCGACCGGCCGGACGCCGCCGAGGACGTCCTGGCCGGGCTGATCCGGCAGGCGCAGGACGCCGGGGCGGCCGACCCGGGCGCGGACGCGCGTACGGAGGCGGTCGGCCTGCTCGCGATGGCGGCGGGGATGGGGACCAGCGTCCTGGTCGGCCAGCGCACCGCGGAGTCGGCCGCCTCCGTCCTCCGCCACCACCTGGACCGCGTCTTCACGGCTCCGGAGGACGGGGCGCGGGAGGCCGGGTGACGGCGTGCGGCGGGGCGTGCCCTCTCCGTCCGTGTGGCCGTGGCGCCGCCCCTGCCCGCCGTACCCCGTGACGGCGCGGGGCCTACGCGCCGGCCGTCCAAGGCCGGGGGCCCGGCCCCGTCGGGTGGGTGCCCGTGACGCTCATGACCACCGAGTAGAGGCTGGTCTCGGCGGTGAGGAAGAGGCGGTTGCGCTTGGGGCCGCCCCAGGCGATGTTGGCCACCGCCTCGGGCACGTTCAGCCGTCCGATCAGGGTGCCGTCCGGGTCGTAGCAGTGCACCCCGTCGCCCATCGCGGCGGCCCAGAGCCGGCCGTCGGCGTCGAGGCGGAGGTTGTCGAAGCGGGCCGCCGCGCGGGCGCCGGCCTCGGCGAAGACCTCCCCGTCCGTCAGGGTGCCGTCCTCCCGTACGTCGAGGACGCGGATGAGGCCCGCCCCGGTGTCGGAGACGAACAGCCGCCGCTCGTCCGCCGAGAAGACCAGGCCGTTGGGGGCCCGGAAGCCGTCGGCGACCAGGCGCACCTCGCCGGTGACGGGGTCGACGCGGTAGACGTGGTTGCCGCCGATCTCGCTCTCCGCGCGGTGGCCCTCGTAGTCGCTGGTGATGCCGAAGTCCGGGTCGGAGAACCAGATCGAGCCGTCGGACCGCACCGCCGCGTCGTTCGGGCTGTTCAGCCGCCTGCCCCGCCAGTGGGAGGCCAGCACCGTCACCGAGCCGTCGTGCTCGGTGCGGGTCACCCGGCGGTTCCCCTGCTCGCAGGTGACCAGGCGGCCCTCGCGGTCGAGGGTGTTGCCGTTGGTGTGGCCCGCCGCGCGGCGGAAGACGCCCACGGCGCCGGTCTCCTCGTCCCAGCGCAGCATCCGGTCGTTGGGGATGTCGCTCCAGACCACCTGCCGCCAGGCGGGGACGTAGACCGGCCCCTCGGCCCATCGGCAGCCGGTGTACAGGACTTCGAGGGCCGCGTCACCGTACATGCACCGCCCGGTGCGGAACCGGTCGTCGAGGGCCTCGTACAGTGCGGGGCGTTCCTGGGTCATGGCGCTCGTCCCTCTCAGCAGGACCGAATGGTTTCCTGTGCATGACAGAGAATGCAAGATGTCGTATGGCCGTGACAAGAATCTGCCGAACGGAGAGTCGTGGATCACATAGACCGTCAACTGCTGGCGGAACTCCAGCGGGACGCCGCCCAGTCGTACGCCGCGCTGGGCCGGGCGGTGGGGCTCTCCGCCGGCGCCACGCACGAGCGGGTGCGCAAGCTGCGGGAGCGCGGGGTGATCCGGCGGACGACGGTGGAGGTCGATCCGGCGGCCGTGGGGTACGGCGTGCTGGCGTACGTGACGGTCGACTCCACCTCGTGGATGGGGGACTCGGCGGAGCGCTTCGCCGCGATTCCGGAGATCCAGGAGGCGCACGTCATCGCCGGGAACGCCTCGGTGCTGGTGAAGGTCAGGACCGCGACCACCGAGCGGTTGCAGGACGTGCTGCGGCGGATCCACGCGATCGAGGGGGTCAACGGGACCAGGGCCACGGTCGTCCTGGAGACCTTCTTCGAGCGGCCCGTGGATCCGGACTCCGGTGCCCGGGACCAGGGCTGAGCCTCCGGCGCGCGTCGTGAACCCGGAGGGGCCGTGCCGCACGGGCCTCGTGAGGCGCTTGTGAACATTCGGCATCGGATCGCAACTGGCGTGTCGGTCTTGACAATTGCCAGAGCGGCCGATGTTAAGATCATCTTACTTCCAGTGGGCTGATGGCATATGGGGGCATTCCGGGAGGGATGAATTCCTCGGCTCCACACCCGGAGGGGCCTTCCTCGGGTGGCGCAGGTCGTGGCTGGACCGGCCCGGCAGGTGTGGTACCCGAAGGATCGTCAAGCCGTATCCCTAGCCGTGGCACTTGAAGTGAGTCTCATGACATTTGCACAGGGCCTGCTCTTCTGGGCGCTGGTCGTCGTCGCGTTGGCCGCCGTGGGTGCCGTTCTGCGGGCTCGTACGACCAACATCCGCCTGCGCAGACAGAACGCCGAACTGCACCAGCAGCGCGACCTCCTCCAGAGACAGCGGGACGAACTCCACGTCGCTCACACCGGCCTGACGCACCAGCACTCCGCCGAGCTGACCGAGGTCCGCAGGGACGCCGAGGAGGAGACCAAGGCGGTCCTCAAGGCCGCCGTCCGTACGCTGCAGAGCCTCGCGGACGAGCAGCAGCTCGTCATCGAGAACGCCCAGCGCAAGTACGGCGACGACCCGGCGATCCTCGCCGACCTGATGGCCGTCGACCACGCCAACAGCCAGTTCGGGCGCCGGGCGCAGGGCATCGCGGTGCTCTGCGGCGGCTGGCTCGGGCGGCGCGAGACCGTCGCGTCCGTGTACGACGTGGCCCGCAGCGCCCAGGGCCGCATCCGCCACTTCGACCGGGTCCGGGTCAACGGCCAGGTGAACTTCTCGGTCGTCAGCCGGGCCGTGGAGCCCGTCGCGGTGGTCCTCGCCGAGCTGCTGGCCAACGCCACCAACTACTCGGCCCCCGGCACGCCCGTGGAGGTCAACATCCAGGCGGTGCCGACGGGGGTCTGCCTGATCGTCGACGACGCCGGCCTCGGCATGGGCCAGGAGGAGAAGGACCGCGCGGCGGCCCTGCTCGCCCCGCAGGCCGCGATCAGCGTCTCCAGCCTGGGCATCCCCCCGCAGTTCGGTTTCGCCGTCTCCGGGGTTCTGGCCGCCCGGTACGGCTTCAAGGTCTCGGTGGACTCGGTGTCCCCGTACGGAGGTGTGCGCGCGGTGGTACTGCTCCCCGACGAGCTGCTGACCAACGACCTGCCGGCCCCGGCCGCCGTGCCCGCCCCGGTCGCCGTCGAGCGGCCCGACGCGGAGATCGCGGCGCTGCCCCGGCGCCAGGCGCCCGCCCCCGTACCGGCCCCGGAGCCCGCGCCGCTGCCGCCGTCCCCGACCCCGCTGTTCCCTCCGGTCGCGCACTCCGGTGCCGCCGCGCAGCCCTTCGGGTCCGCACCGCAGCCCTTCGGGTCCGCCACCACCGCCGGCGGCCTGCCCAAGCGTCGTCGCAAGAGCCCGGTGTCGGTGGTACCGCCGGCCGAGACCGGGCCGGTGCGCAGCAATGAGGAGACCGCTTCCCGTCTGGGCGCGTTCCAGCGCGGAACGCGGTCCGGGCGAGACACGACGACGACGGAAGGACCCGAGTTCCAGTGAACCCCGATCTGTCCTGGGTACTCAACGATCTGCTCCAGGTACCCGGCGCGCGCCACGCGATCCTGGTCTCCGCCGACGGTCTGCTGCTGGCCAACTCCAGTGAGATCGGCCGGGACGACGCGGAGACGGTGGCGGCGGCGATGAGCTCCATGCAGTCGCTGAGCCGGGCCGTGGCGCCCTTCATCGGGGCCCAGGCCGCCCCGGGCCGCTGGCGGCAGACGCTGCTGGAGTACGACCACGGCTGGATCTTCCTGATCGCGGCCGGAACCGGCGCCTATCTCGCCGCGGCGGCCGCCGCCGACGTGGACATGGAGGCGATGTCCTTCCGGATGCAGCAGCAGGTCACCGCGTTGGGGAAGGCGATGACGACCCCGCCCCGGCAGGACGCGGGGGTCGGCGCACCGGGATCCGGCATATGACGACGCCGGGCGACGAGCAGGCGGTCAGCAGCGGCTTCGTCCGCTCGTACGTCGTCACCGGCGGGCGCAGTCTGCCCGACGCGGAGGTGCTGTCGCTGGTCACCCTGGTGACCATCGCGCCCGACCGGCAGCCGCCGCCGAACCCGAGCCCGGAGGTCCGGGCGATCTGGGAGCTGTGCTCGGGCGGCTATCTGTCGGTGGCCGAGGTGGCGGGCCATCTGGGCCAGCCGGTCGGGGTGGCGCGGCTGCTGCTGAACGATTTAGCGGAACAAGGTCACCTGATGCGCCGGAAGGCGCCCCCGCCGGCCCAGCTCGTTGACAGGAAGATCCTCGAAGAGGTGTTGCATGGACTCCACGTCCGGTTCGGCTGACAGCATCTATGTGTCGGACGCGGTGCGCCGGGCGGCGAAGATCCTGGTCGTCGGGCACTTCGCGGTGGGCAAGACCACGCTCATCGGCACCCTCTCCGAGATCACTCCGCTCCGTACCGAGGAGCGGATGACCCAGGCCGGGGCGCACGTCGACGACCTGCGGGGCGCGCCGGACAAGGTGACCACGACCGTGGCGCTGGACTTCGGCCGGCTGACCCTCAGCGACGAACTGGTGCTGTACCTCTTCGGTACGCCGGGCCAGCAGCGGTTCGTCGAGCTGTGGGAGGACATGGCGCGCGGTTCGCTGGGCGCCCTGCTCCTGGTCGACCCGGCCCGGCTCGCCGACACCTTCCCGGTGATCGACCTGGTCGAGACGTACGGGCTGGAGTACGCGGTCGCGGTCAACAGCTTCGACCCGGACAGCCGGCACGGCGAGGCGGAGCTGCGCGAGGCGCTCGACCTGCTGCCGGACACCCCGGTGGTGTACTGCGACGCCCGGGACGAGAAGTCGTCCGCGCAGGCCCTGATCACCCTGGTCCAGCATCTTCTGACCCGCGTGGCCTGAGTGCCTGTCGGGTGACCTGCGACCGCCCGGTCGGAGGTTCCCCGACAGCCTCCGGCCCGGGCGCCGGGGCCCGGACCGCCCCGGCCGACCGGGCCCCCGGGGCCGCCGGCCCGTTCTCCTTCCACCGTACGGGCCGCCCCCGGCCCGCGTTCACACCGAGGAATCACACATGGACTCGTCGCCGGGATCCACCCCGTACCGCGCCGCCGACAGCGCCCCCAGCGGGTGCCCGATGGGCGGTGGGCGGCAGACCTCGCTCTACGGGCCGGAGTTCGCCGCCGATCCGCAGCGCGTGTACGACACGTTCCGGGCGCACGGGCTCGCCGCCCCGATCGAGCTGGCCCCCGGCGTGGAGGCCACCCTCGTGGTGCAGCACGAGGCCGCGCTGCGGGTGCTGCAGAACCCGTCGTACTTCGCCCGCGACTCGCGGCGCTGGGCCGCGCTGCGGGAGGGCCGGGTGCCGATGGACAGCCCGGTGCTGCCGATGATGATGTACCGGCCCAACTGCCTGTTCACGGACGGCACCGAGCATCTGCGGCTGCGCAAGGCGGTCACCGAGAGCCTGGCCCGGCTCAACACCACCCGGCTCAGCCGGGACGTGGAGCGGATCGCCGACTACCTCATCGACCAGTTCGTCGAGCGCGGCAGCGCGGACCTGCTCGGCGACTACGCCAAGCTGCTGCCGCTGCTGCTGTTCAACCAGCTCTTCGGCTGCCCCGGCGACATCGGCGACCGGCTCACCCGCTCCATGTCCGCGATCTTCGACGGTGTGGACGTGCTCCGGGCCAACACCGAGCTGACCGAGTGCCTGATGGAGCTGGTCGCGCTCAAGCGGCGCCAGCCCGGCGAGGACATCACCTCCTGGCTGATCCAGCACCCGGCCGGGCTGCGGGACGAGGAGCTGAAGGACCAGCTCGTCATGCTGATGGGCGCGGGCGTCGAGCCGGAGCGCAACCTGATCGCCAACGCGCTGCTGCTGATGCTGTCCCGCGAGACCGGCGCCCCGCAGCGGCGCGGCACCGGCATGCTGGTCGAGGACGCCCTCGACGACGTGCTGTGGAACAACCCGCCGATCGCCAACTACGCGGCGCACTACCCGGTCCAGGACATCGACCTGGGCGGGGTGACGCTGCGGGCCGACTCCCCGGTCCTGATCAGCTTCGCCGCGGCCAACAGCGACCCGGCGCTCACCGACGCCCGCCAGACCCTGAGCAAGGGCGCCCACCTGGCCTGGGGCGCGGGGCCGCACGTCTGCCCGGCGAAGTCCCCGGCGCAGCTCATCGCGCTCACCGCGATCGAGAAGGTCCTCAACTCGGTGCCCGACCTGGCGCTCGCCGTGGAGCCGCACGCGGTCGAGTGGCGGCCGGGCCCCTTCCACCGGGCCCTGGTCTCGCTCCCGGTCCGCTTCACCCCGGCCCCCCGCCGCTCGGCCGCGGTGCCGTCGGCGCCGTCGGCCGCCGTGCCTCTCCGGGAGGCCGCGCCGGATCCGGCCGCGTCGGCCCCGTACGACCGGTCGGCCGAGGAGCCGAAGAAGGCCAAGGGCTGGTGGAGCTCGTTCCTGGACGTCTTCCGGGTGTGACGGTCTGTCACCGACGGTCGGGGCGACCGGCCGTCGATGACACGGAGACGGGCGTGAACGGCCGGGAACCGGTCATGGAGTGCGCGGAATCGGTCACCTTGGGGCTGGCTGATTCCGCGCTACGCGCAATTAGTCGTAAACCGGCCTTGTCTGTACATGACGGCCCATGATTGATGTAACTGGAGTGACGCAAGGGGTAGTTGGTACCCGTGTGAGTGATTGACAAGGGGCCGGGTGGCACTTTCGTTGTGATACGGCCAACAGCGAAGCACGCTTGGGCGGCATATGCGGAGGGGTAGGTTCTGCCGGTAACCATGAGCCCAGGTCAAGGAACTCTGCGTGAGCGCTATACGTGGCACCGACAGTCACCCTGAAGACCGGCGTGCCCTCATCTCCCTCCTCAGACGTCTCAAATCGCCCGAGGGGCAGGCTGATCCCTACCCTCTACTGGCCCGGCTCCGGGCCATGGGCGATGTCGTGCGCGCCCCCTGGGACGCGTACTTCGTGACGGGTTACGACACCTGCAGCGAAGTGCTGCGGGGCCGGAACTGGCTGGCCCCCGACTTCGCCTGGCAGGAGCGGCAGCCGGACCCCGAGCGCTGGCAGGCCGCCGCCACGCAGGAGATGACCAAGACGCTCTCCCGGCTCAACGCCCCCGAACACACCTGCCAGCGCCGCAGCCTCGGCAACCTCTTCGACCGGTCGACGATCGAGCGGCTGACCCCCCTGGTCGAGGAGCACGCCACCCGCCTCCTGGACGACCTGGCCGACAAGCTCCGCTGGGGCGAGGCCGACTTCGTCAGCATCGTCAGCGAACAGCTCCCGATCAGCACCATCGGCTCCTGGCTGGGCATCCCGCCCGAGGACCACGCCCACATCCTGGAGATCACCCACAACCAGGTGCACGCCCAGGAGCTGCTGCCCACCAGGAGCCAGCTCGCCGTCTCCGCCGAGGCCACCCTCCAGCTGCGCGCCTACTTCACCGAACTGGTCGCACACCGCCGCGCCCACCCCGGCAACGACATCCTGACCGGCTGGATCCACCACTGGGACGCCCGCGAGCCGGACCGCGCGACGGCCGACGAGATCCTCTACCGGCTCACCATGTTCGTCACCATCGCCTCCCTGGAGACCACCGCGACCCTGCTGTCGGCCATGGTGGACCTGCTGCTGAGGGAGCCGAGCCGCTGGGAGTGGCTGGCGGCCAACCCGGGGCACATCGACGCCGCCGTCGACGAGGTGCTCCGCTACGACCCGCCGATCCACATCAACACCCGGGTGGCGGCCGAGGACACCGTGCTGGCGGGCGTGCCGATCGCCAAGGACAGCATGGTCCACGTGATGTACGGGGCCGCCAACCACGACCCCCGGCGCAACCCGGACCCGGACGCCTTCGACATCCGGCGTCGCGGCACGCATCTGACCTTCGGCGGCGGGGTGCACTACTGCCTGGGCGCCGCCCTCGCCCGGCTGGAGGCCCGCACCCTCCTGACCGAGCTGCTGAAACGATTCCCCACCCTGCGTACCGTCGCCCCCGCCGACTACGCCTCCCGGCTGGTCTTCCGCCGGATCGTCTCGCTGGGCGTGGCGGCATGACGCTCCCGCCCCCGCCGTACGTACCCCCGCCCCCGGCGTACGCCCCCGCGCCACCGCGGCCGAGCACCCTGCGGGCCGAGCGGGACGGCGCCGTGCTCCGGGTGGAGCTGGACTCCCCGGAGACCGGCAACGCGGTGACCGAGGCGATGCTGGACGACCTGCTGACGGTGCTGGCCGTGCCCGATCCGGACGTCCGGGTGCTGGTGCTCAGCGGTGCGGGGGACGACTTCTGCCTGGGCGGTGACCGGGGCGAGTTCGCCGACTGGCTGGACGCGGACCCGACCGGCCGGGGCATCCGCATCGCCGGTGAGAAGGCCCGCCGGGTCTGCGAGGCGATCTCCACCAGCCACGCCGTCACCATCGCCCGGATCCAGGGCCGGGCGATCGGCGCCGGGCTCGCCCTGGCCCTCGCCTGCGACCTGCGGGTGGGCGCCGACACCTCCGGCTTCCGGCTGCCGGAGCTGGCGCTCGGGCTGCCCACCGCCTGGGGCGGCGTACTGCCCCGGCTCATCCACGAGGTCGGCGCCGCCCGCGCCCGCGAGCTGATCCTCACCGGGCGCGCCTTCGACGCCGCCGAGGCGCACGAGCTCTCCGTCCTCCAGCGGATCGTGCCCGAGGACGGGCTGGACGCGGCGGTCGCCGCCTGGACCAAGCCCATCGTGCGCCGCCCCGAGGCCGCCCTCCGGGTCACGAAGGCCCTGCTCAACTCGTACGCGGCCCCGACCCGGCTGGCCGATCCGGCGGTGCTGGACGCGGAGCTCATGGCCACCGTCGCGGCGGCGACCCGGCGCCGGTAGTCCATGCCCGGCCGCCCGCGCGGCTCCGGACACGGCACACCACCGCCGTCCGGGAGCCGCGCCGCCGGGTACGTACGGACCGGCCCGCGCCGGCCGGATCGCGCACCGCGCGCGGGCGGGCCGGATGGCGTACGGGCCGGTCCGGGTGTACTGCACCGGCCGTAGAGGCGGCCTGCACCGGCCGTAGCCCGTACTGCCTGCGGGCGCACGACGACACGGCATCCGTTCTCGCGAAGGATCGAGGCATCCCTCCGGCCCCGCAGCGCCCCGGCGCGGTCCCGGCACGGCCGGAGGGCGGCACCCGCCGCAGCCCCTCCGTCCGATCCAGAGAAACCGGAGCGCCCCTTCGTGGCCACCTTCCTCCACCGGCTGGGCCGGCTGTCCTTCCGAAGGCGCCGGCTCGTCGCCCTGCTCTGGGCCGTGCTCCTGGCCGCCTGCGCCCTGGCCGCGGCCAAGGCGCCGACCGCGCCCGACGACGCGTTCTCGATGCCCGGGACCGAGTCGCAGAAGGCGTTCGACCTGCTGGACCGGCGCTTCCCGGGCGGCAACGCGGACGCCGCCGACGCCCGGATCGTCTTCGTCGCCCCCGAGGGGCGGAAGATCACCGCGGGCCCGAACCGGGCCGCCGTCGAACGCGTCGTCGCCGACGTGGCGGACGGCCCGCAGGTCCGGACCGTCCTCGACCCCTTCACGTCGGCCGGGGCGGTCAGCGCGGACGGCACGACCGCGTACGCCACCGTCGCCTTCACCGCGGTCCCCGCCGAACTCACCGACGCCGCCACCGACGCCCTGCACGACGCCGCGGCGGCCGGGCGGCGGGCCGGGCTGACCGTGGAGACGGGCGGCACCGCCCTGGCCCCGGAGAGCGAGCTGGGCGGCGCCACCGAGGTCGTCGGGCTGGCCGCCGCCGCGGTCGTCCTGCTCGTCACCTTCGGCTCGCTCGTCGCGGCGGGACTCCCGCTGCTCACCGCGGTCGTCGGCGTCGGCATCGGCGCCGCCTCGATCGTGGCCGTCGGGATGTCCACCACGACGACCACCCTCGCCCTGATGCTGGGGATCGCGGTCGGCATCGACTACGCCCTGTTCATCGTCTCCCGCTACCGGACCGAGCGCGCCGAGGGCCACGGAGCCGAGGAGGCCGCCGCCCGCGCCACCGGCACGGCGGGCTCCGCCGTCGTCTTCGCCGGGCTCACCGTCGTCATCGCCCTGGCCGGCCTGTCAGTGGTCGGCATCCCGATCCTCACGAAGATGGGGATCGCCGCCGCGAGCACCGTCGTGGTCGCCGTCCTGGTCGCGCTGACCCTGCTGCCCGCGCTGCTCGGCTTCTTCCCGAGGGCCGTGCTGGCACGCGCCGGACGCGGGGACCGGCCGGGCCGGAGGCGGCCGCGCGGCGACCGCCCCGCGCTGGGCGTCCGCTGGGCCCGTGCGGTGGTCCGGCGCCCGCTCGCCGTCCTGGTCCTCGCCGTGCTCGGCCTCGGGCTGATCTCCGTACCGGCGCTCGACCTGCGGCTCGGCATGCCGGGCGACGAGGCGCAGCCCGCCTCCACCACCCAGCGCCGCGCCTACGACGCCCTGGCGGACGGCTTCGGCCCCGGCTTCAACGGGCCGCTCACCGTCGTCGTCGACGCGAAGGACGCCGCGGACCCCAAGGGCGCCGCGGACCGGGCCGGGAAGCGGATCGCCGCCACCGGGGGCGTCGCCGCCGTGACCCCCGCCGCCTTCAACGGGGCCGGTGACACCGCGGTCCTCACCGTCGTGCCCACCACCGGGCCCAGCTCCGGGGCCACCGCCGAACTGGTCCACGACCTCCGCCGCACGGCGCGCGGCCTGGCCGCCGACACCGGCGCGACGATGCTCGTCACCGGCACCACCGCCGTCAACATCGACCTGGCGCAGAAGGTGAACGACGCCCTGCCCACCTATCTGGCGCTCGTCGTCGGCCTGGCCTTCCTGCTCCTGATGATCGTCTTCCGCTCGCTGCTGGTCCCGCTCAAGGCCGCGCTCGGCTTCCTGCTGTCGGTGGCGGCGGCCTTCGGCACGATCGTCGCGGTCTTCCAGTGGGGCTGGTGCGCCGACCTCCTCGGCATCGAGCGGACCGGCCCCGTGGTGAGCCTGATGCCGATCTTCCTGATCGGGGTGGTCTTCGGCCTGGCCATGGACTACGAGGTCTTCCTTGTGACCCGGATACGGGAGGCGTACGTGCACGGGGAACGCCCCGGCGCGGCGGTCGTCACCGGCTTCCGGCACAGCGCCCGGGTGGTCGGCGCGGCGGCGGTCATCATGATCGCGGTGTTCGCCGGGTTCGTCGGGATGACCGACCCGATGATCAAGATGGTGGGGGTGGGGCTCGCCGCGGCCGTCCTCTTCGACGCCTTCGTGGTCCGGATGACGCTCGTCCCGGCCGTGCTCGCCCTGCTGGGCGACCGGGCGTGGTCGCTGCCCGGGTGGCTGGCGAGGATCCTGCCCGAGGTGGACGTCGAGGGCGAGGCGCTGAACCGCACCGCCCCCGGGGCGACGCCCGCGACCGAGCCCGTGGCCGTATGAGCCCGCCGTCCGGCCGGGGCTCCCGGTACGCGGCCCGGCCGGACGGACCGGGAGAATACGGAGGAACCGGCATGTACGGGAGGAGGGAGAGGGCGCGCGTGTTCACCGAAGGGCGCCGGTGGCTCCACCGCCACCCGCGCACCGCGGACCTGCTGGCGGCGGTGGTGCTGTGGGGTCTCGCGGTCTTCGCCGGCACCCTGGCCGAGGGCCGGATCGTCCGGGCACCGGCGCCCGGGTTCGTGCTGGCCGCCCTGGTGCCCTCCGCCGTCCTGGTGCTGGGCCACCGCCGCTGCCCGCGCCTCACGGTGGTGGCGACCACCGTGACCGGTGGCGCCCTGGGGCTGATGGGCAACCCCGGCTCCGGGACGTCCTTCGACCCCAACACGAGCGTGGTGGGCGCCGCCCTGGTCGCCCTCTACCTGCTGGCGCAGCGCACGACCCCGCGTACGGCCGCGGTCTACACCGTCGGTACGGCCCTCGCCCTGCTGGTTTTCTCCACCGGCTGGGGCCGACCGGCGCTGCTCAGGGGCGACCAGCTCGGCCTGGTCTCCTCGGTCCTGCTGGCAGGGGCCCTCGGTGAGCTGGTACGGAGCCGGCGCGACCATCTGGCGGCCGTGGAGGCCCGCGCCGAACTGGCCGAACGCACCCGCGAGGAGGAGGCCCGGCGCCGGGTCGGCGAGGAGCGGACCCGGATCGCCCGCGAGCTCCACGACATCGTCGCCCACCACATCACCCTCGCCCACGCCCAGGCGGCGACCGCCGCGTACCTGCTGCGCAGCAAGCCGGACCAGGCGCAGCGGACCCTCGACCAACTGGCGGGCACCACCTCCTCCGCGCTGCGCGAGCTGAAGGCGGCCGTGGGGCTGCTGCGCAGCGACGGCGATCCGGAGGCCCCGCTGGAGCCCGCGCCCGGACTGGCCCGGCTGCCGGAGCTGATCGCCTCGTTCGAGCAGGCGGGTCTGGCGGTGTCGGTCCGGGTGGAGGGCGAGGTCCGCCCGCTGCCGCCGGGCGCCGATCTGACCGCGTACCGGGTCGTGCAGGAGGCGCTGACCAACGTCACCAAGCACGCGGGCGGCGCGAACGCCTCGGTCCGGCTCGTCTACGGGCACCGGGTGCTCACCCTGACCGTCGTCGACGACGGTCACGCGCGACCGGCCGCCGGAACCCCGGGTTACGGTCTCATCGGCATGCGCGAACGGGCCCGCTCGGCGGGCGGCCGGCTGGCCGCCGGACACCGGCCGGGCGGTGGCTTCGAGGTGTCCACCGAGCTTCCGCTGGCGGAGCCGGGCGGGGCCCTCCCCGGAGAGTCCGGGGAAGGGGACGACGACGGGAGGACGGCGCCGTGACCATCCGGGTGCTGCTGGCCGACGACCAGGCGCTGCTGGCCGGAACGTTTCGGCTGCTGATCGAGTCGAATGACGACATGGAGGTCGTCGGCGTCGCGGCGGACGGCCGCGAGGCGGCGGAGCTGGCCCGGACCACCGTCCCGGACGTGGTCGTCATGGACATCCGCATGCCGGGTACGGACGGTCTCGCCGCCACCGAGGAGATCTGCCGCGACGAGACGCTGCGGAGCACCCGCATCCTCATCCTCACCACCTTCGAGATCGACGAGTACGTGACCCGGGCCCTGCGGGCGGGCGCCAGCGGCTTCCTCGGCAAGGACGTCGGCCCCGAGGAGCTGCTGGACGCCATCCGGACGGTGGCCGCGGGCGACATGCTGCTGTCGCCCACCGCGACCCGGTCCCTGATCACCCGCTACCTCGCCCGCCCGGAGGGCCGGACCGCCGCCCCGGCGTCGCTGGACGTCCTGACGGCCCGGGAGCGCGAGATGATGGCGCAGGCCGCCGAGGGGCTGTCGAACGACGAGATCGCCGCGCTGACGCACGTCAGCCCGTTGACCGTGCGGACGCACATCGGCCGCGCGATGGCGAAGCTGGGCGCCCGGCACCGGGCCCAGCTCGTCGCCATGGCCTACCAGTCGGGCCTGGTCCGGGTCGACCCGCCGCAGGACCGGGGGTAGCGCCCCGGCACGCGCGGCGTCAGATGCGGTGCATCGCAAGGTGGAGGAGTATTCGCATACTGGACATATGTGGATGTTCCGACAATGCGGCGAGGTGCCGGAGCTGTCGTCGCGCGCCCGCCAGGGGTCTGCGGGACAGCCCTCGGCGTGAGGAGCCGGACCATCCACCCGATCGGGAAGGAGTCAGGCCATGGCCGCACTGCCGGAGGGCACTCCCTGCTGGGCCGACGCGATGTTCGTCGACCTGGAGGCCGCGAAGCGCTTCTACGGGGATGTGCTGGGCTGGACGTTCGGTGAGTCGTCGGCGGAGTTCGGCCATTACACCCAGGCGTACGCCGACGGGAAGGCCGTCGCCGCCCTGATGCCGCCGATGCCCGGGCAGGACGCCCCGTCGGCCTGGTGCCTCTATCTGGCCTCGCCCGACGCCGACGCCACCGCCGAGAAGATCCGCGCGAACGGCGGCGAGACGCTGATGGACCCGATGCGGGTCGGCGACTTCGGCACGATGCTGATGGCCCGCGACCCCGGCGGCGTGGCCTTCGGTGTGTGGCAGGCGGGCAGCCACGAGGGCTTCGGGGCGCGCGGGGTGCCCGGCGCGTTCTGCTGGGCGGAGATCTTCACCCGGGAGCCCGCGAAGGCCGACGCCTTCTTCCCCGCCGTCTTCCCGTACACCCTGCGCGAGATGCGGGACGAGCACATCGACTTCCGGCTCTTCAACCTCGGTGACGAGACCGTCATGGGCCGGATGGGGTTGGGCGAGGATTCCCCGCCCGAGGTCCCGTCGTACGTGAACGTCTACTTCGCCGTCGCCGACTGCGACGCGGCCGTCGCGAAGGCCACCGAGCGCGGCGCCGTCCTCCGCCACGGCCCGCAGACCATGCCGTTCGGCCGGTTCGCCGCGCTGACCGACCCGCAGGGCGCCGCGTTCTCCCTCATCGACGTGGAGACGACCGAGGGTGCCGTGCCCGAGACCGCCCCGGTCTCCTGACCGCCGTGCTGTTCGTCGACCGCGCCGACGCGGGACAGCAGCTGGCCGAGGAGCTGCGCGACCTGGAGCGGGAGAACCCGGTCGTGCTGGGCCTCCCGCGCGGCGGCGTCCCGGTGGCCTTCGAGGTGGCGCAGACCCTCGGCGCCGAGCTGGACGTGATCGTCGTCCGCAAGCTCGGGGTGCCGCACCACGAGGAGGTGGCGTTCGGCGCCATCGGCGAGGACGGGGTACGCGTCGTCAACGAGGACGTCGCCGGTCCGCTGCGGGCCGGCCGGCCGGACCTCGCGGCGGTCGAACGCGTCGAGCAGGCCGAGCTGGCCCGCCGGGCCCGGGTGTACCGGGCGGGCCGGGCCCGGGTGCCGCTCGCCGGCCGGACGGTCGTCGTCGTGGACGACGGCATCGCGACCGGCGCCACCGCCGAGGCCGCCTGCCGGGTGGTGCGCGCCCAGCGGCCGGCCCTGCTGGTGGCGGCCGTACCGGTGGCGGCCCCGGAGGCGCTCGAACGGCTGCGCCGGATCGCGGACCGGGTGGTGTGCCTGTCGGCGCCCCGGCTGTTCCACGCGGTCGGCGAGTGGTACCGGGACTTCTCGCAGACCCCCGACGAGGACGTGCTCTCCCTCCTGGCCCGCGCCCGCAGCGGCGGCCACCCCACACCGGGCTGCGACTGACCGCCCCGCGGGGCGTGTGTCAGCCCGTGCAGAGGATGTCCCGCTCCGGCCGCTTCCCCGTCGTCAGGAAGGTGGTGACGGCGCGGTCGCCGCAGGCGTTCCCGTTGGCCAGGTACATGCCGTGGCCGCCCCGGTCGACGGCGACCATGCGGGCCCGTCCGCCGAGGGCGGTGCGCAGCCGCAGGGCGCCGGAGTAGGGGGAGTACGGGTCGCGCAGGCCCTGGATCATCAGGATGTTGGACGGGCCCCGGTCGGTGACCGCGACCGGCTTCTCGGCGGGGGCGTCCTTCCAGAAGGCGCACGCATTGATGTTCGCCGGTGCCCCGGCGGTCAGCGGATGGGCCACCCGGTCGGCGGCGACGGCCCGCCGGTACTCGGTGACGGTGCCCCGCCAGCGCACGTCGTTGCAGACCACGCCCATCGCGACCGTCGCGTCCGCGTCCGGCAGCGGCCCGCTCAGCGCGGCGGGCAGCACCGGCTTCGCCGCGCCGTCCCCGCTGTCCCCGTTCCCGCTGTCCCCGTCCCCGCCGTTCCCGTCCCCGGCCGCCCGGACCAGTTCCGCGAACCCGGTGAAGGAGTCGTCGGAGGCCAGCGCCAGTTGGAGCGCCTGGCGCAGCCGGTTGCCGGTCAGCGGAACGCCCGGAGTAGTGGTCTCCACCGGCTCCCGGTCCAGCCGCGCCGCCAGCGCCAGCACCAGCGGCCGCACGTCCTCGGCCCGCCGTGCGAGCCGCAGCCCCGCCGCGTCCCGGGCCGGGTCGGCGGCCCAGCGCGCGAAGTCGGGGAAGCGGTCGTCGACCCCCACCGCCCCACGGGCCATCCAGCCCTGCTCGACCAGCGCCGGGTCCGGGTCGTCGTTGCTGTCCAGGACCCAACGGTCCGTGTGCTGCGGGTACTTCTGCGCGTACACCGCCCCCACGTAGGTGCCGTACGACACGCCCCAGGCCGAGAGCCGCTCCTCGCCGAGCGCCTGCCGGAAGCGGTCGATGTCCCGGACCTCGTTGGCCGTGGTGAGGCTCCGCAACAGGGCGCCGCCGTTGCGGGCGCAGGTCTCGGCGGTGCGCCGGGCCCGGACCACGTTCTCGTCGATCGAACCGTCGGGGCCGGGCCAGGACCGGATGTTCACCAGCTCCCGGTCCTCCGGTCCGAGCCCGCAGCCCGCCTTCGTGCTGCCGCCGGTCCCGCGCGGGTCGAGGCTCACGACGTCGTACCGCCCCCCGGTCTCCCGCCGTAACGCCGCCCCCGTCTCCGTCACCTCCCGCACCCCGGAGCCGCCCGGCCCGCCCGGGATCACCAGCAGTGTCCCGCGCCGTTCGGCGGGCCGGTCGCTGCGGACCCGGGTCACGGCGAGGGAGAGCAGCGGCCCGTCCGGGTCCCGGTAGTCCAGGGGTACGGGCAGCTCGGCGCACTCCTGCCCGGCCGGTCCGTCCGCCCGGGCGCAGGGCCGCCAGGAGAGCGCGGGCACGGAGTCGGCGGAGGCGGCGGCCTCCGGGGGCGCGGCCCCGGTGAGCAGGGTGACGGCGGCGGTGGCGGACAGGGCGACGAGCGCGGCGGATTTTCGGTGACTCCTCATGCCCCACAGCCTGGTGGGGTGCGGCCCTCCGGCCCATCCGGCAGCCCGGACGGAGACTGGTGGGGCTGTCCCCCGGAGGGCAGGGGGGTGTGCTCGCGGAGGTGACGGGTGGCGGGGGACGTGCCTCGTCCCAGGGGTGGGGCGGGACGCGAAAAACCTTGGACGGAACCGGGGTTGATCACCTACTCTGTGGCTCCACGCCCTGAGACGGACGGAAGGAGGCGAGTGCCGTGCAGTTCACGTCTTTCCCGCGCTCCCTTTTCCGTTGTCCCCGCGTGGTCCGCGAATTCTGACGAGTTCCGAATTCCGGCCGGGAGCGCTCCGAGCAGCCCTATTCCCGGAGGAATCCATGACCGACACGGTCATTCGCACGCTCTCCACGAGCGATGCCCATCTTTTCGACGCACTCCCCGACCCGCTCGGCGCCCGTGAGAGCCATCGGCGCACCCGGTTCCGCACCGAGTGGATGCGCGTCGCCCTGCGCGGCGGCGAGGTCGTCGCACGCGGTGCGTGGTGGGGCGGCCCCGACGACCAGGAGCCCGTCAACATCAACTGGTTCGACGTGGCCGAGGGCGAGGAGGCGGCGGGCGCCGAGCTCCTGCGCTCCGCTCCCCGGCAGGTCGAGCTGGAGTTCAACCTGCCGGGCGGCTGGCAGGACGATCCCGGCCTGCGCGCCGCCGCCGACACCCGCTTCACCGCGGCCCGGGCCGCCGGGTACGAGCTCCTGGCGGAGCGCTTCCTGTACCGCTGGACCCCGGACCACGGCCTGCCCGAGCGGCCCGGACGGCTGAGCTTCAGGGCCGAACCCGACGACGCCGTGTTCTTCGACGCGCTGCGCGACATCCACTCCGCCACCCTGGACGCCCACGCGCTCCAGGCCGTCGCGGAGGGCGGCCTCGACCAGGCGGCCCGGGAGGAGCTCGACTTCTTCCACTGGTGCCCCTCGCCGAGGGAGTGGTGGCAGACCGCGTACACGCCGGAGGGCGAGCTGGCCGGGATCCACATCCCCGCGCACAACCCGTCCGGCCCGACCATCGGCTTCATCGGCGTCGTACCGGGGCAGCGCGGCCGCGGCTACGCCTACGACCTCCTCGCCGAGTGCACCCACTTCCTCGTGGAGCGGGGCGCGGAGTTCATCAGCGGGGCGACGGACCGGGGCAACTTCCCGATGGCCGCGAACTTCGCCCGGGCCGGCTTCCCCGTCGTCCGCGAACGCGTCAACTTCCGGCCGCCGGCCCCGGCGGTGTAGGCCCGGGGCCGCGCGCCGGGGACGGGACGGTACCGGCCGTCCCCGGCGCACGGCCGCGTACGGCGGCGATAGCCTGGTGGGAGGAGCAGGCAGGAGATCTCGTGTCCATGGGAACAGCCCCGAACCGGCAGGGTCCCGTCGTCGCGGTGGTCGCGCTCGGCGGTGCGACCGGCGCCTGCGCCCGGTACGGGGCGTCGCTGCTCTGGCCCACCGCCGCCACCGGTTTCCCGTGGACGACGCTGGTCGTGAACGTGATCGGATGCGCGGTGATCGGCGCGTTCATGGTGGTGATCAGCGAGGCATGGTCGGCGCACCGGCTGGTCAGGCCGTTCTTCGGCACGGGTGTGCTCGGCGGGTTCACCACCTTCTCCACGTACGCGGTGGACATCCAGCGTCTCGTCGACGGCGGCCGGGTCCGTGCCGCACTGGGGTATCTGGGGCTCACCCTGCTCGCGGCGCTCACCGCGGTGTCGGGCGCGGTGTGGGCGACTCGACGCGTACTGGCCTGGAGGCGGCCATGACGACCACACCACGGACGGAACGGGCCCTGCGCCTGACCGTCCTCGTCGGCGAGTCCGACGGATGGCACCACCGGCCGGTCTTCACCGAGATCGTGCACCGGGCCCACCGGGCGGGGCTTGGGGGCGCCAGTGTGTTCCGGGGGATCGAGGGGTTCGGCGGCTCCTCGATGATCCACACCCAACGGCTGCTCTCGCTGAGCGAGGACCTGCCGGTGGCGGTCGTGATCGTCGACCGGGAGGACCGGATCCGCGCGTTCCTGCCGCAGATCGGGGAACTGGTGGCGACCGGCGGACTGGTCGTCCTGGACGCGTGCGAGATCGTCCGCTTCGACGGCGACGGCGACGGCGACGGCGACGGCAGCGAGAGCGGTAGCGGTGAGGGGGAGCGGGGCCGGTGAACTGGCTGCTGGTGATCGTCGGGGCCTCGGTCGGCGCCCCGCTGCGCTATCTCACCGACCGGGCGGTGCAGTCCCGCCACGACAGCGTCTTCCCCTGGGGCACGTTCACGGTCAATGTGGCCGGGTCGCTGATCCTGGGCCTGCTGACCGGCGCGGTGGCGGCCGGTGCCGCCTCCTCGCACGTCCAACTGCTGATCGGCACGGGACTGTGCGGGGCGCTCACCACGTACTCGACGTTCAGCTACGAGACGCTGCGGCTGGCGGAGGACGGGGCCCGGTCGTACGCGGTGGCCAATGTCGCGGGGAGCGTGGTGGCCGGGCTGGGCGCGGCGTTCGCCGGGGTGGAGCTGGCCCACGCCCTCTGGGCCTGAGCGCGGCCGGCGTCCCCTGCCACCGCGATGCGAGGCGGTGGCAGGGGAACGCCGTTGGGGAGGAGCCGTCACCGGGCGCCGGGCGATTCAACCCGTGGTGCGCGCCGGAGCGGTCCGTCAGGCGCCGACGCTAGGCAACCGCGCGCGCCCCGGCCCCGTCACCACGCCGCGCCCCGGCCGCGCGCCACCCCAACGGCGGTCAGTGTCCCCGGGGGAACGTGGTGCGCACCGCGGCGCCCCGGGCCAGGAACGCGATCCGGACGACGGGCAGGACGCAGACGGTCTGCACCGCCGCGTACCAGAGCGGGCAGACGCCCGGGACGAGGTCGACGCCGACGATCGCGACCGGCATGATCCCGGCCAGGGTGCGCAGCCGTTCGAAGGCCCGCCGGGAGCCCGGGCCGCCCGGCCCGCCTGGGCCGTCCCGGAACGCGGCGACGGCCAGCCGGTGCATCACCACGGCGACCAGCGGCAGCAGCGCCGCCCGGACCCACATGAACGTGTTGACCGGGTGGCCGCCGGCCGCCACCGCCGCGACGGCCACCAGCGCGACGGCGCCGAGCACGCCGTACGCGGTGACACAGCCGGTCACCCGGGCGGCGGCGTGCCGGAGTCCGGGGGTGGTGCGGGGCGTGGAGCAGGTGTCGGTTTCCATGCCCCTGACGCTAGGGAGCGCACGATTGCCCCGGTACGGGGCCGGCCCCACGGAAGAGTGGGGCCGGCCCCACTCCCCGGCGGCGCGCGGGCCCGGCATGATCCGGACGAAGGCCCTGGCGGCGGACGGAGGAGGGGACATGAGGCTGGATCCGGACGCGTGGCCGGTGCGGGTCGGCGCGGGGTTCGCGCGGGCGTGCGCCGTGGCGGCCGTCGCGCTGGCGGTGCCGGCCGTGTGGGCGGCGGCGGTGGCGCTGGGCATCCGGTGGGGGGCGGGGAACCCGTGGTCCTGGCTCGCCCCCCTGGTGCTGGTGTGCGCGGGCACGCTCGGGCTGTCCCGGCCGGTGTGCCGGACCGTCCGACTGCTCGTCGCGCGCTGGACGGGGACGGTGATCCCGGCCGGGTACCGGCGGGCCGGTCCCGTGACGCAACTGTCCACCGGCCACTGGTGGAACGGCTTCGGCTACGAGCGCACCCGCCGCGACGCGCTGATGGACCAGCGGTGGCGGGTCCGGTGGGGCGACCCGGCCGTCCGGCGCGATCTGCGGTTCGTCCTGGTGCTCCCGTTCACGGCGGGCGTCGTCGCGGCCGTTCCGGCGGCCGGGGTGGCGGCGGCGGTGTACGGGCTCGGCCGGCCCGGGGCGGCCGGGTGGCTCCTCGGGACGTTCGGGGCGGCCGTGGCCGGGGGCTCGGCCCCGTACGCCTGGCGGCCCCTCGTACCGGTGGCCGTGCGCTTCCTGCGGCCCTCGGCCGCGATGGCGCTGGCGGAGCGGGTGGCGGAGCTGACCGCCCAGCGCGCCGACACCACGCTCGCCCAGGCCGCCGAGATCCGCCGGATCGAACGGGACCTGCACGACGGCGCGCAGGCCCGGCTGGTCTCGCTCGGCCTCTCCCTGGCGACCGCGGAGAAGCTGCTGGAGAGCCGCCCCGAGCAGGCCAGGGCGCTGCTGCGGGAGGCCAGGGGCGGGGCCGCCGCCTCGCTGGCGGAGCTGCGTGAACTGGTCCGGGGGATCAGCCCGCCGGTTCTGACCGAGCGGGGCCTGGTCGACGCCGTCCGCGCCCTCGCCCTGGACGTCCCCCTCGATGTGACCGTCACCGCCGACGCCCCGCTGCGCCTGGATCCGCCGATCGAGTCCGCCCTCTACTTCGGCGTCGCCGAGCTGCTGGCCAACACCGTCAAGCACGCCCGCGCGACCCGGGCGCGGGTCCGTTTCCTCCCGAGGGGGGAGGGCCGCCCGGGGGTCGTCGTCGAGGTGGCGGACGACGGCCGGGGCGGCCTCGACGAACGGCCCGGCGGCGGACTCGACGGGCTGCGCCGACGGCTGGCGGTCTTCGACGGCACACTGGAGGCCGACGGCCCGCCGGGGGGCCCGACCCGAGTGAGGATGGCGGTGCCGTGCGAATCGTCGTAGCCGAGGATCTCTACCTGCTGCGCGACGGCATGGTCCGGCTGATCGAGGCGTACGGCCACGAGGTGGTGGCGACCACGGCGACCGGGCCCGAGACGCTCGACGCGCTGCGGACCTGGCGCCCGGACGTGTCCGTCGTCGACGTCCGCATGCCGCCCACCCAGTCGGACGAGGGGCTGCGGGCGGCTCTCGCGGCCCGCGCCGAGACACCCGGGCTCCCGGTCCTGATCCTCTCCCAGCACGTCGAGCAGCTCTACGCACGGGAGTTGCTGGCCGACGGCTCCGGGGGCGTCGGCTACCTCCTCAAGGAGAGCGTCTTCGAGGCGGACCAGTTCATCGACGCCCTGGAGCGGGTCGCGGGCGGCGGGACCGCCATGGACCCGGCCGTCATCGCGAGACTGCTGGCCTCCACCGCGCCGGGCGGGCGGCTGGAGCGGCTCACCGACCGGGAGCGCTCCGTACTGGCGCTGATGGCCGAGGGGCTGTCCAACCAGGCGATCGGCCGTCAACTCTTCCTCAGCGAGAGCACGATCGGCAAGTACACCACCTCCCTGTTCGGCAAGCTCGGCATCGTGGACGACGACGACACCCACCGCCGGGTCCGCGCCGTACTCGCCTACCTGAACGCGTCCTGACGCCACGTCAGACACCTTCCGTCCGTCGACCGAAAGGACCTTCCGTGCCGGACCGCCCCGCCCCCGGGACCCCGCGCCCCGTCACCCTCGTCACCGGCGGCAGCCGGGGCATCGGCGCCGCGACCTGCGTCCGCCTCGCCTCGGACGGCCACGACCTCGCGCTGGGCTATGTGCGCGACGCGGAGGCCGCCGAGCGGACCGCGGCGGCGGTACGGGCCGCCGGGGCGCGCTGTGTCACCGTACGGGCGGACACCGCCGAGGAGGCCGACGTGGAACGGCTCTTCGACACCGCCGCCGAGCAGCTCGGCCCGCTCACCGGCCTGGTCAACAACGCGGGGGTGACCGGCCCGCTCGGGCGGCTCGCCGACACCTCCGCCGAGACCCTGCGCCGGGTCGTCGACGTGAACCTCCTCGGCTATCTGCTCTGCTGCCGCCGGGCCGCCAAGGACCTGGCCGCGAACGGCGGCGGCGCCATCGTCAACCTGTCGTCGGCCGCCGCCACCCTGGGCAGCCCGGGGGACTTCGTCCACTACGCGGCCACGAAGGCGGCGACGGACGCGCTGACGGTGGGCCTCGCCAAGGAGCTGGGCCCCGACGGCATCCGGGTCAACGCCGTCGCCCCGGGGATGATCGACACCGAGATGCACGCCATGGCCGGCGACCCGGACCGGGCGGTGGCGGCCGTCCCCGGCATCCCGCTCGGCCGGATCGGCGCGGCCCCGGAGATCGCCGCCGCGATCAGCTGGCTGCTGTCCACCGAGGCGTCGTACGTGACCGGCGCGGTGCTGCGGGTCTCGGGCGGGCGGTAGCGGCAGGACCTCCGGCGGACCAGGGGCGGCCCGGGGACGCCGCGCCCCCGGCCGTGGGCCGCCGGGGCCCGTCCCGGCGGCCCCGCGAACGCCCGGCCCGCTCAGCCGCCCTTGTTGGCGCGCCGCTGCTTGGCGGCGGCGCGCGCCTGGGCCGTGGGCAGGTCCGGGCGGCGCGAGCGGCCCGGCTTCGCGGGACGGCTGCCCAGCCCCCGGAAGTGCGCACCGCCCCCGCCGGCACCAGCCCCGCTGCCGCCGCTGCCGGTCCGTTCGCGGGAGGGGGCCGCGCCGTCGACCGGCACGCCGGAGGGCTCGCGCGCCCCGGTGATCCGGCCCAGCTCGTCGTCCCCGGGGCGGACCTTGGTGGTCCGCGGGGTGATGCCCGCCTCGGCCATCAGCCGTGCCGTCTCCCGGCGTTCGGCCGGGAGCGCCAGCGTGACGACGGTGCCGGAGGCCCCGGCGCGGGCGGTGCGGCCGCCGCGGTGCAGATAGTCCTTGTGGTCGCCCGGCGGATCGACGTTGACGACCAGGTCCAGCTCGTCGACGTGGATGCCGCGCGCCGCGACGTCCGTGGCGACCAGCACCGTGACCTGCCCGGCCCGGAACCGGTCCAGCGTGCGGGTGCGCTCCTGCTGGGACCGGCCGCCGTGCAGCGCCGCGGCCCGTACGCCGCTGCCGAGCAGATGGGCGGTGAACCGGTCCGCGGCGTGCTTGGTGTGCAGGAACATGATGACCCGGCCGTCCCGGGCCGCGATCCGGGTCGCGACGGCGAACTTGTCGGCGGGCCGGACCAGGAGCAGATGGTGCTCCATCGTCGCCACCGCACCGGCCACCGGGTCGGCCGCGTGGACCACCGGGTCGTGGAGGTAGCGGGCGACGAGCTGGTCGACGTCGCCGTCCAGGGTCGCGGAGAACAGCAGCCGCTGGCCCTGCGGCCGCACCAGGTCGAGTACGTCGGTGACCTGCGGCAAAAAGCCCATGTCGGCCATCCGGTCGGCCTCGTCCAGGACCGTGACGGCCACCCGGTCCAGCCGGCAGCTCCGGCGCTCGACGAGATCCCGGAGCCGGCCCGGCGTGGCGACGACCACCTCGGCGCCCTCGCGCAACACGGCGGCCTGCGGCGCCACGGGCACCCCGCCGTACAGCGTGGCCATCCGCAGCCGCAGCGCCCGCGCGTACGGGGTGAGCGCCTCGGTGACCTGCTGGGCCAGCTCGCGGGTGGGCACCAGGACCAGGGCCAGCGGCCGGCGGGACTCGGCCCGGCTGCCCGCGGTACGCGCCAGCACGGCGAGCCCGAAGGCGAGCGTCTTGCCCGAGCCCGTCCGGCCCCGCCCCAGGACGTCGCGCCCCGCCAGGGCGCTCGGCAACGTGGCCGCCTGGATCGGGAACGGGGTGGTGACGCCCTCGGCGGCGAGCACCGGCAACAGCGCGGCGGGCAACGCCATTTCGGCGAACCCGGTACCGGAATCGGCGCTCGCGGAATCGGCGCCGACCGAATCGGCACCGGTCGAATCAGCACCGGCGGAATTGGCACCGTCGGCGCGGTCCGAATGCGGGATGCGGTCGTGATCGTGGTCGCGGTCCATGACGAGGAACCCTTCCTGACATTGTCGGGGCGGCTCGGGCGGACCGTCCGGAGCCCTCCGGTCCCGGCCGACCGGCCTCGTATCTCACGGCAAACCGCTACTCGACCCCGAATAATAGCATGGCGAAATTTCGCCATTAACGGCATTTGCCTGTCGAATTACGCATGAAGGGGGAAGATGCGCAAATGCGCTTTCGGAGGCCGTGGAGGGAGGGTGAAAGGCTTTTGGCTGGGTCCGGGGAATCGATTTCCTGCCCCGGCGTGCGGCTCCGGTCGCCCGCCCCCGTCGCGCGCCGGTGCGCCCGACCCGGTGCGCCACGCCGGAGGGTGGTTGATGATCGGCCTGGTCGGCGGCCATAATGCGGGTGTAGCCCTTCATGCATCCCCCGTCGTGAAGGGCTACACCCATGCTCCGGGGCCGGCCGCCCGGCCGATGCGTGCACAATGCACTTTTTGTCCGGGGTGAATTCGCGCGCACCATGTTCTTTCACGGGCAGGGGACTCCCCTCGTGGTCCCCTGCCCGTGTTTTTTCGAGTTAACAGTGACGTAGCGTGTTTACGCAAGTCCGTTCCCGTGCCAGCCACCACTTCGGGTACGCCGCGTCAGCGTTCGTTACAGTACGAGCCCGTTGACCGAATCGATGACCGTGAGCACCGATCGAACGGAAGCGGCGGATACGTGGGGGGCCCGATGGACAGCGCCGAGGAACGCGCACCGGAACTGCGGACCTTGCAGCAGAAGGTCGAGTACATGGTGGAGAAGACTTTTCCGGGGCAGAAGATCTCGGGCCGCTTCTTCGCCGACCTCGTCAAGGAGCGCGGCGGCTCGCTCTCGCACAGCTATTTCTCCAACATCCTCGCGGGCAAGGTCACTCAGCCCTCCGAGGACATCCTCAAGGCGCTCGGCCTGGGCTTCGGCGTGGACTGGCGGTTCTTCAAGGAGGAGTCGGAGGTCGTCGACGACGTCGTGGCCGGGCTCCAGTTCCTCGCGCTGCGCCGCACCGGGGAGATCAGCGGGGTGGCGGGGCGCGGTCTCGACGAGGACGGACTCCCGCCGGAGCTGCTGCAGTTCGCGCTCTCCCTGCTGCGGGAGTCCACGGGCCAGAGCAAGGACCTGCCGGGGGCGCCGGGTACGGCCACCCCCGGCGGGTCGGGGAAGTAGCCCTCCATGTCCTTGCGTCAGCTGCGGAAGGAGTGCGAGGCCGGGCTGGCCGACCTGCCGATACCCGCGCCCTTCTCCATCGGCGCGCTGGTGGCGAACATGGAGGCGGCCCGCGGCCGCACCATCGTGCTGCACGAGATGCCCGACCGGCTGGCCCGGGTCAACGCCGCCTGCGGGCTGCGCCTGAAGACCGGCGGGACGAGCTTCGTGCTCTACCGCCGCAGGCCGACCGCGTACCAGACCCAGCACGTGATCCTGCACGAGCTGTGCCACGAGTGGTTCGACCACGGCACCTCGCTCGACCCGGAGCAGCTGCGCCGTCTGCTTCCGGTCTTCGACACCTCGCTGATCAGCAGGGTGCTGGGCACCGGCCCCGCGACCGCCCCCGCACCGTCCGCCTCCGCGCCGTCCGCCCCGCCCCCGCCCGCGGTGACCGACCTCGCCGACGCGATCCGGTCGGGGGACGGCACCGTGCAGGCCCGCGCGCAGTACGACACCCACGACGAGCGGATGGCCGAGCTCGGCGCCTCGCTCATCCCCCGCATGGCCCTGGACGTGACGAGCGACGACATGGTGGGGCGGCTGGCCAACTCCCTCTCCCGCCCGGTCGCCAACCGCCGCCGCGGCCTGTTCCGCCGAGACTGACCCCGCCGCCCCGTCCCCCACCCCCAAGGACCCCGCCGTGACCCCGCTCGACCTCGCCGGCTACCTCATAGCCGCCCTGATGACGGCCGTCGCCCTGTGGCGCATGCCCTCGGCCCTGTGGGGCGACGAGGAGGACAAGCGCCGCCGGGCCCTGTGGGGCTGCTACGCGGGCTTCGCCGCCGCCCTGTGGACCAAGACCCGGGCCGTGCGCATCGCGCTCAACGACAGCGCCGTCACCGACCTCGCCGTACTGATCAAGCACTACACGGCGACGATCGCGATCCTGGCGATCCTCAGCTACATCGTGGCGATCTACGGCCGCTACCCGGACGGCGGGACCGTGCCGCGCCATGTGCGCTTCGCCCGCGCCATCCAGCACGTGGCGGCCAAGGCGTCGATCGCCACGCTGATCCTGCTCACGGTGCTGTTCTTCACCGTCGTCGACCGCTCCGTGCCCTCCGACCGCTTCGTCTCCGACCACGCCGGGCAGTGGGGCGCCACGCTGTACATGAGCGTCTTCTACCTCTACCTCGGCGCCGCGTCGGCCGTCTGCGCGTACCAGTGGGCGCTGGCCACCGCCGGGGCCGGGACGCGCCATCTCCGCGTCGGCCTGGGGATGATGACGTTCGCGATGGTCATCGGTGTCGGCTACACCGTCAGCCGGACCCTGTTCCTGTGGGTCAGTGTCGTCGACACCCCGAGCGAGTCCTTCGCGCTCCGCTTCGACGAGATCACCGAGGCCGCCCAACTGGTGCTGTTCGCCTTCTTCGCCGTGGGCGCCTCGATCCCGGCCCTCAGCAAGGTGCGGCGGCGCGCGAGGCTCTGGCGGGCCCAGGTCCGGCTGCACGGCCTCTGGCGCGAGTTGATGACCGCCTTCCCCGAGCAGCCCTTCGACCCGCCGGCCTCGCTGGTCCGCGACATCACCCGCTTCGGCACCCCCGCCGACCTGCGCGTGGACCGTTGGGCGGCCGACATCGCGGACGCGGTGGAGAAGCTGCGCCACTACGTGCCCGACGCCCTGCTGCCCGCCGCGAAGGCCGCCGCCGCGGCGGACGGCGTCACCGCCCCGGACCGGGCGGGCCCGCTCACCGAGGCGTACTGGATCAAGGCGGCGCTCACCGCCCGCAACGACGGCGCCCCCGCCACCACCGCGGCGGCCGTGGAGACCCAGCACGCCACCGACCAGGAGGGCGAGGTGGCCTGGCTGGTCCGGGTGGCCACCGCCTACCGGACCGTCGACCAGGACCGTGCGGCGCGGGTACTGGCGGACGCCACCGCCGCCCCTTCCGCCATCGAGGAGACCGCATGACCACCACCGACGGCACCACGGAACCCACGGGACTCACAGAACCCACGGACACCGCAGCCGCTGCAGACACCACCGACACCACAGACACCACCGACACCACCGGCACCGCCCGCACCGTCACCGACGTCTTCCAGCCCCGCAACGTCCTGCTCGTGGGCATGCTCGGCATCGGGCTGGCCGCCGCCGGCCACTGGACCGGACTGCTCTGGGGCTTCCTCGGGGCCCTCTGCGCGGGACTGGTGCCCGCCGGGTACATCGAGTGGGAGCGCGGCCGCGGCACCTGGGGCGACCGCCATGTCGTCGACCGGACGAAACGGGCCCCGATCTTCTTCGTCATCCTCGGCTCCATCGGCACCGGTTCGGTCGTGATGGTCCTCGGCCACGCGCCGACCGGCATCCTGCTGGCGATGCTGGCCCTGTGGGCGATGACCGTGGTCCTGCTGGCCGTCAACACGGTGTGGAAGATCTCGGTGGACGCGGCGGTGGCCTCGGCCGTCGTCGCGCTGCTCGCCGCGGTCCATTCGCCGTGGTGGCTGCTCGGCTACACGATGACGGTCGCGGTCTGCTGGTCGCGCGTGGCGCTCCGGTACCACACGGTCGCGCAGGTGATCGCCGGTGCGTCGCTGGGGGCCACCACCGCGACCGCGCTCCTCTTCGGCTGAGGCCGAGCCCGAGCCCGAGGCCAAGGAGGCGGAGGAGGCGGATGAGGCGGAGGAGCCCGAGGCTCCGGCCCGCCCGGATCCTCCGCTCGGCCGAAACCCGCCGCTGAACGGTCGGCCCGTGGGGTACGGCTTGCCCCGTGCCGAACTTCGAGATCACCATCGCCAGCGCCGACGACCTCGCCCTGCTCACCGAGTGGGCCCACGAGGAGAGCTGGAACCCCGGGCTGACCGACCGTCACGCCTTCCACGCCGCCGACCCCCGCGGCTTCCTGATCGGACGGCTGGACGGCGAGCCCGTCTCCTGCGTCTCCGTCGTCCGCTACGGCCCCGACTTCGGGTTCCTCGGCTTCTACCTCGTCCGGCCGCACCTGCGCGGACAGGGGTACGGGATCCGGACCTGGCGGGCCGGGATGGAGCGGCTGGCGGGCCGCAACGTGGGCCTGGACGGGGTGGTGGACCAGCAGGCCAACTACCGCAAGTCCGGCTTCCGTTCGGCCTGGACGACGATGCGTTGCGAGGGGCTGCCGCCCGCCCGGCCGGTCCCGGACGGGGTGCAGCTGGTCGACGGGCGGGCGGTCGCCTTCGACCGGCTCGCCGCGTACGACCGCCGCTTCTTCCCGGCCGAGCGCGACAGTTTCCTGGCCCCGTGGATCGCCCACCCCACCCGGGTCTCGCTCGCCGCCGTCCGCGACGGCGAGCTGTGTGGACTGGCCGTGACGCGCCCCTGCCGGGCCGCCTCCCGCATCGGCCCGGTGTACGCGGAGTCGCCGGAGGTGGCCGGGGCGCTGGTCGGCGCGCTGGCGGCGGCCGATCCCGGGGTGCCGGTCGCGGTCGACGTGCCCGACGTCAACCCGGCGGCGGTGCGGCTCGCCGAGGAGCTGGGCCTGAGCCCGTCGTTCGAGACCGCCCGGATGTACACCGGACCGGTGCCGGAGTTCGACCGCTCCGGCCTCTTCGGCGTCACCAGCCTGGAACTCGGCTGAACCGGCCCTGGGCCGGGCCCGGCCGCACGGACCGGCCCGGCTCAGGTCGCGTCGTACGTCTCCGGCCGGGGCGGGACCGGATCCCGGGACCGGGTCCGGGAGGCGAGTACGGCTATGTCGTCCTCGGCGCCCGGACCGAACCGGTCCAGGACCCCGTCCAGCAGGTCGTCGAGGCTGCCGTCGGACGGCATGGTCAGCTCCCGCAGCCGGCGGACCGAGGTGTCGATGTCCTCGCCCCGCCGCTCCACCAGCCCGTCCGTGTACAGGAAGAGCACCGTTCGGGGATCGAATTCCAGCCGGGTCGTCCGGTAGCCCCCGAACCCGGCCCCGAGCGGCGGCCCCACCGCGATCTCCTCGCACACCCGGGTCCCCGCGAGCGGGTCGATCAGCACCGGCGGCAGATGCCCGGCGCTCGACACCTCGCAGGCCGCGCCGTACCGGTCGACGACGGCCAGCAGACAGGTCGCGGCCCGGTCCAGCCCGGACCGTTCGACCATCCGGTCCAGCTGCTCCAGGATCTGGTGCGGCTCCAGCTCGTCGTCGGCGAACATCCGCAGCAGGGAGCGGTAGTGGCTCATGGCCACCGCCGCCTCCACCCCGTGCCCCATCACATCGCCCATAGCCTTCAGATGGCGCCCGTCCCGCAGCGGGATGACGTCGAACCAGTCGCCGCCCACCATGACGCTCCGGTCGGCCGGCAGATAGCGGGTGGCGATCTCGATGTGCGGATGCGGCGGACGCGGCTCGGAGAGCAGGGAGCGCTGGAGTTCCAGGGCGATGGTGTGCTCGTGCGCGTACCGGCGGGCGTGGTCCATGTCGACGGCGGCCCGCGCGGCCAGCTCCCGGGCTATCACCACGTCCTCGTCGGTGAAGACCGGCGAGTCCCCCGACCGGATCAGCCCGAGGACGCCGAGCGGACCGGACCGCACCGCGACGGGCACGATGAGCGCCGAGTGCAGTTCCAGGGCCCGGTAGGAGGCGAGCCGCTCGGGGCCGGGCGCGGAGCGCAGCAGCTGCGCGTCGGTGGTGTAGTTCTCCACCACCGGCCGGCCGGACGCCAGGCAGCGCGGGACGGCCGCGCTCTCCTGGTAGTCGATGTACTCACCGGCCATCCCGAAGCCGAAGCTCTCCAGATCCTCCATCAGCTCCGGCCCGGCCTGCAGCGCCGCGCGCCGCAGCCGCAGCACCCCCGGGGGCGCGCGCCGCACGGGCGCGGCGACGTCCGGCGGGAAGACTTCGACGATCGCGACGTCCGCCAGCCCCGGCACGACCAGCCCGGCCAGCTCGGCGCAGGTGGTGTCCATGTCGAGGGTGGTGCCGATCCGGGTGGTCGCGATGTCCAGCAGGTCCAGATGGCGCCGGGCCTGCTCCAGCTCCCGCTGGCGGCGGTCGGCGGCCATCACCTCCAGCACGATCGCGGCCACGCCGATGACCCGCCCGTGGGACTCCAGACGGTGGAACGCCCCCTGCCAGTACCGCCGTACGCGCGTGTCGCGGGCGGTGAACCCGCTGACGGTGACCTCCCGGGGCTTCCCGTCCGCCAGCACCGCCCGGATCAGGTCCTCGCGCGCGTCGAGCCGGGGCAGCGCCTCGTCGATGGTGCGGCCCAGGTGCTCGGAGGCGGGGATGCCGTTGATCCGTTCGAGTGCCGGGTTGACGTAGCGGTAGCGCAACTGGTCGTCCAGGACGGCCACCCCCGCCGGGGTGCCGTCGAGCAGCGCCGCCAGCGCCTCCAGTTCGAGTGGTGCGGGGCGGTCGTCGTCCGCGTCGGCCCGGTGCGGGTCGTCTGCCCGGTTCAGGTCAGCGGGTGCGAGGTCCGGCCGGACGCCTCGTCGATCTCGTCGTGCGCCTTCGTCAGCATCTTCATCGCCAGCTCGTTGAGGGCCCTGGCCCCCGCGATCTCCTCGCCCACCCGTGGCTGGGACTGGTCGGAGGGATGGCGGCTGGCGTAACCATGGGCCCGCACCTCGGACCCGTCCGGGAGTCGTACGAGGGCGGCCGCGCGGGTGCGGTGGGTGTCCTCCTCGAACTCCAGCTCCACATGCCATCCGACGGTTGTCATCACCATGACGCTCACCTCGTTACCAGCGTGCGCCCGTTCCTCCGCCCGCGCACCACGGCCGGGCGTTGTCCACAGCCTGTGGACAGTGTGTTCCGGAGGTGCGCTCGGCCGTGCTCCGGCCGTGCTCCGGCCGCGCAACCCCGGCATAAAGGGCGCGTAAAAGATTGCCGGAACCCGGCAGTGACGGCCGGGTGTACGTATGGGACCATCCAGCCAGTTCGACGGAATTGTTTCGATGTCCGGCGTCCGGCTCCGATGTCCGGCGTCCGATGTCCGGCACTCGATGGATTCCGACCGGGGGATCGGGGAGGGTGATGGTCGCATGAACGTGTTCCTGGGTCTCGGCATTGCCGGGATCGTGTTGCTCGTCCTGTCCCTGATCTTCGACGGGATACTCGAAGGTCTCCTCGGGGGTGTTCTGGACGGCCTGTTCGACGGGCTCCTCTCGCTCCCGGTCATCGCCGGGTTCCTCTCGATGCTCGGCTTCGGGGGCGCGATCGTGCTCGGTACCACCGGCGCCGGTACGGTCGTGGCGACCGCCGCCGGAGTGCTGGCCGGGCTGGTGGCGGCCTGGCTGACCTGGAAGCTGAGCCGGGCCCTGATGCGCGACCAGACCAGCGTCACCCCGCGCGGCGACGACCTCGTCGGCACCTCGGGCTCGGTCGTCACGGCCATCCCGGCCGAGGGGTACGGAGAGGTCCTGCTGAGCCTCGCCGGCCAGCCCGTGAAGCTGGCGGCGAAGAGCCCGACGCCGATCGCCCGGGGCACCGAGATCTGGGTGGAGGCCGCGCTGTCGACCACCTCGGTCGCCGTCCGCCCCGTCGAACACTGACCGCCACCGCACCGACCACCCACCGCGCCCGAGCACGCACCCTCGCCCGCGCGCGGCGCACTGCCCGAACCTAGCTGCCGCCCCGAGAGGCGACAGGGGGGACACCTCATGAGCCCAGTCGTGACCGCGGTCGCCGGAGTCGTCGTACTCCTGGTGCTGCTCGCACTCGTCGTCATCACCCGCTACAAGGTCGCCGGGCCCAGCGAGGCGTTCATCATCACCGGCCGCCGGGGCAAGAAGTCGACCGATCCGGTGACCGGCCGGACCAGCATCGACAACAGCGGCCAGAAGGTCGTGGTCGGCGGCGGAGTCTTCGTCGTCCCGTTCGTCCAGCAGAAGTTCACCCTGGACCTCTCCAGCCGGCACATCCCGATCGCGGTGCGCGGCGCCGTCACCCTGCGCGGGGTCAAGTCCAACCTGGAAGGCGTCGCGATCGTCAAGGTCGGTGGCAGCGAGGAAGCGATCCGCGCCGCCGCCCAGCGCTTCCTCCAGCAGCAGGACGGCATCGTCGGCTTCACCCAGGAAGTGCTCTCCGGCGCGCTGCGCGCCATCGTCGGCCGGATGTCGGTCGAGGACATCATCCGGGACCGCGCCGCCTTCGCCGGACAGGTCGCGGAGGAGGCCGAGGCCAGCCTCTCCGGCCAGGGCCTGATCCTGGACGCCTTCCAGATCCAGGACATCACCACCGAGGGCTCCTACCTGGAGGACCTCGGCCGCCCGGAGGCCGCCCGCGCCAAGCAGGAGGCCGACATCGCCGAGGCGATCGCCAAGCGCGCCTCCGAGCAGGCCCGGCTGAAGGCGGCCGAGGAGATCGCCATCGCCGAGCGGACCTTCTACCTCAAGCAGGCCGAGATCAAGGCCGAGACGGAAGCCGCCGCCGCCCAGGCGAACGCGGCGGGCCCGCTCGCCGAGGCCGCCCGCCAGCAGGACATCCTCGCGGAGCAGGAGAAGGTCGCCGAGCGCCAGGCCGCCCTGACCGACCGCGAACTCGACACCAAGATCCGCAAGCCCGCCGACGCCGCCCGCTACCAGGCCGAGCAGGAGGCCGAGGCCCGCCGGATCGCCCAGGTCAAGGAGGCCGAGGCGGACGCGGAGCGCGCCCGGCTGACCGGTCAGGGTGAGAAGCTGCACCGTTCGGCGCTGGCCGACGCCGTCCGCATCGAGGGCGAGGCGGAGGCCGCGGCCATCGCGGCGAGGGGTTCCGCCGAGGCCGAGGCCATGCACAAGAAGGCCGACGCCTTCGAGCGGTACGGCGACGCGGCCGTGCTCCAGATGCTCGTCGAGGTGCTGCCGCAGGTCGTCGCCAAGGCGTCCGAGCCGCTCAGCGCGGTCGACAAGATGACCGTGATCTCCACGGACGGCGCGAGCCAGCTGTCCCGCACGGTCACCGACAACGTCGCCCAGGGCATGGAACTCCTCAGCTCCACCACGGGAGTCGACCTCGGCGCCCTGCTCCAGAACCTCCAGTCCAAGTCCGGCAAGAAGCCCGGGACCCCGGCCCAGGCCCCTGCCCCGGCCGCCGAGACCCCCATCGAGATCACCGACTGACGAAGCGGCCACCGCGCCATCAACACCACGTGCCCGGACGGGAGTTCCCGTCCGGGCACGCGCGTACCCACCCGGCTCGCCGAGGCCGCCCTGGCGGCCGGGGCCGGGGCTCTGGGGACGACGTTCCGCTCTGGGCGCGGTGTGGGGCCCGCCGGTGGCCACGGTCCACTCCCGCACGGCGAAGGCCTTCGAGACCTTCGGCGATCGCCCCAACGCCACCGACCGGTACGCGACCGCAGCGGCGAGCCGTCCCGGGGCGACGTACGCGCGGATCATCGCCCTCGGCCTGGTCGCCCGGGCCGAGCGGCAGGCCAGACCGGTCCGTAGTACGAACACGTTCGTTACGATCAGGTTTATGACTGCGAGAAGAGAGCCGACCAGCCGCCGGGAGCGTCCGGCGAAGCCCTCCCTGTCCCGGCGCTGGATTGTGGACACCGCCGTGCGGATCATGCGGGCGGAGGGGCTGGGGAAGGTCACGATGCGCCGTCTGGCGCAGGAGCTGGATACCGGCCCGGCGTCTCTGTACGTCTACATCGCCAACACCGCCGAGCTGCACGCGGCCGTTCTGGACTCTCTCCTCGGCGAGGTCGACCTGACCGGGCGGGACGGCGGTGAGAGCTGGCGTGAGCAGCTCCGTGCCGTCATGACGTCGTACACCCGGGTGCTGTTCGAGTACCCGCAGCTGGCGCGGGCGGCGCTCGTCGCCCGCCCGAGCGGCGAGAACTACCTGCGCCTGGTGGAGCGCATCCTCGGTCTCCTCTCGCAAAGCGGCGCCGGTCGCGAGCAGGTCGCCTGGGGGATGGACAAACTGCTCCAGGACGCGACGGCCACTGCTGCCGAGCACTCGACGCGGGAGCATGATCCCGCCTCTGAGGACGACTGGAACGCTACGGTGCGTGCGCTGCACGCCGTGGACGGCGCCGAGCGTCCGGCGATCGCGGCACACATGCCCGCTCTGATCGGCGGCTCGGTGCCGGACAGGATCCGCTGGAGCTTCGACGTCCTCATCAACGGCATCGTGCACACGCCTGTTCCGGGCGCAGAGGGCTGAGTTCCGGGCGGGTTAGCTCGCCCTGCCGACGGCTGACTTGGTTGGACGCAGTCTTCTCGCCGCCTCCCGGCATGGCCGTACCGAACTTGTTCGTAACGAACATGTTCGGTACGGTTTCTGTGTGGCCGGGTCATTGCCCGCCGATCACGCGTACGCCGGCTTTCTCCAGAGCTGGGCGGCGTCGGCGGGACCAGCTCGGCGGACAGAGGTGTTCCCTACTGCTTTCGGAGGCCCCATGAGCACCAGCCACTTCCCGATCGCAATCGTCGGCGCGGGCCTTGGCGGCCTGATGGCCGCCCGTGTCCTGCACGTCAACGGCATCGAGTCGGCGATCTTCGAGCTGGAGGCGTCGGCGGCGGCCCGTACGCAGGGCGGGATGCTCGACATCCACGAGAACAACGGGCAGAAGGCCCTGCACGCCGCCGACCTCCACAACGACTTCCTCAAGATCGTCCACGAGGGCGGTCAGGCCATGCGCCTGCTCGGCTCCGACGGCACGGTGCACGTGGCAGCGGAGGACGACGGCACCGGCGGCCGGCCAGAGGTGGACCGCGGCGACCTGCGGGACCTGCTGCTGGGCTCCCTGCCCGATGGCACCATCCACTGGGGACGGAAAGTCACCGGGGCCCGGGCGCTGGGCGACGGGCGTCACGAGGTGACGTTGGCCGACGGCTCGGCCATCACCACCGATCTCCTGATCGGCGCGGACGGCGCCTGGTCCCGGATCCGTCCGCTGGTCTCGAACGCCTCGCCCGTCTACACCGGCATCTCCTTCGTCGAGACCGACCTGTTCGACGCCGACACCCGCCACCCGCGCAGTGCCGCGGTGATCGGCGGCGGGTTCTTCATCGCCCTGGGGGGAGAACGCGGCGTCCTCGCGCACCGGGAAAGTGACGGCAGCCTCCACGTCTACACGGCACTCAAGGCCGACGAGGGCTGGCTGGACACGGTCGACTTCAACGACCACGCAGCCGCCAAGGCGGCGGTCCTCGCCCACTTCGAGGGCTGGGACGAGGACCTGCGCGGCCTGGTCGCCGACGCGGAGACGATCACCCCGCGCCGTATCCACGCCCTGCCCGTGGGGCACCGCTGGGACCGCGTCCCGGGCGTGACGCTGCTCGGTGACGCCGCCCACGTGATGTCCCCCTTCGCCGGGGAGGGCGCCAACCTCGCCATGTTCGACGGCGCCGAACTCGCCCTGGCCGTCGCCGCCCACCCCGGCGACACCGAAGCCGCCCTGACCGCGTACGAGGAGGCCCTCTTCCCGCGCAGCGAGGCGAGCGCCGCCGAGTCCGCCGCCAACCTGGACACGATGTTCGGCGAGCGGGGCCTGGAGCAGATGGTCGCGTTCTTCACCTCCGGCACGGCAGCCCGGTAAGGCCCGCCCCGACGGCCACCACCCCCTCAAGTCACCGAACCCACCCGCCTCAGCCAATCCGGGAAGAACAATGACGTCACACGATCCGCGCACCATCCCGCTACGGCCCGGCCTGGACCTCGAAGTGCGCGAGGCCGGCACGGGCAGCAGCCCGGTCCTCGTCCTGCACGGCGGCTCCGGCCCCTCCAGCGTCGCGCCCCTGATCGACCACCTCGCCTCGGATCACAGGGTGGTGGCGCCCACCCACCCGGGCTGGAACGCCACCCCGCGGCCCGACAACCTGGACTCCGTGCCCGCACTCGCCGCTGCCTACCTGGATCTGCTCGGCCACCTCGGGCTGGACAACGTGACGGTGATCGGTACGTCCTTCGGCGGCTGGGTCGCCGCCCAGGCCGTCCTGGACGACCGCGAGGACCGGATCTCCCGGCTCGTCCTCATGGACGCCATCGGCCCCGTCATACCCGGCCAGCAGATCACCGTGCCCGCCGGTCCACCGGCTGCGGCGCCGCAGGGCGGACCGCTCGCACAGGCGATGGCCGCCATGCGCGCCTACGCCGGGCCGACCATGGCAGACGTCGGCATGCTGCCCCGCCTTTCCACCGTCACCTGCCCGGTCCTGGTGATCTGGGGCGCCGACGACGCAGTCGTCACCCCCGACTTCGGCCGTGCCTACACCGCGGCGTTCCCCCACGCGCGATTCGAACTCATCCCCGGCGCGGGACACCTGCCCATCCGCGAGAAGCCCGAGACGGTCTTCACCCTTCTCGACTCCTTCCTCACCAGCCGAGCCCGGACCACCGGCCACTGAACCCCTGCTCCCCACGGCATGCGGCGGCTCCCGCGGCCGGAGCACCTCAGCAGGGGCTTCGGCCGCGGGAGTTCGGGTGGTGGGCCGGAGCGGTCAGCCGATCGCGATGTCGTCGAGCAGGAAGATGGTGGACAGGTAGGCGTCCTCGGTGCCGGCGAACTCCAGCTTCACCGTCTGCCCCTTGTAGGCGGACAGGTCGATGGTCTTCTGGATGTAGCCGGCACTGGCGTTCGCGTTGGAGTAGGTGGGGCTAGGACCTGTCTTCAAACTGCCGCCTGCCGTGCGGTGTCCGGCACGCACGCTCGCCGCGTTGTCGGGGTCACCCCGATACATCCAGTATCGGAGCGACCCTCCGCCTTGCGATCGCACGCACCGGACACCGCA
>NZ_JBIBUU010000008.1:0-319442 GCF_043079735.1 Streptomyces sp. NPDC015144 | reverse complement strand
GTATCGGGGTGCCCCTCCGCCTTGCGATCGCACGCACCGGACACCGCACGGCCCGGCCTCCGGCCGGACGACGGCAGTTTGAAGACAGGTCCTAGAAACGGCGGTCCGCCGGACGAGGCCCGCAGGGGCTTCGTCCGGCGGACCGGGGACCGTGTACCGGCCGGGTGTCAGTTGAACTCGTCCGGGTCGGGGCCGGTGCGCAGGCCCCGGTCGGTGGCGGCGATGGCGGCCATGTCGTCGTCGGTGAGGGTGAAGTCGAAGACGTCGAGGTTCTGGCGGATGCGGGCCGGGGTGACGGACTTGGGGATGACGATGTTGCCGAGCTGGAGGTGCCAGCGCAGGACGACCTGGGCGGGGGACTTGCCGGTGCGGTCGGCGATCGCGGTGATCTCCGGGTCGTTCAGGACGGCGCCCTGGGCGAGCGGGCTCCACGCCTCGGTGGCGATGCCGTGCTGGGCGTGGAAGGCGCGCAGTTCGGCCTGCTGGAGGCCGGGGTGCAGCTCGACCTGGTTGACCGCGGGGACGAGGTCGCTGGTGTCCAGGAGGCGCTGGAGGTGGGAGGGCTGGAAGTTGGAGACGCCCGCGGCTCGGATGCGGCCGTCTGCGGCGAGCTTCTCCAGCGCCTTCCAGGTGTCGGCGTAGAGGTCGCGGGCGGGGGTGGGCCAGTGGATCAGGTAGAGGTCCACGTGGTCCAGGCCCAGCTTGGCGAGGCTGGCGTCGAAGGCGCGCAGGGTGGCGTCGTGGCCCTGGTCGGCGTTCCAGAGCTTGGTGGTGACGAACAGGTCCTCGCGGGGCAGGCCGGAGGCGGCGAGGGCGCGGCCGACGCCGGCCTCGTTGCCGTAGATCGCCGCGGTGTCGATGCTGCGGTATCCGGCTTCCAGGGCGGCGGAGACGGCGGTGGTGGTCTCGTCGTCGGGGACCTGGAAGACGCCGAAGCCGAGCTGGGGGATCTCGACGCCGTTGTTCAGCTTCACGGTGGGAACGTTGCCGGTCATGGTGGTTCGCTTCCTTGCTGTCGTGGGGGTGGGGGTCGGAATGGGAGAGGGAGTGTGGGGGTCAGCCGTGGACGGCGACCGGGGCGGGAGCGTCGGCGGGAGCAGGGCCGTCGGCGGGCACGGCCGCGGGGGTGCGGCGTTCCAGGGCGGCGGACCAGAAGGCGAGGCCGAGGGCCGCGGCCGCCAGCAGCGCGCCGACCCAGTTCGGGGCGGTCCAGCCGAGCCCTGCGGCGATGACCATGCCGCCGAGCCAGGCGGCGAGCGCGTTGCCGAGGTTGAACGCGCCGATGTTGACGGCGGAGGCCAGGGTGGGGGCGCCGTGGGCGTGGTCCAGGACGCGCTTCTGCAGCGGCGGGACGGTCGCGAAACCGAGGGCGCCCACGAGCAGGATCGACACGGCGGCGGCGACCTTGTCGTGCGCGGTGAAGGTGAACAGGCCGAGCACGACGGCCAGACCGCCGAGGGTCGTGTAGAGCATCGGCATCAGCCGGCGGTCGGCGAAGCGGCCGCCGAGGAGGTTGCCGAGGAACATGCCGACGCCGAGCAGGGCCAGCAGCCAGGTGACCGCGCCGTCCGAGTAGCCCGCCACGTCGGTCATCATCGGGGCGATGTAGGTGATCGCGGCGAACACGCCGCCGAAGCCGAGCACGGTCATCGCCATCGCGAGGAGTACCTGCGGGTTGCGGAACGCGGTCAGCTCCCGGCGCAGGCGGGCGCCCTCGGGACGCGGCAGGGCGGGCACCAGCCGGGCGATGCCGAGCAGACCGACGACGCCGAGCGCGGCGACCGCCGCGAAGGTGGTCCGCCAGCCCACGGCCTGGCCGATGAAGGTGCCGGCCGGTACGCCGACGATGTTCGCGACGGTGAGCCCGGTGAACATGGTGGCGATCGCACCGGCCTTCTTGTCCGGGGCGACCAGTTCGGCCGCGACCACGGAGCCGATCCCGAAGAACGCCCCGTGGGCGAACGAGGCCACGACGCGGCCCGCGAGCATGACCCCGAAGCTCGGGGCGACGGCGGACAGCAGGTTGCCGGCCGTGAACAGGACCATGAGCAGCATGAGCATCGTCTTGCGGCTGATCCTGGTGCCGAGAACCGTCATCAGCGGTGCGCCGATGACGACGCCTGCCGCGTAACCGGTGACGAGGAGCCCCGCGGTGGGGACGGACACGCCGTAGTCGGCGGCGATCTGGGGCAGGAGACCCATCACCACGAACTCGGTGGTGCCGATCCCGAAGGCCCCGACGGCCAGGGCGAGGAGTGCGAGCGGCATGGGAGCGGCCCTCCATACGGATTGCTTGTGCGCCTTACGGGACACGACAATAGTTGCATGCGCGCTATAAATGCAAACGCGGGCATTCGTCTACGGCCGTGGACCTTGGGCGGGTGGCATCCGTCGGCGCCTCCGGGACGTGTCGGGGCGGGGCAGGTGGGGCCTCAGCCGGCGAAACCGCCCCGGGGCTGGATGATCTCCAGGTTCGTGCCGTCCGGGTCGTTGAAGTACGCGACCCTGGTCCCCAGCGCCGCGTCCGGAGTCACCTCGCCCGCCACGAAGGTGTAGTCGTCGCCGAGGAAGCCGTACCCGGCCTCCTTCATCCGCTGGTACACCGCGTCGAAGTCGTCGACCCGGAAGCACAGGTGCATCGAGCCCGGACGGTTGGCCATCCCTCCCGTCCGCTCGCCCCGCGGCTCCTGGAACTCGATGAGGTCGATACCGAGGCCGTTGTCCAGGTTGATCGTGGCGTAGCGGAGTTTCGCGGTGGGCAGCCCCTGCGACCTGCCGAACGGGTCACTGTGCATCGTCTCGCCCGCGACGACGGGCTCCCGCCCGGTCAGGGCCCGGTAGAACGCGACCGAGACGTCCAGATCGGCGACCGAGATCCCGACATGGGCGGCCCGGGTGAGGTTCATCGCAGCGCCGGAAACGGCCATGGTCATCCCCTTCGTCTCGCACCCTCCGGGGCCCGTCCGGCGCCCGGGGCACGGCGGCCCTGGGAACAGGGCGGCTGAAACCGATTGTCCCGGCCCCGGCGGATCCCGCATCTCCTCCGCCCACACCCCGTCCCGCACCGTCCGCAACCGTCGGAGCACCGGGGTGCCCGGGCCGTTCCTTGCAGGGGCGGCATACCGCTCCTCGCGGATTGCCCCGGTCCAGGGCTTACCCTGGTCCGTGTCGCACCGGGAAACGGGAAAGGAACCCATCCCCATGACCGCCACGGACCGCTCGCTGACCGCCCTCGCCAACGGATGGGCCGCTCTGTCGTTCCTGCACGGCAAGATCGAGGCGCACATCGAGCGGGCACTGCAGTCCGGGCACGATCTGAGCGTCCGGGAGTACTCCCTGCTCGACGTGCTCAGCCGCCAGCACGACGGAGAGGGCGGCCATCTGCAGATGAAGCAGGTGGCCGACGCAGTCGTGCTCAGCCAGAGCGCCACGACCCGCCTGGTGACCCGGCTGGAGGACCGCGGACTGCTGGCCCGCTACCTCTGCCCGACCGACCGGCGCGGCATCTACACCAACGTCACCGAGGACGGGCTGCGGCTCCTCGAAGAGGCCCGGCCGACCAATGACGCGGCGCTGCGCGAGGCGCTGCGCGAGGCCGCCGACAACCCCGAACTCGCCCCGCTGGTCGCGGTCGTGGAGGCGGTGACCCCGCCCTCGCACGCCACCGTGTGACCGGCCGGTCGGTCCGGGGCGTCACGGCGCCGCCGTACCACCGGCGTCCGCACCCCCACCTTCACCGAGGCCCGGGTCCGTCCCGGCGGCCGCGGCGCGCAGCGCTTCGGCGAGGCGGGCGACGGGACCGGAGGGCGGGTGGGGCAGCCGGGCCAGGGCCAGCCGCCTCACCTCCTGCGGTCCCCCGCGCACCGGCAGCACCCGTACGCCGGGCGGTGCGGCCGTGGCCATCGCGCCCGGCACGGTGGTCAGCCCGCAGCCCGCGGCGACCAGATGGAGCCGGGCCAGCCAGTCGCGCGCCGTGTGCGGGGTCTCGGGGCGTTCGTCCAGTCCCGGCCACACCCCCATCCGGTGGTCGGCGCCGTCGGCCGAGCCCGTGATCCACCGCTGTCCGCGCAGGTCCGCCACATCGACGTACTCGCCCCGGGCCAGCGGATGGGTCTCCGGCACCGCCAGGCACAGGGGCCGTTCCGTGAGGGTCCGCAGCACCAACGGGGGCGACTCGGCGTCCGGCGCCCGGAACGGCGGCGCCAGGGACAGCAGCGCGAGGTCGATGCTGCCCGCCCGCAGCGCCCGCACCAGCGCCGGAGTGACCCCCTCCCGGCTGACGACGCGGACGCCGGGGGCACTGCGCCGCAGCGCGGCAACGGCCTGCGGGACCACGGTCGTTCCGGCACTGGGCACCCACCCCAAGCGCACGGTGCCGGTCTGCGCGGGCAGGCCGGACAGTTCACGGGCCGCGGCGTCGATCTCGTCGAGGACGAGGGTCGCGCTGCGCAGGACGACCCGCCCGGCGGCGGTCAGCCGCACTCCGTCACGGCGTCGTTCCAGCAGCCGGGCACCCGCGGCCCGTTCGACGGCGGCGATCTGCCGGGACACCGCCGACTGGGTGTACCCGAGCGAGGCGGCGGCAGCGGTGAAAGTGCCCCGCTCGGCCACCGTGCGCAGCACCCTGAGCGCGGTCAGCGACACATCCGTGAAGTCCATGACGTATACGCATATCACCTATGCGTAAGTTTCGTTGGACGCATGGTGGCGGGTGTTCCTAGATTGGAGCGGAACCCCTCCCCCCTTCACTTCGCACGGAGTCCTCTCATGCCCGTCGTCAGTACCCCCCACGGCTTCTCCACCACCGCCGCCGAGGTGATCCGCGGCATCGACCTGTCGGGCCGCCGCGCCGTGGTCACCGGCGCCTCCTCCGGTCTGGGCGCGGAGACCGCCCGCGCCCTGGCCTCGGCGGGGGCCTCGGTCACCCTGGCCGTCCGCGACACGGCGGCCGGCGAGCGCGTCGCCCGGGACATCGCCGCCGGCTCGGACGCCCGGAGCCCGCGGGTGGCCCCACTCGACCTGACCGACCCGGCGTCCGTCGCCGCGTTCGCCCGGGACTGGCGGGGACCGCTGCACATCCTGGTCAACAACGCCGGCGTCATGGCCTGCCCGCAGCGGTACACCGCACAGGGCTGGGAGTGGCAGTTCGCCACCAACCACCTCGGCCACTTCGCCCTCGCCACCGCCCTGCGCCCCGCCCTCGCCGCCGCGGACGGTGCGCGGATCGTCTCGGTCAGCTCCAGCGCGCACCAGCTCTCACCCGTCGTGTGGGACGACATCCACTTCGCGTTCCGCCGCTACGACCCCTGGCTCGCCTACGGCCAGTCCAAGACCGCGAACGTCCTGTTCGCGGTGGAGGCAACCCGCCGCTGGTCCGGGGAGGGCATCACCGCCGACGCCGTGATGCCGGGCGCCATCCACACCGGGCTGCAACGACACGTCGAGGACGCCCACGCCTCCACCAGCATCCCCGCCCACCTCCTCAAGACGGTGGAGCAGGGCGCCGCCACGTCCGTCCTGGCCGCCGCCTCCCCCCTGCTGGCCGGGGCCGGCGGCCGCTACTACGCGGACTGCGCGCAGGCCGAAGTCCTCGACCGCCGGGGCGCTCCCCTGCAGGGCGTCGCCCGCTACGCCGTCGACCCCGCGAACGCCCGACGTCTGTGGGAGCTTTCCACGGACCTCCTGGCCACCACCGGCTGAACCACCCCACCACCCCGGGGCGCGTGGTTCACCCCTCGGCCGGGCCCGGCAGCCCACGGCCCCGTTCGGAGCACTGCCGGAGGTACTGGGCCAGTACGTCCGGCAGTGCGCGGCCGCCCGGCACCCAGGCCGCGTATCCGTCCGGTCGCACCAGCACCGCGTCGAACGGCAGGGGCGTCACGGGCCGGGCCCGGACCACCCGCACGGCCCCTTCCCACTCTCGGGCCTCCTCCGCGTGGCCGTCGCTCTCCCCGCCGAGCAGCAGGAGCAGCGGCCCGCCGCCACGCAGCAGCGTGATCACGTCGGTCTCGCCGTCCGGGGTGTCCAGCACCAGGTTGCTCAGGAACTCCCCCGTGCCCCTCGGCCCCTCATGGCCGGGGAGCACCGTGTCCTGGGCGCTGATCATCGCGCCGAGACGCCCCTGCGCGCGATCCGCCGGCAGCATGGCGGTGAACACCTCGCGCAGCGCGTCCAGTTCGGGCCCGGGCCGCATCAGCGCGAGCTGCGCCCGGGTCTGTTCCACGATGCGCCCGGCGGCCGGGCGGCGCTCGGCGTCGTAGGTGTCCAACAGCCCTGCGGCTGCCCGGCCGTTGACGGCCAGGGCGAGTTTCCACCCCAGGTTGAGGGCGTCGAGCACCCCGGCGCTCAAGCCCTGGCCGCCGATCGGGAAATGGACATGTGCCGCGTCCCCCGCCAGGAAGACCCGTCCGGCGCGGAAGTCCCGGGCCACCCGGGAGAAGTCGCTGAACCTGCTGAGCCACTGCGGATCGCCCATTCCGATGTCCCGGCCCGCCAGCCAGGACACCTCACCGCGCAGTTCCTCCAGTACGGGCGTCGCCTGTCGGCCGGCGAAGGCACCGGAACAGTTCAGGGTCCGCAGATGCGTGCGGCCGTCGGCTGTGTGCTTGGCGACGATCCAGCCGCGTGGCGTCTGGTGCCACCCCGGGGCGAGCTCGTCGGGCCGCGCGAGGGTCACCGTGCCCGCCAGCGCGGACACCGTGGCCTCGTGGGTGTCGGACGCGATGCCCACGAGGTCGCGCACCGTACTGCGCGCTCCGTCCGCTCCCACCGCGTACCGGCCCGTACGGACCGTCGTCCCGTGCGGCCCCTCGGCCGTGACCCGGACCCCGTCGGCCCCCTGGGAGACCCCCGTCACCCGGTACCCGCGCAGCACCCGGGCCCCGGCCTCGCGCGCCCGTGCCTCGAAATGCCGTTCCAGCTCGGCCTGAACGCACTTGAGGACCGGGGCGGGCTCGTTCGCCGGGGTCGTGATGGCCAGTCCCGGCAGGCCCGCGAAATGGAACGGGCTCTCCCCCGGTCCGTCCCGGTACGCGCGCACGGGTCCCGGCAGGTGCCCGCGACGAGCGAGAACCTGCACCGCCCGGGCATGCAGCGTGGTCGCCCTCGGCCAGTCCGACACGGCGCCGCCCGACTCCAGCAGTACGGTGTCGACCCCGTACCCGGCGAGCTCGGCGGCGAGCAGCATCCCGACCGGGCCCCCGCCGACGACCACGACCTCCGCCCCCGCCGTTTCCTCCCCACGCACCACGACACACCTGGCCCTTCACCCCACCCGCACACCGCGGAACAACACTGGACGGACCATTCATACCTCCGCCCTCCGCCTCCCCCGTCGGCGGGGCGGGGGCGCGACGAAGGTCAGGGCTGGAGGCCGGGCGGGGAGGCGGCCGTGCCCGTCAGGTACGCGGCGGCCAGGGCGGTGAGCTCTTCGACCAGCTCCTCGCGGGGGATGGCCGGGCGGTCGAGTACCCAGCGCACACTGAGCGCCTCCATCGCGGCGACGAGTACCCAGGCGCGCGTGGTCCCCCGGCCGGCCGGTGGGGTGTGGCCCGCCACATAGGCCGAGCACAGATCCTGGACGCGGCGGCGCAGGCTGTGGAGGTGGTCCCCGTGAAAGCCGGGCGGCACCTCCTCGACCACAACGCGAAGGAGTCGCGAGTCGTGCTCGACAGCGCGGAGCAGCGCTTCGACGACGCTGGGGATCAGCCGCTCGGACGGCTGGTCGAGCTGGTCGGCGAGCGAGGCCGCGATCCGGTCGCCGGTCTCGGCCCAGTACCGCTCCATGATCATGACGAGCAGCTCGTCCTTGTCACGAAAGTACTGGTAGAGGGAGCCGGGGCTGATGTCCGCCTCGGCGGCGACCCGGGTCGTCGCGAACCGGGCGTAGCCGTCTCGGGCCAGGACCGTCCGCCCCGCCTCGACGATCCGTTCGACCATCTGCCGTGACCGCTCCTGCCGGGGCGTCCTGCGCATACACGAATTGTATGCGAATGATTACTCGCGTTACAACGGTCGGTATGACACGGAGCGACGCGGCACGTGGCGAGGGGCGGTTTCCGGGCCGGTTCCGGGAGGCCGAGGAGCGCGGGCGCAGGATCGCCCGTCCGCTCCTGTGGCTGACGGGGATCGGCGGAGAGGTCGACGAGGAGTTGATGGAGCGGCTGGGGGCGGCCCTTCTGCAGCGGGACGAGCCCGGCGCCGCCCTGGCCGGGGCCATGGGGCTCCCGGACGGGACGGCGGGCCGGGTGACGCGGGCCCAGGTGGGTGCGGCGTTGCGCGCGGCGCCGGACATGCCCGAGGGGCTGCCCGAGGCTCTGCGGTCGTTCCTGGAGCAGGTGGTCGCCGTGCCGGACTGGGTGGACTGGGGGCGGGTGGAGTCGGGGGCGGCGACGTTCCGTTCGCTGGGGCGCAACAGTGGTGACGTACTGACCCTTCTCTCGTTGGTCGGCGGATACCGGTTCGGCGGTCCGGCGGATCTGCTGGTGCTCACCGGCGGGCTGGCGGACGGGCGGACGCTGCGGCGGCTGGGCGAGACGGCCGCTTGGTCCCACGCGGTGACGCGTCCGGGCGGGCTGCGTCCGGGGGCCGAGGGCTGGCGTCTGACGGTCCATGTGCGGGTGATGCACGCGCTGGTCAACGCCCGTTTCGCGGCGCGGTGGGACACCGGGCGGTGGGGCTGCCCGATCAGCCAGGCCGACCAGGCGGCCACGCTCGGGCTGTTCGACGCGACGGTGATCGCGGGGTGCCTGGTGCTGGGGGTGCGGCTGACCCGGCGACAGCGCGACGACCTCATGCACCTGTGGCGGTACGTCGGCTGGCTGATGGGCGTGGCGCCGCAGTGGCTGACCGACGACGAGAACGTCCGGCACCGGTGGAACTACCACATCCTGCTGGCCGCGGGCGGCCAGAGCAGGGCCGGTCAGGAACTGGCCCGACTGACGATGGACGCCCAGGCCGAGCGCGCCTTCGGGCACCGCGCCCCGGCCGTGGAGCGGCTCCATCAACGCTACGAGCGGGCCCGGCAGTTGAGCATGCTCACCGCTTTCGTGGGGCTGCCGGGCATGCGCGACCTGGGCCTGCGTCCCAGGCTGCCGTGGGCCGTGCCGCTCGCGCAGACGAGGAACGTCGTGCGCTACCGGGTCCTCGGCTCGCTGCCCGGAGGCCGGCACCGGCTGGAGGAGCGCGGGGCCCGGGCGCAGAGCGAGTACCTGGCGTCGCTGTTCCCCGGCGGCGACGACGCCGCGGTGGCCCGGCTTCCGGAATCGGCGTGACGCACCCCGCGGTCGTCCCCGCAGGGACTCCGGTACGGCCGGATGTACGGCGTGGCGGGGTGACGCCCGGGGCCTTCCCTCGCGTTCCGGTACGGCCGGTGGGCACCCTCGGGCCGAAGCGGGCACGTCCCGGTGGGGCGGACAGCGGGACATACAGTGGGCCGATGACCACCGACAGCACAGGAACAACGCCGCTGACCAGCATCGACGGCATACGGAACTTCCGGGACGCCGGCGGGGTCGGGGCGCTGCCGCGCGGCCTGCTCCTCCGTTCCGGGGCCCTGGACGGTCTGACGGCCGGGGGCGCGCGGGCTTTGGAGGACGCGGGCGTGCGTACCGTCGTCGACCTGCGCAGCCGGCCCGAGGTGTCCGACCGGCCCGACGCCCTGCACGGTGCCGGGATCAGGTATCTGCACGTGCCGGTGTACGCGGAGCAGCGGTGGCCGCGGGAGCAGATGGAGCTGTATCCGTCGATGGCGGAGCACGCCGGGCGCTCCGTGCTGGCGGTGTTGCGGCGGCTCACCGCCGAGCGGCCCGAGCCGGTCCTGGTCCACTGCGCCTCCGGGAAGGACCGGACCGGTGTGGTGGTCGCCGTCCTGCAGACCCTGTTCGGCGCCTCCGAGGCCGAGGTCACCGCCGATTTCGTCCGCACCAACGCCGAACTGGGCCTCGGTCGCACCGCGCCGACGGGTGCGCGGGGGCACAACTCGCTGCCGGTCGCACCCCGGCATCTGGAGCGGGCCCTGCTGTGGATCCGGAGCCACCACGGTTCCCTCGCCGGTTATCTGCGTGCGCACGGCGCCGCACCGCAGGAGATTCCCGGCGTCGACGGGATCGGCGGGACGCCCGTCCGCTGAGCCCGTTGGAGGGCGGACCGGGCGGGTCGATCCGCTCGACGGTCCCCCGCCGGGCGGTCCCGGTGCCGGGACCGTCGACCTGCCGGGGCCCCTCCCGCTTCGGGTCGCCGGCCCGCGCCGCGCTCGCCCGGCCGCACCGCGGGGCCGTCCGGTGGTGGAACGAACCGCTCGGGTCAGGCGGCCAGCGCGGCGGGTTCGCGCAGATGGGCGGCGGCCGTTCGCCATGCCTCCGTCACCGCCGTACGGGCCCGTGCCGTGCGGGCGGCCCGGTCGCCGGTCAGCTCCAAGGACGTACCGACATGGACGTGGAGGTCCGGGCGGCGCAGGGGCGCGGTCACCAGACCGGCCACCTGCTTGGCGGCGCCGCCCGAGGCGAGCCGGCGGGCGCCCGCCTGGCCCACCGGGACGACGGGGGCGCCGGTGTACTCGACGATCCGGGCCAGGCCGCTGCGGAACGGGCCGGGGGCGGCTTCCGCGGCGTCCCGGCGGCGGGGCAGCCCGCCCTCCGCGTAGATGAGGACCAGGCGCCCCCGCTCCAGGGCCCGCGCCGCGAGGTCCAGTGAGGCCGCCGCCCGCCGGTCGCCCCGGACGACGGGGATGTGCCCCTCGTGGGCGAGCGCGCGGCCCAGCAGCGGAATCCGCCACAGCCCCGCGGCCGCCATGACGACCGGCTCGACGCCGAGGCGGCGCAGCGCGGCGATCACGACGGCGGGGTCGGCCAGGGAGGTGTGGTTCGCGGCCACGATGCTTCCGGGCGCGAGACCCGCGCCGGGGTCGGTGGTCACCGACAGACGGCCGGCCGCGGGCACCAGCACCTCGGCGATACGGCTGAGCATGAACGGGCTCCCTGGGTAAGCGGGTTCGGGTACGGGCGATGTCGTTCCTCATCGCGTCCGGCCCTCATCGTCAAAGGCCGGGACGCTCCGGCGCCTGAGTACCGGTACTCATCTCGCCGCCCGTGGGGAGTCGGCGGGAACCGCCTCGTGGAACCGCGCGGTTCGGCGCTTCCGGCGCGGTCCGGTGCCGAACACCGCAGCCTCTCATGGCGGGTGACGCGCGTGCGGGGCGGCCCCTTCCCCGGGCCGTCAGAAGCCCGGCGCACCCAGGAGCTTGTTCCGGCCATGAACTGGCAAATTCCTCTCACGGGATGGCCAGTTAAGCGATATGCTGATGCAGAATGTGCAAACGATTTGCAGAATAAGGAGGGTCATGGCTACTCGGGCGACCGACGCCGGGACGAACCAGAGCGTCGAACGGGCTGTCTCGGTGCTGCGCGCACTCGACTCCGGCCGCGCCGAACTACGTGTCTCGGACGTCGCCGAACTCACCGGGCTGGGCTCCTCGACGACGTCCCGGCTGCTGTCCACCCTCGAACGCCTCGACATGGTGGAGCGCGACCCCGTCAGCAATCTCTACCGCCTCAGCCTCGGTATCCTGCCGCTCGCCGCCACCGCGGCCAACCGCCACCCGGTGCACCGCGCCGCCCGCATGGTCCTCCAGGACCTCGCCACCCGTACCGGGCTCGGGGCCAATGCCGCCATCCGCCGCGGCACCGAGCTGATGTTCCTGTGCAACTTCGAGGGCGCCCGCGCCCCCAAGTCCTATACGCAGGCCGGGCACAGCGCCCCGCTGCACGCCACCAGCATCGGCAAGTGCCTGCTCACCGGCCTCACGCCCAAGGAACGCCGCAGGCTGCTCCCCGAACCGCTCACGGCGCACACCGACTTCACGACCACCAGCCACGATCTCCTCGACGCCGAGATCGAGACCGTCCGCCGCACCGGATACGCCGTCGAGGCCGAGGAGCGCGCCCTGGGCCGGGCCTCCCTCGCCGCACCCGTCCGGGACGGCTCGGGGGACGTGGTCGCCGCCATCTCCCTGTGGGGCCCCACCTCCCTGCTCGGCAGCCACACCGAGGCCGAGGGACAGCGCCTCGCCCTCACCCGGGAGGTCGTCGAGGCCGCCGACGTCATCAGTCAGGCACTCGGCGCCCTCTGAGCCGCCGCGCGAAGAGACCCGCGAGGGGCCCGGTGAAAGGTCGACAGCCTTTCACCGGGCCCCTCCGCCGTACCGGCGGGCGCCGTTACGCGCCGTACGCCTTGAACGCGGTCACCTGGGCGTGCCGTGCCCCGTGCGTCGCGTCCACCACGAGCCGCAGCGCGTCGGTCCGTACGGGCCCGCCGTCCTCACCGGTCAGCGCGTGCACCCGGTGGCGGCGGCGGTTGTCCGTCACCGTCAGCAGGGTGCGCCAGCCGCCGTCGGGCTCGCGGCTCTCGATCCGGTAGTCGCGGACCAGCTCCGGCATGACCTCGAACGGGGTGCGGTGCCGGTGCAGGTTGTTGAGGTACTCGTCGACGTCGTCGTCGAAGACCACCCGCACCTCGGCGATCCGCTGCTCGCCGTCCCAGTCCAGGCGCAGCCACTGCTCGGCCCGGTCCGGGTCGGCCAGCGGTGCGGACGACCACTTCTGCGGGCCGCCGTAGGGGCGCTGGTAGCCGCCGACGGCGCGCTCGGGCAGGAAGGCCCTGGTCTCCGGCGTCGCACGGAACGCGAAGGTCTGGCGCCGCAGTCCGCGGGCCTGCCACTCCAGGACCAGCTGGCCCTCCTCCTCCGGGATGTCGTGGTCGACGGCCGCGTCCCCCTCGACCCTGCTGCGCAGCGCGAGGACGCCCTCGGTGCGCTCGGGTACCAGGAACAGGGCCGCGCCCGGGCAGGACCGGACGATGAGGACGACGTTCTCCGGGGTGTCCGGACGGTGGTCCAGCCGGGCCGTGACCCAGTGGGGGCCGCCGGCGGGCACGGTCACCGTGGTGGCGAGCAGCCGGTCGACCGGGACGGCGTTCTCGGGGCGGCCGGTGCTCCACAGCTCCACGGCGAGCTCGACCGACCCCTCCGGGGCGCCGTGGACCAGCAGTTCGACCGTGTCGAGCGCGGGGTCCACGGGCAGCAGCAGCGCGAGGTCGCGGCTGAGCGGGTACGGCTCGCCGGGCGCCGCCCCGGCCGGTTCGGCGGCCAGCCGCCCCAGGTGCGAGGAGGCGCTGACCCTGGCCGCGCGCGCCAGGTTGCCGGGGTCGTCGTCGGTGAGGCCGATGACGGAGGCGTCCTGCCGCAGCAGGGTACGACGTACCAGTTCGGGCCGTTTCGTGGCGAGTTCGCGCGGGGTGAGGCCCTCGGCGACGCACAGCGCCGCGGCGGTTCCGGCGGCCTCGCCGAGGGTGGCGCAGGTGGCCATGACCCGGGTGGCGCCGAAGGCGATGTGGGTGGCGGAGATGTTGCGCCCGGCGAAGAACAGGTTGGTGACGTTCGCCGAGTACAGGGAGCGCAGCGGGATGTGGAAGATGCCGTCCGCGTAGCGCTGGCGGGCGCCCGGCTCGTCCGCGTACATGCCCTGGACCGGGTGGAGGTCGACGGACCAGCCGCCGAAGGCGATCCGGTCCTCGAACTGGCGCTGTTCGAGGATGTCCTGCTGGGTGAGGACGTAGTCGCCGAGGAAGCGACGGTACTCGCGCTTGCCGGGGAGGCTGCCGACCCACTCCAGGGTGAGGTTCTCGGCGTCCGGGAACTCCCCGGAGTTCTTGATGTGGTCCCAGATCCCCATGATCACGGACTGGAGTTCGTCGCGGATGCGCTCGTTGTCGTGGACGGTGTCGATCTCGCCGCCCCACTCGATCCACCAGTAGTCGCAGCCGTTGTCACCGGTGCGCAGGACCCGGTTGCGCAGGATGGGCGTGGTGGTGAGGTCGCGGGCGGAGTCGGGCGCCACGAACTTCACCGGTCGGCCCAGGTCCTTGGTGTGGAACAGGATCGTCGAGCCGAGCAGCGCCTCGTCCTGCTCCTCGGGCGCCCAGGGCTCGTCGAACTCCGCACGGGCCTCGCGGCCGATGCGGTACCGGGCGCCGGCCAGGTGGCCCAGCAGGCCGTCGCCGGTGCAGTCGAGGAACTGCTCGGCGTGGAAGGTGATGCGCCGCTCCGAGCCCATCATCCAGCCGGTGCACGAGTGCAGCGCGCGGGCGTCGTCCGGGCCGGTCGCGTCGACCTCGCGTACGTCGGTGTTGAGGTACAGGTCGATGTTGGGCTCGGCCCGTACGGCGTCGAGGACCACCTGGTCCCAGTAGTACGGGTTGCCCTCGGGGTTGCGGTACTGGTTCTCGGTGTACAGCTCGCCCATGATGCCGGTCTCCCGGGCCCACCGGTGCACCCCGTGGGCGGTGGCGCCGCAGACCCAGACCCGGATCTCGCTGCTGGCGTTGCCGCCCAGGACGGGCCGGTTGTTGACCAGGGCGACACGTCGGCCGAGCCGGGCCGCGGCGATGGCCGCGCAGGTCCCCGCCAGGCCGCCGCCGATGACGGCGATGTCGTAATGGACCTCTTCTTCCCGCACGGTGCGGCCTCCTTGGAGTGAAGCTCGGATACTCTCCGCCGCAGCGGAGCGTCCTTGAACGTACATCACTTCCATATTGTGCAACCACTGTTCAGCCAGTGGGATGTGTTGTAGATTTCCGGCGCAGCCACAGACGATCGCCACGACGGACGCCCAGCTGGGCCCGTGGTTCGTTCGACGGCTTCGCCGGTTCTGCACAGATTCGGCGATTCACCGCCCAAAAGGGTTGACGCCGTCGCACGATATGGAGAACGATCCCGCATGCTGCAACTTGCGTTCAATGGAGCATGTATGGCATTCCTGCAGGGTCTCGGTCGAGGCAGAGGGCGGAGCGGCCCCACCGGCACAGCCGGGCGTGCCGCACCCGTCCGTCCGCGCACGGCCGCCCGCGGCACGCCCCGCACCAGCGCTCCTGCCCCGTTCGAGAGGACACACCCATGAGTACGGCCGCACCTCCGCAGAAGGCCGCTCCACGCCGTGAGCGGGCCGGCGGACGGCTCTCCAACGGCGCGTTCGCACTGTTGCTGACCGCGCCGGGAATCGCCCTGTTCGCGACGATCATCATCTACCCGCTGCTGTCGGCCCTGGTCACGGGCTTCTTCAAGCAGGACCTGCGACTGCCGGGCCGGGAGTTCGTCGGGCTGGAGAACTTCTCCTACTGGCTGGACGGCGACTTCCTCACCATCCTGAAGCAGACGCTGGTCTTCACGGTCGGCGCGACCGTCGTCCCGTTCGTGATCGGCTTCGCGCTCGCCCTGGCGCTGAACTCGGGCCTGAAGGGCAGCGGCTTCCTGCGCGGTCTGTTCCTCTTCCCCTGGGTGATCCCGGGCGTGGTGGTCTCCTTCCTCTGGATGTGGATCTTCAACGCGAACTACGGCGTGCTCAACGGTGTCCTCATGAAGGCCGGGATCATCGAGGAGTCGATCTCCTGGCTCGGCCAGCCCGGCACGGCCATGCTCGCGGTCATCATCACCAAGACCTGGGCCAGCTTCCCGTGGATGATGGTCATGCTCCTGGCCGGTCTGCAGACCGTGCCCAAGGAACTCCACGAGGCGGCCTCGATGGACGGGGCCGGCTCGATCCGGCGCTTCTTCGCCGTGACCTGGCCGCAGGTCCGCGGCGTCGCCTCCATCGTGCTGCTGCTGGAGTTCATCTGGAACTTCCAGCACTTCGACACCATCTACGTGCTCACCGGCGGCGGCCCGGCCGGTGCGACCGAGACCTTCGCCACCGCCGTGTACCAGACCGCCTTCAAGGGCTTCGACATCGGCCGGGCGACCGCGCTGGGCGGCCTGTGGATGCTGCTGCTGCTCGTCCTCGTAGTTGTGTACCTCAGGATCACCGAGCGGAAGAACGACGCCTGATGACTTCCACGACCACCACCCCGCTGTCCGGCACCGACCGGCTGAGCCCCGCCGCCACGTCCTCCGGGCGCACCGCGCGCCGCCGGATACGCAAGGACCTGCTGCGCTCGCGGATCGTGGCCTGGACCGCCGTCCTGGTCATCGGCGCCTTCGGCATGCTGCCGGTGTACTGGCTGCTGGTCACCGCGCTGAGCAGCCCCGAGCAGACCTTCCAGTTCCCGCCGAGGCTGATCCCCACCGAGATCACCTTCAGCAACTTCACGGCCCTCGCCGAGAACGACCAGCTGATCAAGTACCTTGTCAACTCGTTGATCGTCGCCTCGATCACCGCCGTGCTGAGCGTGGTCGTCGCCACGTACATGGGCTACTCGTTCTCCAAGTTCCGCTACCGCGGACGGCGCTCGCTGATGCACATGGTGCTGGCCTCCCAGATGTTCCCGCAGGCACTCCTGCTGGTGACGCTGTACGCGGTCTTCTCCAGCTTCGGCCTGCTGAACACGTACACCGCCCTGGTGTTGTCCTTCACCACGTTCACGATGCCGCTGTGCGTGTGGATGCTGAAGGGGATCTTCGACACCATCCCGGACGCCCTGCTGGAGGCCGCGTCCATCGACGGCGCGTCCCGCTGGCGGACGCTGCACTCCATCGTGGCCCCGCTGGCCGCGCCGGGGATGATCGCCGCCGGGCTGTTCGCCTTCGTCCGCGGCTGGAACGACTTCATCTTCGCGGTGACGCTGGCCGACAAGGAGAAGCAGACCCTGCCGCCCGGCCTCGTCTCGACGTACATCGGCGAGTTCCAGACCGCCTGGCCCGAGCTGATGGCCGCCTCCCTGGTGGTGTCCGTCCCGGTGGTCGTCGCCTTCATGTTCCTCCAGCGCTACCTCGTCGGCGGTATGACCGCCGGTTCGGTCAAGAGCTGAGCCCGCGGGTCCCCCGCTCCCTCCCCCACGTGTTCCCCTTCCGCCCAACCCTCAATGGAGAGACAACCATGACCACCTCTGGTCTCAGCCGGCGCGGCGCGCTTCGTATGTTCGGTCTCGGCGCGCTCGGCGTGGCCGGCGTCGGCGCCCTGAGCGCCTGCGCGCCGTCCGGCCCCAGCTCCTCCTCGAACGGAGGCGACACGAAGTCCAAGAACTTCGACTTCACCTCCTGGTCGCTCAACGAGGAGGCCGCCAAGCCCTCCATCGAGAAGATCATCAAGGCCTGGGAGAAGGCCGAGGGCTCCAAGATCCGCGCCGTCTCGTACCCGTACAACGAGTACCTGAGCCAGCTCACGCTCAAGCTCGGCGGCGGCGAGACCACCGGTGCGATCCACCTCGACATCGCCTGGCTCGCCGCGGTGGCGCAGATGGGCAAGCTCGTCGACCTCGGCCCGGTGGCCGGCAAGGGCGGCTACACCGACGTCGCGCTGAACAGCGGCAAGTACGACGGCAAGCAGTACGGCCTGCCGTGGAACACCGGCTCGATCGGCCTCATCGCCAACTCCAAGCTCCTGGCGAAGGCGGGCATCAAGAAGCACCCGACCACCATCGAGGAGTTCGAGGACGCGCTGCGGGAGCTGAAGGGCCTCGGCGGCGGTGTGGTGCCCTACGCCGCGGCCACCAAGGTCGCCCAGCTCAAGGACATCTTCCCGTGGATGCAGACCTTCGGCTGCACGCTGCTCGACGGTGACAAGGTCACCATCGGCGACGACGCCTCGATCGACGCGGTCACCTGGTACAAGAAGCTCCACGACCAGAAGCTGATCGCCGCCGACGTGGACCGCTTCGACGCCCGCGCCCTGTTCGGGCAGGGCAAGGCCGCCTTCTACGACGACGCCATCATCGGCAAGGGCGTGACCTCGGCCCAGTCCAAGGACAAGACGCTGGCCGACGCCATGCAGCCGATGCAGCGTCCCGTGCTGAAGGCGGGCGACACGCCCCAGGCGCTGCTGTGGGGCGGTGTCATCGCGATCGTGAAGGGCAAGGGCCAGGACGCGGCCACCGACTTCGCGCTGCACGCCACGACCGACCAGGCCACGGTCGCCCAGTACTTCGCCGAGCGCGCCCTGCCGCCGTCCACCACGGCGGGCCTGGCCGACCCGAAGGTCGCCAAGGACACGTTCTCCACCGAGTGGACCGAGAAGATCACCAAGACGGCGACCGGCAGCCCGTTCTGGCAGTTCGCGCAGAACGCCCAGATCGAGGAGGCCGTGGCCAAGCAGGTCCAGGCCGTCCTGGTCGGCAAGTCGAAGCCGAAGGACGCCATGAAGCGTGCCGCCGAGGAGGTCACGGACCTCATCAAGCGCTGATCCGGCGCTCGGCGGCCAAAGGGCCCGGTACAGGCGGTTCCGCCGGTACCGGGCCCTCCGGCGTCCCGCACTCGACTTCCCCAAGACGTATTTCAGTTTCGTATTGTGCACCCTCTATTCGTGATCTGGGATCAGTTGTAAGCTCCCGGCGCAGCGACGGGGCAGTTCTGCAAGAGGGACGCTCCGTTCGCCTTACCCCCGCATCCGCGAAGGAGCTCACCTTGCGACGTCCCACGGCACGCGTGTACGCGGCCTCGGCAGCGGCCCTGGCCGCCCTGCTCACGCTCGTCCCGGCCGCCCAGGCCGACGGCGGCACGGACGGCACGGCCGTCGCGGCCACCACGGCCGCCGCCACGGCGATCGAGAAGATCCCGTACGCGATGGACTCGTCGAACCAGGCCGCCTGGTGGTCCCCGGTCGCCACGTACAAGGGCCGCGGGCAGTACACGTACTTCGCGTTCAACGAGCCCGGCGCGACCGCGGCCACGCACCGTCCGGCCATCGCCCGGCGCGACCCGGACGGGGTCTGGAGCCGCCTTCCGCTGCTCGACAAGAACGGGCAGCAGGCGGAGTTCGCCGACGACAACGGCCACAACCAGCCGTCCGTCGCCCGCGACGGCAGCGGCCGGCTGCACGTCTTCACCTCGATGCACGCCGACCCCTGGCGCTACTTCCGCACCGAGGCCCCGGGCACCGACGTCACGGACCATTCGTCCGAACTGCCCGACCAGGGCGTGGGCATCACGTACCCGGTCGTCACCACCGCCCCCAACGGCGACCTGTACCTGGCCGCCCGGGTCGGCTCCGGCGCCGACAAGCGGCCCGGGAAGCTCTACCGCTGGGACAACGCCGCCTCGAAGTGGAGCGTGGTCGCCACCTTCGCCGACGCGCTGAACCGCTCGGTGTACCCGGACGACCTGATGGTGGACGCCACCGGGCGCGTGCACCTGCTGTTCGAGTGGGCGAAGGCCCCGGCGACCGGCTTCCGCCACCAGCTCACGTACATGAGCTACGACCCGGCGTCCGGCACCTTCGCCGACAGCAGGGGCGCCGCGGTCACCACGCCGGTGACGCCCGCCACGTCCGACGTGATCCAGGACCTCACCGCGGGCGAGGAGTGGAGCATCGACAACGCCTACACCGGCCCGGCGGTGCAGAGCGCCAAGCTCACCCTGGACGGCTCCACCCCGAAGGTGGCCTACCGCTACCGCTCGGCCGAGAGCGGCGCCAACTTCCGCGTCTACTACGCCTACCCGAGCGGCAGCAGTTGGGTCAGCAAGACCGTGTACGCGGGTGGCCAGACGGCCGCCGCCATCGGGATCACCTGGGACGCCACGGACACCAAGCGGGTGTACTACGTGACCACCACCGGCACCGACCGGGTCTTCGCCGCGACGCAGAACGCGGACGGGGCCTGGGTCGCGCAGTCCGCCGCGCCGGGCGTGACCGCCGACCGGCTGGCGGTGCGCCAGGACTCGGACGGGTCCGACGTGCTGTACCTGCCGGTCATCGCGAGCAACTCGCTGTACTACGGGCGTCGCTGAGGCCCGCGCCGCAGGCCGCCGCCCGCCCCGGACCGTGGCGCGGGCGGCGGGCCCCGGTTCTCCCCCGGCTCCTCAGGCCAGCGCCAGCAGACCGACCGCGACGGCCGCCGCGCCGAGCCCCACCAGTTGGCCGCGGTGGATCCGCTCGGCGAGCACGCTCCGGGCGAGCAGCACCGTACCCGCCGGGTAGAGCGCGGTGATGACGGCGACGACGGCGAGGTCCCCGCCGCGGGCGGCCATCAGGAACAGCAGGTTGGCCACCGAGTCCAGGGCGCCCGCGGCGGCCGACACCGCGTACGCGGGCCGCTCGGTGCCCAGGCCGGAACGGATCACGACGGCCACGCTCAGCGTGATCGCCGCGGAGACCGCCCGCCCCACGATCAGCGGGGCCACCCCGCTCCCGGCGGGCGCCTGGTTGAGGCAGATGAGCTGGACGGCGATGGCGGAACCGGCGCCGAGAGCCAGCAGCAGCGCCCGGCGCGAGGGCCGCACCGCCCCGGTACCGTGCCCCGCGCTCACCATCACCACCGCGGCCAGCGCCAGTGGCAAACCCGCCAGCCCGGCCGCCCCGAGGTGTTCGCCCTGCACCAGGCCCACCCCGACCGGAAGCATGGCGGAGACCACCGCCGTGACCGGCGAGAGCACGCTCATCGGGCCGATCGCCAGGGTGTGGTAGAGCAGTGCGAACGCGCCCGCCGAGGCGACCCCCGACGCGACACCCCAGCCGAGCGCACCGGGGCTGAACGAGGCCCCGAGCACCGGCCACAGGGTCAGCTCCACCGCCAGCGAGGCCGGCGCCGCGATCACGACGGTGCGCAGTACATGGGCCTTGCGGGCGCCGAGTCCGCCCAGGAAGTCGGCGCAGCCGTAGACCAGGGAGCTGCCCAGGGCCAGCAGCAGAGCGATCACGGTCCGCCCCGCCTCCTCGGGCCCGTACCGCTTCCGCGCCGTACCTTCCGGCTCGCCATGCCCCACCCCTCCCATTCGCCCCGGGAGCCTACCGGGGCCAACTCCCTTCACGGCAAGGGCCTTTGGCGGAGATTTACCGGGAATGCGGAACGGCCGAGGTCAGACTCCGGCGGCTCCGTCGATCCGTTCCCGGATGAGGTCGGCATGGCCGTTGTGGCGCGCGTACTCCTCGATCAGATGGACCAGGATCCAGCGCAGGGAGACGCCCTGGTCGCCGAGGTACTCCGCGTCCGGCCCGGGGAGAAGCCCCGTGTCGTCGAGCGCGGCGTCTGCGCTCAGCTCCCGGCCCCGGGCGATCTCCGCCCGCCAGGCCGCCGTGGCCTCCTCGATGCCCCGGTCCGGTGCGAGGGCGAATCCGTCGGGGCCGGCGTCGTCGAAGACCCGGGGGACGTCCTGTCCGGCCAGCACCCGCTGGAACCAGTTGCGTTCCACCTCGGCCATGTGCTGGACGAGGCCGAGCAGGGTCATCCGGGACGGGGACGCGGTGGCCAGCCGCAGCTGTCCGTCCTCCAGTCCCGCGCACTTGAGGGCGAGCGTCGCCCGGTGGAAGTCCAGCCAGGATTCGAGCATGGCGCGCTCGTCGGCGCGCGGGGGCGGGACGGGTCGTCCGTCCGGAGTCGTCGTCATGGGCACTGCCTTCCAGGCGGCGACCGCCGGGAAACCCGGGCGGGGAGCCCGTGGAGGAAATCGTGGAAGAACGCGCCGGAAAAGGAGACAGGATCTGTCGGGTTTCCCGTGCACGGTGATGCCATGAACGAGGAAACGCACACCCCGAACACCACCCGAAGCACCCCGCACACCCACCCGGACACCCCCCGGGACGCCCCGCTCGCCGACCGGATCGCGCTCGTCGCCGGAGCCACCCGGGGCGCCGGCCGCGCCCTCGCCGTCGAACTGGGCCGCTCCGGCGCCACCGTCTACGTGACCGGCCGCACCACCCGCGCCCGGGTCAGCGAGGTCGGCCGGAACACGGAGACCATCGAGGAGACCGCCGAGCTGGTCACCGCGGCCGGCGGCACCGGCATCGCCGTCCCCACCGACCATCTGGACGAGGAGCGGGTACGCGCCCTGGTCGAGCGGATCGACCGCGAACAGGGTCGGCTCGACATCCTGGTCAACGACCTCTGGGGCGGCGACCACCTGCTCATCCGCTCCGTCTTCGGCAAGAAGAGCTGGGAGACGCCGCTGGCGGACGGGCTGCGCATCCTGGAGCTGGGGGTGCGCTCGCACGTGATCACCGCGGCGCTCGCCCTCCCCCTCCTGATCCGCTCCGACGCGCCCCTGCACGTGGAGGTCACCGACGGCACGGCGGCCTCCAACCGCCGGTACCGCGAGAACCTCTACTACGACCTCGCGAAGAACGCCCCCATCCGGATCGCCTACGGCCTGGGCGAGGAGTTGGCGGAGTACGGCGGCACCGCCGTCGCCGTCAGCCCGGGTTTCCTCCGCTCGGAGCAGATGCTCACCCACTTCGGGGTCACGGAGGAGAACTGGCGCGACGCCATCGCCCAGGAGCCGGCCTTCGCGATCGCCGAGTCCCCGCTCTTCCTCGCCCGCGGCGTCGCGGCGCTCGCCGCCGACCCGGACCGGGCCGCCCGCTGGAACGGGAAGTCCACGTCCAGCGGCGAACTCGGCCGGGTCTACGACGTCCGGGACGCGGACGGCAGCCGGCCGGACGCCTGGGCGTTCATCGAGGACACGGTGCACGGCGGGAAGGAGGCCCCGGCGGAGGACTACCGCTGACCCGGGCGGGAGCGGGTGCCGCTCACGCGTCCGGCACCCAGCTCCCGTGGAAGCCGAGCGGCACCCGCCCCGGCAGGTGGACGCGGGCCAGCGGACGGCCGGTGAAGTCCTCCGCCGAGAGGACCACCAGGTCGCTCGCGCCCCGGTCCGGATCGTGCACGTACGACAGGAGGTAGCCGTCGTCCTCGTGCCGTGCCCCTCGGCGCGGCACGAAGACCGGCTCCGAGGCGGCCGCGCCCCGGGGGAAGCGGTGCACCTGCCGGCTGCCGCGCAGCATGTCGTGCTTGACCAGGCAGTTGGTGAACGTCTCGTCCGGCGGCACCCCGTCGACCGTCCCGTAGGCGCGCCACATCTCCGCCGCGCACGCCGTGTAGGCGTACCGGTGCCGCCGGGAGACCAGCGACTCGTCGATGCGGGGGAACTCCTGCGGCAGGTCGTCGATCCGGGTGGTGCGGACCCGCCCGGCGCGCAGGTCGATGGTCCAGCGGTCGAGGGCCGGGGCCCCGGTGCCGGAGGGGCCGCCCTCGGTGCCCGCGACGTGGAACGGCGCGGGCATGGTGGTGAGTTCCATGACGATGGTGTCGCCCTGGTCGTAGGCGTTGAGCGTGTGCGAGAAGAAGACCGGGTCGATCTCGAACCAGCGGACGGCTCCCCCGGTCCGCTTCATCACCCCGACCCGCATCGGGTGCTTCGCGTTCCAGGTGTACGGAACGGCCGCGCCCGCCCGGGCGGCCGCCGGATCGAAGGTGACCGGCAGGTCGACGATCACCACGTACTTCCCGGTGAGGGCGAAGTCGTGCATCATCGGCGCGTCCGCCACCGGGATCCGGCTGGTCCGGGCCACCCGCCCGGTGTGGTCGACCACGATGTGCCGCACATGGTCCCAGGTCGGGTAGTACGCCACCGCGTGCAGCTCGTCCGCCACCGTGTCGTACTTGGTGTGCGCGGTGAACGCCCCCTCCAGCGTGGCACGGAAGTCGTGGGGCCGGACGGTGTTCAGCTCGCCGTCCAGTTCGTACGGCAGCGGTCCGCTCTCCTGGAGCGCCAGGATGCGCCCCTTGTACGGGATGACGTGGGTGTTGCACGCGAAGTCGTCCGGCGGGACCGGGCCGGGGTACGTCTCGCCCAGCTTGGCGGCCACCTGGGAGGAGCGGACCCACCGGTTGCGGTACCACTCGGCGCGGCCGTCGCGCAGCCGCACGCCGTGCACCATGCCGTCGCCGATCATCCAGTGGTGGGCGCGCGGGTCCTCCAGGCCCAGCGGGTTGGGGCCGGTGCGCAGGTAGCGGCCGTCCAGATCGCGCGGAACCCGGCCGGTCACCGGAAGGCCGAACGCGGTGAGCTCCTCGGTGACGGGGGCGAAGGCCCCCTCCAGGAACGGGAACGACGCGCCGCCCCGGTCCGTGCCGTCCCGGGTGGCCGCCTGCGCGGCGGTGCCGTAGTGGCCGGGTCCGTAGCCCCCGACGACGCTGCCGACCGCCGCGAGCGCCGCTCCCCCGAGAACCCTTCGGCGGGTGTGACCGGTCATCGTTTCTCTCCGTCCGTGCGTCCGTGCCCCGGCGGGTTCCCGCCGGTTCGGGACCGAGTCTGCTGCGCCGCCGGCGGCCGGTCAGGAGGTCTGGGGCCCTGGCCGGGGTGGCGCTGACGCCACCCCCGAGGGGTGTCGCCGGGTCGCCGCAGGGGGCGCCGCGATGCGTCAACTCACGCGGGAACGCGGTACGTTGTACGCGTCATCGACATCTCCCCCGGCCGGACGGCCGGCAGGGGGGCCGCCCCGCCCGGCGAGGCGGTCGCACGAACGTACTACCCAGTCATCGGAGTGGAGTTGGGCGCCCGTTTCCCCCAGGTCCCGGGCAGCGGCTACGGTGCTGCTGTGGTAATCGACGGGGAGGACATGACATCCGGGACCGCGCTGCTGATCGCGGCAGCCCCGGCCGGCAAGGGCCGCCTCGTCGACGCGACCGGCGCCCTGTCCCCGCTGGCCGCGGTGGCACCCGGCATCCTGACCCGCTCCGCCACGGCCACCGTCGTCGAGCTCGCCGATCCGGCCGACCCGCAGACGGTGCTCACCCGCATCCGCGCCGCGGCCACCGAGCCCGGCCCGCTCACCCTCTACCTCGCGGGCCAGCTCCACCTCGACCACCGCCAGCGGCTGATCCACCTCGCGCTCGCCCGGACCACGCCCGCCACCCTGCGCTACACCTCGCTGCCCTGGCACTGGCTGGCCGCCGAGCTCGCGACGCGACGCCCGGGAACCACCACCGTCGTGGTCGACCTGGCCGCCGCCCCGGACGCCTGGCCGAAGCTCCACGCCGAGGGGCTCGGCCTCGGCCACGGAACCCGGCTGTACGGACGGATCGTTCCGCCGTCGGCCCGCCGCCGTCCGGCGGAACCGTCCTATCTGAAGGCACTCGCCGCCGTGTGGCGCAGCGGCCTCAATCCGCCGCTCGCCCGGCTGCACGCGCAGACCGTCGCCCAGCTCGGCGCCGACAGCGCCCTGTTCATCGCCCCGGACACCGCGTCGCACCCCGCGCCGCCGCCTTCTCCCTCGGCGCCCGGCGGCCCGACCGCCTCCGCCCAGGGCCTCGCGGACCTCCCGTCCGCCGCCGGGAGCGATCCGCTGCCCGCGATCCTCGCGGCCGCCCACGCCGGGCGGCACGGCGAGGCCGCGTCGCTGGCCGCCCTGTGGGAGGGGTGGGCGCTGCGCACCCACGGCGCCGCCTCCGCCGAGGCCGTCCACTGGCTGGAGGTGCGGGCCGACCTCGCCCGCCTGGCCGGTGACCCGGCCCGCAGCTGCGAGCTGTGGGCGGCCGCCGCCGACGCCCGCCTCGCCCGCCGCCAGCCGCCGGACGACCCCGCCGTGGAGGGTGCCGTGGACCGGGCCCACCACCAGTGGCAGGAGATCGGCGATCCGCGGCGGGCCCTGGAGCTCGGCCCGGCCCTGGTGGCCCTGCGTCAGCGGGTGCCCGGCCGGCGCCCCGGAGCGGTCGAGGCCCTGCGGCACCGGCTGAAGCAGCTGGACTCCGCTCGTTCCCCCCGGACCGAACACCCCGTCAGCTGACGGACAGGGCGCACGGCAGGCCGCCCCGTACCGCCTGACCAGCGGGCTCGTAGACGCGCTCCGATAGCATGTTCGGGCTCATGACGAGCGCCCCAGACGCCTGCCCTTCCCTGGAAAACCATGCCAAACGGATTGAAAAGTGCCCTGTCCAGCCAGAACCGAACAAATCGGCCAAACACTTGATATCTATAGCATCGCGGTTTTTTTCGCGTAGTAACTTCAGAGCTCTGATCACCGCATGGCGTCGGCCCCGGGCGATGCTGTGGACGGCGGCGGCCGTGGTGACCCTAGGTTTCCTCGTCGCGCTGGAGATCGCCGCGCGGCACTACGGTCTGCCGGGGCCGATCGTCACGCAGGCGCAGGAGGTGGTGGTCGCCCCCAAGTCGGGCTTCCTGCTGTACGCCAGCATGGCGCTGACGATGCTGGTCCTCACCTGGCGGCAGCGGCTCATCGCCCTCTGCGCCGCCGTCGGCATCGACATTGTCTTCCTCCTGGTCCGGTGGGCGGCCGGCATCGGTCTGAACGGGGGCCACCCCTTCGGCAACGGCGCGCTGTGGGTGATCATCGGCTGTGTGGTCATCGCCTTCACCCGGCGCACGGGCGCGGAGCGGACGCTGCTGCTGAAGGGCGTCGGGCTGGGGCTGCTGCTGGTGGCGGGCCGGAAGACCGGCGACACCTGGCTGCTCATCACGTCGAAGACCCGCTACGAGGTGCTCGACCAGTACGTCGCCGTCGCGGATCACGCGCTGGGCAATCCGTCGTGGCTGGTGGGCCGGCTCGTCACGGCCACGGGACCGGTCGGCGCCCACTTCCTCGACGCCGTCTACACCCAGCTCCCGGTGGCGGCGGTCGCGGTCGCCGCGTACCAGTTGCGGCGCGTGGCGGTCGAGCGCCGCTTCCCGAGCCACCACCTGGTCCGCACCTTCCTGGTCATAGGGCTGCTCGGGCCCGGCATCTACATGATCTTCCCGGTGGTCGGACCGATCTTCGCCTACGGCGCGGACGGCGGGCACTGGGCGCTGGCCGACCTCTGGCCGAACACCCCGCCGCCGCTCGACGCCCCCCAGCACATGCCGTTCGACGGGATCACCCCGCGCAACTGCATGCCCAGCCTGCACACCGCATGGGCCACCGCGATCTTCATCCACTCCCGCAGGGGCCCCCGGTTCCTGCGGTACGCGGGGACGTTCTGGCTGATCGCCACGCTCGGCGCCACGCTGGGCTTCGGCTACCACTACGGTGCCGACATCATCGCCGGAGTCGTGTTCACGCTCACCATCGAGGCGGGGCTCCGCTCGCTCGAACGCGGCTGGGACCGGTCGGGGACCCTGCTCGTCGGCTACGGCACGGCGGTCTTCGCCGCGCTGCTGGTGGCGTACCGCTACCTGCCCACGGTGATGGCGGGCACCCCCTGGTTGTTCGGGCCGCTGCTCGTCCTCGCGATGGTCTCGGTCATCTACTGCTACGTGCGGACCACCGGGCGGTGGGATCCGAAGGTCGTACCGGTCCGGTCGGCACAGCCGCAGCCCGAACTCGCCTGAGACGCTTCCCCCGGCGGCGCTCCTTCCGCTCACCGCGAGCGGAAGGGGCGCCGTCCGCGTTCAGTCGCGCGGGCGGGTGTGCGCTTCCAGGGCGTCGATGATCCGGGGCCAGAGCGGGCGCGGCCGGTCGTGCCCCATGTCGGCGAGGAGCAGGAGCTCCGCTCCCGGCACCAGTTCGGCCGTACGCTCCCCGCCGCTGGGGTGGACCAGGGTGTCGTCCAGGCCGTGGATCACCAGCGTCGGCACCCTCAGTGCGCGCAGCGCGTCGGTGCGCGGGCCGCTGAGCGTCATGGCGGCGAGCTGCCGGGCCGTTCCGGCCGGGTGGTGGCCACGGTCGTAGCTCCGGGCGGCCAGGTCGCGCAGGGCCGCCGGGTCGGCGTAGCGCTTGGAGGCCCACAGCAGGTCCCGCTCGGCCGCCGCCACGTACCCCTCGCGGTCCGAGGGCTTCGGGGCAAGGAGCGCCGCCTGGGCCTCGGGGCTGGAGCGGCCGTACTCGGGTTCGCCCGTCGTGGACATCATCGACGTCAGGGTCAGGACGCGCTCCGGCGCGGCGACGGCCATCAGCTGGGCGAGCAGCCCGCCCATCGACGAGCCGACCACATGGGCCCGCTCGATGCCGAGGGCGGTGAGCAGGCCGAAGCCGTCGTCGGCCATGTCCTGGGCGGAGTAGGGCGCCATCGCGAGGGCCGCCGGGATGTCCCCGGCGCTCACCGTCCGGACGAACCGGGCCATGTCGACGGGGCGGTCGTCGAACCGGGTGGACAGTCCGCAGTCCCGGTTGTCGTAACGGATCACCCGGCGCCCGCGCTCCGCGAGCGCGCGGCAGAAGTCCTCGTGCCAGGTGATCATCTGTGCGCCGAGCCCCGCCACGAGCAGGACCGGCGGATCGGACGGATCACCGAAGGTCTCGTGGGCGAGGGAGATCCCGGACGGTGTTTCAGCGAGGGGCATACGGGGATTCTCCCAGCTCTTCCGGTTCCGTGCGACGCTCAGTCCCGCAGGCCGCAGCGCCGTTCGAGGGCCCTCAGGCGTTCCAGCTCGCGCTCCGCCGCCACCGGGTGGTCCAGGTCGAGGGCCATCGAGGCGCGGGCGGTGATGTAGCCGATGTCCTCGCGGACGGCGCCGTCGAGGCCGGGGAGGGCCAGGAGGCGGCGGGCGCCGACTCTCAGGAGAATCGCGAGGGTGTCGAGACGTTCGCGCCGGTGCACGGACATGGTCCCGCGCAGCCGGTCCTTGGCGTAGTCACGCGCCTGCCCGTCCGCCTCGCGGGGCCTCGGTGCGGTGGGCGCCCAGCGGAGGCGGGCCTCCTCGGCCTCCTCGTACATGTCCGCCACCCTGGTCCGGGCGAACTCGCGGTCGCCGTCCGCCGCCGCCGCACGGGCCGACGCCAGCGCGGAGCGCAGCCGTTCGCGGACGACGGGGTCCTCCCCCGTCTCCGCGCCCAGGTACCCGGACCACACATCGAACGCCTTGGCCAGTTCGGCGTCCAGCATGATTCTGTACGTGTCCGGCACTCCGCCGCCTCTCCGTCGGGCCCGCCCGGGTGCGGACAGCAGCGGTACACGATAGTCCGGGCCGCGCGCCCGCCACCTCCGGTTTTCCCGCGGAGCCCCCGGGCTCCGCCACTCGTACCCGTGGTGGGGAAGCGGTTTCCCTCCCGCTCGGGCAGGGCGCTGGGTAGCGTACGTCCGCCGGATCCGGTCGGTGTTCGCGTGTCCGGGACCGGTGAACCGGCCGTGTCCGGTGGGTGGATGGCGACGGCCGTCCATACTGCGGGCCTCCCGGTCGAGTCCTGCGGCGGACGCGGGGGTATGGAACTCGTATGAACCACACGTCGCCACGTGCCGGTTCGACTCTGCGAGCAGGGGCGACCGGCGTGGCGCGTTCCTCCGGGTGGAGACGGTCGAGTCGATCGACGGCACCGCTCGTACACCTCGGGCTGAAAGGAAGACGAATGGCAACTCCTCTGTCCGCCGCTGCCGTCCTCAAGGCGCTGCGCGCCGAGGGCGTGCGCGTGGTCGAGGTCGGGAACTGGCGTACCCACAACCGGAATGCGAAGGGCCCCTGGGGGCCGGTCAACGGGTCGGTCGTCCATCACACGGTGACCAAGGGCACCGCGAACACGGTCCGGATCGTGCGCGACGGCTACCCGGACCTGCCCGGTCCGCTGTGCCACGGGATGATCGCGAAGAACGGCCAGGTGCACCTGGTCGGCTGGGGCCGCGCCAACCATGCCGGCGGCGGCGACCCCAAGGTCCTGAACCAGGTGATAGCGGAGTCGTACGGCACCCGTCCCACCCCGCCCACCAAGGGCAACGCGAACGGGGTCGACGGCAACGCCCGGTTCTACGGCTGGGAATGCGAGAACCTCGGCAACGGCAAGGACCCCTGGCCCGCCGTCCAGTACGACGCGATCGTCCGTGTCCAGGCCGCCCTGTGCCGGGCGCACAAATGGTCCGCCAAATCCGTGATCGGACACCTGGAGTGGTCGAACGACAAGGTCGACCCCCGCGGTTTCACCATGGCCAAGCTCCGCGCCGACGTGGCGGAGCGGCTCAAGCACCCCGCGAGCTGGAACGGCTCCGACCCCGAGGAGGACCCCATGGCCGGAATCACCAAGCGCGACATCTTCGACGCCGTCTGGAAGACCGACGCGATCGGCGGGCCGGCGGACGCGGCGGACCACGCGACGAACCCGACGTGGCAGCCGCAGTCCATCCTGAAGGACATGCAGGCCCGCATCCGGTCCATGGACAAGCGGCTGGCCGCCCAGACGGCCGCGATCACCGCCCTCGCCGGTCAGCTCGGCACCGGCGCCGACTCGAAGACCGTGGTCGCCGCGGTCCAGGCCGCGATCGACCGGGCCGTCGCCGAATCCGACTGAGGCCGCGGGCCGGCCTCCGTGCCCCGGTGGGGCGTGGGGGCCGGCCCTCGCTCAGTCCGTGCCCTTCTCACCGGTCGGCGGGACGGCACGGCCGGCGTTCAGCTCGAGGTGCCCGCCGGAGAACCGGCCGCGCATCCGGCGGTCGTGGGTGACGACGACGACGGCGCCCGGGAACTCGGCCAGGGCTCCTTCCAACTCCTCGACCAGGGCAGGGGAGAGGTGGTTGGTCGGCTCGTCCAGGAGGAGCAGATCGGCCGGATCGCCGACCAACCGGGCCAGTTCGAGCCGACGGCGCTGCCCGTACGACAGCTCGCCCACCCTCCGCCGCAGATCGGCCGGGGCGAACAGGCCGAGTGCAAGCAGCCGTTCGGTCTGCTCGTCCAGGTCGCCCCCGCGTCCCCGGGCGAACGCCTGGGGCACCGTCAGCCCCGGTGGCCATCTCGTCCCTTCCTGTCTCAGATGACCGACCCGGCCGCGTGTCCGCACCGTCCCCTCGTCGGGTGTCGTCTCGCCCGCCAGGACCCGCATCAGCGTGGTCTTGCCCGCGCCGTTGGGGCCGGTGACCAGCAGACGGTCGCTGCCGCCGATCCGGAGCGACGGCAGGTGCAGCCGGTTCCCGACCCGGATGCCGTCGAGCTCGGCCACGGGCTGTTCCGTCCGGTCGTCGGCGGCGGCGGCGGTCAACCGGCCGGTGAACACCAGTGGTTCGGGCGGTGGAGTGACGGGCCGCCCGGTCAGCCGCTCGACGCGTTCCTTCGCGTTGCGGATGCGGACCATGGCCCCGTGGCCGCGGCCCCGGGACCGGAATCCGCCGTGGCCGAAGACCGCGAGGGGCAGCTTGCGCGGGACCGCCGCCAGCCGTCCCGCGTTCGAGGCCGCCAGTTTCCGATTGCGGTCCAGCTCCGCGCGCCAGTCGGCGTACTCCTGCAGGCGGCGGCGCCGTTCGGCGGCCTTGCCGGCGCGGTAGCCGTCGTAACCGTCGCCGTAGCGCGTCACCTTCCCTTCGTCGACTTCCAGGATCGTGGTGGCGACCCGTTCCAGGAACACCCGGTCGTGGGTGACCGCGACGACGGTGCCCCGGTGGGCCCGCAGACGGTCCTCCAGGCGGCCCAGCGCCCGTTCGTCCAGGTCGTTGGTCGGTTCGTCCAGCAGCAGCAGCTCCGGCCGGGACGCGAGCGTGGTGGCCAGCGCCAGCCGGGACCTCTCGCCGCCGGAGAGGGTGGCGAGCGTCCTGTCCCGGGCCAGCCCGGGGAGACCGAGTTCATGGAGCGCGACGTCCACCCGGGCGTCGGCTCCGTGGCCGCCGCGCGCCTCGTAGTGGGCGAGCAGACGGGCGTAGTCGTCCAGTGCGGTGGTGAGCCGGGCCCCGGACAGCCCTTCCAGCCCGGTCTCGGCCTGCCGGATCCGCGCCTCCAGGTCGCGCAGATCGGCCAGGGCCGTGTCCACCACGTCCTGGACAAGGGACTCGGGCGACAGCCGCGGCGACTGGGCGAGATGGGCCGAGCCGCCGGGCGCGGTCACGGTCAGCTCGCCGTTGTCGGGCCGGTCCAGCCCGGCGATCAGCCGGAGCAGCGTGGACTTTCCCGCTCCGTTCTCGCCGATGACGCCGACCTTCTCGCCGGGGCCGATGGTGAAGGAGACCCGGTCCAGCACGATGTGGTCGTCGTAGCGGCGGGTGACGTCGTGGAGTGCGAGTTGTGCGACGGGCATGGGTGAGCCCCCTGTTCTCGGCCGGGCCGATGGGCGTGGTCGGTGGGACGCGTCCGCGCACGCCGTGGCAGCCCCGCGCACCCTGCCGGGCAGGGCGCGGGGATCACGGAAGGAGAGGCGGCGCGGAGGAGAACGCGCGGCGGCGGAGCCGGACTCGACGCGGCCGCGCGGGGACTGTCACAGAGAACCCATGCGCAGCACCGTAGGCGCGGGGGCGGGGGCCGGCAAGGCGTTTTCCGAGCGGTTGACCGGTGCCGGTGCCGGTGCCGGTGCCGGTGCCGGTCCGTAGGATCGATCGCGTTCGCGCGGCCGCCGGTACGTCGGGGCCGGTGCCCGGCGCGGGCGGTGAGGAGCCGTTCATGGACCGTCCGCCGTACCCCGTACGTCCGGCCGCCTTCGGGGCGGTGGCCGCCCGGTTGTCGCTGCTGAGCGACCGTCGGCTCCGTGACGTCGTGGCTTCGGCCTCGACGCTCGGCTCCGGTGTCGGGGGCAGGACCGCCGAGTTCGAGGTCGACGGCACGCCGGTCTTCGTCAAGCGGATCCCGCTGACGGACATCGAGTCGAGACCGGAGAACGTGCGGTCCACGGCGAACGTCTTCGGGCTGCCCGCGTTCTACCAGTACGGGGTGGGCTCGTCCGGGTTCGGCGCCTGGCGCGAGCTGGCCGTGCACGCCCTGACCACCGGGTGGGTGCTCGACGGCGCCAGCGCGGACTTCCCGCTGATGTACCACTGGCGGGTGCTCCCGGACACGCCGCCGAGCGGGTTCGCCGACGAGTTCGGAGGTATCGACGGGGCGGTCGCGCACTGGGAGGGGTCGTCGGCCGTGCGCGCCCGGCTGGAGGCCATCGGCCGGTCCGCCGCCTCCGTCGTGGTCTTCCTGGAGCATCTGCCGCAGACGCTCGCCGCCTGGCTCGCCGATCACCGGGAGAGAACGCCGGGCGACGGGTACGGGGCCCGGTACGCCTGGGCGGAGGATGCCGTGATGCGTACGGCCGCCTTCATGCGCTCCCGGGGGCTCGTCCACTTCGACGCGCATTTCGACAACGTCCTGACCGACGGCCACTCGGTCCGCTTCGCGGATTTCGGCCTCGCGCTGAGCACGGAGTTCGAGCTCTCCCCCGCCGAGTCCGCGTTCCTGGCCGCGCACCGCGCGTACGACAGCGACTACCTGGCGAACCATCTGCTCCGCCACCATCTCCCCACCGGGCTGCGCGGCGGACTGGGGCACGAGGAGTTCCTGCGCCGCTGGCTCACGGACGACCGGCCCGAGGGAGTGGCGCCGGAGGTCGCCTCGGTCATCGACCGGCATGCCCCGAGGGCCGTCGTCGTGGACGGGTTCCAGCGCCGGTTGGTCCACGGGAGCCGACGGACGCCGTACCCGGCCGCCGCGATCGAGCGGGCCGGGCGGTGAGCGGGCCGGGCGGTACGGTCACCGCCCGGGCGGCCGGAGTCCGGCGCGGCGGAGTACCGGAATGGACAGGGCGAGCACGGCGGCGAGCAGGCAGACCGCGCCGCATCCGGTGAAGAACGCGCCCGCGCCCCACAGGTGGACGGTGATCCCGACGGCCGGGAAGAGCGCGGGGGCCAGTCCGAGCGTGCACAGCGTCGTGACCGAGGTGACCCGGCCGAGGTAGCGGGGATCCGTCTCCGTCTGGACCAGGGCGCCGGTCACCGTGGTGGTGAATCCGCTGCTCATGCCGATCAGGGCGCCGAACGCGACGGCTCCGGGCAAGGAGGCGGCGTGCCCCAGGGCGACCGCCCCCGCGGCGGTGACGAGCAGGGCGCCCGCCATGGTGAGGCCGGCGCGGGGTATTCGGGGCGCCGCGGTGAGCAGCAGTGCGGCGGCCGCGGCTCCGACGCTGAAGGCGCCGGCGATCCAGCCCATGCCGGGCGCGCCCCAGCCGCGTTCGTCCGCCAGGAGCACCAGTCCGGTGGCGACCGGGCCGCTGAAGCACATCTCGCTCAGGCCGGTCACGACGACGAGTGGGGCGAGCAGCCGGTGGCGGCGCAGGTAGCGCAGCCCGTCGCCCAGTTCGCGCCGGGCGGAGCCACGGGGCAGGGGGGCGGGCCCGGGTGGTTCGCAGGTCCGCACCGTGAGCAGGAGGACGAGCGAGACCGCGAACAGCGCTCCGGAGGCGGCGAACGCGCCGGCCGTGCCACCGGACACCAGTAACGCCCCGGCGAGGAGCGGCCCGGTGGCGTTGCCGAGCCGGATCGACAGGCCGCGCATGCCCTGGACCCGGGCGAGTTGGGCGGGCTCGGTGATCCGGGGCGGGAGGGCGCCCACCGCCGGCATGAACACCGCGTCGACCGCGCCGAAGACCAGCGCGACGGCGATCAGCAGCCATACGCCCGGTGCCGCCGCCACGACCGCCCCGGCGGTCACCAGGATCACTGCGCAGCGGACCGCGTCGCTGACGACGGCGACCCGGCGCGGCCCGAAGCGGTCGGCGACCACTCCCCCGCCGAGCATGAGCACCGCGCGCGGCAGCGCCCCCGCCGCGACCACCAGGCCCACCTGCGAGGGCCCGGCGACCCGGGTGGCCGCCCAGGACAGGGCGAGGAAGTACACGACGTCGCCCGTGACCGAGGCCGTGTACGCGGTGAGCCAGCGCAGGACGTTGGCGTCCCGGTACGCGGGCCGCGGCGGGGCCGCCGGAGCGGGGAGGCTCACGCCCCGGCGTCCGGCGGCAGGACCGTGCCGGGCGCCGGGAACGCCTGCACCTGGACGAAGACAGGCGAAGTGCCTTCGGGTACCCCGCCCGACCGGTCGCGGTACCGGGTGATCACCTCGAAGATCTCGTCCCGCATCCGGCTGGTGTCATCGGGGGTCAGATGGAGCAGGAAGTCGCCGTAGGCGGTGGCCCGGAGCCAGTCCTCGGGGAGCAGCGGCACTTCCCGCGCGGCCCGGTGCAGGCGGTCGGCGGCGACTTCGGCCACGGCCTGGGTGTAGGCGCGGCCGGTGTCGCGCTGTTCGGTGGTGGCCGTCGCCGGGTCGTGGACCGACTGGCGGTGGACGGACCTCCACCAGCGTTCCCGTCCGGTGCCCCGGTCGGGTTCCTCCTCGATGAGTCCGCCCGCCGCGAGTCGGCGCAGGTGGTAGCTGGCGGCGCCGGGGTTGATGCCCAGTTCGTCGGCGACGTGGGTGGCGGTGGCGGGGCCGCGCTCGCGCAGCAGGGCGAGCACGGTCAGCCGCAGGGGGTGGGCGAGCACGCGCAGGGCCGCAGTGCCGAGTTCGACATCGCGCGGGGGTGGGAGGTCCGAGGCGGTCATGCGCAGACGATAGCCCCACAACAGTTCTTTCGAAAGAGTTGTTGTGAAGCGCGTACGCTCTCGATGCCCGCCCCGGTCGTCGCCGGCCGCTGGCTCTTGTCCGGCGACGCGCATGCGGCGATCATGGAATCTCGACGACTCGTTCTGCGAAAGGCCCCCGTGCGCAAGCTCGTGTACTTCATCGCGTCCACCCTCGACGGATACATAGCCGGACCGGACGGCGCCGACCCGACCGGCCCGGACGGCTTCTGGCCGATCCCCGAGGAGTACGTCCGGCACCTCGTGGAGAAGTACCCGGAGACGCTGCCCGGCCCGGCCCGTGCCGCACTGTCCGTCACCGACCCGGGCAGCCGTTTCGACACGGTCCTCGAAGGGCGGCGTTCCTACGAGCTCGGCCTGCGGGTCGGGGTGACCGACGCCTATCCGCACCTGCGCCATCTGGTGTTCTCACGGACGATCGGCGAGAGCCCGGACCCGGCGGTGGAGATCGTCGCGGACGATCCGGTGGAGGTCGTACGGGAGTTGAAGCGGCAGGACGGGAAGGACATCTGGCTGCTGGGCGGGGCCGAGCTGGCCGCTTCGCTGTACTCCGAGATCGACGGGATGATCGTGAAGCTGAGCCCGATGACCATCGGTTCCGGGATCCCGCTCTTCTCCGGCGGGGCTCCCTTCGATCCCCGCGCCTGGGACCTCACCGACCACACCGTGCTGAAGTCCGGGGCGGTCTTCCTCACGTACGCCCGCGCGGCGGCAGCCACCGCGTAGCACGAGGTCCCGGGTGGTCCGGGGCGGAATCCCCGTGGCCGTGCGGCGGGCCGTACGGGTATCGTCCGGCACCCGGACGGCCCGCCCCGAGGCCCCAACCCGCGGAAGGATCCGTTTCATGACCGGCGCGCGAGCGACGACGACCCTGTGGCGCCCGACCGGCCCGGAGGAGCTGGAGCTGGTCCGGGAGTCGGGCTGGCGTGCCTGGCCGCCCCGCCTGCCCGAGCAGCCCCTCTTCTATCCGGTCCTCGACGAGGAGTACGCGATCATGATCGCGCGGGACTGGAACGTGAAGCACAGCGGAGCCGGGTTCGTGACGCGTTTCGAGGTCGATTCGGAGTTCCTGCGGCGCTATCCGGTACGTCAGGCCGGCGGGCGGACCATCCTCGAACTGTGGGTCCCGGCGGACGAGCTCGACGACTTCAACGCCCACATCGTCGGCGGGATCCAGGTGGTCCACACCTTCCGGTAGCGGCGGGGCGCCGCCTCACCCCGTACAGGTCCGGGCGCCCGTGCGAGGATCGCGGCGTGAACGAGCCACGCCTCCGCCTCGCCGACGCGTCCGACGCCGTCGCTCTGGTCCGGCTCCGCGACGGGGCCGCCCGTTGGATGCTCGACCGGGGCATCACCGGCCAGTGGCGCCCCGGCGAGCTCGGCGAGGACCATTTCCGCCGGGTCATGACGAGCGGTGAGGTCTGGGTCGCCGAGGACCGGGGCCGGCTGTTCGGGGCCTGGGAACTGTGGTGGGCGGACGAGGACGCCTGGGGGCCGCAGCCGCCGGTGGCCGGATATGTGCACCGGCTGATGGTCGACCGCGACAACGCCCCCGCGGGAGCGGGCCGGAGGCTGCTGCGGGCCGCCGAGCGGCGAGTGGCCGAGGCGGGGAGGACGCGCGTCCGCCTCGACTGCCTGGCCACCAACGCGCGCCTGACCGCCTACTACCTGGCCGAGGGGTACCGGGCCGTCGGCCACAAGGCGGGCAAGCCGCAGCCGGGCGGCGCGCCCAAGTCGTTCACGCTTCTGGAGAAGACCCTGCGGCCGGGGAGACCGCCGGAGGCGGACCGCCGCGCCTGACCGTCCCGGTCACCCCTGGGGCGGCCGTCCGTCCGGGCGGCCCGTGCGGGACCAGGTGAGCCCTTCGAGCCGCTCGATGCTCTGGTTGAACTCGATGAGCAGGGTGACGAACTCCTCGGTCCGCTCCTGGGTCCACCCCGAGATCTCGATGAGGCGGTCCGCCCCGGCGCGGCTGACGGCGCGGTCCGCCGCCAGTCGTTCCAGGCCGAGCGCGGTGGGACGGAACTTGCGGGCCACTCCGCCGTCGGGGTCGGGGATGCGTTCCACCAGCCCGTTCCGGAGCATGGCGCTGACCTGCCGGTTGATGGTGGAGACATCGACCTGGAAGGTGAGCGCCAGCTCCTTGAGCGTGAGCGGCTCGCCGACTTCCAGCCGGGTGAGCAGCACATACGCCGAACGCTCCAGGCTCTGGCCCGCACGGGGGCCCCGGGCGGCGATGAAGTGCCGGGAGAGCAGGGTCAGCTCCCGCTCCAGATCGCTCAGCCGGGACTCTTGCTCACTCATCGCTCGACCCTCTCCCACCATTGGTTCCCCGCCATCATCGCGCATGGCCGCACCGCTCCCGAGGCCGCCACCCAAGATGTTTGTGCACAGTGCACACAATGTGTACTGTGCACAATGCGGGTGGCGCGGCATTCCCCGCCGGGCACCGGCAGAACCACCGGCACGACGAAAGGATCAGGGCCATGGAACGCCTCAAGGACAAGGTGGCGGTCATCACCGGCGCGGGCAGCGGCATCGGGCGGGCCGCCGCCGAGCTGATGGGCCGGGAGGGCGCCCGGGTCGTGGTCGCCGACCACCACGGGCAGAGCGCGGAGGAGACCGCCGCCCTCGTCGAGGCCGCGGGCGGCCGGGCGCTGCCGGTCACCGTCGACGTCACCGACGAGGGTTCGGTCGCGGACATGGTCGCCGCGGCCGTCGCCGAGTTCGGCGGGCTGCACGTCCTGTGCAACCACGTCGGCGGCACCAACCCGCGCAAGGACCTGGACCTGCTCCGCATGGACATGGACGAGTTCGACCGGGCCGTCACCCTCAACATGCGCAGCACCCTTCTCGGCTCCCGGCACGCGGTCCCCCACATGATCAGCGCCGGTGGCGGGTCGATCATCAACACCGCGTCCGTGGCCGCACTCGTCGGCGACGTCCTGCAGACCTCGTACGGCGCCGTGAAGGCCGCGGTGGTCAGCATGACGAAGTCGATCGCCGTCCAGTACGGACCGCGGGGCATCCGCTGCAACGCGGTGGCCCCCGGCGCGGTGATGACCCCCGCCCTGGAGAACAACCTGCCCGAGGACGTCATCGCGGCACTGAAGAAGGGCAACGCGCTTCCCTACCTGGGGGCCCCCGAGGACATCGGGCACACCATGGTCTTCCTCGCCTCCGACGAGTCCCGCTACCTCACCGGCCAACTCCTGGTCGTCGACGGCGGCATGACCATGCAGTCCTCCGCCGCCCCCGGACGACGGGCCATGCTTCCGGGATAAGGTCGGTGCCGGGCAGCCGGTTCCACGCGGGCGGTGCGGGGTTCTCCCGTACCGCCCAAATAATTTTGCACACCACGCAAAAATGCATAGCATGCACGTCATGACCTCCGCCGACCCGTCTCTCGGGCTGCGTGAACGCAAGAAGCGTGCCACGCGCAGAGCCCTCGCGGACACGGCGCTGCGCATGGCCGCGGAACGCGGCATCGACGAGGTGACCGTGGAAGCGGTCACCGACGCGGTCGGCGTATCCGTCCGAACCTTCTTCAACTACTTCCCGTGCCTGGAGGAAGCGATCACCCGCCCCCTCCAGGAGGACGCCGAACGGGTCCGCCGGGCCGTGCTCACCGCACCGTCCGACTTCACCGTGCTCCAGGCCCTGCGCGAGGCCATCGCCCAGGAACTCGCCCACATCGAAGAGGACCACGAACGCTGGGAGCTCCAGATGGCGGTGGTGCGGAAGAGCCCGTCGCTGCTCCCCCGGTTCCTGGCCGCCCAGGGCGCGGACGAACGGGCGCTGGTCGCCGTCGTCGCCGAACGGCTCGGTCAGGACCCCGAGTCCGACCTCCGCCCCCGGCTCGTCGCCCATGTGGCGATCGCCGCCGTACGCGCCTCCGTCGAGCTCTGGGTGGCCTCGGGACGCACCCGCACGTTCCAGAGCATCTACCACGAGGCGTTCACCGCACTGGCCGCGGGCCTGAACGACTGACCCATGCGCGGAGCCCCACCGGGATTCCGCCACCGAGAACCACCTGAATCCAGAGAATGAGGAACGCCGGCCGATGAGCGCTGCCGCCACTCCCGAAGAACAGATAGCCGGTGCGCCCGAGGCGGCGCCATCGGCCATGTCACGCCGTCAGATACTCCAGGCCATGTCGGGCCTGATGGCCGGTATGTTCGTGGCCATCCTGGCCTCGACCGTGGTCTCCAACGCCCTTCCGAGGATCATCGCCGACCTGAACGGCAGCCAGTCCTCGTACACCTGGGTGGTCACCGCCGAGCTGCTGGCGATGACGGCGACCGTCCCGATCTGGGGCAAGCTGTCCGACCTCTACGACAAGAAGCTGCTCATCCAGCTGTCGCTCTCGATGTTCGTCGTCGGCTCGCTGGTGGCCGGCTTCTCGCACAGCGTCGGCCTGCTGATCGTGAGCCGTGTGGTGCAGGGCATCGGCGCGGGCGGCCTCACGGCGCTCGCCCAGGTCGTGATGGCGGCGATCATCCCGCCGCGTGAACTCGGCCGCTACTCCGGCATCTTCGGTGCCGTGTTCGCCGTCGGCACCGTCGCGGGCCCGCTGATCGGCGGTGTGCTCGTGGACACCTCCTGGCTCGGCTGGCGCTGGTGCTTCTTCATCGGGGTGCCGTTCGCTCTGCTCGCGATCGTGCTGCTCCAGCTGACGCTGAAGCTGCCCACGGTCCGCCGCGAGGTGAAGATCGACTATCTCGGTGCCGTGCTCATCATGAGCGGCGTCAGCGCGCTGCTGCTCTGGGTGACCCTCGCGGGCAACCGCTTCGACTGGGCCTCGTGGCAGACCGCCGCCCTGGTCGGCGCCGGTGTCGTTCTGCTGGCCGTCGCGGTGCTGGTCGAGTCCAAGGTCCAGGAACCGATCATTCCGCTGGACATCTTCCGCAACCGCACGGTGACGCTGACGACTGTGGCGAGCATGCTCGTCGGTGTGGCCATGTTCGGCGGCACCGTCTTCCTCTCGCAGTACTTCCAGATCTCGCTGGGCAAGACGCCGACCATCGCCGGTCTGATGAGCCTGCCGATGATCCTCGGTCTGATGATCTCGACGACCGTCGCCGGTCAGATCATCTCCTCCCGGGGCAAGTGGAAGGGCTTCCTCATCGCGGGCGGCATCATCATGACCGCGGGCATGGGCCTGCTCTCCACGATCAGCGCGGACTCCTCCTTCGGACTGCTCAGCGTCTACATGGTCGTCCTCGGCGTGGGCGTCGGCATGCTGATGCAGAACCTGGTGCTGGCCGCCCAGAACGACGTGCCCGCCTCGGAGCTGGGCGCGGCGACCTCGGTCCTGTCGTTCTTCCGCAGCCTCGGTGGCGCGATCGGTACGAGCGCCCTCGGCGCCGTGCTCGGCAACCGGGTGGCGAGCGAGCTGGAGAAGGGCTTCGGCGGCGCGGCGGCCGGCGGCGGCTCCGGCCACTCCGTCCCCGACCTGAGCAAGCTGCCCGAACCGGCCCGGCACATCGTCGAGCAGGCGTACGGGGTCGCGACCGCCGAGGTCTTCCTGGTCGGCGCGCCGTTCGCCTTCCTCGCCCTGATCGCGGTGCTGTTCATCAAGGAGAAGCCGCTCAAGACGCAGAGCGGCATGCAGCGGCTCGCGGAGGAGAAGGCCGCGGCCGAGGCGAGCTGAGCCACCGGCTCCCGGTGGCAGGGGCCCGGCCGCCGTGACGGGGCGGGCTCTTCCGGACACGTGCGACACGGCGTCCGGAAGAGCCCGTGCCGGACACGGCGGCCGGGCCTTCGCCGTACCCCCGGATCCGGGACCCGTCGTGGCTGCCGGGCCCGGGCCCTGTCCCACCCGCGCGGCTCCGGGCCCGTCGTTCCCGCGCGGATCCGGGTCAGTCGTCGTGCGGCACCGGCCACACGGCCGGCCGGGTACCGCCGCCGGGCCGCTTGGCGGCCGCGCGGTTGCCGACCAGCGTCCTGCGGATCCGCGCGGCGGTCGCGCGTGCGTGCTCCGAGGTGGCGACCGTCTCGGCGGTGGCCGGGACGAAGCGGTGGGCCGGCTGCTGGCAGTACGGGCAGGGCGCGCCGTCGGTGAGGAGGTAGCCGTCCTCGCAGGCCCTGTTCCCGCACCGGCCGGGGCTCACCAGGGCCTCGGCGATCTCCTGCGGCGCCCAGCGGCGACGGTTCTCCTCGTCGCGTTCGTGGATGGCGTGGGACCAGCGGTTGCTCCAGCGGCGCTCGACGCGGTCGAGGAGCTGGGCGGCCGTGCGGTGCTCCAGCTCGCCGTACAGGATGTCGGGGAGGGTGCGCGGCACCCGGTGTCCGAGGGCCTGGAGCAGCGGTGCGGGGAAGCCCTGCAGGACGAAGCCGATCGGGTCGCCCCCCGGGCGCTGCTTCCACTGCCGGCACTCGCAGGCACCGATGTCGGGCAGGGGCTTGCGGCAGTTCGCGCAGAGACCGCGGCAGTCGGAACAGATCCCGTCGTGCAGCCCGTCCAGGTATGGGGCCGGGGCCCTGCCGCACTCCCGGCAGCAGGCGGCGCACGGACCGCACAGCCGTTCGCTGCCCTGCTGCGTCGTCCAGCTCCGCTGCTGGCAGCGGCAGCACAGGACGGTGTTGCAGTGGTCGCTGTGCTCGCCGTTGTGCCGGCCGAGTGGGGCGAAGGACATGGCGCATCCTCTTCTCGGGTGGTACTCCCTCCACCCTAAGGGCTGTCCCGGGCCCTCCACGCATGCGGAAGGAGCGGGCGCCGTACGCCTGGTACCGCTGGGGCGGGAGCACTCGGGCCTGCGCGTCGGCCACGACCACCCTTGCCGCACAGCTGCTTCCTGCCCCAGCGGCACGCCCAGCCTGCCGCACGGGCCGCCCCAGGGACCCGCGCCGAATCGCGCATCGGTACACGTATCTGTGCGGCCCCCGCGCCCACCCCGTCGGCGTCGGCATACGTACCGGCGGCGCGCCCGGCTACGTACGGGGGCAGGGCTCCAGCACCGAGGCGATCTCCGTGCGTGAGTCGATGGCGAGTTTGGTGAGGATCCGTTCGACATGGGTGTCCGCGGTCCGCTTGGAGATCACCAGGTGCTCGGCCACCTCCCGGTTGGAGAGCCCGCGCGCGACGAGGACGGCGACCTCCCGTTCCCGGGGGGTGAGCAGATCGGCCGCCGCGGGCTCCGGCCGGGCGCGGGGCACGGTCCGCCGGGGCGAGGGCGGCCGGTCGGTGTCCGAGCGCACCGCCGCCAGGATCTCGGTCCCCGACAGCCGCGCCCCGACGCCGTGCCAGCGCTCGTACTCCGCGTCCCCCAGCGCGTCCCGTACGGCGCTCCGGGTCGTCTCCTGCTGTTCCAGCACGGCCGCGAGCATGGCCACCGGATCCCCGCTGAGCCGGCGCGCCCCTTCCGCGTATCCCAGCAGCCAGGCCGCCCGGACATGGCGCTGCGCCAGGGCCGCGTGCCAGGACAGGCCCAGGCAGCAGAGCGCCGCGACCAGCACGTCGCCGATCTCGCTGATGGCCTCCAGGGACTCCCTCAGCACCTCGGCGGCCTCGTCGTGGCGTCCGGCGAGCCAGAGGATGAGCCCCTGGGCCATCAGCGTGGAGCCGTAGAACTGCCGGTCGCCGGTGCCCTCCAGATGGGCCAGCCCCCAGGCGCACAGCTCCAGGGCCCCGTCGGTGTGCCCGAGCGCGGCCCGCAGCAGCGCGCCCTCGTAATGGACCATGCTGATGCCCAGCAGGTCGCCCACTGCGACGATCTGGCGGCGGCCCTGCTCCATGTCGGCGAGCCCTTCCTCGATCTCGCCGCACAGGGCCCGCATCGCGCCGTTGTACGCCTCGGTGAAGAGCGCGACGCGCTGCTCGTCGCAGTTCAGCGCCGACTCCCGGGCCCACCGGAAGAGGTCCGGCGCCTCGTCGAGAGCGGCGGTCCAGGTCGCGAACACACCGGTCATGAAGAGGCCCCAGGCCCGCTCCGAGCAGTCCTCCGGCACCAGGGCGAGGCCCTTGTCGATCCAGTACCGCCCCTCCGACAGCGTGCCGCTGGCCCGCCAGTGGGGAGCGAGCCAGACGGCGAGGACCAGCCCGTCCGCCGCGCCGCCCTCCGTCGAGAAGGCGTACTTCATCGCGGCCCGGATGTCGGCGATCTGGCCGCGCACCGCCCGGTGCAGTTCGGCCTGGGCGGGAGTGATCAGCTCCTCCCACATCCGGCGGGCCGTCTCGCGATGGTGCTCGAAGTGGCGTTCGCGTACGTCGGTCGCGGTGCGGTCCTCGTCGAGGCGCTCGGCCCCGTACTCACGGATCGTGTCCAGCAGCCGGTAGCGCGCCCCGTCCTCCCCGACGCGCTGCACCACCGACTTGTCGACCAGCCCGAAGAGCGCTTCCAGCACGGCGTCGGCCGGGAGCCGGTCGCCGCCGCCCACCCGCTCGGCGGCGGACAGCTCGAAGGGGCCGGCGAAGACGGACAGCCGCGCCCAGAGGAGGCGCTCCGCCGGGGTGCAGAGCTCGTAGGACCAGCCGATCGTGGTCCGCAGGGTCTGGTGGCGGGCGCAGGCGGCGCGCTGGCCGCCGGTGAAGACCTCGAACCGGCGGTCCAGCCGGGCCACCAGCTCCGCCAGCGGCGCGACCCGCAGGCGCACGGCGGCCAGTTCGAGGGCGAGCGGGATCCGGTCGAGCCGCTCCACGAGCGAGAGCACCTGGTCCCGGTTGGCATCGGTGACGGCCCAGCCGGGCAGCACCCGGGCGGCCCGCTGGGTGAACAGTTCCACGGCGTCGTCCACGCCGAGCGGGGCGATCGCCATCGTCCGCTCGTCGACGACGTCGAGGGGCTGCCGGCTGGTGGCCAGGACGCACACCTCGGCCGCCTCCCTCAGCAGGACGTCGCAGAGCACGGCGCAGGCGTCGACCAGGTGCTCGCAGGTGTCGAGCACGACGAGGAGCCGCTGTCCCCTGATGTGGGAGACCACCGCGTCCAGCGATCCCATCCCGGCGTGCTCCGGCACCTCCAGCACGGTGGCCAGCGTCTCCGGCACCAGCTCCGGATCGGACAGGGCCGACAGCTCGACCAGCCACACCCCGTCCGGGAACCGGTCCCGCAGGCCCTCCGCCGCGCGCAGGGCGGTGCGGCTCTTTCCGACGCCGCCCGGCCCCACGAGGGTGACGAGCCGCGCCTCCTGGAACGCCTCCCGGATCAGCGCGACCTCCTCGGTCCGCCCGACGAAACTGGTCCGCTCGGCGGGGGGCTGCCCGCTGCGCCGCTGCCCGAAGCCGAATCCCATGGGGCCCCCGTGATGCTCAGGTGCCTCGCCTCTTCGCGAAGCATCAGCACAGTGTAGATGCGCGACTGCGGAGCGTTGCCGGGGCGCGGAACGGCGTACGGGGGTCGTGCGGAGTTCCGGGTATCCTGCGCCCGGCGCCGGTCGGCAACCCGGCGACCGGCGACCGGTCAGAGCGCGAAGCTCTCGGTGTGTATGCGGGTCCGGGGCACCCCGGCCTGTACGAGTGCCGCGGTCGCCGCGACGGTCATGCCGTTCGGACCGCAGAGGTAGACGTCGCGCCGGGCCAGGTCGGGGACCAGGCTCCGCAGCGTCTGCGGTGCCAGTGGGTTGAACGAGGCGTCGGAGCGGCCGAGCAGGTAGTGCAGCCGCGCCTGACGGTGGGCGGCGATCGCCTCCAGTTCCTCGCGCAGCACCAACTGGTCCTCGCTGCCGGCCCGGTAGAGCAGGGTGATGTCGCCGGGGCCGCCGGGCAGGGTCTCGAAGAGGGCCCGTATCGGTGTGATGCCCACACCGCCCGCGAGCAGGAGGACCCTTCGCCGTTTGCGCCGGTGGGCCGTCATGGCTCCGAAGGGGCCCGTGGCCAGCACCCGGGTGCCCGGCCTGAGCCTGCGGATGCGGCGGGTGTGGTTGCCGACCGCCTTGACCGTGATCCGCAGCCGGTCGTCCCGGACGGGCGCGGAGAGCGAGAAGGGCAGCGCCGAGTGCCAGATCCGCCGTTGCAGGAACCGCCATCGGAAGAACTGGCCTGCCTCCGCGGCGAGTTCGTCGAGCCCCTCGCCCCGCATCACGACCGAGAACACCTCGGGCCCCTCCGCCCGGACCTCCACAACACGCAGATCGTGCCGGAGTGCCTGCCGCACCGGGACGACGATCCGGTACCGGACCAGCAGCACCAGCACGGTGAGGTGCAGCAGCGCCCACATCCACCACGCGCAGGCGTTGACCGCGACGTCCGGGCCGGTCATCTGGTGCGCGACGCCGAGCGCCGCGCCCAGGTAGGTGAGCAGATGGACCGCCCGCCAGGTCTCGTGCCGGATCCGGCCCCGTACCGCGTGGGCGGAGACCGCGCCGACCGCGCACAGCAGCACGAGCCCTGCCCCGGCGAGCGCCAGTTGCGTACGGCCCAGCATCCGCAGCGCGGACGTCAGCAGGTCGTGCCCGTCGCGGGCGGCGGAACCGCACACCGCGAGCAGGGTGTGCCCCAGGCACAGCAGCACCACCCAGCGCCCGCCCCACGCGTGCCACCGGGCCAGTCTGTCGGCACCCACCCCGTGTTCCACGGCGGGCACCCGCGCCATCAGGAAGAACATGACGAGCGCGCCGTACCCGGCGAGCAGACCGGTCACATGGGCGAGGTCCGCGAGGAGTTCGCCGAGCCGGGCCGTCGGCCGGACGTTCACGGCCCACAGGGCCAGGACCCACCCGCCTCCCGTGGCCACCCCCGCCAGCAGCGCCTTCGGAGACATCCGCCAGGGACCGGCCCATCGGTCGCCGGTGGCGAGGGCCCGCTTCACCACCCTGGCCGGACGCACGAGGTACGAGCGCACGGGCCGCTCGCGGTGCCTGGTCCGCGGGGGCGCCGTGCGGGCCGGCCGGCGCACGGCGTGCCGCGGGCCCGGTATCACGTCGAGGGGCGTCGACGCGGTGCGCGAGGCGCGCCCCCGGCCCGCCGGGGCGCCTGCCGGCCGCACGGTGGAGGATTTCGCACTGGATTGGACACGGTCCCGTATTTCCACGGGATCGAACCTAGCGGCTCGAATTTCCGGAAAAGACTTCCTGTTCCCCTTGCGGAAAATCCTTAAGGTTCTCTTGAGCCTCGCTTCCGGGGCGAATAAGAATCACCTCGACCAGTGCGCCCCATGGGCCGTCGCACCCTCAAATCCGCTGGCACCGAACGGACTTCGACCATCCGAATCGGATATCGTCGGCATTCGGCGGCCGATGGCCCGCCGGGCATTTCCCCTTGTGTCGTCCACGATCCCCCTCGCTCCCTCGGGCCCGCGAAAGAACGCCGGCCGGGAACCGGAGGCAGCGATCCGGCACATGACACCGGACCAGAGAACAAGGAAAGTCATGCACGACTCGATCGGGCCTCTTCCCTGTGCGCGTTCACGCCGCAGGTCTCCGAAGGCCGTCGTATGACGGGGCCGCTGCCCGAGGGCGGGCGCGCCGCGCGCCGGAAGGCCGCGAAGCGGAGCGGCAGACACACCGCCGCACCGTCCCCGAAACGCGGCGCACGCCGGCACGCCTCGCCCCGGTCCCGCGCCCCGCTGGCCTCCCCCGCTGTCCCGCCGCCGCCCATGACCCGCGTCGAGGCCCGGCGCGCGGCCCGGGCGCGGAAGCCGGGCGCCGCCACGGTGGCAGGCCGGGTGGGTGGTGAGGTCCTCATCACCACGGGGGCGCTGATGCTCCTCTTCACCTCGTACCAGCTGTGGTGGTCGAACGTGCGGGCCCACAGCATCACGGGGAGCGCCCGTCACGAGCTGGAGCGCTCCTGGGCGCACAGCGGCGGCGGACCGGACGCGTTCGAGCCCGGCCAGGGCTTCGCGATCCTGCACATCCCCAAGCTGGACGTGGTCGTGCCGATCGCGGAAGGCATCGACAAGACCCGGGTCCTGGACCGCGGCATGGTCGGCCACTACGACAAGGACAGCATCCCCACCTCGATGCCGGGGGCGAAGGCGGGGAACTTCGGAGTCGCCGGGCACCGCAACACCCACGGGGAGCCGTTCCGCTACATCAACCACCTGCGGCCGGGGGACCCGATCGTCGTCGAGACGCGGGACACGTACTACGTCTACAAGATGGCGAGCATCCTGCCCCGGACCACGCCAAAGAACATCGCCGTACTGGATCCGGTGCCCGCCGGTTCGGGCTTCACCGCGCCGGGCCGCTACATCACGCTGACGACCTGCACACCGGAGTTCACGAGCACGTACCGGATGATCGTCTGGGGCAGACTCGCCGAGGAACGGCCGCGCGCCGAGGGTGAACCGGCGGAGATCCAGGAACGGTGAGGCGCCGCGGGCGCGGTGCGGAACGCGTCGCGCGGCTGCCGGTTCTCCGGCAGCCGCGCGTGGTCCGTTCCTCGGGGCCCGGACCGGTCCGGGCGGGCGGTCAGGCGGTCGACTGGTGGGGGCCGGGCACCGTCACGAGCTGCGCGGGCTGTACGGATACGGCCCCGGCTCCGATCATGGCGGCCTGGGCGGCCCGCCCGCGCACCGCCGTCCTCGGGGCCGTGAGCGCCGGGGGTTCCTCCGGCGAGGGGGTGCCGTACGGGCCGGGGAGGACCGGACGGTCCTGGATCGCCTCGTACCCGGTCGGTGTCTCCGCCGCGGGTTCGGGCCAGTAGACCGGCGCCGGGACCAGTCCGGGAGCGCCCTCGACACCGGCGGGGGTGAGTTCGGACCGGCCCCAGGGCTCGGCGCCGACGGGCTCGCCCCATTCCTGGCCGGCCATCGAGGCGTGCCGGCCGCCCGGGGCCGGGCGTGCGGCCGGGGTCGCGGAGCCGTCCGGGCAGGCGGTGCGGGTGCCGGTCTGCGGGGCGGGGGCCGTTCCCCGGGCCCGTCGGGGGCGCGCGGCCTCGCCGTCGGGGGCGTAGCTCCGCGTGTTCTCCGCGGCGGTCGCGACGACGCCTTCGGCGGGGCGTCCCCGGCGGCGCCCGGACGCTCCCGGGCCGGTGCGGACGGGCGTCCGCGCGCTGTCCGGGAGGGGGTCCGGAACCGCCCGGCGGGCGTGCCGGCGCCCGGTCCCGCCGATGACCGCGACCTCCGCGGCGGGCCGGACCGGCCCCGCGTCGTCCCGGTGGGCGGGCGACGGCGCCCCGGGGCTCCGCCCGGAGGGCGGGTAGGGGATGTCCATGACATGGACGCCTCCGCCCGTCCCCGGTACCTCACGGGTGCGGACCGTACCGCCGTGCGCACCGACGATGCCGTGGACGAGGGCCTGGTGGACCGGGTCGCCGCCGGGGTGCGGTCCGCGCACCTCGACGCGTACCGCGTCACCGCGCGGGGCGGGCTCGACCGTGATCGCGACCAGCGGGTCGGGGTGGCCGGCGTCCGTGGCGCCGATGCCCGCGACGTCGGCGATGAGATGCGCGAGCGCGGTGGCGAGGCGTTCCGGGTCGGCCTCCGCCTCCACCGGCGGGGTGTTCACCTGGAAACGGAGGCGGCCGGGGCCGGCCAGTTCGACGGCGCGGTCGATACCGGCGTCGACGACCCGGTCGAGCAGTACGCGGCTCCGGCGCAGTCCCTCCGCGCCCGTGTCGGACCGCTGATGGCCGAGGACGTCGTCGATCAGGGCGGCCGCCCGGGTGTATCCGGACACCAGGTGGTTCAGGAGCCGGTGTGCCTCCGGCCAGAGGTGGACGGCCTCGTCGGCCGCCAGTGTGCGGAGTTCCGCGGTCAGCTCCGCCAGGGTTCCGTGCAGGGCTCCGTCGAGTGCCGCCGTGAGCTGGGTGTTGCGGGCGGTCAGCGCGGCGAGCCGGTCCCGGTGCCGGTCCAGTTCGGCGCCGTGCCGCTCGGTCAGTTCGGCCAGTTCGGCCTCGTGCTCCTGTACGAGCCGCTCGTACGGGCGCTGGTCGGTGAAGGTGAGGACGGCCCCGACGAGCCGGCCGCCCTCACGGACCGGGGCGGTCGCGATGTCGACCGGGACGCGGGTGCCGTCCCGGGTCCAGAGGACCTGCTCGCGGACCCGGTGCGCGCGGCCGGACCTGAGCGTGTCGGCGAGGGGCGACTCCTCGTACGGGTAGGACTCGCCGTCCGTCCGCGAGTGCAGGATCAGTGAGTGGAGGTCCTGGCCGCCGAGTTGACCGGCCCGGTATCCCAGGAGCCGTGCCGCCGCCGGGTTGACCAGGACGACCCGGCCCTCGATGTCCGTCCCGACGACGCCTTCCGAGGCGGCCCGCAGGACCATCTCCAACTGTTCGTGCGAGCGGTTCAGTTCGCCTTCGGTGTCGATGGTGCCGGTGAGGTCCCGCATCACGAGCAGGAGCAGCCGTTCGCCGGCGTGGTCGTACGGACCTCGGCTCCCGCCCCGGCCGTCCAGGTGGACGCCGGTGACCTCCGCGGCGAACTCGCTCCCGTCGGCGCGTCGTGCGGTCATCCGCTCGGGTGCGGTGCGGAACGGGCCTTCGACGTCCTCGGGGAGCGGGACCGAGCCGGGGAGGGACCGCGGGTCGAAGCCGGGCAGCAGGTCGAACAGCCCACGGCCCACGAGCACGGCACCGGGCGTCTCGAACATGCCGAGCGCCGTGGTGTTGGCGTTGACGATGGTGCCGTTGCCGTTCACGATCACGAGGCCATCGGGGAGGGCATCGACGATGGCCGCGAGGTGGTCGGCTCCTCGGGACGGTCGGTTGTTCACGACGGCGCTTCCTTCCTTGACTGTCCGGCCCCGCCTTGTCGGTTCCCCGGGGCATGTCGTCGAACCGCCGCCTGCCGGGCGGTGTCTGGCACGCCCCGGGCCCGACGGCTTCCGGCCGGCCGGAGTGCGGGCGGATGGGGGCTGTTGACTACGGCGGCCGGCCCGGGCGGCACCGGGCTGTTCGGGCCGCCACGGTGCCGAACTGCTCCCCCCGGCACACGACCGCCGGGGGGACGGGAGAGGGGTCAGCGGCCGGCCGCGGTCGAACGGCGTCGGCCGACGGCGAACACCGCGGTCGCGCCGGCGGCCAGGACCGCCGCCCCCGCGACGGCGATGTAGCGGGTGGAGCCGTCGCCACCGGTCTCGGCGAGCGTGGTGTGCGGGGACCCCTCGGCGGCGCTGTCGACCCGGGGCTCGTCGGCACCGGCCGGTGTCTCGGCGGCGCCCTGCGCGGTGCCGGCCCCGGTGGAGGCCGGGGCGGCCGCTCCGTGACCGTCGTGGCCCTGGTGCTGGACGGAGGACTTGGCGGCGCCCTGCTCGATCTCCTTCTCGGTCGGCGCGGAGGCGGTGGGTGCGGCTGCGCCGCCCTTGGCGCCGCCGCCGAAGACGACGTCCGAGCAGGTGTAGAAGGCCTCCGGGGAGTCGGAGCGCTGCCAGATCGAGTAGATGAGATGGCGCCCGGACCTCGCGGGGACATTGCCCTGGAACACGTAGTCGCCGTTCTCCATCCGGGGGTCGGCGACCTTCACGAAGGGCTGGGCCTCCAGGTCCGACCACTTCAGCGGCTTCGACGGGTCGTAGGAGTCCTTGGTGATGTACAGCTCGAAGGAACCCTTGTGCGGGGCGGTTCCCTTGTAGTGGAAGGTGTGGGCGCCCGCCGCCATCTTCGTGGACGGCCAGTCGGTACGCGGCAGATCCAGGCCCCGGTACTTGTCGTTGGCGGCGCTGCACAGCTTGCCGTCGGGGATGATCTGCTTCGACTTCCCGGCCGCGTTCGCGATGTTGACCGCGTTCCAGTCGTAGAACGCCTGCTTGCCACTGGCGGCGATCGCCGCCTTGCACGCCGCGGACGTCGGCGATTCCACGCCCTCCGCGTAGCAGGCGGAAACCCGGCTGACCGGGTCCGTCATCGAACCGTGGGCCGATGCGGGAACGCTCGACAGCGCGGCCAGAACCAGTGAGGCGGCGCCTGCGGCGGTGCACGCGGCGGCCTTGCGGCGAAGGGTCATGGGGAAGAACTCCTCAGGAATGACGACGTCCGGGAGCAGGCCGGCGGGGCGGCCTTTTCGGCTCGATGCCTCCGCGGCCCGGCGATCAGCAACCTAACCCCGAAAAACGCGTCGGCCGCCCTTCCCGAGCACCGGCGGGCCATTCTTATGGATGCCTTAAGGCATACCTCAGGTTGTGCTCACACAGACCCCGGATTGGTCCGGACCGATTCCCCCGGAAGGGGCTCGCGCACCGCCCGATGTACCTCTTCCTCCCGTGTTTTCCGGTGAGTTGGGCACCACCGGTAACGATTCCGGCTCGCTAGCCTTATCCCAGCCCTATGACCGGCATTCCCCGGGAACGGAGTTCCTAGGATTCCCGTGTACCCGGGTGGCGCAACAAGCCCCGCCCGCGTCCGTACGTATGCCGCAGGCATCCACCGCGCCCCTTCATCGACCAACGGCGCGGATCGGCCTGCTTTCGAGGGGAATTCCATGTTTTCTGTCTTCAGACGCGGCGCCGCCCGTCTGGCCGCCGTCTCCCTGGCCTCGGGTCTGCTCGCGACGGGGGCCATGGCCCTCGCCGGTCCCGCCGCGGCCGACGAGAGCCACCTGGGCACGGGCGGTGCCACCGCGAAGCTCGGCGGCCTGACCGACTACGGGCCGGTCAATATCGAGGAGAAGGACGGGAGCAAGTGGTCCGTCGGACGCGCGGGCCTGTTCGAGATGCGGACCGGGCAGGGGGGCACGCTCTCGACCTACTGCATCGACCTGCGCACCGGGGCCCGGCAGGACTTCCACTACAAGGAGGTCGGCTGGGACCAGTCCTCCCTGCACGACAACGGCGACGCCGGGAAGATCCTCTGGGTCCTGGAGAACTCCTACCCCAAGGTCGCGGTGGCCGACCTGGCCAAGAAGGTCGGCGCCAAGAACCTCGACGCGAACGACGCCGCCGCGGGGACCCAGGCCGCCATCTGGCACTTCTCGGACCGGGTGACGGCCACCCCCACGGACCCCGACGCCAAACTGCTGACCGACTACCTGCTCGGCCGGGCCGAGAGCCTCCAGGAGCCGAAGGAGTCCCTGGCGCTCTCCCCCGCCTCCGTCGCGGGCAGGTCCGGTGACCGCGTGGGTCCGGTCACCGTCGCCACGAACGCGTCGACCGTCTCCCTCGCGCTCGCTCCCGGCGCCCCGGCCGGTGTGCGGATCGTCGACGCGGACGGCAGGCCCGTGGAGAACGCCGCCAACGGCGACCGGGTCTTCCTGGACGTCCCCGCCGGTACCCCCGACGGATCGGCCGAACTGACCGCCCGGGCCACCACCGGGGTTCCGCTCGGCCGCGCCTTCGTCAGCACGGACGGCCCCAGCCAGACCCTCGTCCTGGCCGGGTCCAGCGATGCCGCCGTCACCGCCAAGGCGTCCGCGTCCTGGGCGAAGAAGGGGGCCGTCCCCGCCGTCACCGCCGCCACCGACTGCGCGAAGGGCGGCGTCGACGTCACCGCCACCAACCAGGGTGACGAGCCGTGGACCTTCACTCTCAAGGGCGCGCGGTACACCGTCGCCCCCGGTGGCACGAAGACCGTGACGGTTCCGGTCGCCGAGGACGCCTCGTACGACCTCACCGTCACCGGCCCGAACGGCTTCGAGGAGACCTTCCGGGGCGTCCTCGACTGCAGGACGGCCGCTCCCGGCACCAAGCCGTCGACGGCCCCCTCCGCCACACCCGCCCCCACCGCGTCCGCGGACCAGGTCACCGGTTCCACGACCGGCGGCGGCGACCTCGCCGAGACCGGCGGTTCCAGCGCCACCCCGATGATCGCCGGCGCCGCCGCCCTGCTCGTCGTGGTCGGCGGCGGCGCGGTGTTCCTCCTCCGCAGGAGGAGCGCGAGCGGCCGGTGAGCCACCGGCGCGGCTGACGGCCGTCGTCGGACGACGGCACGGAACGCGCAGGTCGCGGCCCCGGAGCGAATGGTCGCTCCGGGGCCACGCCCCCATTCCGGGAGGGGCTTTCAGGCGTCGAACACGGTGAAGAGCGCGCCGTCGGGGTCGCGGATGACGAAGTCGTCCGTCGAGGGCCCGCCGTTCGACGGGGACACCGCTCCTCCCGCGGCGCCGGCGGCGGTCGCCGTCCGCGCGCCGTCCCCGACGCGGAAGCCGACGACCCACCGGGGCCTGATCGCGGGGTCGGCGGCGCTCCCGACTCCGCCGCCGTGCAGGGTGGCGACCGTGTGCCCGTCGAGTCCGATGTGGACGTGGCCCTCCGTGTAGTCGACCGTGCAGCCGCCGGGGCGTTCGGCCCAGTCGAAGACCTCCGCGTAGAAGATGGCCGCCTCGAAGGCGTGGCGGGTGCGCAGGTCCAGGCGGGCGGGGGCGTCGCCCCGGCCGACCGACCAGGTCAGGGCCGTTCCCTCCCAGAATCCGAAGATGGCGCCGTCGCGGTCGGCGGCGATCGCGGCCCGGCCCTCGCCGAGCTTCACCGGCCCGACGGCGAGGGTCGCGCCACGCTCCCTGACCCGGTCCGCGGTCTCGTCCGCGTCGTCCACCGCGAAGTACGGGGTCCAGACCGCGGGCGGCCGGGCGGTGCGGGAGCAGCATCCGAGCCCGGCCACGGGCAGCCCCCGCGCCATCGCCACGCAGAAGTTGTCGCCGAGCGCGCTGTCGACGAACTCCCAGCCCAGGGCGGACCGGTAGAAGCCCTGGGCCGCGCGCAGATCACGCACGATCAGGCTCACCCAGCAGGGTGCGCCGTTCACGGGCCTGATCCTTTCCAGGGCCTCCATGCGCTGCTCCTTCGGGGCTTCCCCACCGCCACGGCCGGTACGGCTTCGTGCTCCCACCGTGGACCCCGGACGGCGTACCCGCACCCGGGCGGCCCCGCCCCCGCGCCCGTTCCCGCGCCACGACCGGCCGAGGCGGCTCCCACCAGCGGCGATGCGCGCCTGGGGAGGTGTGTCGGCCGGTGTCTGCCCGGTCCGGGTCGGTCAGATCCCGGCCGCTTCGGGGCGGTGCGCGGGGAGCCAGCTCTCGGCGTAGGCGACGGCATCGGCGAGGCCGAACAGCCGCGCCCCGGCGCCGCCCACCGCGCCGCGCAGCACCGGGCGCTCCTTCTCGTACGCCGCGCCCAGCTCGTCGAACCGTTCCGAGGAGATCATGGTGTCGCGCACCGTGACCCAGCGGCGCCCCTGCGGTGTCACGGCGGCGAAGGAGTTGTCCGTCAGTGGGGCGGGGATCCGGTATTCGGCCAGGTGGAAGGCGGTGCAGGAGTCGTATCCGGCGCCCAGCAGCAGGATCCGTGCCCCGCTCTCCTCCAGCCTGGCGAGCGGGCTGCGCTCGCCGAGGCGGCAGTCGGGCGCGTGCCCGTCCACGATGGCGGCGGCGCGCGGGCCCACGGCGGCGAAGGAGGTCTGCGGATGGGAGCTGCGGCGCGCGCCCGGCCAGGTACGTACGGTCTCCGGTACGACTCCGACGCCGAGGGTGCGGGTGGTCCGGGTGTCGAAGGCCGGGGTCGCGGCGCGGATCCCTTCCCACCATGCCTCGGGCACGGGCGGGTTCGACCAGAGCGCCGGATCGGAGTTGTCACCGGAGTGGGTCGGCACGACCAGGGTGCCCTCCTCGCCGAGCACGTCGAGCAGCGCCATGACGACGGCCACGGGGCCGCCGCAGACCCAGCCCAGCGAGCTCAGCGAGGAGTGCACCAGCACGGTTTCACCGGGGCGCAGTCCGAGCGTACGGAGATCGGCCGCGAGCGATGCGCGGGTGCACATCGGGCCGGAGACAGGTTTGGCTGACATGAGCAGGCATTATCCGGCCATGAATCCGCCGGGGCCATGGAGTTTCCCCGCCCGTTCCGCATCCCGCGCGGCGCCCGGTCGGTGCCGGGCGGCGAGCCGGCTCCGCCACCGGTCAGGGGCGCGGTCCCGCTCCGCTCAGCATCCGTCCGAGGGGTGCGCCAGGGCGAACTCCTCCGCGAGGATGCCCATCAGAACGAGGTCCTGATGGCGCCCGCCGACGTACACATGGTCGCGGAGCCGGCCCTCCTCGACGAATCCCAGCCGTCGGTGCAGGGCCAGTGACGCCGTGTTGTACGCGAGGATCCGGGCCTGGCAGCGGTGGAACCGCCGCTCGTCGAACATGTGGCGCAGCAGGAGCCGTACGGCCTCGGCCGCGTACCCGCTGCGCCGGTGGTCGGCGCCGATGACGACCCCGTACTCGAACCACCCGGCCCGCGGGTCGGTCTGGAAGGAGCCGACGGCCCCGACCATCTCCCCCGTCTCCATCGATTCGACCGCCAGTTGGAAGCAGTCCGCGTCGAGAGCGGCGACGGACAGTTCCTTCGCGCGGGCGCGATGCTGCTCGGCCGAGCGCGGCAGGCGGGGCAGGTCGCCCGTGCCCGCCTCCTCCTCGGCGAAGCGCATGAGGGCGGTCCAGTCGTCGGGCTCGATGCCGCGCAGCCGTATCCGCTTTCCCGTCCAGAACGATGTCATGGGCGTCATCGAATCACGGCGGCTGAGGCGGCGTCCAGGTCGGCGCACCCTTCTGACCAGGCACTTCGTCGCTGTGGGCCGGTCAGCGCTCCGTCCGTCCGGGACCGGCCCGCAGAAGGTCACCCGGTGGCCAGCAGCGCCTCCAGTGCCTGTGCGGTGGCTGGATGGCGGTCGAGCAGCGCCGCCCCTGCGGGGCCGGTGTCCGGCTCCTCCCAGCCGTCCTCGCAGCCGAGCAGGCCCGCGAGCGCGTCGCACGTCCCCGGGTGCGCGGCGAGCAGGGCGCTTCCCTGGCCGCTCCGCGCGCCGCCCGTCGACTGCGCGGCGGGCCGTGCGGACGGGGCCCGCCACGGCGGCACCCAGGCGTCCAGCGCGGCCAGTCGGCCGGGGAAGGTCCGTCCGGCCTCCCGGATCAGCAGCGGAGCGAGCTCCGAGCCGCTCGACCGGAGGGTGGTGATCAGCGTCGGCAGCCAGGGCAGCAGCACCTGGTCCGGCAGCCGCCCGAAGGCGTTCGAGACGGCCTCCACGACGAAGTCGGTGAGGCCCGGAACGGGCTCCAGCGCGTGGACGAAGCCGCTGAGACAGCGCGGATAGGCGGCCACCGTCAGCGGGTTGTCCAGCAGGGCGTCGCACCGCGCGCGGAGTTCCGCGCGGGTCAGACGGCCGAGCTGGACCTGTGCCGCCCACAGCAGTGCCGTCTTCGACGACTCCTCCGGGTGCGACTGGCCCACCGCCAGCTCCAGCTGGGTCCGGTCGCAGCCCAGGGAGAGCGCCAGGCTCTCCATGCTAAACAGGAAGCCCAGCATCGCCGCCACCTGACGGACCGTCGCGTCCTCGTCGGTGAACGCCGTCGGCAGCAGCGTGCAGTAGTGGGCGTAGCCGGTCTTGACGAACGACTCGATCCAGGGCGGCAGTACCGGCTCGGCGGTGCGGTAGTACGCCAGCAGCCGTCGCACCCGGCGCAGCACCTCGGGCGCGCCGTCGACGCCGCGCTCGGCGGACAGCACCTCCAGGGCGTGGGTGCCCAGTTCGTCGGCGAGCCGCCGGCTGCGCAGGTACAGCGTCGCGTCCTCGACGGCCGCCAGGACGGTCTCCGTGGTGGCCTGCCGGTCGTACGCGGTCCGGCGCAGCCGCTGCTCCAGCACCTGCTCGATGCTGACGCCCTCGTATCCGAGCTCGATGAGCGCGCGCTGGTGCGTGCCGAGGGCGAGGTCCCACGATTCCTGGATCGGCCGCTCCCCCAGCTTCCGCTCGCCCATGATCGGGCGGGCGGCGCCCTGCGGCATCAGGTACCGCAGCATCCACAGCGCGTCGGAGCAGCGCTCCAGCTCCGGCCGCGCGGCGATGTCCAGCAGGGCGCGCCGCACTCCGCGCCGTTGGAGTTCCAGTCCCAGGGGGGCCAGCCGGTCGTGCACGTCACGGGCGAGGGGCGGCAGCGCGTCGTAGCCGACCTGGCCGACCCGGTCGCCGCCCATCATGATCTCCACCAGGCGCCGGACGTCGCGGCGGCCGGGCACGGAGTCCTTCTCGATGCAGGTGACCGCCGCGTCCTGGAAGTCGTACGGGGTGGGTCTGGCCCGGTCGCGCATCCCGGCCAGCAGGATCGACGTCTCGAACACGGCGATGGCGTCGGCCGTGGAGGCGAGGTAGCCGTTGCGGCGGGCGGCGCGCACGATCTCCACCGACCAGCCGAGCAGTTCGGCCTCGTCCAGCCGGTCCAGGACGGGCGGCCGCTGAAGGAAGCCGGTCAGCCGGTCCGAGGGCGGCAGGTCCGCGACCGGGGCCGGCAGGGGCCCGGCCTTCCTGGCTCCTGTCTTCTCCTTGCCGGCCTGCCCCGCCAGGCGGAACGGCTTCACGCGGCTGCGCCTGACGTTCTTCGCCCAGACGGTGGCGGCGATCGACACCGATCCGGCGGCGAGGCCGAACTGCGCCTCGATCGCCGCGTGGCTGGACGGGATCAGGCCGTGCTGCCAGACCGTGGCCGTGGGCGGGGTGATCTCGAAGGTGTCGGCGCCGTGGACGCCGAACTCCTCGACCCTGCTGACCGCGTGGAAGGCGCCGCAGACGTAGAGGCAGTCCGCGGGGTCGGCTCCGCTCGCCGCGAGGTGCCGGCGCATCCGGGTCCACATGTGGCGCTCGCGGTCCTCGTCCACCCGGACCCGGTGCGGGTCGCCGGGCGCCAGTCGCCGGAAGAGGCTGCCGATCAGGAGCATGACCTGGCGGTAGGTGTCGTGGTCGCTGTCGCCGAGCGGCAGCTCGACGTACTGGTGCCACCATTCCGACCAGTGCCGGACCTTGCCGTGGCGCAGCAGGTGCTCCTCCAGCTCGGCGAAGCGGGGGCGCAGATCGCCGATCTCCACGCCCACGGCGTCGCCGTGCAGCGCGGCCTCCTCCTCGACGGGCGGCGCGTCCGGGTCGGCGGGGGCCTCGGGGTGCGCGCCGCGCGTGTCCCACTGGAAGACGTGGTCGGAGGAGCGGTCGACGAGGACGAGCTCGACGCCCGGCGTGTCCAGCGCGTAGGCGATCGCCTGGTACTCGGCGGACGCCTCGGTGATCGGGGCGACCACCGACAGCGGGGACCAGTCGGCGGGGAAGCCGTCGACCTCGGTCGCGAAGGACTGGACCGCCACCGGCAGCCTGCAGTTGCGCAGCTCGGTCAGGAGGGGGGCCATGTCCTCGCACAGCTCCAGGTACACGACCTTGGGCTGCTTCTCCCGCAGGCGGCGGGCCATCGCGATCGCGGAGGCCGGTGAGTGGTGGCAGACGGGGAAGATCTCCAGCGGTTCGCGGGCCGCGTGGTCGACGTCGTCGACGATGCCGAGGAGGATTCCCTCCAGGGCGTCCGGTCCGTCGGCGAAGGCCGCCGCGGCCTCCTGGAGCTGGGCGCGGAGCCCCTCGAAGGTGCCTTCGTGGGTGCCGGTCATGACAGGGTGGCGATCGCGTCGCGGCCGCCCTCCAGGAACTCGGGCCAGGAGCCGCCCTCTTCCTTGCTGCGCGGCTCGACGACGCCGTGCAGGTATTTGTTGAGGATGGCCAGGTCCTCGGGTTCGCGCCGGGCCAGCGAGCCGACGAGCGAGGACGCCAGGGTGCGGGCGGTCAGGGTGTGCCGGCCGAAGAAGTTGCTGTGCAGCACCGCGTCCTCCAGCACACCGATCTGCTCCGCGGTGGACAGCGCGGACTCCAGCTTCTCGTCCTCGCTGCCGGCCGCCGCCGCCGAGGCCCGCAGGTCGGCGAAGCTGCGCAGCAGTACGTCCAGGAGCGTCGGCGGGACCTCCAGTTCGATCTGGTGGCGGCGCAGCAGTTCCTCGGTGCGGAAGCGGACGATCTCCGCCTCGCTCTTCTTGTTCGTCACCACCGGGATACGGACGAAGTTGAACCGGCGCTTGAGGGCCGAGGACAGGTCGTTGACGCCCCGGTCGCGGCTGTTGGCGGTGGCGATGACGGAGAATCCGGGCTTGGCGAAGACGATGCTGTCGCTGTCCAGTTCGGGAACCGAGATGTACTTCTCGGAAAGGATCGAGATCAGCGCGTCCTGCACGTCGCTGGTGGAGCGGGTCAGCTCCTCGAAGCGGCCGATGGCGCCGGACTCCATCGCGGTCATGATCGGTGAGGGGATCATCGACTCCCGGGACTGGCCCTTGGCGATGACCATCGACACGTTCCAGGAGTACTTGATGTGGTCCTCGGTGGTGCCGGCCGTGCCCTGCACCACGAGCGTGGAGTTGCGGCAGATCGCGGCGGACAGCAGTTCGGCCAGCCAGCTCTTGCCCGTGCCCGGGTCGCCTATCAGCAGCAGGCCCCGGTCCGAGGCGAGGGTGACGATGGAACGCTCGACGAAGCTGCGGTCTCCGTACCACTTCTGGGAGATCTCGCGGTCCAGGCCGTCGGAGCGCTCGGAGCCCAGGATGAACAGGCGCACCATCTTGGGCGAGAGCCGCCAGGAGAAGGGCTTGGGGTTGTCGTCGATGGACTCCAGCCACTCCAGTTCCTCGGCGTACTTGATCTCGGCGGGGGCGCGCAACAGGTCGGACATGAGGGGCCTTTCTAGGCGAGGAAGTTCTTGAGTTCGTGGACGAGCTTGCGGATGTGGCCGGAGAGGACCGGCGTGCCGAGGTCCTTGAAGCGTTCGCGGAACCACGGGTTGACGCTGCCCCGGCCGGCGCTGGTGACCGAGCCGACGGGAATGAACCGGGCTCCCGAGCGGTGGATGGCGGCCATGGCCTCGAAGAGCGGTTCGCTCCGCCATTCGTAGAAGTCGGAGATCCATACCACGACGGTGTTGCGGGGTTCGGCGATCTTCGGCTGGACCAGTGTCATGGCGGCCGTGCCGTCGGTGCCGCCCCCGAGGTTGGTGCGCAGCAGGGTCTCGAAGGGGTCGTGCACCCAGGGGGTGAGGTCGAGCGCCTGGGTGTCGTAGGCGATCAGATGGACGTCCACCTTGGGCAGCCCGGCGAAGATCGACGCGAGGATGGTGCAGTTGACCATCGAGTCGACCATCGAGCCGGACTGGTCGACGACGACGATCAGCCGCTGGGGTGTCGTCCTGCGGGTCGTGTGCCGGTAGTAGAGGCGGTCGACGTAGAGCCGCTCCTCCTCCGGGCTCCAGTTGGTGAGGTTCTTCCAGATCGTGCGGTCGAGGTCGAGGTTGCGGAAGACCCGCTTGGGCGGGACCGAGCGGTCCAGGGCACCGACCGTGGCCTTCTCCACCTGGGTGCGCAGCACTTCGGCGACCTCGTCGACAAAGCGTCGGATCAGGCTCTTGGCGTTGGCCAGGGCCACGCCGGAGAGGTTGTTCTTGTCCCGCAGCAGTTGCTCGATCAGCGACATGCTCGGGGTGAGCCGGGCGGCCAGCGCGGGGTCGGCGAGCACTTCGCGCAGGTGCATCCGTTTGACGAGATCGGCCTCGATGTTCCCCAGCTCCGGCCCGATGGCCGGGATCAGCCGGCTGAGGTCGGGGGTCGTGCCGTTGCCGCCGGTGCCGGCCGGGCCGGGGCCCCGTCCCGCCGCGCGCCCACCGGTCCGGCCGCCGCGCAGATCGCCGGGGCGGCAGCCGAGCGCGCGCTCCAGCCAGTCGGCGTCCGACTGCCAGCGCGCCAGCTGTCCGGCGGTGACCTGGCCCGAGCCGGAGGCGAAGACGTTGAGCAGCACCTTCGACACCAGGGCCGCCCGCCGTACCTCGGCGACCCGGTCACGGTCCGTTCCGCCGTCGTCGCCCGCGCCGCCGTCGTCAGCTTCGGTGGCGGGGGCCATCAGGCCGTCGAACTCGTCGGCCAGCTCCGGGTGGCGCTGCACGACCGAATCGACGGATGCCTGGGGGTCCAGCAGCGCGGCCGGCAGGCCGATGTCCTCGACCACGGCGAGGCCGGCCGATTCCAGCGCGGCCTGTTCCTCCTGGTCGAAGAGGCGGGCGAGGAGCCGCCAGTAGAGGACCTGGCGCCGGTTCTCCTGCGGGTCCGCCCCGGAGGGCGTGGTTCCGGCAGCCGGGGCCGTCGTGTGCTCGGTCATTTCCGCAGCAGCCTTCCCGCCCGCTCCCGCAACACCGTGACGGCGTCGGTGGCGGCCTTCTCCGCCCTGGCACCCGCTTTGTCGGTCGTGCCCCCGGCCCATCCCCCGGCGTGCACCGCGACGGCTTTCTTCCGGACGGTCGTCTCGACGGCCAGGGGCTGGACGCGGTAGGCCCCGGCGTCCCAGCGGAGCAGTCCGATGCAGGCACCGGACGCCGCGACCGCCTCGGGAGTGAGGGCCCCGGCGGCCGGGATGCGGCCGGTGTCGACGGCCAGGGCGCAGCCGGGCAGGACGAAGGTCCGGGTGCCGTCGTCCTCGGCGGTGGTGTAGCCCTCCAGGAACACGGGGACGGCGATGCGTGCCGGGTGGCGGTCCAGGGGCGCGGTGGCCGCGTCCGTGGCGGTGGGCAGGGCGACCCGGGCGGTGGCGAAGGCGTCGGCGGGCTCGCCCAAGCGGGCGTGCTCGTCGCTCCAGAGCAGATCGCCCTCGGCGGTGACGGGCATGTCGGTGAGGTCCATGGCGCGGCCCTCGCCGAGGGCCGCGAGCAGCGAGAGACGCGGGCGGAGCAGCTGCCAGAGGCCCGCCCCGACGACCGTGTCGGGTTTCGGCACCGCCGCCCCGGCCCGGACCAGCCGCGGCGCCCCGCCGTCCGCGGGCTCGAACACCGCGTGGACTTGCGCCTGTACGGCGGTCGGGTGCTCCTGGAGGTCGACGCCGAGGGGCAGCAGGCGGCCGGTGGCCGTGCCGGTCACCGGCGTCCCGGCGGCACCGGGCACGGTGAGCAGCAGCCCCCGGGCCCACAGGTCGGCCCAGCGGCGCACCGGTATCCGCTCCAGGGTGGCTCCCGGGCAGGAGGCGGCCAGCTCGGCGGCGAAGCCGTCGAGGAGCATCGCCGGGCGGCGCAGCGCGGGCTCCGGGAGCATGGCGGAGACGACGGGGGCCGCTCCGGCGGCCAGGTCGTGGTCGATGCCCTGCCATCCGGAACGCGCCAGGTCCGACAGCCAGGAGCGGGCGGCGGCGAGCAGGTTGGCCGGCTGCTGCCCGGCGGGCGGCGGTACGGGGTCCTCGCCGCGCGTCCGTCCGGTCGCCTCGGCAACCCGGGCGGTCAGCGCGTCGTGCGCGGAGCCGAGGAGCGCGGTGCGGGCGGCGGCGAGGGCGACGAAGTCGTCCTCGCTCGCGGCCCCGGCCGCCGCCTTCTCGGCCGCCCCGGCGACCCGCGAGGCGAGCGGGCTGCCGGCGACCGCGTGGGCGAGCGCGGTCAGCCCCTCGGTCTGGGCCGCCTGCGGGCGGAGCAGCCCGGCGACGAGGGCCCGGTCGAACGCGTCGACGGCGGCGAGGACTTCGTCGAGTCCGTCGAGGGGCTCCGCGAGGAGGTCGGCGCGCATCAGGCCACCGCCCTGGTCGTCGGGAACCAGTGCATCTCCGGCACCGGAGTGGTGTCCGGGGTGAACTCCAGGTAGGCGAGGTGGCGCAGGAACCGGCTGAACACCGGCGCGGCGGCCCCGGCGTCCGCCTGCGGGGGACGGGTGTCGCGCATCGCGGAGGTGAGGGCGCTCGCGTCCGGTTCCCCTTCCCCGGGCTCGACCCGGAGATAGCGGGCGACGCGCTCGGCACCGTACTGGAGCACGGCCTCGCCGATCAGGGCGAGGATGTGGTTGCAGAACGAGCCGCGGGCGCCGCCGCACGGACGGTTGTTGTTGGTGCTGCACGCGAAGGCGTAGGTGCCGGCGGCGACCGACGACACGTAGACCCGCCCGATGTCCGACCCGCTGGACACCACACCCTGAAGACGTCCGTCGGCCAGTTCGACGAACGGGACCTTGGCCAGCTTGCGGGCCCGCGCCGGCGCGGTCACCCGTACCGTGCTGGACCTCTCCCAGTCTGACAACACACCACTCCTCTGCGTACCGGGGCGACTTCCGCGCCACAACGGCAGGACACCACCGAACGTATCCGCGACCACTGACAATCGGTCCGGACGGAGGTGTGCGGGCGGCGCGGAAGACCGCTCCCGGGCAGAGGTCAGAAGGAGTGCCCCACCCCCTCCGGCGTCCCCCGCCCCGCGCCCGCGGCCAGCGGGAGGAACGGGAGGGCGACGAGGTCGTACTGGGGGCACGGCGCCTTGATGCACTGCTTCGGCGACGGCACGCAGATGTGCCCGGCGGGTGCCACGACGGAGGCGCACGGGATCAGCTGGGCCGTGAGGGGGTCGTCCGAGGCGAACGCCGGGCTCGTCGTCGTCAGGGGCAGGGCGGTGAGGGCGACCGCGGTGGCGGTGCGCAGCAGGTTCTCGATCACAAGCAGCAGGAATAGCCGCGCGTCGGCACGGCGTCGCATCCGGGACACCGTCCGCCACCCGTTCGAGCGATGACATTCACCACTCGAACGCACTTCATATTTCCGGAAGTCCGCAGCGCGGTGCAGGGCCTGCCGTACGGACCGGGGGGAGCGTACGGCAGGCCCTGCGGGCGGCGGGGCCGCGCGGCGCTACTCGGCCGGCGTCCCCTCCGCCGCTCCGTCGGCGGCGTCCCCGTCCCCGGCGGCCTCCTCGGCGGAGGTCTTCGGGCGGTCGACGGTGCAGACCAGCGCGTTGTCCCGCACGTCGGCGACGATGGTGTCGCCCGGATCTGCCTCGCCGCCCAGCAGCAGGGAGGCGATGCGGTTGTCGAGTTCGGTCTGGATCGTGCGGCGCAGCGGACGGGCGCCGAACTCCGGCTGGTGACCGTGCGCGACAAGGAGTTTCTTCGCCGCCTCGGTGACCTCCAGCTCCATGCCCTGGGCCCGGACCCGGCGTTTGCTGCCGTCCAGCATGAGGTCGACGATCTGTCCGAGGTCGCCCTTGTCGAGCCCGTGGAAGATGATCGTCTCGTCGACACGGTTGAGGAACTCCGGCGGGAAGTGTCCCCGCAGGTCGCCCATGAGGTCCTCGCGGATCTCGGAGACATCGCCCTTGTGGGCGAGGATGCGCTGGGCCCCGATGTTGGACGTCATGATGACGACGGTGTGCCGGAAGTCCACCATCCGCCCCTGCGCATCGGTCAGCCGCCCGTCGTCGAGCACCTGGAGCAGGGTGTTGAAGACGTCGGGGTGCGCCTTCTCCACCTCGTCGAACAGCAGCACGCTGTACGGCTGTCGGCGCACCTTCTCCGTCAGCTGGCCCGCCTCCTCGTGGCCGACGTATCCGGGCGGGGCGCCGACGAGCCGGGAGACGGTGTGCTTCTCCTGGAACTCGCTCATGTCGAAACGGGCCATCCGGTTCTCGTCGCCGAACAGCAGCTCGGCCAGCGCCTTGGCGAGTTCGGTCTTTCCGACGCCGGTGGGCCCGAGGAAGAGGAAGGAGCCCACGGGCCGGTCGGGGTCCCCCATTCCGGACCGGCTGCGGCGTACCGCCTCCGCGATCGCGGTGACCGCCTCGTCCTGGCCGACGACCCGGGAGTGCAGCGCGTCCTCCAGCCTGAGGAGCTTCTCCTTCTCGCTGGCGGTGAGCTGGGTGACCGGGATGCCGGTGCGGCGGGAGACGACCTCGGCGATGTCGGCGGTGGTGACGTCCATGACGCCCTCGCGCCGTTCCTCGATCCCGGCGAGCTCGGCCTCGGTCTCCGCGATCCGGCCCTTCAGCTCGGACGCCTTCTCGAAGTCCTCGGAGGCGACGGCCTCGTCCTTCTCCCGCTTGAGCTTGGCGAGCCGGTCCTCACGGGAGACGACCTCGGTGGACCGGCCGAGCGACCGCAGCCGCACCCGGGCGCCCGCCTGGTCCATGAGGTCGATGGCCTTGTCCGGCAGGAACCGGTCGCTGATGTAGCGGTCGGACAGCTCGGCGGCCGCCACCAGGGCGTCGTCGGCGAAGCGGACCTGGTGGTGCGCCTCGTAGGAGTCGCGCAGGCCCTCCAGGATCTGGATGGTCTCCTCGACCGTCGGCTCGGGCACCATGACGGGCTGGAAGCGGCGCTCCAGCGCGGCGTCCTTCTCGATGTGCTTGCGGTACTCGTCGATGGTGGTCGCCCCGACCACGTGCAGTTCGCCGCGGGCCAGCGCGGGCTTCAGCATGTTGCCCGCGTCCATCGCGCCCTCGCCGGACGCTCCGGCGCCGACCACGGTGTGCAGTTCGTCGATGAACAGGATCGTCGACTCGGCGGCGGCGCTGACCTCCTCGATGACGTTCTTGAGCCGCTCCTCGAACTGGCCGCGGTACTGGGAGCCCGCCACCAGACCGGAGAGGTCCAGCGCGATCACCCGCTTGTCCTTGAGGGTGCGCGGGACGTCACCGGCCACGATGCGCTGGGCGATTCCCTCCACGATCGCGGTCTTGCCGACCCCGGGCTCACCGATGAGCACCGGGTTGTTCTTGGAGCGCCGGGAGAGGACCTCCACGGTCTGTTCGATCTCCTCGGCCCTGCCGACCACGGGATCGAGCTTCCCGGCCTTCGCCTCCTCGGTCAGGTCCCGCCCGTACTGGTCGAGCGTGGGGGTGTCGCTCGTACCGGCCGCGGGTGTCCCGTCGGCCCGTGCGGCGTCGTCGGCCTCGCGCCGCAGCCTGCCGGTGTCGGTGCCGTACGCGCCCAGCAGTTTGGCCGCACCGGACTCCTTGGCGTCCAGCAGCGCGCCGAGGATGTGCTCCGGCCCGATGTACGACACCCCGGCCGCCTGCGAACGTTCGTACGCCTGGAGCAGTACGCGCTTGGCGGCGGGCGTCAGGCTGGGCTCCGCCGACGGAGTGGCGCTCGCCCCCGGCAGGGCCTCGGCGATCCGCTTGCCCAGCTCGTCCGGGTCCGCCCCGGCCTGCTGGAGCAGGGTGCGGGACGGGTCCACCTGGGTGGCGGCCCACAGCAGGTGTTCGGTGTCCAGGTCCCGGCTGCCGTCGTCGGTCGCCCGGGTGGTCGCCCGGCCTATCAGCTCCCGGGCCGACTCGGTCAGCAGCCGGCCGATCGGGACCCGCTGCACCTGCGGTGGCGAGGAAGCCGGGGACATCCCGAAGAACCGGTTGAGCATTTCCGAGAACGGGTCCGGGCCGCCGAAGGAACCGAAGGAGGACATGGTCATGGTCACCGTCCAGTGAGTGCGGGTGCAAAGAGCGCGCGAAGGGTGGCCCGCCGGGATCGCCCCGTGCCGGGGAACCGGTTCCGGTGCCCGGTGCCCACGGAGCGCCGAGCCCGTCCCGTGGCCCCCATGGGCAGGTGGTCCCACTAGAACAACGCCCACCTGGTCACGCAACGGCACGGAGGCTCGCCCCTCTGCCCCGCGAGCGGCCCGTGCCCCGGTGGCCGTGGATCCCCCGGACCGGTCACGGGTAGCCCGATCGGGTGATTTCCGGACGGTGGCGCAACCGGATCGGGCCGGTTCCGTCGTCCCCGGCGACGGAACCGGCGGCCGTCGCCTCGCCGACCGTCCGGCCCCCGCCAAGACTTGGCCCATGAGCAACAAGGAACGGTCGACGGACCTGAAGGGCGGCCCCGGTCACATCGTGCTGCTGGCGGTCGTCTTCGCCGTGCCCGTCCTCAAGCTGGCCTGGACGCTGGGCGGCGGAGGCGCGGCGAGCGAGGCGTTCGTCGCTATGGAGCCGTCCAACTGGCCCGACGTCCTCATCGGGATGCTCCTCAACGACGCGCTGCTGGCCTCGGTGCTCGCCGTCGTGGTGTCGCGCACCTCGTACGCGTACTTCGCGGCCAAGGGCGGGGCCCGGGTCCACGCGGACACCCCCACCGCCCACACGGTCGGGCAGGCTGCGGTCGTCCCGCTCACCTGCGCGCTGGTGGTGGGGGCCTTCCACGGCCCGTGGTGGGGCGTGGCGGTCGGTCTCGTCTCGTACGCGCTGCGGCTCGGCGTGATCGTCGAGTACCGCACCGGGCGGCGCGAGCGCGACAGCGGCAGACGCAGCCACACCACCCCCTCCGGCTGGCTGGAACGCACCGCGGACGGCGCATCGGTGGCCGCCCTGCTACTGGCCGCGGTGGCGCTCCCGGTGATCGCCCTGGCCGGGGCCGTGGACGGACGTTCCTGGACCGGCGTCGTGGAGTGCGACGTCAACACCGGGCACGGGGACGAACGCGCCCGTCTCGTGGAACTCACGCGCAAGGGCAACGGTGTCGTCGGCTGGGACATCGCGCGGGACGAGGTCGTCAACGGCCTCCGCTGCCAGGTCTCCGAGGACGACGGGGTACGCGCGCCGCTGTGGCGCGCCCGAGGGCGTACGCCGTCGGCCGCAGCCTTCCCCGGGACGGCGGCAGGGACCCCGGCTGACGCGCATTTTCGGACATGCGGCAGATGGTCCGGGGTGCTTCCGCGCAGCACGGTGTTCGCGCGCCCCGTCGGGGAACCCACGGTGTCCGTGGTGCACAGGCCGTCGCAGCACACCCCTGGGTGCTGACAGGCCGTCAATACCGCTTCGATCAGGACCGTCAGCCGCAGTACGTTCTATTTCCTGATTTCTACCTCCTTGTCAGTTCCATACGCCACGCTGGACGCATACCGCCCAACACCGGCTTGGAGGCCAGTAGTGGACGCCCAGGACCTCGCGCAGCTCGGCGACAAAGAGTTCGAGCAGTTGCTCACGTCGAACATCCACCCTCCCACCCGTGACGCCAGAACATGGGCCGCGATCATCCACCCCGACAACCTGCCGCGAGCCCGGAAGATCCTCACCCACGTCCACGAGCGGACCGCGAGCGTGCTGCGGCGGCGCAAGACCGAGCGCGAGGAGTTCCGGGTCGAGTGCTTCGCCCGGGGCGATGCCGGCAAGCACGAGTGGTTCGCCACCCGGGCCGACTTCGAGTCGCTGCGCCGCCGCACCGCCAACTTCCACCAGCGGGTGCAGCGGGCCATCACCGAGCTGGGTCAGGAACAGCGCAATGTGAACCGGACGCAGAGCCACACCGCCGGGCAGCAGAGCCGCGAGACCCTCCGCGAGCTGGCCGTCGCCGTGCAGCGCCATCAGGACGTCCACGCCCGCGAGGGCGGCGGGGCCGATCGGGCCGACCACGAGCTGTGGCAGCACCTCGACCGGCTGACGGTGCCCACCGGGCCCGGCCAGCACCCCACGACGCTCCGTACGATGCTCGGCGTCTACTGGACCGATCCCGAGCCGATCGGCGGCGCCGCCGAGCATCCGGCACCCGCCGAGCGGACCGTCCCGAGCGGCACGGCGGCCCGCCCCGGCGTACCGCAGGCCAGGCGCGCGGACGAGCGGGGCGACCCGGCGGCGCGGGCCCTGCCCGTGGATCCGTCCGGCTGATGCCCCGGACCGGCGGCGTTCCGGGGCGGGTGGTGCCGGGCGGAACGGTCGTCGTCCGTTCCGCCCGGCACCGGGGCTCAGCCGATGTTCAGATCGATGCAGGCGTAGAAGGCGTTGGCGGTGTCCGCGATGTTCCACACCGCGAGGACCTTCTGACGCCCCGTCACGCTGCCGAAGTCGACCTGGTGGGTGACCGTGGCACCGGGCTGCGCACCGTTGTCGTTGAATTCCGCGACCTTCCGGCCGCCGGCGAAGTACTGCCAGGTGCTGGTGGCGTGGCGGGCGGTCAGCACCCACTGGAAGGACGTGCTGCGGCCGACCGAGGTCACCTTCCATCCCTTGGAGTCGTTGTCGAGCTCGGCGAACCGGCTGTTCCCGCCGCTGCAACTGGTCAGCCCCTTGGGGCCTTCCACACTCTGCGGCTCGTACTTGATCTCGCCACAGCTCACGGTTCCGGCAGCGCACTGGGCCTGACGGCTCGGCGGCGACGAGATGTAGCCGTGGGCGCTGGCGGACCCGACCGGGAGGGTCAGGGCCAGCACGGGCGCGAGCAGGGCGCCGACGACCGCAGCCGTCTTCCTCTTCGTGTGCATGCTTCTCCTTCACAGGAGGCGTCGCCGCACCCGAGCGGGCTATGGGGGCCCGTGGTGCCGGACCGGCCTCTTTGGTGTGGGGCCAAGATGTGCGAAGGGCACGGCAGGTACCGCCGCCGGGTACGCCCGGGAAACGCCGGGCGCCCGGCAGGGCACTGCACTTGGCCTAGACCATACCGATCGGCGGATCCCCGTCAAGGTGCCCGGCACCGCCCTGTTCCACCAATCGCGCGTACACCGGGGCGCACTCCCCCGCTTCACACGCCCGCCCCTCGCACGCCCGCACCAGGGACGCGTTCCGCGGCGTCCCCGGCGGGTCACACCGGTCCGGCGGCGGTGCCGGGGCCGAAAATGCGGACGTGTCCACTGCCGTACGCCCACCCGTCCCCCGCCCCGATGCCGCACCCGGTCCCTGGGGCGAATGGCCCCTGCTGCTCCTGTCGGCGGCCTCCGGCTCGGCCGACGCCTTCGCCTTCCTCTGCGTCGGCCAGGTCTTCGCCGGGGTGATGACCGGGAACCTGGTGCTGCTCGGCATCTCCGCCACCGGCGCCGGGGAACACGGGGTGGTGATCCGGGTGGTGACGGCGCTCCTCGCGTACGGCGCCGGGGTCGCCTGCGGCGCGTGGATGGAGGGCCGGCTGAAGTGGTCGCTTCCCGTGATGCTGCTGGCGGAGGTGGCCCTGCTGGCCACGGCATCCGCGCTGTGGGCCCTGGGCCCGGCCGGCTCCGCCGGGGGCCGGACGGCGCTGTTGGCGCTCACCGCCGTGGCCATGGGCATCCAGGGACGGATCCGCTCCACCCCGACCAACTACTTCACCGGAACGCTCACCGGCCTCGTCGGCCGCGCGGCGCTGCGGTCGTGGGGGCGCGGGGATCTCTGGGTGGCCGGTCGGCTGGTGGCGGTGGCGGCGGGCGCCGCGGCCACCGCCGTCACGGGGCACCTGTGGCCGGGCGCGGCGGCCGCGGGCGCCGCACTGCTCGTCGAGAACCGGCACCGGATGCGGCTCCGGCACCGTGACGTTCCGGCCGGATCGCGGGAGCCGGGCCCGGACGCTCCGGGGCGCGGGCGCGGTGACACGCCCGCGTAGGCGAAGGACACACCTCGCCGGACCACGGCCTCCGCACCACACCCACGGCACGGCGCCGGCCCTTCCGCCGACCGAAGACGTCTGGCATATGCCGGAACCAGGCCGAACACGCAAGCCCGGATGCGGCGGCCACCCCGGCCGATCGCCCCGAACACACCGATTGACTTGCGCCAACGTCCGTAGACAGCAAGGGCGTTCGAGTAAGCAGCCGCCTGTACAGCCCGTGGCATATTCCGCAGGCAACAGCGCATCGAGTGTCGCCAAATCCCTTACGGCCTCCCCCCGGCTGTGCGACAGTCGTCTTCGGTCCACCTCTCGGACCTGGTCGTACCGCGCCTGTATCGGAGTACGAGATGCCCTCCCCCCTGTCCGCGGACCGCCCCGCCCCACAACCGCCCGAGCACGAGACGGTGGACGCGCTGATCAGCCGGACCCGTCGGCTCCGCGGCGACGTGGACGCGGTACGGCGGGGCACGGCGCTGGTCGACGAGGAGGACCCCCAGCTGCGCTGGCGGCGCGCGCTCTACGATCTCGCGGTCCACCACCTGGAGAATCTCGGGGCCCATCTGGACCAGCTCAGGGAGGGCCCGCCGTCCGCAGCCCCCGAACGCCGCACGGAGGTCCCGGCGCCGAGGGCGGTGCCGGGCACGCCGGAGCGCGGCATGCCGAGGCCGGGCTCGCTGATCGGCCGTGTGGGCAGCGCCGAATGGGATCTGCTCACCGGCGACGTGAGCTGGTCGGAGGAGTTGTTCCAGATCTTCGGCAGGTCCCCCGGGGCCGGGCCGCTCCCGCTGGACGAGCTGCCGTCCGTACTCCCTGCCGAGGACCAGCCGCTCCTCAGCTCACTGATGACGGACTGCCTGGTGGACGGCAGGCCGATAGACGGCGAGTTCCACATCCTGCGGCCCGACGGCGGGATGCGCACCCTCCACATGACGGGCGAGCCCGTCCTCGATCCGGACGGCCGCACCGTCGCCATGTGGGCCGTCCTGCGCGATGTCAGCGAACTCCGGCGCAGCGAGCAGACGCTGCACCGGAGCCACGACTCGCTGCGCCGCCGGGAGTACCGTGCGCGGGTCGAGCACCGCATGGCCGTCGAGCTCCAGGAGGCCGTGCTGCCTCCGTGGCGGGGCACGCTGCGCCTCCCCTCCCGGGAGCCGGACGCGCTGGACCTCGCCGCCCACCACCTCCCTTCCGGGTCGAGCGCGCACCTCGGCGGTGACTGGTACGACGCACTGGCGGTGCCGGACGGCAGGATCTTCCTGGCCGTCGGCGATCTGACCGGTCACGGCGTCCGCGCCGCCTCGTCGACAGCGATGCTGCTGGGCGCGCTGCGCGGGATGGCCCTGGCCGGCATCGGTCCGGGTGCGCTGATGGGGCATCTCAACCAGTTACTGGAGTCCTCCGTCCAATCCGCTCTGGGCAGCGCGCTGTGCTGCCGGTTCGATCCGGCGACCGGCGCCCTCTCCTGGGCACAGGCCGGTCACCCCGCACCGTTGTTGTTCCGCGAGGGAACGGGCCGTCCGCTGCCCGCGCCGGACGGTGTCCTGCTCGGCGCGGCCTCCGGGGTCGTCTACGAACAGGACGAAGCACGGCTGCTGCCCGGCGATGTGCTGGTGCTGCACACCGACGCGCTGTACCGCCGGGGCGACCGGGCCACCGGCCCCGAGGCCCTGCTGGCGCTGGCCCCCCTGTTCGCGCAAGCCCGGACCGCGCAGGAATGCCTGCGGGCCGTCGTCGCGGCGTTCGGTGACGACCTGCCTCTGCACGACGCCTGTGTACTGGTCGCCCGTGTCGGGGCACCACAGCACGACACCACGTCCGCAGCCACGCACATGGCCTCGCCCACCCGGAACCGCATGACGCCGGACGGCACGGCACACTGACACACGTGGGCATGCCCGCCCACGACCACGACCCCGTACGACCGGGCCGTCCCTCAGATCTGCGAGGTACGCCTCGGCTGCTTGACGACCGAGGTCTGCGGCAGGGAGAGCTTGATCTCCTCGCGCAGGTCCGCGATCTTCGTGTATCCCGCGAACTGGCCGGTGAGCCGGTACATTTCGCGCAGCCGGTCCCAGGTGCGGTGCGAGGAGGTCTCGCCCATCGACATGAGGGCGAGCCGGGCGTACCGGTCCGCCTGCTCCGGGTCGTCGGCGATGAAGCATGCCGAGGCGAGCGAGATGTAGTCGAAGATCTTGGACCTCTGACGGCCGTTGGCCCTCAGCTCCAGCGCCTGCTTGGCGTGGCGCTGGGCGGTGATCGCCGCGGAGGGCTCGTGATCGGCGAGCGTACGGAACGCCAGCGCCTGCATGCCGTGCAGGTCCGCCTCGTCGAACATCTGCATCCAACTGGGCGGTGGGACATCGCTCTTGTCGGAGACGAAGAGCTCCTCCGCCTTGCCGAGGGTGCGCCGCATCGCCTGGCCGCGCCCCATCGATGCCTGCGCCCACGCCTCGATGGTGTACAGCATCGCCTGGGTACGCGGCAGGACCATGTCCCCGGAGCCGGACTTGGCGAGCTTCATCAGGTCCAGGGCGTCGTCGGGGCGGCCCAGGTGGACCATCTGGCGGGCCGCCCTGGACAGCGCCTCGCCCGCCCGGGGGCGGTCGCCGCCCTCGCGCGCCGCGTGTGCCGCGATGACGAAGTACTTCTGGGCGGTGGGTTCGAGGCCGATGTCGTGGGACATCCAGCCCGCGAGCACCGCGAGGTTGGCCGCGACGCCCCAGAGGCGGCGCTGCAGATGGTCGGGGTGACGGTAGGCGAGCATGCCGCCCACCTCGTTGAGCTGGCCCACCACGGCCTTGCGCTGGAGTCCGCCCCCGCGCGAGGCGTCCCAGGCGCGGAACACCTCCACGGACCGTTCGAGCGCCTCGATCTCGTCCGACCCGATGGGGGCGGCCTCGTACCGGTCGAAACCGGCCGGGTCCGCGTGCAGCGGGTCGTCGGTCCTTGGCGCGTCGGCAGCCAGTACGGGGTCGGAGTGCAGCCAGTCGTGCATGGGGCCGGTGATGGTCGATCCTGCGGCGAGCGCGGCGCCCGCGCTCACCAAGCCGCGTCGATTGAGCATGAGGTCCATTCCCGTGAATTCGGTGAGGACCGCTGCCGTCCGGTCGGGCGCCCACGGAAGCGCGTCGGGATTCTCCTGCGTCCCGGCCTCCCGCCGTTTCCCCGCACGCCCGCGCCGGTCGAACCCGAGGTCCTCGATGGTCACGACACGACCGAGCCGCTCGGTGAACAGGGCCGCCAACACCTTGGGCACGGGATCGCGGGGGCACTCCCCCATGTCGATCCACCGCCTCACCCGCGAGGTGTCGGTGGCCAGTTGGGGGTGGCCCATGGCCGCCGCCTTCCTGTTCACCATTCTCGCGAGTTCGCCCTTGGACCAGCCGGCGAGGCCGAACAGGTCGGACAGGCGGGTGTTGGGTTCTCCGGTCACGTCAAGCCCCCAGGTTCTCGGCTGTTTCGACAGTAACGCCCTGTCAGACGCCCTGCGCCAATTCGCCACCGTTCGCCAGGGTGCGCCAGATGGTCTGCCACCCGGCGCCAGGTGTCAGGTAGGAAAGCGCCACCCCGCCCGGCAGCCCTCGGTACTCCCCAGGGTGCCGACCGGCCGCCGGCGGGGCGGTGCACGCAACTTGTCGGCGCGCGAAGGGATCTGTCTCCCCCATGTACACAGCATCGTCCTCCGTGACCGCCCCGCCCCGGCCGCTCCGCCCTCTGGGGGCGGGCGGCGGGCCGTACCTCGCTCCGCATCCGTCCGCGCCCGGCACGGTCCGGCCGCGGCGGCCTGCGGGTCCCCCGCTCAGCGGCCGGCTGGACCTGTCCGGCCCGCAGGGGGCCCAGTTGAGGATGGCGATCGCCTCGGTGCGACGGATCTGTCCCGAGTTCAACCCGGTCCAGGTGATGCGGCGCAGCGGCCGCTCGGTGCTGCTGGTCGGCTCCACGGGCCGGGCCACCGCGGTCGCCAAGTGTTTACTGGACCACTCGCCCGCCTGGTCGGAGCGGTTCCGCCACGAGATAGCCGCATACCGTGCGTTCGTCCGGCACCGCCCGCCGGTGCGCGTGCCGCGTCTCATCGCGGCCGATCCGGAGAACTGCACACTGGTGATCGAGCGGCTGCCCGGCCGAGTCGCGGCGCTGAGCAGGCATCCGTCGGAGGCGCCGCCCCGGGCCGACATCCGGTCCGCGCTCGGTGCGATCAGCCGGGTCAACGCCTGGCGGCCGGCCCCCGGCCTCTTCGGGGCCCCTCTCGACTACGCCGCCAGGGTCTCCCGCTACCACGAGCTGGGGCTCTTCACCGACCGCGATCTGGGCGACCTGCAGAAGCTGCTGCACGGGCTGGCGCACGCGAGCAGCCGTCAGGACATGTGGCAGTTCTGCCACGGTGACGCGCTGCTCTCCAACATCCTGCTGTCGCCCGCCGGTCCGGTGCTGGTGGACTGGGAGCACGCCGGCTGGTACCTGCGCGGCTACGACCTGGCGACGCTCTGGACGGTGCTGGGCGACGCCCCGGTGGCGCGGCGGCAGATCAGCCAGCTGGCGCAGGCCGCGGGCCCCGCCGCGCGGGACGCCTTCCTGGTGAACCTGATGCTGGTGCTGACCGGGGAGATCCGCACGTACGAGACGGCCGTGCAGCGTGCCATGCGCGACTCGGCCGCCCCGGGGCCCGGGCAGGAACGTCCGGGTGCGCTGTCGTCGAGCGAGGAGCAGCGGCTGCTGCTGCGCCGGCTGCACGACGACTGCGCGATGGCCCGCAGGGCCGTGCGTGCCGCGGTCGGTACGCGCTGACCCTGCTCCGGGGGGATGCGGGCCTCGGGGCAAGGTGCCGACATACCGGCCCCGGGGTCCGGGGCCCGGGTACCCCGCCGCACACCCGTCAGATGGCGGGGTACCCGGGCCGTCGGGCCGTCACGCGGGGATCATCAGGTCCCAGCGGGCCTCGAACAGGACACAGCGGTAGTTCGTCCAGCTTCCGGCGGCGACACCGGCGTCCCCGGCCGCGACACACTCCTGCTGGGTGTCGAAGGCGCCGGCGAACTCCCAGCCCTGCGCCCCGGTCTCGGCCGCCGCGGCGGCCGAGGCGGTCGCCACGGTGAGGGCCGCACCGGCTCCGGTCAGCGCGAGCGCCATGACGGCTCCCGCCGCCGCGGTGACGGCGGTCCTGGTCAGCTTCTGCATGAGCCTCTCCTTCTGTTCGGACGGACACCCGGGTGCGGGAGGGATTCAGCGGGTGCGGACGATGTCCACGTCGGACGCCTTCACGAAGGCGATGCGGTGGCCGATCTGCACCGTCACGTACTTCTCCTTGCCGCTGAAGTACGCGTGGTCGAAGGGGTACGAGGAGTCGATCGTCGGCGAGTAGAAGAAGCCGGTGGGCGCCTCGCCGCCGCCGGGGTAGGACTGCCCCGCCTTGATCGTGTACTGGAGCGGCGCGCCCACCCGCTGGTCGCCGAAGCCCGCCGGGTACTCGGACTTCTCCGGGTAGGCGACGCCGTAGACCGGTACGTCGGTGCGGCCGGCCTTCGGCCTGACGACGTGTCCGGCGGTGGGCACGGTGACCCGGTCCTTGGCCGGGGTGCGGAACCAGGCCTTCTGGCCGTACCACCAGATCGCCGTCCAGCCGGGGGCCCGGTCCGCGACGACGGCCTGCTGGGTGGCGCTGATCTTGCTGCCCCAGTCGGCGGCGCAGTTGGTGCCGGGCGAGCCGTCGGTGTGCAGGCCCGGGTCGGAGGAGAGCGGGGCGTCCTCGGAGGGGCCGGTGTGGAGCGGGACGGCGCTGGAGCCCTGGACCGGCAGGTCGACGCCCTTCTCGCAGTCGCGGAAGGCCTGCTTGTTCTGCTTGAAGTCCGTTCCGACGGTGATCAGTTCGCTCTTCTTGGAGGCGCTGGGCACGGTGGGCCTGCCGAGCAGCTTCATGAAGCGGTTCCAGTCCCAGTAGGTGCCCGGGTCCCAGTGCATGTTCTTGGTGCCGGACGCGCTGGTGGGCGGGACCCCGTCGTGGCCGATGATGTGCTGTCGGTCGAGCGGGATGTCGTACTTGGCGGCCAGGTAACGCACCAGCCGGGCGGTGGAGCGGTACATCTCGGGGGTGTACCAGGTGGCGCCCTCGACTGCGACGCCCTCCTGCTCGATGCCGATGGAGTGGCTGTTGACGTACCAGTTGCCCGCCTGCCAGGCGACGTCCTTGTTCTTCACCATCTGAGTGACATGGCCGTCGGAGGAGCGCACCACGTAGTGGGCGGAGGTCTGCTTCAGCGGATTCTGGAAGATCTTCAGCGTGGTGTCGAAGTCCTCCTCGGTGTCGTGCAGAACGATGAACTTGATCTTGTTGGTGTTCGGCCGGTCCGCGGTGTCGTAGTTCCCGTACGTCTCCTTGTCGGCCGGGTCGCCGGTCTGCTGGTACGCCGCCGGGACCCAGTCGCAGTCGAGGGTGCGCGGGCATTCCGGTCGCACCCCGTCCGCACCGGCCTGCGCCGCGGGGCTGAGCAGCGCCATGCTCAGCGCGCCGACACCTGTCAGCGCGAGCGCGATTCCGGTCCTCTTCTTCGACGTCATGACAACCCTTCTTGGAGCCGTACGTACGAGCCGTGTGCGATCCGATCTCACCGTTCCGCCGTGCGCGCACACTCTCCGACCTGAGGTGACAGCACGTCAAGAGATCGGTGGCGGTCAGCGGGCGAGCCAGTGGACCAGACCATTGACAGGGCGTCTGACCTGCGAGAGGAAGATCAACTGGCAAAGACCGGCCGTTCGTTGCCGGGGGTGCGACGGCTCCGCGGGGCGTCCGCCACCCTCCGCGCGACGCCGTATATCACTAGCTTTATATGACTAACCCCGGATGTGTGTACCTCGAACAGTCGAAGGGTAGTGCTCGCGCCGACACCATCACTCCCGCGCGGTGTTTCGCGCGGAGGTCCAGGAAAGGCACCGGACGCACATGGCTCAGCCCTTCACCCTGCCGGACTTCTACGTTCCGTATCCGGCCCGGCTCAACGCCCATGTCGAGGAGGCGCGGACCCACACCAAGCGGTGGGCACGCGGCATGGGGATGGTGGAGGGCTCGGGTGTCTGGGAGGAGCGGGACATCGACTCCCACGACTACGCGCTGCTGTGCGCGTACACCCATCCCGACTGCTCGGCCGAGGCGTTGTCCCTGGTCACCGACTGGTACGTATGGGTCTTCTTCTTCGACGACCACTTCCTGGAGCTGTTCAAGCGCACGCCGGACCGGGCGGGCGCCAAGCGGTACCTGGACCGGCTGCCCGCCTTCATGCCGATGGAGCGGGGAGCCGCGACGCCGGAGCCGGAGAACCCGGTCGAGGCGGGGCTGGCCGACCTGTGGAGACGCACCGTCCCGAGCATGTCCGACGCCTGGCGGGCCAGGTTCGCCGAGGCGACGGAGAACCTCCTCAACGAGTCGCTGTGGGAGCTGTCCAACATCGACGAGGGGCGCGTCGCCAACCCCGTCGAGTACATCGAGATGCGCCGCAAGGTGGGCGGGGCCCCCTGGTCGGCGGGGCTCGTGGAGTACGCGGCGGGCGCCGAGGTCCCCGAGGAGGTGGCGGACGAGCGGGCGCTGCGGGTGCTGCGGGACGCCTTCTCCGACGCCGTCCATCTGCGCAACGACCTCTTCTCGTACCAGCGGGAGGTCGAGGAGGAGGGCGAGAACAGCAACGGTGTGCTGGTCCTGGAACGTTTCCTCGGCTGCTCCACCCAGGAGGCCGCCGAGGCCGTCAACGACCTGCTGACCTCCCGGCTCCAGCAGTTCGAGAACACCGCGCTCACCGAACTCGGCCCGCTCTGTGCGGAGAAGGGGCTCGACCCGGTCCGTGCCGCCTCGCTGGTGGCGTACGTCAAGGGGCTCCAGGACTGGCAATCGGGCGGTCACGAGTGGCACATGCGCTCCAGCCGCTACATGAACGACGGCGCGGCCGGGGCGGGCACCACCGCCTTCGGGATGGCCGCGGCGTCGATCCGCCTTCCGGTGCGCGCGGAGGCGGCCCGGCTGCGCAGCCACGGCCACCTGCCCCGCCAGCGTGTCGGCCCGTCGCTGCTGCCCGACTTCCGCCTGCCCTTCAACACGACGCTCAGCCCGCACCTGGAGGGTGCCCGGTGCCGGATCGTCGACTGGGCGGAGCGGACGGGCATCCTGTCACCGCAACCGGGAGTGCCCGGTTCGCACATCTGGGACCGGCAACGGCTCCTCGCCTACGACCTCCCGCTGTGCGCGGCGGGCATCCACCCGGACGCGACGCCCGAACAACTGGACCTCGCCTCGCAGTGGCTGACGTGGGGGACGTACGGCGACGACTGGTTCCCGGTGGTGCACGGGCGGACCCGCGATCTGCACGGGGCCCGGATCGCCAACGAACGCCTGTCGCTCTTCATGCCCCTGGACGGGGCCGGGACGCCGGAACCGGTCAACGCCCTGGAGCGCGGGCTCGCCGACCTCTGGGCGAGGACCTCGGCCCCGATGGACCCGGAAGGCCGCCGGACCTTCCGCGCGGCCGTGGAGGCGATGACCGCCAGCTGGAACTGGGAGCTGGCGAACCAGGCGCAGAACCGCATCCCCGACCCGGTGGACTACATCGAGATGCGGCGGGCGACCTTCGGCTCCGACCTCACCATGAGCCTGTGCCGGCTCGGGCACGGCCGGAAGGTTCCGCCGGAGGTCTACCGCAGCGGTCCGATGCGCTCGCTGGAGAACGCTGCGGCCGACTACGCCTGCCTGCTCAACGACCTCTTCTCGTACCAGAAGGAGATCGAGTACGAGGGCGAGATCCACAACGGTGTGCTGGTCGTGCAGAACTTCTTCGGGGTGGACTATCCGACCGGGGTGGCGGTCGTCCATGACCTGATGGAGTCGCGGCTGAGGCAGTTCCTCCACGTGGCCGATCACGAACTGCCCACCCTCTACGACGACTTCGGGCTGGACTCCGAGGCGCGCGAGGTGCTCGCCGGGTACGTGCGCGAGCTGCGGAACTGGCTCGCGGGCATCCTGATCTGGCACCGGGGCTGCCGCCGCTACCGCGAGGAGGACCTGCGGCGCGGGAACGCGGCTCCGTGGCACACCGGCGGCCCCACAGGGCTCGGTGTCTCGGCGGCGCGGGTGACGACGCTCTTCGCCCCGTTCTCCGCGGCCGGTGTGTAGGGCTGTCCTTCGGACCGGGCCCGGGGCCAGGAACACGGCGTCGGCCGTCCGGGTGCGGACGGCCGACGGGCAGGACCGTTTCGGCCGGGCCGGGGCCCGGCTCAGCCCTGCTGGAACAGCTCGGCGGGCAGCGGCTTCAGCAGGGTGTACAGATCGTCGGTGATCGGCCGGTCCCAGCTGGCGATGGTGACGAGCACACCGTCGCTGCGGTCGAACTGGACGCAGGAGATGCGGCTCTCGGAGAGCTTGATCCGGCGGACGATCAGCAGGTTGTCGCCCTGCATCACGGGGATGTCCTCCGTGCCCGTGACCTCGACGGGCTCGTCGTTCTCCAGGGCGAGGAGCAGCTGGGCGACCTCGAACGGCGCCTGGCCCTCCTCGGTCTCGCGGGCGGGCGAGCCCTCCGGGAGGTTGCCGATGATCATCGCGGGGCCGCGGCCGCCGAAGAGGTCGTAGCGCAGGAAGACGCCCTGGCAGCTTCCGTCGGGCGCGGGCAGCAGACCGGCGCCCAGGTTTCCGGGCCAGTCACCCGGGTCCATGGCCAGGACGTCGAAGTCGGGGCCCGCGGGTGTGGCTGCGCTACGGCGGCGGAGGAAGGACATGGGGCCATGTTACGTGTCCGGGCCCGCCTCGCGGCGCCGGGCCCGCGCGGGGACGGAGCCGGACGGCACCGCCGGCCCGCTCCGGGACCGCCCCCGCGCGGTGGACGCCCGCGGGGGCGGTCCCGGAGCCTGTCGGGTGACCTTCGACCGGTGAGCGGACGCGGTCCGGTGCGCGCGGTTCCAAGGCGCCGGAGCGGGCTCGCGGCGGCGTTCCGACAGCGCCGGGAGCGTGCGCGCCGGGACGTGGCCGCCCGGTCGGAGGCCGCCCCGCAGGGTCTCAGCCGGTGGGGGGCTCGGCCCCGACCAGCCACATGGAGAAGAACTGCGCGCCGCCGCCGTACGCGTGACCGAGCGCCTTGCGGGCGCCGGGCACCTGGTGCTCGCCCGCCCGTCCCCGTACCTGGAGCGCTGCCTCGGCGAAGCGGATCATGCCGGAGGCGCCGATGGGGTTGGTGGAGAGCACCCCGCCGGAGGGGTTGACCGGCAGATCGCCGTCGAGCTCGGTGACCCCGGACTCGGTGAGCTTCCAGCCCTCCCCCTCGTCGGCGAAGCCGAGGTTCTCCAGCCACATCGGCTCGTACCAGGAGAACGGCACGTACATCTCCACGGCGTCGATCTCCCGTCGGGGGTCGGTGATGCCGGCCTGGCGGTAGACGTCGGCGGCGCAGTCGCGGCCAGCCTGCGGCGAGACGAAGTCCTTCCCCGCGAAGAGCGTCGGCTCGCTGCGCATGGCGCCGCCGTGCACCCAGGCCGGGGGGTGGGGCGAGCGGGCCGCTCCGGTCCGGTCGGTGAGGATCATGGCGCAGGCCCCGTCGGAGGACGGGCAGGTCTCCGAGTAGCGGATCGGGTCCCAGAGCATCGGGGCCGACCGGACCTTCTCCAGGGTGATGTCCGGGTCGTGGATGTGCGCGTACGGGTTCTTGAGCGCGTTGCGGCGGTCCTTGTACGCGACCAGGGAACCGACCGTGTCGGGGGCGCCGGTGCGGCGCATGTACGCCCGGACGTGCGGGGCGAAGAAGCCGCCCGCCCCGGCCAGCAGCGGCTGCTGGAACGGGATGGGCAGCGAGAGCCCCCACATGGCGTTGGACTCGGACTGCTTCTCGAAGGCGAGGGTGAGGACGGTGCGGTGGACGCGGGCGGCGACCAGGTTGGCGGCGACCAGTGCGGTGGAACCGCCGACCGAGCCCGCGGTGTGGACGCGGAGCATCGGCTTGCCGACCGCGCCGAGGGCGTCGGCGAGGTAGAGCTCCGGCATCATCAGGCCCTCGAAGAAGTCGGGGGCCTTGCCGATCACGACGGCGTCGATGTCCGCCCAGGTCAGTGCGGCGTCCTCCAGGGCGCGGACGGCGGCCTCGCGGACCAGTCCGGCGATCGAGACGTCCCGGCGGGCGGAGACGTGCTTGGTCTGGCCGATGCCGACGACGGCCACGGGCTCCTCAGGCATGGGCGTTCTCCCCTTCGAGGACGGCGACCAGGTTCTGCTGGAGGCAGGGCCCGGAGGTGGCGTGGGCGAGCGCCCGGTCGGACTCGCCGCGATGGATGCGGGCGGCGGCCTCGCCGAGGCGGATCAGCCCGGCGGCCATGACGGGGTTGGCGGCCAGGGCGCCGCCGGACGGGTTGACCCGCACCTTCCCGTCGAGGCCGAGCGCCTTGCGCAGCACCACCTCCTGGGAGGTGAACGGGGCGTGCAGCTCGGCGGTGTCCACGGGGCGCTCGAAGGCCCCGGCGCGGGTGGCGGCGAGCCGGGTGGAGGGCGAGTCGGTCAGCTCTCGGACGCCGAGGCCGTGCGGCTCGATGCGGTGGTCGATGCCGCGGATCCAGGCGGGCCGGGGACACAGGGCCCGTGCGGTGTCACCGGCGGCGAGGATGACGGCGGCGGCGCCGTCGCCGACCGGTGGGCAGTCGCCGGTGCGCAGGGGCCGTACCACGTACTCCCCGGCCGGGGCGGCCGTCCTGAGCTGGGCGTGCGGGTTGTCGGCCGCGTCGGCGCGGCTGCGGTGGCCGATCTCCGCGAGGGCGGCCTCGTCGGTGTCGCCCGCGTCGATCAGCGCCTGGGCCTGGAGGGCGGCGAGCGCGACGGAGTCGGGCCAGAGCGGGGCGGTGTAGTAGGGGTCCAGCTGGCGGGTGAGGACGTCCCGCACCCGGCCGGGCGAGGACTTCCCGTAGGAGTAGACGAGTGCGGTGTCGGCCTGTCCCGTCCGGATCTTCACCCAGGCCTCGTACAGGGCCCAGGCGCCGTCCATCTCGACATGGGACTCGGAGATCGGCGGGCAGGCGCCGACGCCGTCGAGCGCCATGGTGAAGGAGAAGGCGCGGCCCGCGAGGTAGTCGCTGGAGCCGGAGCAGGTGAAGCCGATGTCGCTGGTCCGGAGGCCGGTCGCGTCGAGGACCCGGTGGAGCACCGGCATCACCATCTCGACCTCGGAGAGTTCGTCGGTGCGGCGCAGATGGTCCGTCTGCGCGAAGGCGACGATCGCCACGTCTCGCATCTAGAGCAGCTCCTTGTACGCGTCGTAGTCGGCGTCGGGCTCGCCGGTCGGCCGGTAGTGGTCGGGGTGGCGCCCGTCCTCGGTCCAGACGGGCTCGACGCGCAGGCCCATGCGCACCTGGTCGTAGGGGATGCCGCCGATCCGGGCGTGCAGGGCGAGGTCCGCGCCGTCCAGGGCGACGTGCGCGTAGACGTACGGCACTTCGATGTCCAGGTTCTTCGCCTTGATGTTGACGATGCAGAACGTGGTGACGGTGCCGCGCGGGCCGACCTCCACCTGTTCGGTGGTGGCGACTCCGCAGGTGGGGCAGGCGCCGCGGGGCGGGACGTAGACCTTGTGGCAGGAGGGGCAGCGTTCGCCGACGATGCGCCGGTCGGCGAGGGCGCCGAGGTAGGCGCTCTGGGCGCGGCCCGGGGTGTAGCGGTAGTCGAGCCGGGCGGGGGTGACGATGCCGGTGACGGGGTCGGCGAAGACGCCGTCGTGGGGGGTGGCGGCCTGTCCGGTGTCCTCGCCGTCGTACGGCTCGAAGCAGGCGATGTCGGTGATGGCTCCGGTCCGCTCGGCGGCCCAGCGGACGCGTACCCGCATGCCGGTGCGCACGGCGTCGGGGCCGGGGGCGTCGAGGGCGTGCAGCAGGGCGGTGTCGGCGCCGTCGAGCCGGACCAGGACCCAGGCGAAGGGGGTGGAGAGGGGCTGGGCGCGGCGCGGGGCGGGGTTCCAGGCCCAGGTCGTGACGGTGCCGGTGGCGGCGACCTCGGTCAGCTCGCTGAGCTCCTCGGCGGTGACGGGGTCGTACTCGACGGGCGGGACCAGGACCTTCCCCCCGGTGGTGCGGACGCCGAGGACGGTGCGTTCGCGCAGTCCGGTGAGGAAGGCGCTCTGGACGGGTCCGAGGGAGCGGGTGAAGGGGAATTCCACCACCAGCGGTGCGCTGAGGGCTTCGGGCACGGTGATCTCCTCGGCTCAGGCGCGCCGGTAGACGGGCGGGCGCTGCTCGGCGAAGGCGCGGGCGCCTTCCTTGGCGTCGTCGGTGGCGAAGACCGGCCAGCCGCGTTTCAGTTCGGCGGCCAGTCCCTCGGTCTCGGTCAGGTCGGCGCTCTCGTAGACGGACGCCTTGACGGCCTCGACGGCGAGCGGGCCGCAGGCGTTGATCCGCTCGGCGGTTTCGAGAGCGTGTTCCAGTGCGGTGCCGTCGGGGACGACCCGGCCGATCAGGCCGATGGCGGCGGCTTCCGGCGCGCTGTACGGGCGTCCGGTGAGGAGCATTTCGAGGGCGTGCGTCCGGGCGATCTGGCGCGGCAGCCGCACCGTCGAGCCGCCGATGGGGAAGAGGCCGCGCTTCACCTCGAAGAGGCCGAAGGTGGCGCCCTCGCCGGCGATGCGGATGTCGGTGCCCTGGAGGATCTCGGTGCCGCCGGCGACGCAGTGGCCCTCCACGGCGGCGATCACCGGTTTGCGGGGACGGTGGTGGCGTAGCATCGCCTTCCAGTGAAGATCGGGATCGGCGGTCATCCGGTCCCGGTACTGCTCGCCCGCCATGCCCTTGCCGGCCAGGGCCTTGAGGTCCATCCCGGCGCAGAAGCAGCCGCCCGCGCCGGTCAGCACGACGGAGCGGACGGTGTCGTCGGCGTCCGCCTCCAGCCAGCCGTCGTACAGCCCGACCAGCATCGCCAGCGACAGGGCGTTCTTCGCCTCGGGCCTGTTCAGGGTGAGCACCAGCGTGGCGCCCTCGCGCCGTACGCCGAGGTGTTCCGTACCAGTCATTGTCGGCCTCCCGTCTAGACCTGGAACAGGTTGCAGTAGGCGGGGTGCCAGTTCAATAGTTTTCTGACAGGCAGTCAGATTTCTTCGGCGGGACCTCTTCACAGTTGCGTCCACCGGCGCTCTAATGACCGCCGAGCCAGTCAGCTTCCGGGGTCAGGAGGAGTGGGTGGAGTACAACCTTGCCGACCTGTTCGAGTCGGTCGTCGACGCGGTCCCGGAACGGGAGGCGCTCGTCTACCTCGACCACCCCGGTACGGGCGCGGAGCGCAGACTGACCTACGCGGAACTGGACGCGGCGGCCAACCGCCTCGCCCACCACCTGATCGAGGCGGGCATCGCGCCGGGCGAGCACCTGGGGCTGCACCTCTACAACGGGGTGGAGTACCTCCAGACCGTGCTGGCCTGCCTGAAGGCCCGGATCGTCCCGGTCAACGTGAACTACCGCTACGTGGAGGAGGAGCTGACCTACCTCTACCGTGACGCGGACCTGACCGCGCTGGTCTTCGACGCCGAGTTCGACGAGCGGGTGGCTGCCGCCGCGCCCAAGGCCCCGGCCTTACGCCATCTGGTGCGAGTGGGCACCCCGGCGGCGGGGGCACCGGGGCCGGAGGCGGTCGCGTTCACCGACGCGGAGGCGTCCGGAAGCCCGGAGCGCGGCTTCCCGCCGCGCTCGGCCGACGACCAGTTCATCATCTACACCGGCGGCACCACGGGCATGCCGAAGGGGGTGATGTGGCGCCAGGAGGACCTCTTCTTCTCCGGCCTCGGCGGGGGCGCGCCGACCGGGGAGCCGGTGAAGTCCCCGCAGGAGCTGGCCGAGCGGGTCGCCGCGGGCGGCGAGGGGATCACCTTCTTCCCCACTCCCCCGCTGATGCACGGCACCTCCACGCTCACCGCCTTCATCGGCTTCAACTTCGGGCAGCGGGTCGTGGTGCACCGCAGGTTCGCGCCGGAGGAGGTGCTCCGCACCATCGAGAAGGAGAAGGTGACCAGTGTGTCGCTGGTCGGCGACGCGATGCTGCGGCCGCTGATCGACGCGCTGCGCGGTCCGCTGAAGGGGACGGACTGCTCGTCGCTGTTCTCCGTGTCCAGCTCCGGCGCGATCATGTCGGACTCGGTGCGGGCGGAGTTCCAGGAGCTCGTGCCGACGGTGATGCTGCTGAACAACTTCGGCTCCTCGGAGTCCGGCTTCAACGGCACCGCGACGGCCGACTCGGGGCCGGAGAAGGGGTTCCGGCTCCAGGTCAACTCCCGCACGGCGGTGGTCGACCCGGCGACGCACGAGCCGGTGGCCCCGGGCGAGCCGGGGCGGCTGGCCCAGCGCGGACACGTGCCGCTCGGCTACTACAACGACCCGGACAAGACGGCGGAGACCTTCTTCAGCCGGGGCGAGGAGCGCTGGGTACTGCTCGGGGACATGGCGACGGTCGACGGGAACGGGATCGTCACGGTGCTGGGCCGGGGCTCGCAGTGCATCAACACCGGGGGCGAGAAGGTGTACCCGGAGGAGGTCGAACAGGCCATCAAGGCCCATCCGGACGTGTACGACGTGCTGGTCGCCGGGGTCCCCGACGAGCGGTGGGGCAACCGGGTCGCGGCGGTGGTGCAGCTGCGCGAGGGAGCGGCCGAGCCCACGCTGGACGAGCTCCAGGCGCACTGCCGCACCCGGCTCGCCGGCTACAAGATCCCCCGTCGGCTGGTGATCGCCCGGACCATCCAGCGCTCGCCGAGCGGCAAGGCCGACTACCGGTGGGCCCGCTCGGTCGTCGCGCCCGGGCGGGAGCCCGGGGCGTGAGCCTGTCCGACCACCGGTCCGGGCCGCCCGCGTAAGCCATTCGGGCACGCTCCGAACCCATCCGCTCACGCTGTGTGGCAACCGGGTCGGATCGCCCATAGCTTCGATTCATGAGGAAACGAACCATCACCATCCTGGTCCCGGTCGCGGCGCTCTCCGCCGCGGCCGTGGGCATGGCCTCGCCCTCCGCGTCCGCCCCCACCGCGCGGGTGGTGCGTCCGGGCGAATCGATCCAGCGGGCGGTGGACGCCGCCCGGCCGGGCGACACCGTCCTCGTCCTGCCCGGCACGTACCGGGAGAGCGTACGGATCACCACCTCCGGGCTCACCCTGCGCGGCACCGGCGGCCGTACCGTCATCCGTCCGGCCGAACCGGGCACCCGGGCCGCCGACGACGCCTGCGCCAAGGCCGGGAACGGCGTCTGCGTCCTGGGCGCGGCGGGCGGCACGACGGACGGCGTCCGGGTCGAGTCGCTGACCGTCTCCGGGTTCAAGAAGAGCGGGGTCTGGTCCTCCCGCACCGACCGGCTGACCGTGCGCCGGGTGACCGCGGAGCACAACGGTGTCTGGGGCATCGCCCAGGAGCGCTCCACCCGCGCCCTGTTCACGGAGAACGCCGCCCGTTCCAACGGCGACGCGGGCATCTTCGTCGCCAACACCGTCGACGAGGAGGGCGGCGCCACCGACACCGGGGGCACCGAGGTCAGCCACAACGCCCTGTCGGACAACCGGATCGGCCTCACCGCCCGCCGGGTGCGCAACCTCTCCGTCCACCACAACGGGGTCACCGCCAACTGCACCGGAATGTTCGTCGTGGGCGACGAGGGGCGGCCGCAGGCCGGGGCCATGACCATCGAGTCCAACACGGTCACCGGCAACAACAAGTTCTGCGCCGCGACCGAGCGGCTGTCGGCCCTCCAGGGCTCCGGCATCGTGCTCACCGGCGCCGCGGACACCCGGGTCCGCGCCAACACCGTCCGCGACAACGCCGGGACCTCCCCGATGTCCGGCGGCGTCGTCCTGTTCAAGAGCTTCGTGGGCACCAAGAACACCAACAACACCATCAGCGACAACGTCGTCCTCGACAACAAGCCGGCCGACCTCACCAACGGGGACACCGGAAAGGGCAACACCTTCACCGCCAACACCTGCGCCACGTCCGCACCGGCCGGGATGTGCTGACCGGTGCACCCCCGCACGAGGAGAAGCGAGACAGCATGACCACCGTGAGCCCCAACCCCGCCCCCACCCCCGTACACACCTCCCTCCCGCACCCCGTCGCGCCGCCGCAGCCGGCGATGCAGCTGCGGGAGCTGGTCTTCGGCGCGGCCAGAGCCGCGGCCGTGCGCGCCGCCGCCCGGCTGCGCGTCGCCGACGCGCTGGGCGAGACCCCGGCCACGGCGCGGGAACTCGCGGATCTGGTGCAGGTCGAGCCGGGCCCGCTGCGGCGGCTGCTGCGCGCCCTGGCCTGCTACGGGATCTTCGCCGAGGAGCCGGACGGGCGCTTCACCCACACCGAGATGTCCCGGCTGCTGCGCGAGGACGACCCGCACAGCCTGCGCGACATCTCGCTGTGGTGCACCGAGCCCTGGACCTGGGACGTGTGGCCGCGCCTGGACGACGCGGTGCGCACCGGCCGGAGCGTCTTCGAGGACGTGCACGGCAAGGGGTTCTTCGACCATCTGCACCAGGACGCCCACGAGTCCGCGCAGGTCTTCAACCGGGCGATGACCACCTCCAGCGTGCAGTCCGCCCTGGACGTCGCCGAACTCCTCGACCTCACCGGGGTGGAGTCGGTCGCCGACATCGGCGGCGGCCAGGGCCATGTCGTGGCGAGCCTGCTGGAGAAGCACCCCGGCCTGCACGGCACCCTGATGGATCTGCCGGGCGTGGTGGCCAGGGCGGACGCGCGGCTGCGGGACCAGGGGCCGCTGGTGGACCGGACCCGGATCGTCGCCGGGGACTGCCGGGAGGCGATCCCGGTCCGGGCCGACCTGTACATCATCAAGAACATCCTGGAGTGGGACGACGACAGCACCCGCCGGACGCTGCGCAACGTCGTCGCCGCGGCCCGTCCGGGGGCCCGGGTCGTGATCATCGAGAACCTGGTCGACGACACCCCGTCGATGCGGTTCACCACCGCGATGGACCTGCTGCTGCTCCTCAACGTCGGCGGGGCCAAGCACACCCGGGAGAGCCTGGTGACCCGGATCTCCGACGCCGGGCTGCTGATCGGGGACGTCGTCCCGGTCAACCCCTACCTCCACGCGTTCGAGTGCGTCGTCCCGGACTGACCGGACCACCGCACGTGCCCCGGGCCCGGCCGTTCGGCCGGGCCCGGGGCATGTGGCGGCGGGTCTCACGCGGAGGCGGCGCGCTCCCACCGGTAGAACTCGTGGGCCATGGCGTCCTTGGGGCCGCGCCAGGTCTCCGGGTCGTACGCGCTGACGTACGCGGAGAGCTTGTCGCTGATGGCCTTGAACTCCGGGTGCCCGGTCACCTTCGCGATCTCGGGCCCCGGCGGGTTCTCGGACTCGATCAGATGCAGGTACACGTCGCCGAACTGGAAGAGCTTGCGCCGGGTGACGCCGACCAGGTGCGGCAGTTCGGTGCTGTCCGAGGCGGCGAACAGCTCGGCGATGTCCGGCGCCGAGCCCGGTGCCATCCGGGCGACGATCAGGGCGTGGTGCATCGGGAGATGCCTTTCTGAGGTCGGGTCCGCCGCCCGGCCGGACGGCGGGGCGGCGGACCGCGGACGGGTGGCGGGTCAGTTGGCCCCGACCGGGGCGGTGCCGCGCTCCCGGTCGCGCTGCTCGATCTTGTCCCGGATCAGCTCCATCTGGACCTTGGAGTTCCGGTTGATGTTGTCGGTCATCCAGTCGTCGTCCACGGGCGCGTCGGGGCGCATCGCGAAGTCCTGGGTCCAGTGCATCCTGGTCCCGCCGGGCACCTCCGTGTACGCCCAGCGGATGTCCATGTGCTGGAACGGGCCGGGTTCGACGCGACGGGCGCGTACGGTGCGCGTGGCGCGGTCCACGGTCCGCTCGGAGACCCAGCTCCACACCTTGCCGTTCTCGTCGGGGTGCATCGTCAGCCGGAAGGTGGTGCTGTCCCCGTCCCGCTCGATGATCTCGACCGAGGCGTACTCGCTGAACAGCCTCGGCCAGTTCTCCAGGTCGTTGGTCACGTCCCAGACCAGGTCGAGCGGGGCGGCGATGGTGATCTCGTTCTCGGTGTGTCCGGGCACGGTTCAGGCTCCTGTCATGAGGCTGTTGTTGACGAGGTCGAGGAACTCCTGTGGGGTCTTGCAGCGGTCGGCGTCGGCCGGCAGCGCCCGGCCGTGCCGGTTCTCCAGCACGCCGACGATGCCGAGCAGGCCCAGCGAGTCCAGGCCGTACTCGTCGAAGGCCGAACCGGGGCGCTGCTCCATGTCGCGGGGGTCCACGGTGACCCCGGCGCCCTTCTTCATCAGCGCGGCGAGTTCCGTGTAGGTCAGTCGGTCGGTCATCAGGACTTCTCCTTGTCACGTTCGGGGGTCGGTGACGCGCCGCAGCACCATCGCCGAGTTCGAGCCCATGAGCCCCCGGCTGAGCACCAGCGCCGTGCGCAGTTCGGCGGGGCGGGCGCTGCCGGTCACCACGTCGATGTCGTGGCACACCTCGAAGACGTTCGGCGTGGGCGGTATGAGCGCGTTCTCCATCGAGAGCACCGCGGCGGCCACGTCCAGTACGGGCGCCCCGCAGTAGGCGCGTCCGATCCCGGTCTTGGGCGCCGTCACCGGCACCCGGCTGCCGTGCGCGCCGAGGGCGTCGGCGAGCGCCAGCACCTCGGCCCGGTCGGCGGCCGGTACTCCGAGGGCGTCCGCGAAGACGACGTCGATCTCCTCGGGCGCGCAGTCGGCCTCCCGCAGGGCGCCGATGATCGCCTGGGCGAGGCCCTCCCGGGACTCCTCCCACCGGCCCGCCCCGGTGAACGTGGCGGCGTGCCCGGCGAGTTCGGCCCGGACCTTGGCGCCGCGCCGGAGCGCCGACCGCTCCTCCTCGACCACCAGCATGGCTCCGCCCTCGGCCGGGACGAAGCCCCGGGCGTCCGAGGTGAACGGCCGGTAGGCGCGGCTCGGGTCCTCCTCGGTGCTGAGGTCGTCGTAGCCGAGCTGGCAGACGACCGAGTACGGCGCCAGCGGGGCCTCGGCCGCGCCAACCACCACCGCCGCGGTGCCGCCGCGGATCGAGCGGGCGGCGTGCGCCAGCGCGTCCAGGCCGCCGGCCTCGTCGCTGGCCACCACCGCGCACGGCCCCTTGAAGCCGCCGCGGATGGAGATCTGGCCGGTGCTGGCCGCGTAGAACCAGGCGATGGACTGGTACGGGCCCACGTAGGTGGAGCCCTGGCCCCAGAGCCGCTGGAGCTCACGCTGGCCGAACTCGCCGCCGCCCGATCCGGCCGCGGTGACCACGCCCACGTCGAAGGGCGAGGCCTCGTAGTCGGCGCGGCCGAGCCGGGCGTCCTCCAGCGCGATGTCGGCGGCGGCCATCGCGAAGTGGGTGAACTTGTCGGTCTGGACGAGGTAGCGCTCCTCGATCAGTCCGGCCGGTTCGAATCCCCGTACCTCGCCGGCGACCCGCAGGGGCAGGTGCTCGCAGCCCTCGCGGGTGACCCGGTCCAGGACGCTCACGCCTTCGTGGGTCAGCTTCCAGAAGGCCTCGGTGTTGGTGCCGTTGGGGGCGACCACACCGATGCCGGTGACGACGGTGCGCCGGGCCTTGCGGGTGCTCATGGGGTCCTCCCTCCTGTCCGGGTCAGGGCCACCGCGGACTGGAACCCGCCGAATCCGCTGCCCACCGAGAGGACGCTGCGCAGCTTCAGGGGCCGTGCGGTACGCGGCACGTAGTCGAGGTCGCATTCGGGGTCGGGGGTCTCGTAGTTCGCCGTCGGCGGCACCGTCTGGTGCACCAGGGCGAGTACGCAGGCCGCGATCTCTATCGCTCCGATCGCTCCCAGCGAGTGGCCGACCATGGATTTGATCGAGCTCATCGGGATGTCGAAGGCGTGGGCGCCCAGGGCCCGCTTCACGGCGGCCGTCTCGTGCCGGTCGTTCTGCTTGGTGCCCGAGCCGTGGGCGTTGACGTAGTCGATCCGCGAGCCGTCCATCCGGGCGTGGGCCAGGGCCCGGTTGATCGCCTCGGCCATCTCCAGGCCCTCGGGGGTGAGCCCGGTCATGTGGTAGGCGTTGCCGAAGGTGGCGTAGCCGGAGATCTCGCAGTAGACCGTGGCGCCGCGGGCGCGGGCGTGCTCCAGCTCCTCCAGGACCAGGACGGCGCCGCCCTCGCCCATCACGAAGCCGTCCCGGCGCGCGTCGAACGGCCGGGAGGCGTGCTCGGCGTCGTCGTTGTTGGCCGAGGTGGCCTTGATCGCGTCGAAGCACGCCACGGTGATCGGGGTGATCGGCGAGTCGGACGCCCCGGCGACGCAGATGTCGACACGGCCCTCCTCGACGGACTGGAAGGCGTAGCCGATCGCGTCGAGGCCGGAGGTGCAGCCCGTGGAGACGGTCTGCACCGGGCCGTGCGCGCCGACCTGCTCGGCCACCGCCGAGGCCAGGGTGCTGGGCGAGAAGGCCCGTTCCAGATGGCGGTCGGCCTTCTGGTGGTCGACGTCCCAGCGGGCGCCGTGTTCGCTGACGGCGACGTAGTCGTGCTCCAGCCGGGTGGTGCCGCCGACCGCGGTGCCCAGCGACACCCCCATCCGCCAGGGGTCCACCTTCTCCGGGTCCAGGCCCGCGTCGGCGAGGGCCTCCCGGGCCGCCACCATCGCGAACTGGACGTAGCGGTCCTGCCGCGCGACGGTGTCGGCGTCCAGTCCGTGGGCCGCCGGGTCGAAGTCGCACTCGGCGGCGATCCGGGACCGGAAGCCGGTCGGGTCGAAGAGCGTGATGCCCCTGGTCGCGGTGCGTCCGTTGGCGAGGAGGTCCCAGAAGGCGGGGGCGCCGATGCCGCCGGGGGCGACGACGCCGACGCCGGTGACCGCCACGCGGCGGGTCATGAGGCGGCCTCCGTTCGTTCCGGCGGGGCTACGCGGTCGTCGGACCCGGTGTGTTCGGTGTCGACATGGCCGAGCTCCGGGCGCGGGGCGAGCGGGCCGAGATGGAAGACCATCCGCGCCTCGATGTCGCCCACGTTGCGGAACCGGTGGCGCATGTAGGGCGGGATGAGCAGGCCCTGGTCGGGGCTCATCCGGTACGGCTCGCCGTCCAGGTCCACCTCGAGCAGGCCGTTCACCACGTACACGAACTCCTCGGAGTACGGGTGGTAGTGCTCGCCGATGCGTTCGCCGGGCTGGACGATCGCCAGCCCCATGAAGCCGCTGGTGGCCCCGACCGCGGTGGGCGTGAGCATGGCACGGAGATCGCCGCCGCGCCTGCGGTTGGGCTGCGTCTCACTGAGGTCCACGATGCGTGGCCGGTGCGTGGTCATGTCTGTTCTCCTCCTGGCGCATTGCGTGTGGTGTCGACGGGTCGAGCGAGAACCCCCCAGGGGGCGTTGATGCGCGGTTCAGGACTCCATGGCCTGCCGGTCCGTGATCAGGGTCATCTCGGACTCCTTGAGGAAGCGGGCGAGCCCCGGGCCGTCGGTGGGCACGGCGTCGCCGTCGAGGAGCCGTCCGAGCCTGGCTTCCTTGCCGGTGCCGTCGACGCCCACGACCTGGGCGGCCTGGTCCTCGATCGGGCCTACCGCTTCGAGGAGGCGGACGACGACGTCGTCGCGCTGGAAGATGGTGCTGCTCTCGACGATGCTCGCCGGGTTCTCGGCGGCCTCCTCGTCCTGTTCGGCGAGGAGGCGGGCGAGGGCCATGCCGCAGCCCTCCTTGGCCTGGTAGAAGAGGGCGTGGCGGCGCACGTCCTGCGCCCGGTGCCGGCCGGCGGTCACGTGGTGGACGGTGGGGAGCGCCGCCCGGGTGAAGAACATCCGGGCGGAGTCCGGGTCGCTGAGGTCCCGGTCCTGCTCCAGGTACGGGTTGATCGCCTCCTCGACGGCCCGGACCTCGGGCTGCCGGGCGACGTGGCGGAGCGCGGCGAGCAGGTCGCCCTCGACCTCGACGGCCCGCACGACGCGGTTGCCGTGCATGAAGAGCGAGGTGCGGCGCAGCCGGGTCTCCGCGTCGACCCGGGCCTGCGGGGACTCGTAGTCGGCGAGGATCTTCGCCACGACGTCCTCGGTGCCGGGGCGGACGGTGAAGGTGAGCGCGTGCCGCACCACTCCGTCGCCCAGGCGCGGGGCCGCCTGGAGACGGCCCTTGGCCGCCTCGGGCGCCATCTCGAACGCCTTCCCGGTCTCCCGCAGGACGCTGAACCGCAGCGACCGGGTGTCGCGCACGCAGTTGTGCAGCGGCTGGACGGTGGCGACGTGCTCCTCGCTGTTGACCCAGGCGAGGAAGGGGGGCGCGCTCTCCCACTCGCTGGTGATCAGCCACTGCGAGGGGTTCTCGATGGACTGGCAGAGCTGGTCGCTGAGGTGCCCGGGGACGGATGCGACCTGGTTGCGCATGTGCTCGTACGCCTCCAGGAACTCCTTCTGGGCCCCGTCGTAGAGGTCCAGAAGGAGTACGACGCGGAGTCGGGAGCCGTCGAAGGCCGACTGGGAGATCCGTTCCGAGAGGGTGGTGGTCATCTTTGCGAACTCCTTCGAGACGGTCCGGCGGGCAGGGTGGCCTGCCGCCGGCCGTCGGGTGGCGAGTGGTTTTCCGGAGCGGGGTCTCTCCCGGCGAACGTGCGTGATCCGCGTCAGGGCCGCGGGCATCGTCTCCGTGACCGATCGTGAAACGCTGGTCCGGGTGGCGCGAGATTTATGAACCGTTCAGGTGAGCAGCCGTCCGAACCGCTCTCACCAGGGCATTGAACAATGCATCCGAACGGCGTTGGAGCAGGAGCAACTGATGAACGAGAACGTCGACATTCGCGTACCGGTCCTCATCGTGGGCGGCTCCCTGGTGGGCCTGTCCACATCACTCTTTCTCGGCCGGCTCGGGATCGAACACCTGCTGGTCGAGAAGCACCGGGCCACCTCGACACACCCGCGCGGCCGCGGCAACAACGTCCGCACGATGGAGGTGTTCCGCACGGCGGGCGCCGAGGAGGGCATCCGCCGGGCGGCCACCGTGCTCGCCGACAACCACGGCATCCTGCAAGCCGGTTCGCTGACCGGGGACGACCAGGAGTGGCTGTTCAAGGAGATCGACCCGGGCGGCGGCATCGCCCGCTTCAGCCCGACCGGCTGGTGCCTGTGCAGCCAGAACGACCTGGAGCCGGTGCTGCTGGAGCAGGCCCGCAGGCAGGGCGGTGATCTTCGGTTCTCGACCGAGATGCAGAGCTTCGACCAGGACCCCTCCGGGGTGCACGCGGCGCTGAAGAACCGGGAGACCGGCGAGCACATCAGTGTCCGCGCGGACTACCTCGTCGCGGCCGACGGGCCGCGCAGCCCCATCCGCGACCAGCTGCGCATCGGCCGGACGGGGCCCGGGGACCTCTTCCACAACGTCAGCATCACCTTCCGCTCGCTGCGTCTGGCCGATGTGCTGGGCGACCGGCGCTTCATCGTCTGCTACCTGACCAACCCCGACGCGGACGGTGCCCTGTTGCCGGTCGACAACAAGCGCGACTGGGTCTTCCACGCGCCGTGGAAGCCCGAACTCGGTGAAACCCTGGAGGACTTCACCGACGAACGGTGCGCCCGGCACATCCGGACGGCGGTGGGCGCGCCGCATCTGGACATCGAGATCACCGGAAAGGCGCCGTGGCACGCCGCCGAGCGGGTCGCCGAGCGGTACTCCTCCGGGCGGGTCTTCCTCGCCGGCGACTCGGCGCACGAGATGTCCCCCACCGGGGCGTTCGGCTCCAACACCGGCATCCAGGACGCGCACAACCTGGCGTGGAAGCTGGCGGCCGTCCTGAAGGGCGAGGCGGGTCCGGGGCTCCTGGACAGCTACGAGGCGGAGCGGCTGCCGGTGGCGCGGGCGACGAGCGCGCGGGCGTCGGCGCGCTCCGGCGAGCACAGCCACCCGGGGTACGAGGCGGCGCCGACGGCGGGCGGCGGCCGCAAGGGCGGCATGCTGAGCGTGGCGCTGGGCTACCGCTACACGCGGGGCGCGGTGCTGGGGGTCGACCCCGAGCAGCCGGTGGTCCCGCAGGGCGTGCGGTTGAACGGTGAACCAGGTAGTCGTGCTCCGCATCTGTGGGTCCGTCAGGGCGGGGAGCGCAAGTCCACGCTCGATCTGTACGAGCAGACACTGGTGCTGCTCACGGACGGTGAGGACACGGAGTGGCGCCGGGCGGCGGAACGGGTCGCGGCCCGGCTCACGGTACGGCTGCCCGCGTACGGCATCGGCCCGGGCTCCGATCTGGAGCCGGAGGGCGGCGCAGACTGGGCCGAGGCGCACGGGACGACGCGCGGGGGCGCGGTGCTGGTGCGTCCCGACGCCTTCGTGGCCTGGCGGTCGGCGGGCCCGGTGGCGGACGCCGAGCAGACCCTGTACGAGGTCCTCACCTCGCTGCTCGACCGCGCCTGACCCGCCCCCGCCGCCCGCCGTCGGCTCAGGACAGGCCGAACTCCTTCAGTGCCGCGAGGAAGGCACCGGGGCGTTCGGTGTGGATGAGATGACCGGCGTCGACGGTGCGGAACCGGCCGTCCGGTATCCGCCCCGCCAGCCAGACCAGCCGTTCCTGGTCGACATGGCTGGCGGGGCCGCCGCCGAGGACGAGGGTCGGGGCGGTGATCTCCCCGAGCCGGTCCCGCACGCCGGGGTCCGGTGCGTTCAGCTGGGCGTCGGTCGACGGGACCACGGGCCAGTCGTACGGCAGCTCCCCCTCGGGCCGTACGGCGGGGGCGCGCGGCGGGTCGAGCGGGAACGGCGGTGGCGCCTCCTCCAGGACGAGCCGCCCGATCAGCCCCGGCTCCCGCTGCGCGAGCAGAAGGGCGGCCGCACCGCCCATGGAGTGCCCGACGACGGTGGCCCCGGCCAGGTTGCGGGCCTCCAGGAAGGCGTGCAGATCGTCCCGGAACAGCTCGAAGGAGTAGCGCCCCGGCCAGTCGCTGAGCCCGTGCCCCCGGAAGTCGAAGGCGTACACCCGGTGCTCCGCCGCGAGGCTCTCGGCGATCCCGGTCCAGGTGCGGCTGTCGTCGCCCCGGCCGTGGACGAGCACGACGGGCGGCGCCGACGGCCTCCCCCACACCCGGTAGGCGAGCCGGGTCCCTCCGGCGTGCACACTGCGTACGTCGGGGTCGAGGAAGGCCTCCACCGTGCGGACGAAGGCGCCCGGGTCGTCCAGCCAGGGAAAGTGCGCCGCGCCGCGCTGGACGACGAACTCGGCGTCGGGGAAGAGGGCGACCAGTTCGGCGGCGCGGTCCGGGGTGGGGCCCGCGTCGTACTCCCCCGCGAGGACCAGGACCGGTACGGCGACCTCGCCCAGCGCGGCCCGGGTGGCGGGCGGGTCGAAGGCGCCGTCCGCGTAGAAGTGGGCGGCCGCGGCGGCATTGGTCAGCCCGGGCCCGGCGGCGGCGTGGGCGCGGGCGGCCTCGTCCCACCGCCCGTAGGCGAACGGGGCGACGGCGGCCCGGACCTCGTCGGGCGCGTCGCCCGCCAGGAAGTCGTCCAGGGCGGCCCGCGCCCGCGGGTACCAGGGCTCGTCGCGCCGCAGTTCGCTCGCCTCGTACCAGTCCTGTTCGGTGACCTCGATGCCCACCGCCACGGTGCCGGGCGTGACGAGCGTCAGGGTGCGCAGCCGCCCCGGATGGCGGGCCGCGTACAGGGCGGCGAGGTTGCCGGCGGCGGAGTGGGCCAGCAGGTCGACGCGCTCCTCGCCGAGGTGTTCGCGCAGCGCCTCGACGTCGTCGACCAGCCGGTCGCAGCGGTACGTCGACGGATCGTCCGGCACCGCGGAGTCCCCGGAGCCGCGCAGGTCCGGCACCACGAGCCGGCGGCGGGCGGCGAGCCCGCCGAGGTCTCCCAGGTACGCGCCCGCCCGCATCGGCCCGCCCGGCAGGCAGATCAGCGCCGCGCCCTCGCCCAGGAGGCGGTAGGAGAGTTCGGTCCCGTCATATGCGTGGAAGATCGGCATGCCCGCCATCCAAACAGGACCGGCCGGTCCGTGCGGCCCTGTTCGGTATGAGCGAAGTACCGGCCCCGATCGGTGTCTACGCGCCTCTTGCCATCCGGCGGACCGAACTGAATTACTGCTACCGAAAGATCGACCGAATGATCGGTCGTTGCTCGGAGGAGGGAGATCCCGATGGCGTCGCTGCTGGACGAGGCGGAACGACTGGGCCGGGACGAACTGGCGGCGCTCCAGCTGGAGCGGCTGCGGGCCACGCTGCGCCACGCGTACGAGAACGTCGGACACTACCGCGCCGCCTTCGACCGCGCCGGGCTGCGCCCGGAGGACTGCCGCACCCTCGCCGATCTCGCCCGTTTCCCCTTCACGACCAAGGCCGATCTGCGGGACAACTACCCCTTCGGGATGTTCGCCGTCCCCGAGGAGCGCGTCCGGCGCATCCATGCCTCCAGCGGCACCACGGGCCGCCCGACCGTCGTCGGCTACACCGACCGCGACCTGGACATCTGGGCCGATGTGGTGGCCCGCTCGATCCGGGCCGCCGGCGGGCGCCCCGGGATGAAGGTCCATGTGGCCTACGGGTACGGGCTGTTCACCGGCGGGCTCGGCGCGCACTACGGGGCGGAGCGGCTCGGCTGCACGGTCGTCCCGGCCTCCGGGGGGATGACCGCCCGCCAGGTCCAGCTGATCCAGGACTTCCGCCCCGAGATCATCATGGTGACCCCGTCGTACATGCTGACGCTGCTCGACGAGTTCGAGCGGCAGGGTGTCGATCCCCGGTCCACCTCGCTGCGGGTCGGGATCTTCGGTGCCGAGCCGTGGACGCAGGAGATGCGGCGCGAGATCGAGGAGCGGTTCGCGATCGACGCGGTCGACATCTACGGCCTCTCCGAGGTGATGGGCCCCGGGGTGGCGCAGGAGTGCGTCGAGACCAAGGACGGGCTGCACATCTGGGAGGACCACTTCTATCCCGAGGTGGTCGATCCGTTCACCGGCGAGGTGCTGCCCGAGGGCGAGGAGGGTGAACTGGTCCTCACCTCGCTCACCAAGGAGGCGATGCCGGTGATCCGCTACCGCACCCGGGACCTGACCCGGCTGCTGCCGGGCACCGCCCGGGTGTTCCGGCGGATGGAGAAGGTGACCGGGCGCAGCGACGACCTGGTGATCCTGCGCGGGGTGAACCTCTATCCGACGCAGATCGAGGAGATCGTGCTGCGTACGCCGGGGGTGTCGCCCCACTTCCAGCTGCGGCTGACCCGTGAGGGCCGCCTCGACGTACTGACCGTCCGGGCGGAGGCGCGGGCCCAGGCCGCTCCGGAGCAGCGGACGGCCGCCGCGGCGTCGATCGCGGCGGCCGTCAAGGACGGGATCGGGGTGTCGGTCGGGGTCGAGATCGTCGATCCGGAGACGCTGGAGCGGTCGGTCGGCAAGTTCCGCCGGATCGTGGACGAGCGCGGGGAGCGGTAGGGGGCGCCCGTTTCACCGGACCGACGGTTCAGCGGGGGGAGAAGGTGACCTCCTTGCCGTCCGCCGCGTAGTCGAAGGCGCCGGTGAAGCCCCAGTTCTTCCAGCCGCCGTCCCCCTTGTTGGTGATGGTGCCGCTGTCGAGGGCGAACACGTCGAATCCGTCCACCACCGCGAGGTGTTCGAGGCCGGACACCCCGGTGAAGGAGAGGTCGTCGAACGACTTCGCCACGATGATGTTCTTGCCGGGGAAGCCGCGGCCGTACTCGTCGATCAGCGAATGGGCGAGTTCGGCCCGGTCGCGGGGCACCTTTCCGGAGTAGTCGGTGCCGGGGTAGGGGCCGCCGCCCGTGTACTTCGGCGAGCCGTCGTCGAAGTTGACCGTGCCCGATCCGGTCGCGGTGGAGTCGGCGTTCAGGTCGGCGGGTTCCGGCTTGTCGAAGGCGACCTTCGAGCCGTCCCGGGTGAAGTCGCCGTAGAAGGCCCAGTTGGTGTAGCCGCCGTCGCCGTCGTTGCTGAACGTGCCCTTGTCGAAGACGTAGAGGTCGAACACGGCCCGGCCGGAGGCGATGTCGTCCCCGCTCTCGGTGTCGTGGTACTCGCTGGAGTTGAGCCGGTACCTGCCGTGGTGCACGAACGAGTCCGGTTTCTCGACCCAGTGCGATGCCTGTTCGGAGTGCATCGCGACCACGTTGTAGTCGGGGTAGCAGCGGCGCATGTCGTTCACCAGCATCCGTACCGCCTGCGTCGACCCCTCGTTGTCCAGCGGGGAGTACGTGTTGTAGTACCGGCTCCGGTCGGGCGGCTCCTGCCCCTCGACCTGGCAGCCCTCGTCGCCGGGTTTCCAGCCCTCCTTGCGCTTGGGGCGGGGCGGTTCCCGGAAGGTGACGGTGCGTCGGTCGTCGCTGACGTCGAAGTACCCCTGGAAGGCGCGGTTCTTCCAGCCGAGGTCGGCGCCGTCCGCCCAGGTGAACGTACCGGTCCTGAAGGCGTACACCCGGTACGTGGTACCGCTGATCTGCACCGTCTCGATCAGCGCCGTGCCGTCCATCTGCTGCAGATTGCCCTCGTGCGGCTGCGCGATGACGATGTTGTAGTCGGGGAGGCAGTAGGCGAGGTCTTCGAGCGCCAGCTTGACCCGCTTCTCCTTGTTCTTCTCGTTGTCGATCTTGTCGATGACGAGGTTGACCAGCCACGAGTACCCCCAGGCGGCGGCGTTGCCGAGGACGCCGCTGCCGGGGACGGAGACCGAGGACTGCGATTCCCGGGGCTCGAAGCACAGGTCGGGGAGCGCGTTCACCGTCTTGCCGGGGTCCTTTCCGGCGGCCTTCCTGACGAGCGGGGCACCGAGGTCACCGGCCCCGGTGCGAAGGGTGCCGGTTTCGCCGGGCTCTCCGGCTTGCGGCGGCCCGCCCTCACGTTTGACATCGTTGTCGTCGAGGCAGTCGCCGCCCCCTCCGCCCACGGCCACGCTGATGCGGCAGACCTGGGCGTGCGTGATGCGGGAGACGTCGCTCCCGATGGTCGCGGCGGTCACGGCGCCGATCACGGCGACGACGGTCCCCAGCAGGGCCAGGTACTCGATCGCCGTCTGCCCCGCGCTCGCGCGCATGTCCAGGCGTGTGCGGTCACTGCGTTTCACGCGTCACCTCGTCGTGGATCACTCGCGTCACCGGGGCCGTATGCCTGCCGGGACCAGAACCGTAGCGGCGGCACCGGGGCCCACGGGTAGGGTCCGGGGGCCCGCCCATGGACCCAGACCGCCGGGTCGGCTGCCGCCGCGATGCGCCTGTCCCGGGATCGGTTCAGGCGGGGTCGCCGTCGTACGCCGCCAGCGCGGCCTGCCGCAGTCCGAACAGGCGGCGCAGCCCCTCCTCGTCGAGCCGTCCGTCCGCCAGCACGACGACGGTCTCGCCCTCCAGGGCGGCCCACGCCGTCCGCGCCCGCTTGTGGGCCACCCGCCGGTCGTCGCTCCGCAGGAATCCGGCCCCTGCCGACAGCCCAGCGGACACCAGGGCCAGCAGCGCCGCGGGAACACGCGCGTCCGCCGTGGCCAGTCCCGCCGCACCGGACACGGCGGCGAGCAGGGCGGCGGGAAAGCCCAGGACGACATCGATGACCGCCCAGAGCCTGGCCCGCCGGTCGGCGAGCCGGATTCCCTTCCGCGCCTCGTCGCGCAGCCGCTGCGCCTCGGCGGACAACCGGACTCCGGGTTCCGACTCCCCCGGGGCCACTTCCCCCGTACCTTCTCCGCGCTCACTCATGCCCCCGATTCCAGCACAAGTCGCTTCGCACTCACGCGAGTTGGCGGACTTCGAGCCCGCTGCCCCACCCCCGGCGAATCCCGGTTGCCCGGGTTCGGACCGCGTGGCCACAATTCCCGGTGTGTCCGACACGACGTCAACGGGCCCCGCCCTGCGGCCCTATCCGAAGATCTCCGCCAAGCAGCGGCTCGGCCTGTCCGGGGTCCGCGAGTGGATCGCGGTGGAGAAGGTCCACGGGGCGCATTTCGCGGTGGTCTGCGACGGTGCCGGGACCCGCCCGGCGAAGCGGCGCGAGCCCCTGGGCGACGACGCGCTCGACGGCTTCTTCGGCGTCAGCAGGATCTGGCCGGAACTGTCGGTGGCCGCGGCCCGCTTCGCCTCCGCGACGCGCGCCGCGTGGGGCGGGGACGCGGTGGTGACGGTCTACGGGGAGCTCGCCGGCGGCCGCTACCCGCACCCGGACGTCCCCGCCGTCGCGGGGGTCGAACCGGTGCAGACCGGGGTCTGGTACGCGCCGACGCCGCGGTGGCTGCCGTTCGACGCCTCGGTCGAGACGGGCGGGGGCCGGTGGTGGCTCTCCGACCGGGAGCTGCGGCGGACCGCGGCCGACGCCGGACTCGTCTGCATACCCGTGGTCGGCCGGGGCGCGCTGAACCGACTCCAGGAGCTGCCCTGCGCCTTCCCCACCCGCGCCCCGACCCTGTTCGGCCTTCCCGAGCTGGCGGAGAACCTGGCCGAGGGGTACGTCCTCAAGCCCGCGGCCGAGTGGCCGGAGGCGGGCCCGGACGGTGCCGGGGCCCGCCCGGTGGTGAAGGTGAAGCAGAAGGCGTTCGCCGAGGATGCGCGCTTCGACGGCGCCCGGCCCTATCTGGTGCCGCCACAGGGCGCGGCGGGGGTTCCCGCCTGGCTCCTGGTCCAGGCGTCGTCACTGCTCACCCCCGCCCGGGCGGCCGCCGCGGTGAGCAAGCTCGGCCCCCGGACCTCCGTGGACGCGGTGGCGGAGGAGATCGCACGGGACGTCTCCGAGGAACTCTCCGAGGCCCTGGGCGGCTTGGAGGAGCCGCTCCTGCACGCCCTGGGGCGTGCCCTGGGACCGGGGGTCCGCGCCCTGGCCGCGTTCGACGCCGAGGACCGGTCCGCCGCCGGCCCCGGGCGGGCGTGACCGGGCACATCGCGTCCCGGCGCGCGGCGCCCCGATCAGCGGCCCTCGCGGCTCCGGGAACCGGGGCGCACACGGCCTCGGTGGGGCCCCGGACGCCGTACGGGGCGGCTTCGTCCCCGTCCGTCGCGTCCGACCTCCGCTCCTGGGAAGCGGGTCGCTCCGGCATCGGCCCGTGCCGCTCTCACCGTGCCTCCTCGGCGAACCGGTCGCGCAGTTCCCGCTTGAGGATCTTCCCGCTGGCGTTGCGCGGCAGTTCGTCCACGAAGCGGATCCGTTTCGGGGCCTTGAAGTGGGCGAGCCGCTCGCGGGCGTGGCCGATGAGTTCGTCGGCCGTCGCCTCGCCGCGCAGCACGACGACGGCGGTGACCGCCTCGATCCAGCGTTCGTCGGGCAGGCCGACGACAGCCGCCTCGGCGACCGCGGGGTGGGTGTAGAGGGCGTCCTCGACCTCCCGGGAGGCGACCAGGACGCCGCCGGAGTTGATGACGTCCTTCACCCGGTCGACGACGGTGAAGTAGCCGTCCGCGTCGCGCACCGCGAGGTCGCCGGAGTGGAACCAGCCGTCACGGAAGGCCGCCGCGGTCTCCTCGGGCTTGTCCCAGTAGCCGTCGCACAGCTGGGGCGAGCGGTAGACCACTTCGCCGGGGGTGCCGTCGGGCACCTCCCGGCCGTCCTCGCCGACGACCCGGGCCTCGACGAAGAGGACGGGGCGGCCGCAGGAGTCCATCCGGCCCTCGTGCTCGTCCGGTCCGAGGACGGTGGCGAGCGGGCCGATCTCGCTCTGCCCGAAGCAGTTGTAGAAGGCGAGCGCGGGCAGCCGTTCGCGGAGCCGCTCCAGGACCGGTACGGGCATGATCGACGCGCCGTAGTACGCCTTGCGCAGCCCGCCGAGGTCACGGGTGGTGAAGCCGGGGTGGCGGGAGATGCCGATCCAGACGGTCGGCGGGGCGAAGACGCTGTCCGCCCGCCCGGTCTCGACGAGTTCGAGGATCCGGTCCGCGTCGGGCGCGTCGAGGACGATGCTCTCCGCCCCGACGGCGAGGTACGGCATCAGGAAGACGTGCATCTGCGCGGAGTGGTAGAGCGGCAGGGCGTGCACGGGCCGGTCGGTGGCCTTGAGGTCGAGTGCGGTGATCGCGCTGACGTACTCGTGGACGAGGGCGCCGTGCGTCATCATCGCGCCCTTGGGCAGCGCGGTGGTGCCGGAGGTGTAGAGCAGCTGCACGAGGTCGCCCGCGGCCGGTCCGCGCTCCGGGGCGAAGGGGCGCGGTACGGCGGTGGCCGCCAGGAGGGAGTCGGGGGCGTCGCGCAGCGGGCGGACCGGGAAGGTGCCGGGGACCCGGCCGGTGAGGTCCGGGTCGGTGAGGACCAGGGTGCTGCCGGACTGTTCGAGGAGGTACGCGAGGTCGCCCCCGGTGAGGTTCTGGTTGACCGGTACGTGGACGAGCCCGGCGCGGGCGCAGCCGAGGAAGCCGATCAGGTAGGCGTCGGAGTTGTGCGCGTAGCAGGCGACCCGGTCGCCCGGGCGCAGTCCGTGCTCCTCGGTGAGGACGGCGGCCGCCGTGCTGACCGCCGCGTCGAGTGCGGCGTAGCTCCACGACCGGTCGGCGTACCGCAGTGCGGTCCGTTCCGGGGTGCGCCGGGCGCTGCGCGCCAGGACTCCGTCGACTGTGCTGCTCCGTACACCTGTCATGGCGTGATCCTGTGCGGCCGGAACCCGCTGGTCAAGGGTTCGGGACGGTCAGGGGCTGATCGCGAGGAAGACGAAGGCGGCGAAGATCGACAGATGGACGCCGCCCTGGAGCAGGGTGGCCCGTCCCGGGACGACGGTCAGCGCGCCGACCACCACGGTGAGGACGAGCAGCACCATGTGGGTGGCGCCGAGGCCGAGGTGGAGCGGGCCGTGGAGCCAGATCGAGGCGAGGGCGATGGCCGGGATGGTCAGGCCGATGCTGGCCATCGCCGAGCCGAGGGCGAGGTTGAGGCTGGTCTGGACGCGCTCGCGGCGGGCCGCCCGTACCGCCGCGAGGGTCTCCGGCAGCAGGACCAGCAGGGCGATGACGACGCCGACGACCGCCTGCGGCATGCCGGCCGCCTCCACCCCGGACTCGATGGTCGGGGAGACGGACTTGGCGTCGCCGACGACCGCGACGAGTGCGACCAGCAGCATCACCACGCTGAGGAGGGTGGCGCCCCGGCCGGGCAGTGGTGCGTGGTTCTCGTCCGGTTTCAGCGCGCCCTCCGGGGTGAGGGGCAGGAAGTACTCGCGGTGCCGGACGGTCTGGACGGCGACGAAGAGCCCGTACAGGAGGAGCGAGGCGACGGCGGCGAAGGTCAGTTGGGCGCTGGAGAACTCGGGGCCGGGTTTGCCGATGGTGAAGGTCGGCAGGACGAGGCTCAGCGTGGCCAGGGTGGCGACGGTGGCGAGGGCGGCCCCGGATCCCTCGGCGTTGAAGACGACGACGCGGGAGCGGACCGCTCCGACGAGCAGGGACAGTCCGACGATTCCGTTGCAGGTGATCATCACGGCGGCGAAGACGGTGTCGCGGGCCAGTGCGGTCGTCTTGGGGCCGCCGTCGGCCATCAGGGTGACGATGAGGGCCACTTCGATCACGGTGACGGCGACGGCCAGCACGAGCGAGCCGAACGGCTCCCCGACCCGGTGGGCGATGACCTCGGCGTGGTGCACGGCGGCCAGGACGGCACCGGCCAGGCAGAGCGCGACCACGACGACCGCGAACGTGGGCAGTTCCCGGCCCCAGCTGAACACCAGCGCGAGTGCGGCGAGAACCGGAACGGCCACCGTCCACTGGGTCGACAGTGCCCGGACCGTGGTGCGCGCGTTCATGGGCCTCACCCTGCCAGAGCCCCGGTACGGCCGCCGCCGGGCGGCGGCCGTCCGGCTCACACGGCCCGGGAGTGTCCCTCCCAGTAGGGGTCGCGCAGCCGCCGCTTGTAGAGCTTGCCGTTGGGGTCGCGGGGCAGGGTGTCGATGAAGTCGACGGTGCGGGGGCGTTTGTATCCGGCGAGCCGCTGTTCGCAGTGGAGCAGGATCGCCTCGGCGAGCTCCGGGCCGGCCCGGTGGCCCTCGGCCGGTTCGACGACGGCCTTGACCTCCTCGCCCCAGTCGGGGTGCGGGATGCCGAAGACCGCGACGTCGGCGACGGCGGGGTGGCCGAGGAGGACGCCCTCGATCTCGGCGGGGTAGATGTTGACGCCACCGGAGATGATCATGTCGATCTTGCGGTCACGGAGGAAGAGGTAGCCGTCCTCGTCGAGGAGGCCGAGGTCGCCGACGGTGAAGAAGTCGCCGATGCGGTTCTTCCGGGTCTTGGTCTCGTCCTTGTGGTAGCTGAAGCCGCCGGTGTTCATCTTCAGGTAGACGGTGCCGAGCTCGCCGGGCGGCAGCCGGTTGCCGTCGTCGTCGAAGACGGCGAGTTCGCTGATCGGCCAGGCCCGGCCGACCGTGCCCGGTTTCCTCAGCCAGTCGTCGGCGGTGGCGAAGGCGCCGCCGCCCTCGCTGGCCGCGTAGTACTCCTCGACGCACTTCCCCCACCAGTCGATCATGGCGCGTTTGACGTGGTCGGGGCAGGGCGCGGCGCCGTGGATGGCGTGCCGCATGGCGGTGACGTCGTAGCGCCGTTTCACGTCGTCGGGCAGGGCGAGCAGGCGGTGGAACTGGGTGGGGACCATGTGGGTGTGGGTGCAGCGGTGGGTGTCGATCAGCCGCAGCATCTCCTCGGGGGCCCAGCGGTCCATCAGCACCAGGGGGTGGCCGATGTGCAGGGAGGCGCCGGCGAACTGGAGCACGGCCGTGTGGTAGAGCGGCGAGCAGACCAGGTGGACGTTGTCGTCGAAGGGTTTGATGCCGAAGATGCCGAGGAAGCCGCCGAGGTGGCTCTCCTCGGGGAGGCGGCCGGAGAGCGGGCGGCGGATGCCGCGCGGGCGTCCGGTCGTGCCCGAGGTGTAGTTCATGACCCAGCCCAGGGTGCGGTCCTCCGGGGCGTCCTCGGGCTGTCCTTCGAGCAGTTCGGCGTACGGGCGGAAACCGTCGACGGTGCCCACGGCGTAGCGGTGGCTCGCGGGGAGTTTCGCCTCGTCGGCGGCGTCGGTCGCGGCCCGCGCGAACCGTTCGTGGGCGATGAGGACCTTGGCCCCGGAGTCGGCGACGATCCAGGCGATCTCGGGGCCGACGAAGTGGTGGTTGACGGGGACGAGGTAGAAGCCGGCCTGGGAGGCGGCGAGGTAGGCGGTGAAGAACTCGACGCCGTTGGGCAGGACGACCGCGAACGCGTCGCCGCGTTCCAGTCCGGCCGCGCGCAGTCCGTGGACCATGCGGTTGGCGGCGGCGTGCAGCCGGCCCGCCGTCCACGCCTCGCCGTCGGGGGCGATCAGTACGGTGCGGCCGGGGTCGGCGGTGGCCTGGGCCCAGAAGCCGTTGGGGGGCGGTGTCATGAGGCGCTCCGTCCGGCGATGCGGTCGATCCGGTCCACGGCGCGCTCGAAACCGCGGGTCAGGTCGTCGAAGACGGCCCGCACACTGCGTTCGCTGTTCATCCGGCCGACGATCTGGCCGACCGGGGTGCCGAGCAGGGCCCCGGTCTCGTACTTCTGGATCCGGGAGACGGCCTCGGCCACCAGCAGCCCCTGGAGCGGCATGGGCAGCGTTCCGGGACCCGCCGGGTCGTCCCAGGCGTCGGTCCATTCGGTACGGAGCTGGCGCGCGGGCTTGCCGGTCAGCGCGCGGGAGCGGACGGTGTCGCCGGAGCCCGCGTCGAGGAGTTTGCGGGTGAGCGCGCGGGAGTGGAGGTCGGCCTCCTCGGTGGTCAGCCAGAGGGAGCCGAGCCAGACGCCCTGGGCGCCGAGGGCGAGCCCGGCGGCGATCTGCTCCCCGCTGCCTATTCCTCCGGCGGCGAGGACGGGGAGCGGTCCGACCGCGTCGACGACCTCCGGGACCAGGACCATGGAGGCGATCTCACCGGTGTGGCCGCCCGCCTCGTACCCCTGGGCGACGACGATGTCGATGCCGGCGTCGGCGTGGCGGCGGGCGTGCTTGGCGCTTCCGGCGAGGGCGGCGACGAGGACGCCCCGGTCGTGGGCGCGCCCGACGACGTCGGCGGGCGGCGATCCGAGGGCGTTGGCGAGGAGTCTGATGGGGTAGTCGAAGGCGACGTCGAGCTGGTTGCGGGCGACCTCCTCCATCCAGCCGGTGATCCGCCAGCCGGACGCCTCGCCCTCGGGGAGTTCCGGTACGCCGTGCTTGGCGAGGGTGTCCTGGACGAACCGGCGGTGCCCTTCCGGGATCATCGCCTCGACGTCGGCCTCGGTGACCCCTTCGACCTTCTTCGCGGGCATGACGACGTCGAGCCCGTACGGCTTGCCGTCGGTGTGCTCCTGCATCCAGTCGAGATCGCGCGCCAGTTCGTCGGGGGCGGTGTAGCGGACCGCGCCGAGAACGCCGAAGCCACCGGCCCGGGTGATGGCCGCGGCCACCGCCGGGAACGGCGTGAAGCCGAAGATGGCGTGCTCGACTCCCAGTTTCTTGCTCAGCTCCGTCTCCATGGGCGGCAGGATGCCGCAGCCGGGCAGTCGAGGGAAGAGATTTTCTGATGCCCAGTCAGATTCTTTCCGGCGCACGGGGCCCCCGTGACGGCAGGGGTGACAGTAACCTCTGCGTCGGCAGGAAGTTTCAGTGGCGGGCGAGATGACGAAAGTTATTTTCGCGCAGCGGAAGGGGCTCCGGATGACCGAGGACGCGGCGGGCAGAGGCATCAGCCGGCGGAGGCTGGGCGGTGGGATGCTGGCCCTGGGCGGGGCGATCGCCCTGGCACCGGTCCCGTTCGCGGAGCGGGCGTCGGCCATGGAAGCGGAGACGGGATCGTCGGCTGTGCGCACAACGGAATCCGGGGGCGCCGCACCCGGGCAGGACCGCCCGACGCTGCGACGCGGGCCCGCCTCCCGCGCCGGGCTGCTCCAGGAGCCCCTGGACCAACTGGTGGCCGACGCCGAGAAGTTCCTCGCCGACTCCCCGAAGCATCCCTGGTACGCGGGGGCGGTACTGCTCGCCGGGCGTGGCGGAACGGTCGCCCTGCACCGGCCGATCGGCATGGCCGTGCGCTACACCGCGTACGACGAGACCACCGACACCGGGGTGGAGTTCCCGCCCGACCAGCAGATCGCGATGGCCGAGGACACCGTCTTCGACCTGGCCTCGGTCTCCAAGCTGTTCACCTCGATCCTGGCCGTGCAGCAGATCGAGCGCGGGAAGCTGGAGCTGGAGGCGAAGGTCGCCGCATACCTCCCCGATTTCGCGGGCGGCGGCAAGCAGGACATCACCATCCGCCAGCTGCTCACCCACACCTCGGGGTTCCGCTCCTGGATCCCGCTCTACAAGGCGCCGACCCGCGAGGGGAAGCTGCGCCTGCTGTGGGACGAGGTCCCGGCCAACCCGCCCGGCACGGTCTACCTCTACTCCGACCTCAACCTGATCTCGCTCCAGCTGGTCCTGGAGAAGATCACCGGCCGCGCCCAGGACGTCCTGCTCCGCGAGGAGATCACCGCCCCGCTCGGGATGCACCGCACCCGCTACAACCCGCCGGCCGCCTGGAAGCCGAAGATCGCCGCGACCGAGGACGCCCGCCAGCCCTGGTCCGGGCTGGACCGCGGACTGGTCTGGGGCGAGGTGCACGACGAGAACGCCCACAGCCTGGACGGGGTGGCGGGCCACGCCGGGGTCTTCTCCTGCGCCTGGGACCTGGCGATCCTCGCCCGTACGCTGCTCAACGGCGGGGTGTACGGGCGCTCCCGCATCCTCTCGGACGCCTCGGTGGACCTGCTCTTCACCGACTTCAACACGGCGTTCCCGGGCGATGCGCACGGCCTCGGCTTCGAGCTCTACCAGCACTGGTACATGGGCGCGATGGCCACTCCGCGCACCGCGGGCCACACCGGCTTCACCGGCACCAGTCTCGTCCTGGACCCGACGACCGACTCCTTCCTGATCGTCCTCGGCAACTCGGTGCACCCGGTGCGCAACTGGCGTTCCGGCAGCGCCCCGCGCGTCGCCACCGCCAACCGGATGGCCCGCGCCGTCCCGGTCCGCCCCGCGCACGGGCGCACGGCGTGGTTCTCCGGCATGGCGAGCGCCACCACCGCCACGCTCACCCTGCCCGCGCTGCGGCCCGCCTCCGCGCGGGCCCGGCTGCGCTCGGCCCTGTGGTGGGACACCGAGCCCGGCTCCGACTTCCTCTTCCTGGAGGCGTCGACGGACGCCGGGGCGACCTGGCAGCCCGTGCCGTTCACCACCGTCCCGGCCCCGGGGCGGCCCCGTCCGGAGCCGGAGGCCCATCCCGCCGGTTCGGTCGCGGGCTGGTCCGGCCGGGTCTGGCACGACCTGGAGGCCGACCTCACCGCCTGGCGCGGCACGGAGCTGCGCCTGCGCTGGCGGTACGCGACCGACCAGCTGTACGTCGGCCGCGGGGTGTACGTGGACGCGGTGCGCGTCGAGGACGACGGCCGCACGCTCTTCGACGACAGCCGCTCCCGCGACGCGTGCCGGGTGGAGGCCCGGGGGTGGACGGCCTCCGCCGACTGACGGCCCGCGGGCCGGGGATCCGCGTTCGGCGGGCGGCGGATCCCCGGGCTCACGGCCCTGCCCGGGTTCCGGCCGTCAACGTCGCGAGGACCCGCCGGTACGCCTGTCGCCGTCAGACGACGAGGGTCTCGTGGAGGGCGTCGAGACCGTCGGCGTAGATGCCGGTGAAGAGTGCGACGGCTTCGTCGTCGGTGACGCCGTCGGGGGCGAAGCGCCCGGACCACTGCACCTCGGCGGCGTCGTCCCGGCCGGGGACGGGGTGGACCCGGATGGTGGAGACGTAGCCGCTGACGGGGAAGGGCGCCCGGACGATGGCGTAGCTGTAGCGGCTCTCGGCCTCGTTGAAGTCCACGAGGCGCTCGACGATGGTCTCTCCCTCGGTGTTCCTCAGCCGGCGGACGCGGCCGCCCTCCGACGGGGTGCTCTCGGGGATGTAGGGGAGCCAGTCGGGCAGGGTGTCGAAGCCGCCGATGAGGCTCCACACCCTCTCGGGCGAGGCGGGGACGATGCGGGAGACGGAGGTGGAAGCCATGATCGCTTCTCCTGTTGCTGCGTGTGCGTGTGTGGGGGGTGGGCCGGGGCCGGGGGTCAGGCGCCGTTCGGGAGCGGGGCGGCCGGGCTGACCAGCCCGGCGGCACGCAGCTCCGTCCAGAACGCGTCCGGGATGACCTCGGCGAGGGCGGCGACGTCCTCGGCGATGCGGCTGGGCCGCGTGGCACCGGGTACGGCGGCGGCGGACACCGGGTGGGCGAGGGAGAACTGCAGCGCGGCGGCCTTGATGCCCACCCCGTGCTTCTCGGCCAGCGCCTTGATCCTGCCGACGCGCTCGACGATCTCCGGCGGGGCCTGCTGGTACTCGAAGTGGGTGCCTCCGGCGAGAACTCCGGAGCTGTAGGGGCCGCCGACGACCATGTCGACCCCCTGCTCCTGGGCCATGGGCAGCAGCCGCTGGAGGGCGTGCTCGTGGTCGAGGAGGGTGTAGCGGCCGGCGAGCAGGAAGCCGTCGGGCCGCGGCTCGTCGAGGGCGAGGGTCAGCTCGATGGGCTCGGTCTTGTTCACGCCCAGGCCCCACGCCTTGATGACGCCCTCGTCGCGCAGCCGGGACAGCACCCGGAACGCACCGGTACGGGCCTCCTCGAACTTCTGGATCCACGCGTCGCCGTGGAAGTCCTGGGCGATGTCGTGGACCCAGACGATGTCCAGGCGGTCGACGCCGAGGCGCTTCAGGCTGCCCTCGATGGAGCGCTCGGTGGCCTCGGCGGTCCACTCGTGGACGATCCGGTTCGGGTTGCCGTGCTCGAACAGGCCGCCCTTCTCCCCGAAGTCCGGGAGGTCCGTCTCGTGCTCGTCGAGGATGACCCGGCCGACCTTCGTCGACAGGATGTAGGAGTCACGGGGCTTGGTGGCGAGGACCCTGCCGAGGCGCTCCTCGGAGAGGCCGGCGCCGTAGAGGGGGGCGGTGTCGTAGTAGCGGATGCCGTGCTCCCAGGCGGCCTCGACGGTGGCGCGGGCCTCCTCTTCGGGAATCGCGCGGAACATGTTGCCGAGCGGGGCCGTACCGAAGCCGAGACGGCCGGGAAGGATTTCCTTGAGGGACATGACAGTGCCTTTGCGGGTGTGCGACCGGCACGCACATTAAGTTGCATGCGCGCTTTATTTGCAAGAACAATACTTGCAGACGCTTGCTAATGCAAGGTCGGCCGGGCTTCGCCCCGTGGCCGCCCGGCAGAATGGGTTCATGGACGTCCCGAGCACCGAGTGGATCACCGTCGCGGCCTACGAGAACCTGCCGGGCCGCCCTCCGCCGATGGCGGCCGTGCGCGCTTGACTGCGGGACCGCGGCATCGACTGGATGCCGTTCGACCCGGACGAGACGCGGTCCGGACTGGCCTGCGGCATCGGCCCGGACGGCCACTGGCACGGCTGGTTCGACGTCCGCGTCCGGGCCGACGCGCTGCGGCGGCTCGGCCTCCATCCCGACCAGCCCCTGTCCGGGGTCACCGGCGCCTCTCCGCCCGGCTGGTGGCATGCCGCGGCGGAACGCGGCCCCCACCGGCACCCCGGGCGGCCGCCGAGGGAGTGAGGCCGACCGCCCGGCGGGGCACCGCGCGAGGAACTCCAGCAGGTCGGCGTTGAACCGCTCCTCGTCGCCCGGGACCCTCGCGATGCCGTGCGAGCCGCCGTCGTAGACCTTCAAGGTCGCATCGGGGATGAGCGGATCCGGCCGGTGCCGTGGCGGCCCGCAATCCGGGCCCGCCCCGGGCCGGGCTCCTCCGCCCGGGTACGGTCCGCCCATGACCAGGACCACGCCGGACCGGCCGGTGCCGGTGGAGACCGTCTTCCCTGAACTGGCCGCGCACCGGGGCCGGACCACCCGGCTGCACCCGAGGCCCGGGAGTCCCGGCCCCCACGACAGCCATGTGGGTGGGCCGATGCTCTGGCCGGACGACGAGCCCTGGCCGGTCTGCCGCGAGCCGCACCGGCCCGAGTCCGAGGGGTACGCGCCGGACGGTATCCGCGCCGCCCGGGCCACGGGCTCCCAGCCACCGGCCCGGCCGTGGCCCGGCACCGCAACGCCCGGGGAGGACGGGCCGGTGCCCTTCACGGGGCTCGCCCAGCTCTTCCGCCGGGACGTCCCGGGGCTGGCCGCCGGACCGGACGGCGCGGACCTGGTCCAGCTCTTCCGCTGTTCCTTCGCCCATGGCCCGCACCTGGAGGTCCGCTACCGACTGCGGTGGCGGCGGGCCGCGGAGACCGGGCGCGCCGGGCGCCTCCTCACCGACCCGCCCGAAGCGCCCCTGCTGCGGTGGCCGGACGACCTTCCCGAACCGTGCGTCCTGCACCCCGAAGAGGTGGACACCTATCCGTGGGCGGAGGGCGACACCCTGCCCGCCCCGCTGCTCGCCCGTATCGACGCGCGGGACGACGCCCGGGCGGCGGAGCACGGCCCCGACGCCCTCAGCTACCAGGGTGACCTGTCGATCCCGCCCGGCTGGCGGGTCGGCGGCTTCCCCAGCTGGCCGTCGACGGGCCCGATGCCCGTCCCGTGTCCGTCCTGCGCCGCCCCGGCGCGGCTGCTGCTGACGGCCGACGGGATCGAGTGGGACGGCTCCTCGCTCAGCTGGATACCGGTCGAGGACCGCGCCCTCGTCCTGCGCGGGAACGCCCCGGCCCAGGAAGGCGCGGCGACGGCCCGGCCCACCCGGCTCCGCTTCGGCCGCGACCGCGACCTGCATGTCTTCGTCTGCCCGGCCGACCCCGGGCACCCGCCCCGGTGGGTGCTCTCCTGAGCCGTGCCCCGGCCCCGGAACCGCCCGGCGCCCTGCCGGAGAATGTCCCGATGACCTCCGCACCCCGGCACCGGACCCGCACCGAACGCATCGCCCCCGACCGGCTGACCGCCGCCGTGCACCGTATGACGGGGGTGCGGCTGGTGGTCGAGGGCCCCTGTCCGGGAGGGCAGGTGGGAGCCGCGTACGTCCGGTGGCCCGACGGGCACCGGTCCGTGCTGAAGTGGCGGCCCGGCGCCCGGCTCGACGAGCTGCGGGCGGGCCCGCTGGCGGTCTGCGCGGTGCTGCGCGAGCGGGGGTACCCCTGCCCCTCGACGGAGCTGGCGCTCCAGGTGGACGATGCGGTGGTGCTGGTCCAGGAGCTGCTGCCGGGCGCGCCGCCGGACGTACTGGACCACGACGGGCTGGACCGGGCGCTCGCCCTGAACGCCGCGCAGGCGGGGCTGCTCGCCGGGCGCACCGACGTCCTGCGGGTGCCCCTGTATCTGCGGGAGGACGGCCCCGGCTACTGCCTCCACGAGCCGCTGCGCCGACACAGGGCGCGCGGTGCGGCGCTGGAGGAGCGGATCCGGTCGGTCGGCGCCGCCCATTCCCCGGTGCTGGCCGGGGCCGACGTGGTGCACCTGGACTTCCACCACGGCAACCTGCTCGCCGTGGACGGCTCCGTCACCGGCGTCGTCGACTGGGACGGCGCCGGGCGCGGGGACCACCGCTTCGATCTGGTCACCCTCCGCTTCGGCCTGCACGCCGGGGAACACCCGCCGGGCGTCGTCCGCCGCCTCGACGAAATTCTGGACGCCCTGCCCGGGGACGTACTGCGCCCCTGCTGGGCCCACATGAGCCTGCGCATGACCGACTGGGCCGTCAGGCACTTCCCTCCGGAGCAGGTGGAACGCTGGCTGGAGCTGGCCGAACAACGCCTGTGACCCGGGGCGTTCGCGCCGGTTCACGATAGGTTCCCGCGATGACCTCCAACTGGCGGGACCACCGCATAGCCAGTGCCCTGCGGGGCGAGAACCCGGCCGTCGTACGCCGCCTGGACGCGGGGTTCGCCGCGATCGGGGACGTGCAGTTCCTGCCCGGGTACTCGGTGCTCCTCGTGGACGAGCCCGGGGTGCGCCGTCTCTCGGACCTCCCGAGGGCGAAGCGGCTGGCCTTCCTCTCCGACATGGACCGGCTCGGTGAGGCCGTCGAGCGCGCCTGCCTCCGTGCCGACCCCGCGTTCCGCCGGGTCAACCTGGAGATCCTCGGCAACACCGACGGCTTTCTGCACGCCCATGTGTGGCCCCGCTACGACTGGGAGCCCGCCGACCGGGTGTCCCTGCCGGTCTGGCTCTACCCGCGTGACCGCTGGACCGACGGCCGCTACGCCCTCGGCCCCCGGCACGACGCGCTGCGGGCGGCGCTCGGCGAGGAACTGGACCGGACCGGCACCTGCGGGAAGCGTGAGGCGTGACCGCACCGGCCACCGGGGCGGCGGCCGTCCCGACTCCGTTGCGGATTCCCGCCTTCCGGCGGTTCCTGCTCGCCAACCTCGTCTCCACCACCGGCTCCGCGATGGCCCCGCTCGCGCTGGCCTACGCGGTGATCGGGCAGGGCGGCGGGGCGGGCTCGCTCGGGACCGTCCTGGCCACGAACTCCGTACCGACCATCGTCTTCCTCCTCGCGGGCGGGGTGCTCGCGGACCGGTTCTCGCGCAGCCGGATCCTGTTCCTGGGCAATCTGCTGGCCGCGCTGGCGCAGGGGGCCCTCGCGGCGCTGGTGGCCACGGGCCATGCAACCACCGCCTCGATCGCCTCGTGCGGCTTCGTTTCGGGGGTCGCCGCGGCCTTCACCGCACCGGCCGCCGGGGGTGTGGTGGGCCAACTCGTCGCGGCCGAGCAGTTGTTGCGGGCCAACGCACTGGTCCGGCTCCCGAACAACGCCGTCAAGGTGCTGGGGCCGGTGGCCGCGGGGGTGATCGTCGCGGTGGGCGGCCCGGGGTGGGCCCTGTCGTGGGACGCGCTCAGCTTCCTGGTCGCGGCCCTGCTGCTGCTCGGGCTGCGGCTGGACGCGCCGGTCGCGGTGGCGGGAGGCGTGATCGCCGATCTGCGGGCGGGCTGGGCCGGGTTCCGGGGACGCGTCTGGCTGTGGACGTACACCGTCTCGGGCACGGTGGTGGTCGCCGCGTGGCTGGCCGGATTCCAGCTCCTGGGCCCGGTGGTCGCGGCCGAGCACTACGCGGGGGCGCGGTCCTGGGGGCTCGTCCAGGGGGCGTTCGCCTCCGGGCTGCTGGCCGGAACGGTGCTGTGTCTGCGCTGGAAGCCGGACCGGCTGCTGGCCGTCGCCGTGGTCGCGAGCGCCGGACTCTGCCTGCCGCCGACGGCGCTCGGGCTCGGGCTGCCGCTCCTCTGGGTGCTGCTCGGCGCGGTGCTCGCGGGCATCGGGCTGGATGTGGCCGTCGTCGCGTGGAACACCGCGCTCCAACAGCAGGTGCCCCGGGACGAACTGGGCCGGATGAGCGCGTTCAACGGGGTGGGCGAGCGGATCGCCATCCCCGTCGGCTATCTCGTCGTCGCCCTCTCCGCGCAGGTCTGGACCGGGCGGACCGTGCTCCTGGTCTGTTCCGGTGCCATCGTGGCGGCCACGCTCCTCAACCTCTGCGTCCGGGACGTGTACCGGGTCCATCGCCTCCGGGCCGATCAGTAGGACCGGTCGTCCGTGACATCCGACGGAAGGCGGGCGGGTCCGTCGCGCCGTCGCCGTCCGCAGGGCGGGAGGGGCGCCGGGCGGGTGGGCCGGCGGTGACCAGGTGGGCGAGGCGGCTGCCGTGGTCCGCGGACCGGGGACGAGGTCCTGTCCCCGGCGGCGAGGGGGTGCGTACCGGTCTCGCTCAGCGGTGAACGGGCCCCACTGGTCCAGCTGATGATCGCGGCGGGCGCGGCGGGCGCGGCGGGCCCGGCGGGCGCGGCGGGCGTCGTCGACCGTGTTGCGGGTGGGGCCGGGGGGCCGAGCCTTCGGCGGATGCCCACCCGTCCGGCCCGCGCACGGGCCGGCACGGTCGCGGTGGCCGGCACCGGTCCGCGGAAGCCGTGCCGCTACTCGGCCCCGCCCGCCGGTGCCGGGGCCGTCGACTCGCGGACCACCAGGCGGGGCCGGATGAGCAGGGAGCGGCCCGCCGCCGGGGCGGACTCGATGCGGGCGCGGAGCTGTTGGAAGGTCTCCGCCGCCATCTCCGGCAGCGGTTGGCGCACTGTGGTCAGCGGCGGCTCGAAGAGGTCGGCGAGGAGGATGTCGTCGAAGCCGACCACGGAGACGTCCTGCCCCGCGCTGCGGCCCGCGTCCTTGGCGCCCCGGCAGATCCCGATCGCGCACATGTCGTTGATCGCGACGAACGCGGTGGGCGGGCGCGGCCCGGACAGGAGCTCGCGGGCCGCGTTGCGGCCCAGCTCGGCGGCGTCCTTGTCGCCGAACTCGGTGGCGTCGGCGCCGGGCCAGACGATCGCGTCGGCCGGATCGAGGCCCGCCGACTCCAGGGCGGCCCGGAAGCCGCGCAGCCGTTCACGGCGGTTGACGCTGTTGACGGAGCCGGAGACGAACGCCAGGCGCCGGTGCCCCAGTTCGATCAGATGGCGGGTGGCGAGCTCGGCGCCCATCGCGTTGTCGACGCTGATCGAGGCGAGTGACGGCGGGTCGCCCGCCTGCGCGGTGCGGTCGAAGGCGACCATCTTCAGCCCCCGGCTGAGCAGGGGCGTCACATGGTCGATGGAGGGCAGCGAGGAGCACAGCACCACCCCGCTGACCCCGTCCGCGAGCAGCTCCTCGCCGTACTTCAGCTCGCGGGCCGGATCGCGCTCGCTGTTGCAGAGCAGGACGTGGTACCCCTCGGCGAGCGCGATGGCCTCCAGCTCGCGGGCGAGGGCGCCCCAGAACGGGTTGGCGACCGAGGGCACGATGAGGCCGATGACCTTGATGCGGCCGGTGCGCAGCATCCGGGCGGCGCGGTTGGGCCGGTAGCCGAGCTGCTCGATCACCTGCTCCACCCTGGCCAGCGTGGCCGCCTGCATCCGGTCCGTACGCCCGTTGAGGACGTTGGAGACCGTGCTCGCGGACACCCCCGCCGCTTGCGCGACCTGATGGATCGTTACCCCGCTCATGCCACCTCCGGTTCGACTACGCACGACCCTATCAGTGTATCGATTTACTGAACATGGTTTACCGCTACACCCGTTAATGCTCCAGAAAATTCATGGACACAAGCTGTTGACGCCCCTCTCACCGCCTTCTTAGCATCGCTGCATCGATTTACCAGCACTTCCCAGCCATGGCCGGGACTCCTTGCTGGATCGATCCACAGCCTCCACCTCAAGAGGGGTGTCCCATGCAACTCAATCGACGGTCGCTGCTCGCCGCCATCGGCGCCGGAACGGCCGCCGCCGCGCTCGGCGGCTGCGGGACCGGCACTTCGCCGGCCGGCTCCGCCGAAGGCCCCGCCGAGGGTGAGATCACTCTGCTCACCCCGATCTACGAGGGCGCCGACGGCAAGAAGCTGCTGGAGCAGGAGATCCTCGGCGGCTTCCGGAAGAAGTACCCGGACGTCAAGGTGAACGTGGACTACACCACGTACCAGCAGCTCAACGAGAAGATCACCACCGGCCTGGCGGGCGGTCTGCTGCCCGACGTGCTGATGATGGGCGTGGGCTGGATCCCCCCGTTCGCGGCGAAGAAGGCGATCGCCGAGCTGCCGGAGGAGTTCGCCTCCGCGCACGACTACGAGGAGCGGGTGCTGGAGCCCTCCCGGTACGGCGGCAAGCTGTACGCACTGCCGGTCGTCCTCGACACCCGCATCGTCGTCTACCGCAAGGACCACTTCGCCGAGGCCGGGATCAGGAAGACTCCGGCCAACTGGGCCGAACTGCGCGCGGTGGCCAAGCGGCTGACCCACGGCGGACGGATCGGCTTCGACCCGTTCTCCATCGACCTGCGCCAGTGCTGGGAGACGTTCCTCTTCGCCAACGGCGGGCAGCTGTTCAGCGAGGACGGCAAGAAGGTGATGTTCACCGACGCGCGCGGGGTCGAGGCGCTCCAGTTCTTCAAGGACCTCGTCGCGGACGGCTCCGCCGACTACGGGAAGAAGACCGAACTCGGCGCCCCGTCCAACGTCCAGACCGGCAGGGCGTCGATGATGATGACGACGAGCGCGCTGTGGAAGCAGGTCGGGGACCAGGCCCCGGACCTGCTGAAGGAGGACAGGCTCGGTGCGTTCGTCCTCGCCAACCGCAGGCCCGCGATGCTCCAGGGCGGCACGCTCGTCAGCCAGTCCGCCGGTTCGAGGCACCCCGCGGCGGCCCGCGCGCTCGTCGAGTACCTGGCCGCCCCCGAGTCGATCCTCGGTGCCGCCAGGCAGCGCGGTTCGGTGCCCGGTCTGAAGGACCTCAGCGACACCTCGTACGTGAAGGAGAACAAGTTCGTCGACCTCTCCCTGCGGAGCATGGGCGACGCGTGCTCCGAGGGCGGCACCCCCGCGTGGATGGAGATCCGCGAGAAGATCAAGCCGACGCTGGAACCCGCGATCGTGGGGAAGCAGTCCGCGAAGGACGCCATCGCGGAACTCGGCCGGCTCGCCGAGGCCGCCATCGGCCGGATGTAGGGACCCGTCACCGTGGGAACGACATCCGTACTCAAGGCGCGTCCCGCGCCGCCCGCCTCCCCGGACGCACACCCGGCCGCGCGGCGTCCGCGCTCCCGCCGGTCCCCCACCGGGCCGGGACGCCGCAGGCAGCGCGCCGGCATGCTGATGGTGGCGCCCGCGCTGCTGCACGCCTCGCTCTGGATCGGCCTGCCGGTCGTCGCGTCGGTGGTCCTGGCCTTCACGAAGTACGACGTGCTGACGGCGCCGCAGTTCGTGGGTCTGGACAATTTCCGCGAGATGCTGGGCGACGCGGTCTTCCGCAAGTCCGTCGTCAACACCGTCGTGTACACCTTCTTCACCGTGCCGTTCGGCATGCTGCTGGGGCTGCTCGTCGCCCTGGCGCTGCACACCGGCCTGAGGGCGCGGGGGATCTTCCGCACCGCGGTCTTCCTGCCGCAGGTGACCGCGACCGTGGCGATCGCGCTGGTCTGGCTCTGGATCTACAACCCGGGCAACGGGCTGCTGAACACCCTGCTGTCGTTCCTCGGGATCGACGGCCCGGCCTGGCTCTCCTCGACCACCTGGGCAATGCCGTCGGTGATCCTGGTCGGCGTCTGGCAGGGCATCGGCATGAAGATGCTCATCTATCTGGCCGCGTTGCAGTCCCTGCCGAAGGAGTTGTACGAGGCGGCCTCGGTGGACGGCGCGTCCCGGGTCCGGCAGTTCTTCTCGATCACCCTGCCGCTGCTGAAGCCCGCGACCTTCTTCGTGCTGATCACATCGATGATCAGCGCCTTCCAGTCCTTCGACCAGATCTACATCCTGACCGACGGCGGCCCCGCCAACAGCACCACGATGATGACGTACGAGATCTACAAGTCCGCCTTCCGGGAGTTCCGCGTCGGGTACGCCTGCGCGCAGTCCCTGGTGCTGTTCGTCCTGCTGATGGGCTTCACCCTGGTCAACCGGCGGATCATGGGAGGCACCCGTGGCCACAACTGAGCCCTGCGCGCCGGCCGCTCCGCCCGCGCCCCGGCGGGCGAGGAAGCGCAAGCCGGTCCCGGTCGGCCGGATCGCGCTCTACACGACCCTGGTCGTCGTCTCGCTGCTGATGGTGGTGCCGTTCGTCTGGATGGTGCTCACCTCGCTCAAGTCCCCGGTGGAGATCGCCTCCCAGGACGCCGGACTGCTGCCGGAGCACTGGGAGTTCGGGAACTACGTCGACGCGCTCGAGGCGGCGCCGTTCGCGACGTACGCGCGCAACAGTCTGATCATCGCGGTCAGTCACACCACCATCAACGTGGTCGTGGCGTCGATGGCCGGGTACGCGCTGGCGCGGATCAGGTTCCGGGGCAGCGAGGTCATCTTCTACCTCTTCATCGCCGCGCTGATGATCCCCACGTACACCAAGGTGCTGCCGGAGTTCCTGATCGTCCGCTTCATGCCGCTGGCCGGGGGGAACGACATCCTCGGCCAGGGCGGCAGCGGCTGGCTGGACTCCTGGTGGGCGCTGATCGTGCCCGGGGCGGTCACCCCGTTCGCGGTCTTCCTCTTCCGCCAGTTCTACCTGGACCTCCCGGTGGAGCTGGAGGAGGCGGCCCGGCTCGACGGGCTGGGCGAGTTCCGGATCTACGCCCGGATCATGACCCCGCAGGTCAAGCCCGCGCTGACCACCGTGGCGCTGCTGACCTTCGAGTCGTCGTGGAACAACTTCCTGTGGCCGCTGCTGGTGACCCGCACGGACAGTCTGCGGGTGATCCAGGTGGGGCTCTCCGTCTTCAAGACGGAGAACGGGCCCCAGTGGCACTTCCTGATGGCCGGCACCACGCTGGCCACCCTTCCCATGGTCGTTCTCTTCCTGATCGGCCAGCGCTACTTCGTCCAGGGCTTCGCGACCGCCGGTCTCAAATGACCCAGCCCGCCCCGGATTTCCCCCTCCTCGAAAGGTACGTGCTCCATGTCTGCTGATCTCCACGGTTCCCGCGCGCTGGTGACGGGGGCGGGCCACGGCATCGGCCGGGCCATCGCCGTCGCGCTCGCCGAGGCCGGTGCCGACGTCGCCGTCCACTACCACTCCTCCGCCGACGAGGCCGCCCGGACGGTCTCGCAGATCGAGGCGCTGGGCCGCCGGGCGAAGGCGCTGCGGGCCGATGTGACGGTGACGGAGGAGGTGGACCGGCTCGTCGAGGAGGCGACCGGCTTCCTCGGCGGCCTGGACGTCCTGGTCTGCAACGCCGGCCATCTGATCGGCCGGGCCACCGTCGCCGAGATGACCGACGACCACTTCGACCGGGTCCTCTCCACCAACCTGACCTCCGCCTTCCGCACCGTGCGCGCCGCCCTGCCCCATCTCGAGGAGTCGGCGGCCGGACGCGTCATCACCATGTCCTCGCTGGCCGCGCACAACGGCGGCGGCCCCGGTTCGGTGGCGTACGCGGCGGCCAAGGCCGGTGTCCTCGGCTTCACCAAGGGCCTGGCCAAGGAGCTGGGCGGCACCGGCATCACCGTCAACGCCGTGGCCCCCGGCTTCATCAAGGGCACCGCCTTCCACGACACCTTCACCGCCCCCGAGGCCCAGTGCGCGATCGAGGCCGGCATCCCGGTCGGCCGGGCCGGCACCCCGCGGGACGTGGCGGCCGCGGTGGTCCACCTGGCCTCGCCCGCCTCCGGCTTCCTCACCGCCACGACGGTGGACATCGACGGTGGCGTGTGGCCGCGGTGAGGCGCGTTCCCCGGGAGCGGGGCGGCTGGTGGCACGCGTACGTCTGCCCGGCGCACGGCGTGGAGCTCGATCACGGTGATCTGCTCGGCGGGGTGTTCCCCGAGGGCGGCGCACGGTGCGCGTACGGCTGCCGGGTGGACGACGAGGCGGTGCGCGGCGCCTGGCTGGTGCTGTCCCACCAGGCGTGGGCGCGGCACGTGCGGGTGCTGGCGCACCGGGGCGAGCGCGCGGAGGCGGTGGCCCGGCTGGTGGAGTACGCGGGACTGTACGCGGAGCTGGCCACCGGGCGGCACGGCGAGGCGCAGGACTGGATGCTGCGCGGCCGCCTCTTCCACCAGGCGCTGACCGACGCCATCTGGGCGGTCAACATCGGCCACGCCGTGATCACGCTCGCCGAGGACTCCACCGAGGGTCTGGCCGGTGTGCTGCCCCTGCTGGACGCGCTGGAGCGGGCCGCGCTGGACGCCCGGTCCGTCCTCACCGGCCAGGATCTCCTCGCGTCGAACTACACCGCGTGGCTGAACGCCGCGGGTGCGGCGGCGGGCCGGGGCGCGGCGGCGGTGCGCGGCCGGGCGTGGGACGGGGCCGGGCGGTGGCTGGAGGGCGAGCACGGGCTGTACGCGCATCTGCGGGTCGCGGTCGCCGAGGACGGCTGGGAGTGGGAGGGCAGCACCTACTACCACGGGTTCGTGCTGCGGGCCGCGCTGCTGGCGCTGCGCGGCGCCGACCCCGCCGCGCTGCCCCCGGACGTGGTGGACGTGCTGGCGGGGATGACGGACGCGCTGGCGGCGATCGCCACGCCGGGCGGCATCCTCCCGGCGCTGCACGACGGCCCGTACCGGCGCGCCCCGCTCGCCCTGGAGTGGCTCGAACTGGTGGCGCTGGCGCAGCAGTTGGTTCCCTCCTCCGCCCTGGAGGCGGTGGCCGGGCGGGCCCGTGCCGAGCTGGGCGGGGCCGACGACGGGCTCGACCGGGAGCTGGACGGCTGGTTCGCCGGTCCCCCGCTGCCGAACCGGCCGGCGGCCGGCGCGGTGACGGTGTTCCCGGACACCGGGTACGCGGTGCTGCGCCACGCGGGGGTCCACGCGCTGCTGGACTTCGGTCCGCACGGCGGCTCGCACGGTCACCGCGACAAGCTGTCGTTGTATCTCTACGGCGACTCCACCGCGTGGCAGCCCGATCCGGGCCAGGTGCCGTACGCGCACGCCGGGTTCCGTGGGCTGTACGCGTCGACCCGGGCCCATCCGGCCTTCCGGGTGGACGACGGGGAGCAGGCGGAGTGCGCCGGGCGGCTGCTCGGCTCGGACGCCACCTCGGTCACCGCCGAGGTGACGGAGGCGTACGAGGGGGTGCGCGCGGTGCGGCGGGTGGTGCTCGGTGACGGGCACCTGGTCGATCTGTTGACGGTGGAGGCCGGGCCGGAGCGGTCCCCGGTCGCGCAACTGCGCCCCGGGGTGGCGCTGGACGTCCAGGTCCGGCCCTCGGGCGAGCTGCACACCACCTGGTACGGCGACGAGGTCCTGCACGGCCGGCACACCCACTCCCCGGGCACGACGGTACGCCCGGTCTCCCGGCCGGGCCCCGGCCCGGCGGACGATCCGCAGCGGGTGCGCACCCATGTCGACCTCATGGCGCGGGCGGAGCGGGTCACGTTCGCCTCCGTGTATCAGGCGGCGTCGGCGGCTCCCGCGGTGACCGGCGTGGAGCTGGACGACGCCGGGGTGCTGACGGTCTCGCTGGCCGACGGGCGAAGCGCCGTGTACCGGACGGAGGGCTGACCCGTGCTGCTCTCGGCGACCCCGCCGCCCGGACCGCGCCCCGCGCAGCGGGCCCGGCTGTACGCGGAGGCCGTGCGCCACCGCGGGCTGACCCCGCCGCGCGCCCACCCGCTCGCCAGCATCACCTGGCTGGGCCCCGCCGCGTCCAACCCCGCGCTGGCCCACCGGGTGGGCGGCGATCCGGCCCATCTGGCGGAGAGCGCGCGGTGGATCGAGGCGGCCGCGCGGCTGCCGCACTGGGGCCGGGCCCACATGCCCGACCACGACCTGGACGCCGGCTGGCTGCTGCACCACCTCTCGCTCGCCCTGCGGTGGGTCGGTGACGAACTGCCGGAGGAGACGCGGGCGCTGCTGCGGTACAAGCTGCTGCTCCAGGGGCGGCGGATGTACGAGTTCGCGGTGGCGAGCGAGGGCGGCTGGTGGTCGTCGTCGTACTGGCAGAACCACAACTGGATCTGCCACGCGGGCCTGGCGACGGCGGGTTACGTCCTCGGCAAGGAGGAGTGGACGGAGCGCGCCCGGGACAATCTCGGCACGGTCCTCGATCTGCTGCCGGACGACGGCTCGCACGCCGAGGGGGTCGTCTACTGGCGCTACGGGGTGCCGTTCCTCGCCGCCCACCTGGACCTCCTCCAGGAGGCGGAGGGGATCGACTGGTGGGAGCGCGGCGGGTTCCTCCCCCGTACCTTCCGCTACCGGATGCACCAGCTGGCCCCCGGGTTCGCGTTCAACGTCGACCACGGCGACTGCCACGACCGGCGCAGCGGGCACAGTGCCGGGCTGTACTACCGGCTCGCGGCGCGGTACGGGATCCCCCAGGCGCAGTGGCTGGGCGACCTCGTCTCGGACGAACTGCTGTGGCAGGAGGCGGAGCACAGCGGGGTACGGCCGGGCATCCTGCCGGAGGCGTACCTCGAATACCTCTGGTACGACCCGTCCGTTCCCGCCGAACGGCCCACCGAGACGCGGGCGTTCTTCCCGGACCTGGGGCTGCTCGCCGCCCGCACCGGCTGGGAGGACGACGCCACGCTCGTCTCGTTCAAGGCGAGCCCCGGCGGCGGCCACAAGGCGTGGGAGGCGTCCGCGAAGCACCGGGCGGAGCGGGGCTGGGACACCCTGAACCAGGGGCACCACCACCCCGATTCGGGCTCGTTCGTACTGGTCTCGCAGGGCGCCTTCCTCGCGGTCGACGAGGGCTACAGCAACCGCAAGCGGGCCGCGCACCACAACCTGCTGCTGGTGGACGGGCAGGGGTACGCGGACGAGGACCGGTACCACGTGTACCGGGACATCCCCCACGACCGGCAGGCCCGCCAGCGCGACGTGCTCCTCGCGCCCGACTGCGGCTGGGCGCACGCCACGGCGGAGATCGCCGCGATGTACGACCCCGCGCTCGGGGTGCGGCGGCTGGACCGGACGCTGGTGTTCACCCCGGCGGGGCGGCTGGTGCTGCTGGACCTCGCCGAGGCCGAGGCGGAGCGGGAGTGGACGTTCCTGCTCCAGACCGACCGGCCGACCGAGCCGCTGCCCGGTGGTGACCGGCTGATCCGGTCCGGGACGGCCCGGGCGCTGGTGCGCGGGTTCGCGCCCCTGGACGCCCGGGTCGTCGCGGAGACCACCGAGGTCGAGGCCAATCCGACATCCAGCACACCGGAGCTGCGGCTCACCCGCACCCTGCACACCCTACGGACGACGACCGGCCCTTCGGCCGGGGCGGCCTTCCTCACCGCGATCGTCCCGGGCGCGGAGCCGGGCCCGGCCGGGCGGGTGGAGTGCGAGCGGGGGTGGGGCGTCTCCTTCGGTGCGGAGACCGTGCTGCTCTCCCCCGTCGACCGTCGCATCCGTACCGCCGGGACGTCGGCCGACGCGGCGGCGGTGCTGCTGGGCGGCGACGACCCGGCCCCCTACGTGGTGGCGGCCACCCGGCTGGAGCGGGACGGCCGGGTGCTGCTCGACGTCCCGGAGCCGTACACGGGAAGGGTGGGCTGACCATGGGCGCGCGTTCCTCGTCCGCCTGGCCGACGCTGCTGCGGCGGCTGGAGTTCGTGGCGTACCCGGCGGCGGCCGGAGCCGCGTTCACCGTGCTGTCGCTCGGGATCGTGACCTGGCTGCCCGCGCTCGCCGCGCTGGCGCACGCGCTCCAGCGGTGGCGGGAGGAGGGGGACGGCCGGTGCTTCACCGGGACGTTCACCGCCTTTCCCCGCTACTGGCGGGCGCTGTGGCGGCACTCCCTCGCGTCCACCGCGGCCGGTGGCGTGCTGGCCGTCAACGTCGTCCATCTGCTGGGCCGTCCGGAGCCGTGGACCTTCGTGCTGCTCGCCGCGCAGGTGGGCATCGCGGCCGCGCTCACCGTCCACCATGTGGCGCTGGCGGCCGAGGCGGGCCGGTTCCCGCACGGGTCGGTGCGGGCCTGGTCGCGCGGTGCGCTGGCGCTCGGCTTCGGCTCGGCGGCCCGTGGCACCGCACTGCTCGGCGCGGTGGTGTCCGCCGTACTGCTCTCCCTCGTCGTGCCGCTGGGTCCCCTGCTTCTGGGTCCCAGCGTTCCCGTACTGCTCGCCCTGTCCTTCGCCGATCCCAGGAGGTACACCCCATGAGCCGTGTTCTGCGTTCCGCCCTCGTCGCCGCGCTCGCCGCCGGCGCCCCGCTCGTCCTGCCCCCGCCGTCGGTGGCCGCCGAGGCCGCCACCGCGTACTACGTGTCGCCGTCCGGCAGCGACGCCAACTCCGGTACGGAGCGGGGCGCCCCGCTCGCCACGATCCAGAAGGCGGTCGACCTGGCGCCCACCGGCGCGGTGGTCAACCTCGCCGCCGGGACCTACCGGCAGGACGTCGTCACCAGGCGCGCCGGAGTGACCATCACCGGCCCGTCGGACGCCGTGGTGAAGGGGGCGGGCGAGGCCCGGATCGTCCAGGTCCAGCACGATTCGACGACGCTCGACGGCTTCACCGTGGACGGGCTGCACGGCTCGTCGGCCGAGGTGTCGGGGTACCGCCTCAAGCTCATCTATGTCATGAGCACGACTCCCGGGAACGGGGTGGGCGGGCTGCGGATCACCGGGATGACGCTGAAGAACGCCGCCGACGAGTGTCTGCGGGTGCGCTATCTGGTGACCGGCGCCGACATCTCCGGCAACACCATCACCCACTGCGGCGTCCACGACTTCGTGTTCGGCGGCGGCGGGAAGAACGGCGAGGGCATCTACCTCGGCACCGCACCCGAACAGCAGGGGGCCAACGGCGCCCCGGACGCCGCCCCCGACATCAGCAGGAACAACCGCATCCACCACAACACCATCGCCACGTACGGCAACGAGTGCGTCGACATCAAGGAGAACTCGACCCACAACTACGTCGAGTACAACGACTGCGGCGCCCAGAAGGATCCCAGCTCCGGCGGACTGGACGCGCGCGGCAGCGGCAACATCCTCCGTTACAACATCGTCCACGACAACGTCGGCGCGGGTATCCGCCTCGGCGGCGACACCGCCACCGACGGCACCGGCACCAGCGTCTACGGCAACACCATCACCGGCAACGCGGGCGGCGGCATCAAGTTCATGCGCACCCCGCAGGGCCCGGTCTGCACCAACACGATGAGCGGCAACACCGGCGGCAACGCCGTCGGCACCTACGGCGGCGCGTACGACCCGACGGGTGCGTGCCCCGCGTGAGCGGCCGGGCACCCGCCAGGCGCGGGGTACTGACGGTGGCGGCCGGCGGGCTGGCCGCGGTCGCTGTCACGGCACCGGCGGCACGGGCGGCCGGTCCCTCGGGAGGTCCGGGCCCGTCCCGCTGGACGGTCTCCTGGGCCACCGCGCAGACCGCGCCCACCCCCGCCGACCCGATGGCGACGGCGGGGCTGACCGACGCCCTGTGCACCACCCACGTACGGCTGTCGGCGGGCGGCCGGATCCGGCTGCGCTACGCCCACCCCTTCGGCACCGCACCGGTGCTCGTCGGCCCGGTGACGGCGGGCGGGCGTCCGGTCTCCTTCGGCGGGCGGCGGCAGGCGTGGCTCGCCTCGGGCGCCTCGCTGACCAGCGACCCGGTCGCCGGGCTGCGGGCCGCCCGGGGGGCGCGGCTGACCGTGGAGACCCGGCTCCCCGGGCCCACCGGCCCGCTCTCCTTCCACCGCAACACCCATGCCTCGCACTCCGTCGACGGCACCCGCACCACCTCGGTGTTCCTGCTCACCGGCGTCGAGGTGACGGGCGCTCACGGGCCGTCGGTCGCGGTGCTCGGCGACTCCATCACGGAGGGCGTCGGCACGCCGGACGACGCCGATCTGCGCTGGCCCGACCAGCTCGCCGGACGGCTGCCCGGATCGGCCGTCGCCAACCTCGGCATCAGCGGCAACCGGCTGCTGCTGGACGACGCCCGGTTCGGGCCGGGCGGCCAGGCCCGCTTCGACCGCGACGTGCTGGCGCTGCCCGGACTGCGCACCGTCCTCGTCCAGCTCGGCGTCAACGACCTCCAGCAGCCGCCGCACCAGACCGACCCGGCGCTCGTCCTGGCCGGGTACCGGCAGCTGGTGCTGCGGGCCCACGGCGCAGGGCTGCGGGTGGTCGGCGCGACCATCACCCCGTTCGAGGGCTGGACCCGCTGGACCCGGGAGCTGGAGGCGGTACGGCAGCACGTGAACGCGGCGGTGCGTACCGGCCGGGTCTTCGACGCGGTCGCCGACTTCGACGCGGCGCTGCGCGACCCGGACCACCCGTCCCGGCTCCGGCCCGCGTACGACAGCGGCGACGGACTCCACCCCGACCCCTCCGGTCACGCCGCGCTGGCCGCGGCCGTGGACCGCCGACACCTTCTGTGAGGGCCGCATGACCGACCCCGTCCCCACCTCCCGCACCACTCGCCGCACCGTCCTCGCCACGGCGGCCGCCCTCGGCGCGTCCGCCGTGCTCCCGCCGCCCACCGCCTCGGCCACCGGACCCGCCTCGGCCACCGGCACCTTCGCCGACGACCCCGCCGCCCTGCGCGTCCGCTGGCACACCCTGCTCACCGGCGGCCCCGGCCTCGACCCGACGGACCCACGGATCTCGGCGGCCGTCGCCCGGACCGGCAGGGCCGCGACCACGGCGGCCCTGGGCCTCGACCCGACCCGCACCGACGGGCTCTTCCCCGACCTGACCAGCACCACCCTCTCCAACCATGTGACGACCTCGTTCAAGCGGCTCGCCACCGCCGCCACCGCGTGGGCCGTCCCCGGCACCCCGCAGTACGCCGACCCGGCGCTGCGCGATCTGCTGCTCGCCGGGATCGACTGGATGCTGGACCACCGCTACGGGCCCGCCCACGCCCGCTTCGACAACGACTGGGACTGGGAGATCGGCGCCGCGCTCGCCCTCAACGACACGGCCGTGCTCCTGTACGACGTGCTCGGGCCGGAGCGGCTCGGCCGGGTCACCGGGGCCGTGCGGCACTACACGCCCGACCCGAACCTCTGGCGGGCCGACCGGCAGATCGCCACCGGGGCCAACCGGGTGTGGGTCTCCACCGTCGTCGCCGTCAACGCCGTGCTCAGCGGCGCCGGCGACGACCTGGCCCGGGTCCGGGACGCTCTTTCGGACGTCGAGGGTTCGGGCGCCAACAGCGTCCTGGCCTTCAACGACGCCAACGCGGCGGCGGAGGGCACCGGCGAGGGCTTCTACTCCGACGGATCGTTCCTCCAGCACTACAAGCACCCGTACAACGGCGGGTACGGCAAGGAACTGCTGAACAGCCTCTCCCGGCTGCTGAACCTGCTCGCCGGTACCGCCTGGGCGGTCACCGACCCCGACCTCGACCACATCCGCGGCTGGGTCGACGAGGGCTTCGACCCGCTGCTGGTGCGCGGCGACGTGATGGCCTCGGTGTGCGGGCGGGAGATCGCCCGCCCCAGCAAGCAGGGCCATGTCTCGGCGCAGACCGTCATCGAGGCGGTGGTACGTCTGATCCCGGGCTTCCCCGGCGAGACCGGCGACCGGTTCACCGCCCTGGTCAAACAGTGGATCGCCGAGGACACCTACCGGGACTTCCTGGCCGTCACCGACCTCGCCTCGCTGGTCGCCGCGCAACGGGTCCTCGCCTCCCCGGTGCCGGCCCGGGGACCGCTGATCACCCACAAGCAGCATCCCCGGATGGACAAGGCGGCCCACCGGCGCCCCTCCTTCTCCCTGGGCATCTCCGCGTACTCGTCCCGGATCTACAACTACGAGTCGATCCAGAACGAGAACCTGCACGGCTGGCACCTCTCCGACGGCATGGTCCTCCTCCACACCGACGACCTCGGGCACTACAGCGAGGACTACTGGCCGACCGTCGACCCGGCCCGGCTGCCCGGCACCACCGTCGTCGCCGGACGCCCGGCGGACGCCGCGGGCCAGCGGACCACCAGCACCGCCGACTGGGCGGGCGGCACCGCCCTGCCGGGCACCACGCTCGGCGCGTACGGCATGGAGCTGCGCGCGTACGGGAGTTCGCTGCACGGGCTGAAGAGCTGGTTCTGCCTGGACGACGTGATCGCCTGCGTCGGCTCGGGCATCGGCGCCGACGCGGGCACCGTCGAGACCGTGGTGGAGAACCGCAAGCTCCGCGACCCGGCGGCGGCGCTGCTCGTCGACGGCACGGCGGCCCCGGCGGAAACCGGCTGGTCGAAGCGGCTCGACGGGGTGCGGTGGCTGCATCTGGCCGGGACCGGCGGCTACGTCTTCCCCGAGCCCGTGACGCTCCGGGGGTTGCGCGAGAACCGCACGGCGACCTGGCGGGAGATCAACCTCAAGTACGGCACCGACACCCCGGTCAGCCGCCCCTACCTGACGCTCTGGCAGGACCACGGCACCGCCCCGGACGGGGCCGGCTACTACTGGCTCCAGGCCCCCGCCGCCTCCCCCGGGCGGACCGCCCTGTGGTCGGCCGCCCCGCCCGTCGAGGCGATCGCCCGCTCCACCGCCGTGCACGCGGTGCGGCGCGGCTCGGACGGGCTGCTCGCCGCGAACTTCTGGACGGCGGGCACCGTGCGGGAGCTGGCCTCGGACGGGCCGGCCTCGGTGCTGGTACGGCCGGACGGCGCGACCGTGAAGGTGGCGCTGTCCGACCCGACGCAGTTGCGGTCCTCGGTCGTCCTGGACCTGGCGCGGCCCGGTCTGACCGTCGCCTCCGCCGATCCGGGCGTGCGGGTCGCCGCCGTCCGCGGCGGCGTCCGGATCACCGCCGACACCGCCGGGCGCCACGGCGCGACCCTCAACCTCACCCTGAAGAGGAGCTAGACCCTTGCTGTTCGACCTGTCGCTGGACCGGCTGCGCGACTACCGGCCCGAGCCGGAGGAACCGGCCGACTTCGACGCGTTCTGGGAGAAGACCCTCGCCGAGACGGCCCGCCACGACCTGGACGCCGCGTTCGTCCCGTACGACACCGGGTTCGCGACCCTCGACGTGTTCGACGTGGCGTTCCGGGGCTGGGGCGGGCAGCCGGTGAAGGCGTGGCTGCTGCTGCCGAAGGAACGCTCCGGTCCACTGCCCGCCGTGGTGCAGTACATCGGTTACAACGGCGGCCGGGGCATCCCGTACTCCTGGCCGGTGTGGAGCTCGCTGGGCTACGCCCATCTGGTGATGGACAACCGGGGGCAGGGCGGTGGCGGCAAGAACACCGCGGACACCCCCGACTTCGCCCCGGACGGGCACGGCTCCGCCTCCCCCGGCTTCCTCACCCAGGGCATCGAGGACCCGCACCGCCACTACTACCGGCGGCTGATCACCGACGCGGTGCGGGCGGTGGACGCCGTACGGGCCCACGGGGCGGTGGACGCCGCGCGGGTGGCGGTGCTCGGCGGCAGCCAGGGCGGCGGGCTCGCGCTGGCCGTGGCCGGTCTGCGCGACGACGTCGCGGCCGCCGTCGCCGACGTCCCGTTCCTCTGCCACTACCGGCGCGCCTCGCAGATCACGGACGCCGGGCCGTACGCGGAGATCGCCCGCTGGCTCTCCGGGCACCGCTTCCGGGTCGACGAGGCCATGACGACCCTGTCCTACTTCGACGGGGTCAACTTCGCGGCGCGGGCAACCGCCCCGGCCTGGTTCTCGGTCGGTCTGATGGACCGGATCTGCCCCTCGTCCACGGTGTTCGCCGCGTACCACCGCTACGCCGGTCCGGCCCGGATCGAGGTGTTCCCGTACAACGGGCACGAGGGCGGCGCGGAGTACGACCTGCCGCGCAAGCTGGCCGCGCTGCGCGGCGTGTTCGGCCGGTAGGCCCTGTCTTCAAAGCCTAGGTGCAGTAAGGGTCACCGGCCCAGCGCCGCCATCGCGGCGTTGTGGCCGGGGACCCCGCTGACCCCGCCGCCGCGCACCGCACCGGCCCCGCAGAGCAGCACGTTGGCGTGCGGTGTCTCCACCCCCCACCGGCCGGTCGATCCGGTGGCGTACGGGAACGCGAGGTCCCGGTGGAAGATGTGGCCGCCGGGCAGCCGCAGTTCCCGTTCGAGGTCGAGCGGGGTCTTCGCCTCGATGCACGGCTCTCCGTTCGCGTCGCGGGCCAGGCAGTCGGTGACCGGTTCGTCCAGGTGCGCGTCGAGCTGGGCGAGCGTGGCCGCCAGCAGTTCGGCGCGGGTCGCGGCGTTGTCGGCGGCGAAGAGCCGGGCGGGGGTGTGCAGGCCGAACAGGGTGAGGGTCTGGTAGCCGCGGGCCGCCAGGTCGGGGCCGAGGATCGACGGGTCGGTCAGCGAGTGGCAGTAGATCTCGGACGGCGGGGCGGCGGGCAGCCGTCCTGCGGCGGCGTCCCGGTAGGCGTCGGCGAGCTGTCCGTAGCCCTCGGCGATGTGGAACGTTCCGGCGAACGCCTCGCGCGGGTCGACGGAACGGTCCTTCAGCCGGGGCAACCGGGTGAGCAGCATGTTCACCTTGAGCTGGGCGCCTTCGGCGGGGGCGGGCGGCTCCTCGCCCAGGAGCCCGGCGAGCGCCTGCGGCGAGGCGTTGACGAGCACGGTGCGGGCCGCGACGACCTGCTCGCCCCCGGCCGAGCGGACGGTGATCTCGGCCCGCCGCCCGTCGGTCTCGATCCGGACCGCCTCGTGGCGGACGCGGATCTCCGCCCCGGCCTCGCGGGCGGCGCGGGCGAGGGCGTCGGTGAGCGCGCCCATGCCGCCGACGGGGACGTCCCAGTCGCCGGTGGAGCCGCCGATCACGTGGTAGAGGAAGCAGCGGTTCTGGATCAGCGAAGGGTCGTGGGCGTCGGCGAAGGTGCCGATCAGTGCGTCGGTGAGGACGACGCCGCGGACCAGGTCGTCGGTGAAGTTCCGCTCGACCGCGACGCCGAGGGGCTCCTCGAAGAGGGTCCGCCAGGCTTCCGGGTCGCCGATCCGGTCGCGCAGGGCGGCCCGCTCCGGCAGGGGTTCGGTGAGAGTCGGGAAGACCCGTTCGGCGACCTGCCGCGTCATGCCGTAGAAGCGCTGCCACGCCGTGTACTCCCGGTCGGAGCCGGTGAGCGCGGCGAAGGACTCCCGGGTGCGGCCGGCGCCGACGAGCAGACCGGTGGCCCGGCCGCCGCGCACGGTGGGGGTGTAGGAGGAGACGGTCCGCTTCCGCACCGCGAAGTCCAGCCCGAGATCGCGGACGATCTTCGACGGGAGCAGCGAGACCAGGTACGAGTAGCGCGAGAGGCGCGCGTCCGTACCGGCGAAGGGGCGGGTCGAGACGGCCGCCCCGCCGGTGGTGGCGAGGCGTTCCAGGACCAGGACCGACTGTCCGGCACGGGCGAGGTAGGCGGCGGCGACCAGTCCGTTGTGGCCACCGCCCACGATCACTGCGTCATAGCTGTCGGGTGCGGGCATGGCCCTTGGTAGCACGGCGCGTTCGCCCCCGGCCAGGGGCGGGGCGGATCATCCGGGGGACAGTTGCCGGTCGCGGCGGGCGGCCGCGACCTGGCGGTACAGCTCGACGGCCTCCGGGCCGCGGCCGAGCTGCTCCAGGCAGTGCGCCTCGTCGTTGCGGGCGGCCAGGGCGTCGGGGTGGCCGGCCCCCAGGCTCCGTTCGCGGGCCCCCGCGACCGTCCGGTAGGCGGTGAGCGCCTCGGACCAGCGGCCGAGCCAGCCGAGACCGACGGCGACCTCGCGGTGGCTGACCAGGGTGTCGGGATGGTCGGCGCCCAGGACGCGTTCGCGGATCGCGCACACCTCCCGTGCTTCGGCGAGCGCCTCCTCCCAGCGGGCCAGCCGTCCGAGGTTGACGCCGACGCCGTGCCGGGCGCGGAGCGTCTCGGGGTCCTCGGGCCCGGCGACCCTGGTCCGGTCCGCCACCAGGGAGCGGTACAGCTCCAGCGCCTCCTCGCTGCGGCCCAGCCGGCCGAGGCCGATCCCGACCTCGTAGCGGGCGGCGAGGGTGTCGGGGTGGTCGGCGCCGAGCGATCTGGCCCGGGCCCGGGCGACCTCCCGGTACGCCTGGAGCGCCTCCGGCCAGCGCCCCAGCCTGCCCAGGGTGTACGCCACTTCGTAGAGCGTCACCAGCGTGTCGGGGTGGTCGGCGCCGAGCAGCCGGGTACGGGCCGCCACCACCTCCCTGGCCATCCGGTACGAGTCCTCCAGGCGGCCCAGCCGGCCCATGTTGAAGGCGAGGTTGTGGCGGCAGCGCAGGGTGTCCGGGTGGTCGGGGCCCATCGTCCGCTCCCGGGACGCGAGCACCTCCGCGTACACCTGATGGGCCTCGAAGTGCCGGCCGAGGCGGCCCAGCACGTACGCGCTCTCCTGCCGGGCGGCGAGGGTGTCGGGGTGGTCGGGGCCGAGTACGCGCTCGCGGGCCCCGGCCACGCGGTCGAACTCGCGCAGGGCGTCGGCGGCGCGCCCGGTGCGGCTGAGGGAGAAGCCGATCTCGTACCGGCTGGCGAGGGTGTCGGGGTGGTCGGGGCCCAGGGCGTGCTCGCGCTCGGCGGCGACCGCCCGGTGCACCTCGCCGGCCTCCTCCCAGTGGCCGAGGCGGCCCAGGTTGAGCCCCGCGCTGTGCCGGCTGGCGAGGACGGAGAGCAGCTCCGGCGAGGGCGTCGGGCGCCCGGCGCGGACCGGCGGGAGGCCGTCGGCGGGGGTGCGCGGTCCCGCACCGGTGGTCCATTGGCCGGTCAGCCCGGTGAAATGACCGGTCACGGCTGCGGGGCGGAGGCCGACGGCCGGGCGCCCGCCGGTCATGGAACCGGCCCAGCCGGGCAGTTGCCGCGCGGAAGGCATGACGAGGGCCGGCGGCGCGAGCGGCACCTGACCGGTGGGCGGCAGATACGGCTGCCCGCCGGTACGGCCGACGGCGATCCGGTGACGCAGGTCGCCCGCGTCCACGGGCCGCTCGTCGGGGGTCTTGGCCAGGAGCTCCAGCACCACCCGGTCGAAGAAGCCGGGCAGTTCGGCCCGGTGGGTGCGGAGCGGGCGGGGCTGGGTGTCGCGGTGTCCGACCAGGACGGCCCAGGAGTCGTCGAGATCGAACGGGGGTGCGCCGGTGGCGATCTCGTAGAGGACACAGCCCAGTGAGTACAGGTCGCTGCGGTGGTCGACCTGACCGCCGCTGATCTGCTCGGGCGACATGTAGTGCGGGGTGCCCATGGCGATGCCGGTGCCGGTGAGGCGGGAGGTGAAGCCGATGTCATGGCCGAGCCGGGCGATGCCGAAGTCGCAGATCTTCACCGTGCCGTCGGTCAACCGCATGATGTTGGCGGGCTTGAGGTCGCGGTGGACGATGCCCTGCTGGTGGGTGTAGCCGAGGGCGTCGGCGACCTGCTCGGCGATGTCGACGACGTCGTCGACCGGCAGGGGGCTCTGCTTGTTCTCGTCCAGGAGCTGGCTGAGGTTGCGGCCGTCCAGCAGCTCCATCACCAGATAGAGGACGCCCTCGTGCTCGCCGAAGTCGTGGACGACGGTGACGCCGCGGTGCTGGAGCGAGGCCGCGACCCGGGCCTCGCGGCGGAAGCGCTCGCGCAGGACCCGGGTGAACGCCTGGTCGTGCTGGGGCCCCATCGGCTTGAGGCATTTGACGGCGACATGACGACCCAGCGACTCGTCCTGAGCACGCCACACCTCGCCCATGCCGCCGCGCCCGATCCGTTCGAGCAGCCGGTACCGGCTCTGGATCAGCCTGGTGTCCGCCATCGCCTGCTGTCGCCCCCGTCGCTACGCCCGTACCCACGCCCTCCCCGGCCCGTCCAGTATGGCGGGGACACCGCATCGCGGCGCAGCGGTGCCGCGCACCGGATTCGTGTCGCTCATGTCGGTACCTCCCGCTCGACGCCGTACGTACGCGCAGGATACGTGCGGGCACCGACAATCCCCGCCGCCGAGGCGCCGGGAGGGACCGCTCCGCCTCTCGTCGGCCTCGAGCCGGCCATGCGGCGACCGGTTCCGGGAGGCGTTCGTACCCCTACGCGTTCGTGGCACGTACCGCGGAGGGCCGGTCGACCGGGTGGCCCGGTGTCCGATTGCCGTCCGCCGGTGGGCGATGGTTCAACGCCTGCCCGTTCCTGTGGGGGCGTCGGGATTCGATGCGGCGGCGTCGTAGGTGGCGCGGGCCGCGGTGATGTCGGCCCGGTGGCGCTCCGCCCAGCCGACGAGCCCGGTCAGGGATGCGTGGAGTTCGTGAGCCATGGGCGTGAGGCTGTATTCCACCTTGGGCGGAACGGTGGGGTAGACGGTGCGGATGAGCAGGCCGTCCCGTTCCAGCTTGCGCAGGTTCAGGGTGAGCATGCGTCGGCTGATACCGGTGATGGTGCGTTCCAGCTCGGTGAACCGGACGGGTCCGTGTGCGGCGGCGACGAGGATACCGATGCTCCACTTGCCCGCGACGTGGTCGAGGACCTCGGTGAGCGGGCACGCCTCGTTGTTGACCTGCTCGGACACATCGGTGTGACGGTGTGACATGAAAGTGCCTCCTTCCACCGCACGGCATGGTTACAGAAGATGACCGCTGTAACAAGTCGTGCCCCATGGGAGGAGTTCGCATGCGAAGGACCAACTCATCAGCGCCGCGGTCGCGCTGGTCGGCACTGGTCGTGCTCTGCGCCGGACAGTTGATGGTCATTCTCGACGGGACCATCGTGAGCGTGGCGCTGCCGTCCATCCAGCACGGCCTCGGGTTCTCCCCCTCCAGCCTGGCCTGGGTGGTCAACGCCTATCTGGTCCCCTTCGGCGGCCTGCTGCTGCTCGCCGGAAGGCTCGGCGACCTCGTCGGGCGCAAGCGCGTCTTCATCGCCGGCCTGGGTGTCTTCACGGCGGCCTCGCTGCTGTGCGGGGTGTCCCAGGACCCGGCGACGCTGCTCGCCTCCCGGTTCGTCCAGGGCATCGGGGGCGCGGTGACCTCCGCCGTCACCCTCGGCATGGTCGTGACCCTGTTCCCGCAACCGAGGGAGCGGGCCAGGGCCATCGGCGTCTACAGCTTCGTCCAGTCCGCCGGCGGCTCGCTGGGCCTCCTCGTCGGCGGAGCCCTGACGCAGACCATCGGCTGGCACTGGATCTTCTTCGTCAATGTCCCGATCGGAGCCGTGGCCGTGCTGGCGGCCTGGCGCGTGCTCGCTCCCGAGCAGGGCGTCGGCCTCGGCAGGGGCACCGATGTCCTGGGCGCGCTCCTGGTCACCTCCGCGCTGATGCTCGGTGTCTACACCATCGTCGAGACCGCCGACCGCGGCTGGGCGTCCGCGCACACGCTGAGCCGCGGCGCCGTGGCGCTCGCGCTGCTCCTGGCGTTCGTCGTCCGCCAGGCGAAGGCGTCCCATCCGCTGTTGCCGCTTCGTGTGTTCCGCTCACGCGACGTCGCGGGCGCGATGGGTATCCAGGCCCTCATGGTCGCCGGGATGTTCAGCTTCCAGTTCCTGTGCGTCCTCTACCTGCAGAAGGTGCTCCACTTCGACGAGATGCGCACCGGCCTCGGCATCTTCCCGGTCTCGGTCGCGATCGGCGCGCTGTCCCTCGCCCTCTCGCCCCGGCTGATCGCGCGCTTCGGCTCCCGTGCCGTACTCCTTCCGGGGCTCGCGCTGATCGCGGCCGGTCTCGCCGCACTCGGCCGCGTACCGGTGGGCGGGAGCTATGCCGTGGACGTCCTGCCCGCGCTGCTGCCGCTCGGCGTCGGCTTCGGCCTCGCGATGCCGGCGTTGGCCACACTCGCGATGTCGGCGGCCACGCCCCAGGACTCGGGGATCACCTCCGGCATGGTCAACACCATGCAGCAGATCGGCTCCGCCTTCGGGCTCGCCGTCCTCAGCACCCTCGCCAACGCGCGCACGGATGCCCTGCTGGGCGGCGGGACAAGCCCCGCCCCGGCGCTCACGGACGGCTACCGGCTGGCCTTCCGCATCGGCGCGTGCCTGGTCGCGGTCTCGCTCCTCCTCGCCGCCACCCTGCTGCGATCCCCCGTCCCCGCGCGCCGTCCGAGGACGGTCGGGGAGGTCTCGGCGGCCGAGAACGCCGCCCGCTGAGCGGGGAAGGCGACGCCACCCGTTGTGCACTGCCCCACGAAGGTGCCGTCCTCCCGGGAAGCCGGGCCGCCGACGCCCGGCCACGGCCGCCGGGCCGACCGTCCTCGTCGGCGTGCACGATCAACCGTCCTCGGCCGCCGTCGCGGGCCTGAGCGCCGCCACGGCGTCGAGCATCAGCTCCAGGGCGAAGGGGTAGCCGCTGACCCGCATGTCGGCGGCGAGCAGCGGGAAGGTCGCGGCGATGTGCGGGTGGGTGTCGGCGGGCAGCCTCCCGTACGCCTCCTGCCAGACCTCGGCGTCGGCCGCCCGGGCGGCGGGCGGCAGGGCGAGGGCCGCGGCGTCCTGGGCCGCGAAGGCCAGGGCCTGGTCGACGAAGGCGTGGTAGATCCGGACCGCGAGCCCGTCCGGGAAGCCCGCCTCCCGCAGGACGCCGAGGATCGTCTCGACCGCGCGCATCTCGTGCGGACGGCCGGTCGTGCGGTGCGCCGCGAGGACCGCGGCCTGGGGGTTGGCCCGGTACGACTCGTGGACGCGCAGACCGATGGCGCGCAGGTCGGTCCGCCAGCAGCCGGTCAGGGCCAGGCCCTGCTGGGCGCGGCCGATCAGCTCGTCGGCGACGGCGAGCAGAAGGTCGTCGGTGTTGCGGAAGTAGCGGTACAGGGCGCTGGGGTCGGCGCCGAGGGCGGCGCCGAGCCTGCGTACGGAGAGCGCCTCGGCGCCGCGCTGCCCGATCAGGTGGAGCGCGGTCCGGACGATCAGCTCCTCGGAGAGCAGCGCCCCCTGCTTGGTGGGCCTGCGGCGTTGCCGCCGGCCTTCGGGAACCACCCGGTCTGCCATGGGCAGACCCTACGTCAACACCATTGACGTGTGAACCGTCCCTCCTATTCGATGGCGCCGACCGCTTTCCCCGACGCGTGCCGCCGTGTGCCGAGCGCCGTCCCGTCCGTTCTGGAGCAGCCCATGACCGCAGCCGACCTGGTCTTCACCCGCGGCCCCGTCTTCACCGCGGACCCGGCCCGCAGCCGGGCCTCCTCGCTCGCCGTCACCGGCGACCGGATCACCGCCGTCGGCCACGACGAGGTGCGCGATCTCATCGGTCCCGGCACCGACGTCGTGGACCTGACCGGCAAGCTTCTGCTCCCGGGGTTCCAGGACGCCCATGTCCACGCCGTGAGCGGCGGCGTCGAGATGGCCGAGTGCGATCTGACCGGGACGGTCGGGGCGGCCGAGTACCTGGAGCGGGTCGGGGCGTACGCGAAGGCCCACCCCGGACGCGAGTGGATCACCGGGGGCGGCTGGTCCCTGGAGAGCTTCGAGGGCGGGATGCCCACCCGGCAGCTGCTGGACGGGGTCGTCCCGGACCGCCCGGTGCTGTTGTCCAACCGGGACCACCACGGTGCCTGGGCCAACAGCCGCGCGCTCGAACTCGCCGGGATCACCGCGGACACCCCCGATCCGGCGGACGGGCGCATCGAGCGGGAACCGGACGGCACGCCGAACGGGATGCTCCAGGAAGGCGCGGTCGCCCTGGTGGCCCGGCTGGTGCCGCCGGGCACCGCGCGGGAGCGGCTGGAGGGGCTGCTGCGCGCGCAGCGGCTGCTGCACTCCCTCGGCATCACGGGCTGGCAGGACGCGCTGCTCGGAGTGCTCGGCGACAAGCCCGACCCCTCGGACACGTATCTGACGGCGGCCCGCGAGGGGTCGCTCACCGCCCGGGTGAACGGTGCGCTGTGGTGGGACCGGGGGCGGGGCGCGGAGCAGATCGAAGAGCTGGTCGCCCGGCGCGAACGGCTGTGCCACGGGCGGTTCCGGGCGGGCTCGGTGAAGATCATGCAGGACGGGATCGCGGAGAACTTCACCGCCGCGATGACCGCCCCGTACCTCGACGGCTGCGGCTGCGCGACCGCCAACAGCGGCCTCAGCTTCGTGGAGCCCGGCGCGTTGCGGGGGTACGTCACGGAGCTGGACGCGCTCGACTTCCAGGTGCACTTCCACGCGCTGGGCGACCGCGCGGTGCGGGAGGCGCTCGACGCCGTGGAGGCGGCGCTCGACGCCAACGGCCGTCGTGGCAACCGCCACCACCTGGCCCATCTCCAGGTGGTCCACCCCGAGGACCTGCCCCGCTTCGCCCGGCTCGGCGCGATCGCCAACATCCAGCCGCTGTGGGCTGCCCACGAGGCGCAGATGGACGAGCTGACCATCCCGTTCCTCGGGCCCGAGCGCGCCGCCTGGCAGTACCCGTTCGGCGATCTGGTGCGGGCCGGGGCGACCCTGGCCGCGGGCAGCGACTGGCCGGTGAGCAGCCCGGCACCGCTCGAAGGCATCCATGTGGCGGTGAACCGGAAGGAGCCCGGCACCGCCGACGAGCGGGTCTTCCTGCCCGAGCAGCGGCTCGACCTCCAGACCGCGGTCGCCGCCTACACCGCGGGCAGCGCCCATGTGAACGGCCTGGACGACGCGGGCAGCCTGCGCGCCGGGCACCTCGCCGATCTGGTGGTCATCGACCGGGACATCTTCACCGGGCCCGCCGAGGAGATCGCGCAGGCGCGGGTGGAGCGCACGTACGTGGGCGGCCGGCTCGTTCACGCGGTGTGAGCCGGCCGCACGCGTAAGCGTTCAGCCGGGCGGCGGCAGCCGCGAGGACTCCCGCACTTCCGGCCGGGTCGGAACCAACCGTATGGCAGGTGCCGATTCCCTCAACTCCATTACAGGCAAGAGGAGTTCGGCACGGGCCCGGGCGACGCCCCTGGCCCGCAGGCCGAGCATGATGATCGCAGGCCCGGTGTGCTCTGTGGTGGAGTCCTCGCTCACGCAGACCAGGAGGAGGTCGTCCGGGACCCGGCGGCCGCGTCGGCGAGCCGCCTCCAGGAGGAGGGGCGGGCGCGCCTCGGCGACCACGACAGGGCGCCGGGGCCCCCGCCCGTCGCCCCGTGTGTCGTCGAGGGTCACTTCGACGGCCGCGGCCCCGGGCCCGTTGCCCGGGTTGCCCGGCTCAAGGCCGGGGCGACCCGGCGGGCAGCAGCACCACCGCGCAGCCGCGTTCGAGCGCGGTCGCAGCCGTGCCCGCCACCCCTGCCGCGACCAGCGTGCCGTGCGAGCGTGGTCACGGGGCTTCCGGAACAAGCTCCCACGAGGTCACAAACGCCCGTCCAGCCGTGTGCGTGGTGACGTCCGACGAGCCGACAGATCCCCAGCAGGGCAGTCGAGACGTCAGTCCGTCGGGTCGCCGGACCCACCCGCAGCGTCACGACGTCACCTCCTCACCGTCAGTCGGGCAGACCGCGCAGGAAGTCGCGGATCAGCGCCACGCTCCGCGCCCGCCGGGTCAGGAACGGGAAGTGGCCCGCGTCGAGCAGATGGATCCGGGCATCGGGCAGGTCGCGGGCGAACGCGCGGGCGCCGTCCGGGCCGAAGATCTCGTCGCCCCGGCCCCAGACCGCCAGCAGCGGCGGCCGGTGCGTCCGCAGGTAGTGCTGCCATGCGGCGTAGCGCGGCGGGTTGGTGCCGTAGTCCAGGAACAGGTCGAGCTGGATCTCCTGGTTGCCGGGCCGGTCCAGCAGCGCCTGGTCGTGCAGCGCCTGCGACGGGTCCACCAGCGCGGTGTCCGGGACGCCGTGGGTGTACTGCCAGCGGGTGGCCTCGGCGGTGAGCATGCCGCGCAGCGCCTCACGGTTCTCGGTGGACCGGTCGGCCCAGTAGTCGCGGAGCGGCTTCCAGAACGGCGTGAGGCCGTCCTCGTAGGCGTTGCCGTTCTGGGTGACGATGCCGGTGATCCGCTCGGGGTGGCGCAGCGCCAGGCGGAATCCGACGGGTGCCCCGTAGTCGTGGACGTGGAGCGCGTACCGGGTGACACCCAACTGCTCCAGCAGGGCGTCCACCGTGTCCGCCAGATGGTCGAAGGTGTAGTCCCACGCGTCGGCGGGCGGTGCGGAGCTGAGGCCGAAGCCGGGGTAGTCCGGGGCGATCAGATGGAACTCGTCGGCCAGGTCGGTCAGCAGGTCACGGTAGACCGCCGAGGAGGTCGGGAAGCCGTGCAGCAGGACGAGTGTGGGCGCGTCCGGATCGCCCGCCTCGCGGTAGAAGATGTCGAGTCCGTCGATCCGTACGGTGTGGTGGCGCACTGCGTCCATGATGACTCCAACCATCTAAATTCGTTTAGCCGGTTGACTGCAGTGCAAGCGTAGAACGGTCACGACTAACCAGTCAAGCCATCTTTACCGGTTGGGTAGACTGGGTGCATGACACGCCCCCTCATCGGCGAGCCCCTGGCCCTGGATCTGGTCAACTCCGTCTGGGTGGATCAGGGCCACACCTTCGACCAGTTCGACGAGCCCGACGGCCTGGAAAGCTGGCTCGACGACCACGACATGGCGGACATCGACGCCGACACCACCGCCGTCCGCGAGGCGTTGCTGCGGGCCCGGTCCGCGCTGCGCGCCGCACTGGAGGACGGGGACGACGCCCCGCTCAACGATGTCCTGGCCCACGGCTTCCACCGGCCCGGACTGCACGACGGGGCGCCTCGGGTCGCCACCGTCACGGACGACCCGGCATGGCTGCCCGCCTGGACCGCCGCCGCCGACCTGGTCCGCCTGCTCGCCGAACGGGCCGAGCGCGTCCGCCACTGCGCGAACCCCGCGTGCGTCCTGTGGTTCTACGACGTCAGCAAGAACGGCTCCCGACGCTGGTGCTCGATGGAGGTCTGCGGCAACCGCGCCAAGTCCGCGCGGTTCCAGAGGTCGCACCCGCGACGGTAGAACCCTCCACGGCGACGGGCCGCCCCGCGCGATCCAGAGGCTCCGGCGGGTGCGGCCGCACTGCGCGGCGGCGGCCGCACCCGACGAGGCGCGGGCGCGCACCGCACCCGGTCCCGCAGGAAGGTATCCCCCGGCCCTACGCGGTGGGGCTCAGATGCGTACGGGCCCAGGTCTCGAAGGTGGTGAGCGGGATGCCGAGTTCGCGTGCGTACCGGGGGCGACCGGGCTGACCGGCCACGTTGAGGAATTCGTGACTGGCGCCCGACCCCGGCATTCCGGCGGCGCGGGCCTGCGCCTCGGTCATGTCGGGCGCGGCCAGGCGCGTACCCAGGACCCGGGAGAGGACCTCGGCGATCCGCTTCATCGACAGATAGTCGCTCGCCAGTTCCAGTTCGACCCCGTTGAACGTGTCCCGGTCGGCGACGGCCGCCGCCGCAGCGGCCCCGATGTCGTCGACGGCGACCAGGGACAGGCGGGTTTCGGGCTTCAGGACGCTGACCAGGCCGCCGCCGACGCCGCGAGGGAAGAGAAAGGCGCTGGAGGGGAGGAAGTTCTCCATGAAGAAGCCGGGCTTGAGGAGGGTCCAGTACGGGAAACCCGCCGCGCGGACCCGGTCCTGGATCGCCGCCTTGGCGCCCAGAGTGCCCTCCACGGACGCCCAGCGGCCCTCGGCCCAGCCGGGGATCGCGGTGTGCTGCCCGGCCCCCGTCACGGAGGTGTGGACGAACTGCGGCACACCGGCCTCCAGCGCGGCCTCGACGAGGTTGGCCGCCTGGGCCACCTCACCGTCGAAGTCGAAGCCGTCCTGGGTCGGGGCGGGCATCTGCACGGAGAAGACCGCACGGGCGCCCGCGGCGGCGCGGGCCAGGGACGCACGGTCGCCGAGGTCACCGGTGACCAGTTCGGCCCCCAACTCCCGGACGGCCCGCGCCCGCGCCGTGGACGTGTCGCGCACCAGGGCACGGACCGGAATTCCGGAGCCCAGCAGGGCACGTGCCGTGGCGCCTCCCTGCTTGCCGGTGGCGCCGACGACGAGCACGGGCGCTGCGAACGGGTTCGGCATGAGCACTCCCGGGGCATGAAGTGGCGAGGTTCACCGTTTCTTACCCGATACAATACGGTGGCCCCCGCCGTTTAGTGCAAGAGCCTCCGGAGCCCACGTCATGCCCGCACCACAACGCGCCGACGCCCGGCGCAACTACCTGCGTCTCCTCGCGGTGGCGGAGGAGGAGATCGCCTCTCACGGCGCCGAGGCGTCCTTCGAGCGGATCGCCCGCACGGCGGGCGTCGGTTCGGCCACGGTGCGCCGCCACTTCCCCTCGCGCCGCGCACTGCTGGAAGCGGTCTCGCGGGAACGGGTCGAGGCACTGCGTACGCACGCCCGGGAACTGACGAATCACCCCGGGTTCGAGCCACGTGCCGCCCTGTTGGAGTGGCTCGGCGAGGTCGTCGCCTACTGCGTACGCGCCCATGGGCTGGCAGTCCTGCTCTCCTACGAGGGCTCCCCGCAGGACAACAGCTGCTCGGCGACGCTCCAGGAAGCGGCCGGCCTCCTGCTGGACCATGCCGTGCGGGACGGCGCCGTGGACCCGGGCGTCACGGCCGCCGATCTGATCACGCTGGCCGCCGGCCTCGCCATGGCCACCGAGCACCACCCCGACCCCACCGCTTCGGCACAACGGCTGCTCCGGCTCACGACCCTGGGGCTGAGCCCGGAGACCCCGGGGCCGAGGGGGACTGGCACGGGCACGGGCACGGGCGCGGCGGAGTAGCCGCGACGCACCCTGGGTCTTCTTCGTGGGCACCGTGAGCGGGTACGGGAGAAGCCGTCACGCCTCGCGATCCGTACCGCCTGGGGGCGGGCGGCGCCCCAGGAACCCGGGGGAGCCGTTCGGCCGGACCGGTCCGGCCGAACGACAGCCGTCACGACACCAGGCCGGCCCCCTCCAGCTCGGTCAGCCGCACGGTGCACAGTCCCCCGCGCTCGGCCTTGACGTCCGTCACCTTGAGCTGTGTCCCCGGCGCGAGGATGTACTCCTCCTCCCCCGTGAACGCGGAGAACCGGCGGATCCCGACCGCCCGCGCGGGCGTCACCTCGAACAGCGTCCGCCGGCCGCGCCCGCCCAGGAACGCGCGGGCCACCCCCAGCTCGGACGTGCACGACGACACGCCCCACCACGTCACCGTCCGCCCCAGTGGGTACTGGGACCGCAGGTCCAGCGCGACCCCACGCCACAACGGCCGCGTCTGCGCGGGCAGCGCCTCCATCGCCGAGAACAGCAACCGCAGGTAGGGCAGGTAGGGCACCACGCGTTCACGGTCCGACGAGCGCAGCACGGCGTTGATCTCGCGGTAGAAGCCAGACTCGCACGTGTACAGGTGGAGGGCCGAGATCTCGTCGGCCGACAGGGTGCCGTCGGACGCCGCCTCGGCCGCCTTCGTCTCCCCGAAGCCGATCGACCGCTCGATGTGCCGATCCAACTGCCCGAGCACCCGCGAGACCGGCTCGACGGCCTTCCGGAAGTCCATCAGCGGCGTGTCGAACACACCGGTGACGGGCGGCAGGACGAGGCCCTCGTCCTTGACGCTGGTGAGCCGCTCCAGATAGAGCTGATGCAACTCCATCGTGGACGCGATGAACGCCCCCATCCGCTCCGCCACACCACCGTTCTGCGGCCCATCGGCCCCGCCCGTCGACTGGTCCCAGCCCTTCTGCGGCAGCCAGTCCACCGGCTCGGCCCCCACCGCCCCCAAGGCGTCGTTCACTTCGGCGAAGTGGTCGCCCTCGCAGAACCGGTCTCCCTGGGCGGCCGGATTGACATGGTCCAGGTGGCGGACCTCGACGCCCGGATACTTCTTCTCCAGCCGCTGGACGACTCTCTTCAGGCTGCGGGCGTGCGCACCCCACCAGGCGAACACCACGCCGCGGTCGTCCTCGTCCGCCGCGGCCTCCTTGGCCCGGAGGATCTCCTCGACGATCTGCTCGGCCACGGGGCGCCAGAACGCGGTGTGCCGATCGGTCGCCATCGCCCCGTCCGCGCTCGCCGTGAGCGACGCGTTCAGCAGCAACACGCCCTGGGTCAGCATCGCCTGGAACCACTCGGGCGGCTGAACCGTGTCCTCCTTCTTCAGCAGGGCACGGACATCGGCGATCGGGGTCTTCTTGGCGATGCCGTACTTCCACATCGCGGCCGCCTTGATGAGGCAGCGGATGCTCACGACCCTGCCGAACTGGCTGTCCTTCCAGTCGTTGAAGGTGTTGTCGAACATCGCGATGCCGGTCGCGCTCTCCGGCCTCGGGTAGGGGTTCTGTCCGAAGACGACCACCTTCCACTTCTCCGGCGGGTGCGGCTTCAACGCCTGGAACGTCAGCTCACGCACCGGAACGACCTCCGGGCTGCGCTTCGGGCCGATGAGGTCGGCGGCCCCCGGCTGCGCCTCGATCACCGGTGCGAGCAGCGGCAGCCAGGGCTCGCCGCCGCCGGTGAACAGCTCGGCCAGCCCCAGCGGGTCCCCGGCCGGAGCCCCGGCGCCGCCCGCGGCCGTCGTGTCGACATCATTCACGAGGGTGGAACTCCCAGTACTCGATTCGGGCGCTTTCGCCGGCACCCCGGCGTGCTGAACGGATACGGCGGGACCGTCGCCGGTGTCCGCCCCCTGGACGGCACCGTTCGTCGCGATCTTCGGGTCAGTGACGAAAGGAGGGCCGCTGTGGCACGTTGATCCGGACCCGCCGCGCGGACCCCGCTCCCTCGATGTCGTCGAGCTGGCCCAGCACGGCTGCCCGCAGCTCGTCGTAGTCCGCGAAACCGTGGTCGTGGAAGAGGGTGTAACCCGTCCACATCAGGTTGGCGCACACCTTCGCGGGCACCTGCCCGGTCTGCGCGCCCATCCCGACGAGTGCCACCGACCGTATGCTGCCCGGCTTCGCCCGGTTCTGCAGATGCACCGCCTGGAAGGCCGCCGCGCAGGCCAGCGCCACGTTCATCGTGGCGCTGATGTTCTGCGACGACTGGCGCATGGTCGGCGTCGAGATCAGATAGCGGGGTATGTCCGCTCCGGACGGGACGCACACCGCGCTGCCGACCGGCAGCCGTCCGCCGAACCGGTCACGGATCGCCCGCTGCACCCGCACCTGGATGCCCGCGCCGAGGTACCGCTTGACGACGGCGTCGACCCCACCGTCCATGCGGCCGCGCTCGTTGGTCGGCGAGACCCAGGCGTCGGCGTCCACCTCGAGAAGGGAGCCCCGCCTGATCTCGACCTCCGGCGTGTCCGCGAACGCGGACCGCCACGCCGTCACCACCTCGTCGTTGACGTCGACGAGGACGACGCTCAACGCATGCCTGAACCCCACGAATTCACCCTTCCTGCCCCGTGATCCCGAACACCTCCGAAGCTATCGCGCGCCACTGACAACGCCGTTCCACAGGGTTCGCGGACCTGGTCGGAGCCGGAGGAGGCGTCGGACGACGGCTCTCACCGGTTTCCGTCGAGATCGGCGTGGAGCCCTCTCAGTTCCAGCCGCGCCTTGAGGAACTCCATCTCCGCCGAGGTCCCCACCAGGCCGTCGCGGCTCAGTTCTCCGGCCAGCTCGCGAGCGCGCGACAACGAGACCGCCGAGACTTCCCGAAGGACCTTCAGAGCAGGGACCAGACTGGGAGCCGGGCCGACCAGCCGGAGCCTGACAGGTCCGTGCGCTGCGAGCAGGGCCTCCCGGACATCATCGGGCGCTCGTCCCCGACCGGCGTGTTCGCACATGTAGGTCCCACAGGACCCGCAGAAGAACTCCGAGTCCCACCACAACGCATCGTGGAGGACGAACTGGTTGACCTCCCGCACCGCCGCGCTGCCGCACTCGCACCACGCCGTGATCTTCGCTGTTCGACCAGTCACCCGGGCTCCCCCGCGTTCCACTCCCGCGGCAGATCCTCGCCGCAGAAGACACAGACGAAGTCCTCCTCCCGCACGATGTTGAGCTCGTGGCAGGAGCGGCAACGGCGGAAGACCACCTCGTGCGTGAACCCGGGTGGACGACGGAGCCCGATCCGGTCCAGGGCCCCGGCCACGGCCGACCATGAGCCGACGTCCGGGCAGTATCCGGTCGACTGGTTACTGACCTCCTCGACCGCCCATCGTCCGGACTCCTCACGAAAGCTCATCTCGCCGGCGCTCAGCACCTCTCCGCCGTCGGCGCACACCACGTGCTCCCTGCGGCGCGGAGCGAGTCGCAGCACCCCGCCGCCATCGACGACGAACGTGAAGGGCTCGGCCAACTCGGCCGAGGTCAGCGCGGAGACCCAGGCGCCGAAGTCCACCGCGGAGCGGATGCTCCGACCCCCGTGGTCCGCCTGGACGAGCTTCTTCAGCTCCGCCGGCCCCACATACCGATACCTCCGCCCCCGCGTCCCCACGCACACCAATCTAGCGCCGTGACCGGAAACGGGTCCGGGCAACAGGGCCGCCATCCCCAGGAACTGGTGCCTCGCGATCACTTCCAGCGGTCCTGGCGGACGCGGTCAGCCAGGAGTACCCGGACTACGGCAACCGGATCGGTGCAGTGACCCTGATGAAGACCGCCGGCCCGGCCCGTGGGCACAAGCCCGACCGGCAGCGGCGTCGACGGCGGCCGCTCGTTCCCGTCGTCCGAACCCGCGGATGGGGCGCGGTACGTGCTCGACGCACTCGCCCGCGGTCGGCGGATCGCGGGGAAGCACGCACATGCGGCATGGGCGCGTCTCGGCCGCGAAGGGCTCAACGGCGAACGCGGGGCATGCCCAGGCCGATCCAGGAGATGATCTCGCGCTGGATCTCGTTGTTGCCGCCGCCGAAGGTGAAGATGACGGCGGAGCGGTAGCCGCGTTCAAGCTCGCCGTGGAGGACGGTGCCCGCCGAGCCCTCCTTGAGGGGGCCCGCCGCGCCGACGATCTCCATCAGCCAGGCGTAGGCGTCGCGGCGGGCCTCGGAGCCGTAGACCTTGACGGCGGATGCGTCCTGGGGGGTGAGGGTGCCGTTCTGGACGGCGGAGACCATCTGCCAGTTGAGGAGCTTCATGGCGTCGAGCCGGGTGTGGGTGCGGGCCAGCAGGGTGCGGACCCAGCCGAGGTCGATCACCCGGCGGCCGTCGTCGAGCAGGGTGTTGGCCGCCCAGCGCTGGACGTCGCGGAGGGCACGGATCGCCATGGTGCCGTGGGCGGCGAGGGTGACGCGTTCGTGGTTGAGCTGGTTGGTGATGAGCCGCCAGCCCTTGTTCTCCTCGCCGACGCGGTGGGAGGCGGGGACGCGGACGTTCTCGTAGTAGCTGGCGGTGGTGTCGTGGGAGGCGAGGGTGTTGATCACGGTGCAGGAGTAGCCCGGGTCCGAGGTCGGGACGAGCAGCATGGTGATGCCCTTGTGCGGGGCCGCGTCCGGGTCGGTGCGGACGGCGAGCCAGACCCAGTCGGCGGTGTCGCCGTTGGTCGTCCAGATCTTCTGCCCGTCGACCGTGTAGTGGCCGGTGGTCTCGTCGCCCTCGCGTACCGCCCGGGTCTTGAGGGCGGCGAGGTCGGTGCCCGCGTCGGGCTCGCTGTAGCCGATCGCGAAATCGATCTCGCCGCTGAGGATCCTCGGCAGGAAGTACGCCTTCTGCTCGTCGGTGCCGTACCGCATGATCGTCGGGCCGACCGTGTTGAGGGCCATCAGCGGCAGCGGGACATTGGCCTGCGCCGCTTCGTCGAAGAAGATGAACTGCTCCATCGGGGAGAGTCCGCGCCCGCCGTACTCCACCGGCCAGCCGACGCCGAGCCAGCCGTCGGTTCCCAGGCGGCGGATCGTCTCCCGGTAGAAGCGCTTCTGGGCCTCCGGGGCGGCGTAGCGCGCATGGGCGTCGTCGGGGACCAGCGCGGCGAAGTACGCGCGCAGTTCGGTGCGCAGCTGCTGCTGTTCGGGCGTGTATTCGAGGTGCACGGCCCCTCCGGGAGTCTCGCGGTGGCGTCGTCCGTGTGCGGCGGCGCACACAGTAGAACGTGTTGCAAGAATCCGGAAGGGCCGGGACGCGGTCCGGTGGGGTCAGCGCTTGACGGCCCGCAGGACGACGAACTTCGGATCCCCGGCGACGGTCTCGCAGTTGCCGAAGATGCGGCGGAGCCGAGTGTGGTAGCCGAGGTGCCGGTTGGCGACGACCCAGAGTTCGCCGCCGGTCCGCAGTGCGGCGCGGGCACCGCGGAACATGGCGCGGGCCGTGGCGTCGGTGACGGCCTGGTGGGAGTGGAACGGCGGGTTGTTGAGGACCAGGTCCACGCTGTCGGGCGCCACGTCGGCCAGCCCGTCGCCGACCAGGAACTCGGCCCTGGCGTCCGGTCCGGTGTTGGTGCGGAAGGTCTCCTCGGCGGAGGCGACCGCCTGGTACGACTCGTCGATGAAGGTGACCGTCGCCTCGGGGTTGGCGAGGGCGGCGCAGAGTCCGACGACGCCGTTGCCACAGCCGAGGTCGACAACCCGCTCGGGACCGCTGCGCGCGGGCAGGTGGCCGAGGAAGAAGCGGGTGCCGATGTCGAGGCGCTCGGCGCAGAAGATCCCGGCGTGGTTGACGACGGTGCGGCCGGAGACGGGGCCGATCCCGCCGGGCAGCTCGTAGCGGTGCGGCCACGGACTGGGCGTGCGGGCCGTCCCCGGGGCGGGGGTGCTGAAGACGAGCCGGGCCTTCTTGACGGCCAGGGAGGTGCGGGTGGGGCCGATGATCCGCTCGAAGAGCCGGAGGGTGGAGGTGTGGATCTCCTTGACCATGCCGGTGCCGATGACGACGGTGTCCGCGTGGAGGGACGGCGCCAGTCGGTGCAGCTGGTCCTCCAGGAGCGCGAGGCTCTTCGGGACGCGCACCAGCAGGACGTCGACGCGCTCCGGCGGGGTGTCCCGGGCCGACAGGAGGCGCACGGCGTCCGCCGCCACGCCGTTGCGGTCCAGGTTCGCCCGGGTCGCGCGCTGCGCCAGGTAGGAGTCGGTGATCTGTACGGGGCGGTGCGCGGCCAGCGCCGTGCTCAGGGCGCCCCAGCGGTCGCCCACCACGGTCACCGCGCCCGACAGGTCCACCGGTTCCGTGCCGTCGGCCCCTTCCAGCCGCCGCAGCAGATACTCGTCGGCGGCATCCCAGGCACGGAACGGGTCGCGCGGGTCCTCGGGGTAGCGGGCGAGGTCGAACCCGGCCCCTGACGTCGTCAAACGGTTCATTGTGCACCCAGGCTAGCCGAGCCGCGGGGAACGCCCACACGCTCCCCGCGGCTCGGGCACGGGGCCGCCGGGCCCCGCCGGCCCCGGCTCAGGGCAGTGTCTTGTCGATCGCCGACCGCCCCTCACGGGCGAGCCTGCGCTCGGCCCACTGGAGATTCTTCGGGGTGAGGTCCCGCCCGGAGGCGAGCACCAGATCCTCCGCCGAGGGATCGTCGCTACCGCCGGTGTGCAAGAGGCTGTCGGGAGTCACACCCCGGGATACGGATACGGATTCGGGCTCTTCGCTCATGCCGCCTCCTCGTCCTTTCGGCCATTTTCGCTCCGCGTCCGCCCCGCCGCATCCGAGGCCCGCGCCCCACTCGCGACCGCCCGTCCGGGCCCTCACTTGACCTGCACATGATAGGTACGCAGCGTTCACACCATGGTCACGGTGCGTGTGGAAGGCTCCCGCTACCACGTACCACACAACTGCGCCGCAGCGCCGCCCCCCACCTCGCGACGGTGCCGTGGCGCAGGCCCTTTCAGGACAGGAGAGGACACCCCACATGTCCCGTCGTCTTCCTCGCCACCGGCGCCCGCTGCTGGCGACCCTCGCCGCCTTCGCGGTGCTCGGTGCGACGGCCGCCGCCGCACCGGCCGCCATCCACCCGGCCTCGACCGCCGCCCCCGCCTCCTCGTCGTCCTCGCTCCAGGTGCTCGACGACACCTACTACAAGGACGCGCTCGGCAAGAGCGGCGCCCAGCTCAAGAGCGCCCTGCACACGATCATCAGCAGCCAGTCCAAGGTCTCCTACAGCCAGGTCTGGGACGCCCTGAAGGACACCGACCAGGACCCGGCCAACAGCTCGAACGTGATCGAGCTCTACACCGGCCGGTCCCTGTCCAAGAGCGCCAACGGCGGCTCGGTCGGCAACTGGAACCGCGAGCACGTCTGGGCCAAGTCCCACGGCGACTTCGGCACCGCCACCGGGCCCGGCACCGACCTCCACCACCTGCGCCCGGAGGACGTCACCGTCAACTCGATACGCGGCAACAAGGACTTCGACAACGGTGGCAGCGCGGTCAGCGGAGCCCCGGGCAACTACACCGACAGCGACTCCTTCGAGCCGCGCGACGCGGTCAAGGGCGACGTGGCCCGGATGCTCCTCTACATGGCCGTCCGCTACGAGGGCGGCGACTCCTTCCCCGACCTGGAGCCGAACGACAAGGTCGGCAACGGTTCCGCCCCGTACATGGGCCGGCTCTCCGTGCTGAAGACCTGGAGCCAGCAGGACCCGCCGGACGCCTTCGAGAAGCGCCGCAACGACGTCATCTACAACCAGTACCAGCACAACCGGAACCCGTTCATCGACCACCCCGAGTGGGTCACGTCGATCTGGTAGACGGGACGCGACGAGCCCGGGCGGCCGCCACCGTCCGGGCTCAGCCCGGCCCGTCGCCCGTGCACCAGGCCAGGGCCCGTGCCCGGGTGGCGAAGCCCCGCGGCACGGCCGGTCCACCCGGTTCCCCGGGGCCGGGCAGGGCCAGCCGGTCCGCCCGGTCGACGACGGCGGTGCGCGCCCCGGACGTGGCGATCCGGCCGAGCCCGCCGCTCAGCATCGTGAAGGCCACCCGGTCGACGCCGGTCACCTCCGTCAGGTCCAGCACGACCGGCTCCGTGCCCCCGGGGCGCGCCTCGTCCAGGGCGTACAGCACGCGTTCGGCGGCCGTGAAGTCCAGGGCGCCCTGGGCGGCCACCACGGCGACCCGCTCGCGCGGCACGCCCGCCCCGGCGGTGGGCAGCTCGTCGGGCGTGGCGATCAGGGTGACGGTGCTGCCGGCCAGCGCCGGGTTGTGCATCAGATGGAGCCCGAGCTCCTCGGACAGGGCACCGACCGCGGCCCGCCCGCGGACCGAGGTTCCGTTCGGGTCCAGCCGGGGGCTGTAGGCCGCCAGCCCGAACCGGGCGGGGCTCACCGCGATCAGCCCGCCGGACACGCCGCTCTTCGCGGGCAGCCCGACCCGCAGCAGCCAGTCGCCGGAGCCGTCGTACATGCCGCAGGTGGCCATCACCGCCAGCGCCTGCGCGGCCACCGGCCCCGGAACCACCGCTTCGCCGGTGAGCGGGTTGACTCCCCCGTGCGCCAGCGTCGCGGCCATCGCCGCGAGGTCCGTCGCGGTGGCCCGGACCGCGCACTGCCGGAAGTACGTGTCCACGGCGGCGACCGGGTCGACGGGCAGCGGCCCGGTGCTCCGGATCAGATAGGCGAGGGCCCGGTTGCGGTCCCCGGTGGCGGCCTCGGAGGCGTAGACCTGCTCGTCCACGTCCAGCTCACGGTCGGCGAACCGGCTCAGGCAGTCGAGGACCCGCTCGAACCTCGGGGCGCCGGGGGTGTCCGGGATCAGCGCGGTGGCGATAATGGCGCCCGCGTTGACCATGGCGTTGTCGGGGCGCCCGGTGTCCGGCTCCAGACTGATCGCGTTGTACGCCTCGCCGCTGGGCTCGGCGTTGACCCAGCGGCCCACCTCGTCGAGCCCGAGGAGCGACAGGGCGAGCGCGTAGACGAACGGCTTCGACACGGACTGCAGGGTGAACGGGACGGTGGTGTCGCCCGCCCCGTAGCGGTGGCCGTCCATGCTGACCAGGGCCAGCCCGAAGGCGCCCGGATCGCTCCGCGCGAGCTGCGGGATGTACTCGGCGACGCTGCCCTCCCCCAGCGGAGCGAACCGCGCGTGCAGTTCACGCAGGGCCTCGGTGACGGCTTCGGCGGCACTCATCTCGCCCATATTAGGTTCAAAAGGTATGAATTGACTCGCCGATGTCAACCGCTTCGCTCGGGAGCGGACACCACCCGAAGCCCCTGGGAGAGAACGATGGATACGGACGACCTGACCGCCGAACTGCTGCGGGAACTGCGGACGGCCAAGCCCTATCCGGCCGTGTCCCTGACCCTGCCGACCCACCGCCGCACCCCGGACAACGCCCAGGACGCCGTACGGCTGCGCAACCTGGTCTCCGAGGCGATGAAGCGTCTGGAGGCCGACCCGGCGGTCGGCCGCGAGACGCGGACCGCGATCGGGGAGCAGCTCGACCGGGCGGTCGCCGAGGTGGACCCGAGGCGGGCCCTCGACGCCCTGGTGCTGCTCGCCACCCCCGACGAGTTCCAGATCTGGCAGCTCCCCCGTACCGCGCCCGAACGGGTGGTGCTGAGCGACAGCTATCTGACCCGCAACCTGGTGGCGGCGAAGGCCCAGGCCCGCCCGTTCTGGGTGGTCACCGTCTCGGCCGACCGCGCCGAGCTGTGGGGCGGCACGGTCGACGCGCTGCACGAGGCGCGCGCCGGCGGGTTCCCGATGACGGCTCCCCCGGTGCAGTCCGATCCGCAGCGCGAGGAGCGGATCGGCGACACGCCGAGCATCTTCAGCAGCCAGGAGACCCGCGCCTTCCTCCGTTCGGTCGACGAGGAGCTGCGGGCGGTGCTGGCCGCCGATCCGCGCCCGGTGTTCCTGGCCGGTTCCGCCCAGGCGCTCGCGGTGCTGGACGAGGTCGGCGAGAGCGCCCGTTCGGCGACGGGCCGGCTGGCCAAGGGGGTGCCCGCCGGGACGGCGCCGGGCGCGCTGCTGGAGGAGTTGCGCCCGGTGCTCGACGAGGCGCGGAAGCGGTTCGTCGCGGCGGTCGAGGGCAGGCTCGACGAGGCACGCGGCCGGCGCGCCTTCTCCGGCGGGCTCGACGAGGTGTGGGCCGCGGTGCGGGAGGGCCGTGCCGGGCTGGTCGCGGTGGAGGAGGGCTTCCAGCGGACCGTGCGGGTGACCGACGAGCACCTGACGCCGGTGGGCGAGGACGCCGACCTCACGGACCCCACGGTCCGCGAGGACGTCGTGGACGAGCTGGTGGAGCGGGCCCTGGACAGCGGGGGCGAGGTGGTCTTCCTCCCGGACGGTTCGCTCACGGAGCACGGAAGGATCGCGGCGGCCCTGCGCTACTGAGCCGTTCCGAGGACGTCCGGGGCCCGCACGCCTGCCGTGTGCGGGCCCCCGGGCGCGCTGGGAGACTGGTGGGGAAGGCGTCCCAGGAGCTCCGGGAGAGGAGTGATCGGACCATGCCCCAGGGATTCGGTCCCCAGCGGAACCGGCAGTACGAGCACATCAAGGAGAGCGCGCAGGAGCGCGGCGTCAGCGAGGAACGGGCCGAGGAGATCGCGGCCCGCACGGCCAACAGGGAACGCGCCCGCGCCGGGGGGTCCAGAACCGCGAGCCGCACCTCCGTCGAGGACATGTCCTCGATGCGGCGCGGCGAGCCGCGCTCGCACGGCGGGGCGGCCGGACCGACCCGGGACCAGCTCTACGAAGAGGCGAAGCGGAAGAACGTGCACGGCCGTTCGGGCATGACCAAGGCCGAACTGGCCCGGGCGCTGGGCCGCTGAGCCGCGTCCCGGGCTGCCGGAATCAGCCGCTCCACGTCCAGTCGGCCACCTCGGGCAGGTCCGTGCCGTGTTCCCGGATCCACGCGTGGTGGCGGGTCCGGGCGTCCGCCATCGCCTGGCGCACGGCCACCGCGCGGACGCCGAGTCCGGGCACCCGGTCGATCACGTCCATGACCAGCCGGAAGCGGTCCAGATCGTTGAGGACCACCATGTCGAAGGGCGTCGTGGTGGTGCCCTGCTCCTTGTAGCCCCGTACGTGGAGGTGGCCGTGGCCCGCGCGCCGGTAGGCGAGGCGGTGGATCAGCCAGGGATAGCCGTGATAGGCGAAGATCACGGGGACGTCCCGGGTGAACAGCGCGTCGTACTCGGAGTCCGGCATGCCGTGCGGGTGCTCCTCGATGGGCAGCAGCCGGGCCATGTCGACCACGTTGACCACCCGGACCGCCAGTTCCGGCAGGTGCCTGCGGAGCAGGTCGGCGGCGGCGAGCGTCTCCAGTGTGGGGACGTCCCCGGCGCAGGCGAGCACCACGTCCGGTTCCCGGCTGCCGTCCTCCGTCCCGGCCCAGGGCCACGCGCCGGCACCGCGGGCGCAGTGTGCGCGGGCCTGGTCGAGGGTGAGCCAGTCGAAGGTGGGCTGCTTGCCGGCCACGATCACGTTGACGTAGTCGCGGCTGCGCAGCGCGTGGTCGGCGACGGAGAGCAGGGTGTTGGCGTCCGGCGGCAGATAGACCCGCACGACCTCGGGGCTCTTGTTGAGGACGTGGTCGACGAATCCCGGGTCCTGGTGGGAGAAGCCGTTGTGGTCCTGGCGCCAGACGTGCGAGGTCAGCAGGTAGTTCAGTGAGGCGACGGGGCGGCGCCAGGGAAGCCGGCGGGAGGTCTTCAACCATTTGATGTGCTGGTTGACCATCGAGTCGACGATATGGGCGAACGCCTCGTAGCAGGAGAAGAGTCCGTGGCGGCCGGTGAGCAGGTAGCCCTCCAGCCAGCCCTGGCAGAGGTGTTCGGAGAGCACCTCCATGACGCGTCCGTCGTGGGCGAGGTGCTCGTCGGTGGGCAGGAGGCGTTCCTGCCAGGCCTTGGCGGTGGCGCCGTAGAGGGCGTCGAGCCGGTTGGAGGCGGTCTCGTCGGGGCCGACGACGCGGAAGTCGCGGCGTTCGGCGGTGGCGGCCATGACGGCCTCCAGCAGCCCGCCGAGCACCCGGGTCGGCTCGTGCACCACGGTGCCGGGCTTGTCGACCTCGACCGCGTATCCGTCGAGCGGCGGGACGGGCAGGTCGCGCAGGAGCAGGCCGCCGTTGGCGTACGGGGTCGAGCCGAGCCGGGCGTCGCCCTCGGGCACGCAGGCGAGCACCTGCGGGCGGGGCCGCCCTTCGGAGTCGAAGAGCTCCTCGGGGCGGTAGGAGCGCATCCACTCCTCCAGCTGGCGCAGGTGGGCCGGGTTGTCCCGGACCCCGGGCAGCGGGACCTGGTGGGCGCGCCAGGTGCCCTCGACGGGCACCCCGTCGACCTCGGCCGGGCCGGTCCAGCCCTTGGGGGTGCGCAGCACGATCATCGGCCAGTGCGGGCGGCCTGACCCGCCGCCGGTGCGGGCGGCGCCCTGGATCTCCCGGATGCGGTCGACGGCCAGGTCCATCGCGGCGGCCATCGCCCGGTGGACGCTGAACGGGTCGTCGCCGCCGACGTAGAGCGGGTCGTGCCCGTAGCCGCGCAGCAGGGCGTCCAGTTCGGTCTCGGGGAGGCGGGCGAGGAGCGTCGGGTTGGCGATCTTGTAGCCGTTGAGGTGGAGGACGGGGAGGACGGCTCCGTCGTGGACCGGGTCGAGGAACTTGTTGGAGTGCCAGGACGCGGCGAGCGGTCCGGTCTCGGCCTCGCCGTCGCCGATGACGCAGGTGACGAGCAGGTCGGGGTGGTCGAAGGCGGCCCCGTAGGCGTGGGTGAGGGCGTAGCCGAGTTCGCCGCCCTCGTGGATGGAGCCGGGGGTCTCGGGCGCCACGTGGCTGGGTACCCCGCCGGGGAAGGAGAACTGCTTGAAGAGCCGCCTCATCCCCTCGGCGTTCCGGGGGACGTCGGGGTAGGTCCGCGAGTAGCTGCCCTCCAGCCAGGAGTTGGCGAGGACGGCGGGTCCGCCGTGGCCGGGGCCCCAGATGCACAGCCCCTTCACACCCCGGGACCTGATGACACGGTTGAGGTGGGTGTGGACCAGGTTGAGCCCGGGTGAGGTGCCCCAGTGGCCGAGCAGCCGCGGCTTGACGTCCGTCCGGACCAGGGGCCGGGTCAGGAGCGGGTTGGCCATCAGGTAGATCTGGCCGACGGAGAGGTAGTTGGCGGCGCGCCAGTGGGCGTCGAGTGCCGCGATCTCCTCGTCGGTCGGGCCGGACGGGGCGTTGCTCATGGGGGACTCCTGGCCTCTCGTCGAGGCGAAGGCTGAGGCTGACAGGACGGAGGCTAGGGGCCGTACCAGACCGTGGTCGTGTTGCAGAAGGCGCGGATGCCCTGTGCGGCGAGTTCGCGGCCGTAGCCGGAGCGTTTGACCCCGCCGAAGGGCAGGGCGGGGTGGGAGGCGGTCATGCCGTTGAAGAAGATGCCGCCGGCCTCCAGGTCGCGTACGCAGCGGCGGGCCTCCTCCGGGTCCCGGGTCCACACGTTGGAGCTGAGGCCGAAGGGGCTGTCGTTGGCGAGCGCGACGGCTTCCGCCAGCCCGTCGACGCGGTAGAGCGAGGCGACGGGGCCGAAGGACTCCTCGTGGTGGATCCGCATGGCGGGGGTGATCCCGGCGAGGACGGTGGGGGCGTAGAACCAGCCGTGCTCCAGCTCCGGGGCGAGCCCCTCGGGGCGGCCTCCCCCGCACAGGACGTCGGCGCCCCGGCGCACCGCGTCGTCCACCAGTTCCGCGAGGTCGGTGCGGCCCTGTTCGGTGGCGAGCGGGCCGACGTCGGTGGACTCCAGCATCGGGTCGCCGACCGTCAGGTCCTTCATGCCGACGGTGAACCGCTCGGCGAACTCGTCGTACACGTCCGTGTGCACGATGAACCGTTTGGCGGCGATGCAGGACTGTCCGTTGTTCTGCACCCGCGCGGTGACGGCGGTACGGGCGGCCCGGGCGACGTCCGCCGAGGGCATGACGAGGTACGGGTCGCTGCCGCCCAGTTCGAGGACGGTGGGTTTCACCTCGTCCCCGGCGATCGACGCGACCGAGCGGCCGGCCGGTTCGCTGCCGGTGAGGGTGGCCGCGGCGATCCTGGGGTCGCGCAGGACTGCCTCGACCGCGGCCGAGCCCACCAGCAGGGACTGGAAGCAGCCAGCCGGGTAGCCGGCCCGGCGGAAGAGCCCCTCCAGGTACAGCGCCGTCTGGGGCACGTTGGAGGCGTGCTTGAGCAGCCCGACGTTGCCGGCCATCAGCGCCGGGGCGGCGAAGCGCACGACCTGCCAGAGCGGGAAGTTCCACGGCATCACGGCGAGCACGGCGCCGAGCGGCCGGTAGTGGACGTGGGCCCGGGAGGCCCCGGAGTCGCGTACGTCCTCGGCGGAGGGCTGCTCGTCGGCGAGGAGTTCCTCCGCGTGGGCGGCGTACCAGCGCATGGCCCTGGCGCACTTGGCGGCCTCCGCACGGGCCGCCTTGACGGGCTTGCCCATCTCGGTGGTCATGGTGCGCGCGATGTCCCGCTGGTCCTCGTCGAGCAGCGCGGCGGCCTGGTCGAGGAGACGGGCCCGTTCGGTGAAGCCGGTGGTCCGGTACGCGGCGAACGCAGTGCGGGCGGTGGCGATCCGTTGCTCGATGCCCGCCGCGTCCAGCGCTTCGAACGTCCTGAGGGTTTCGCCGTTCGCGGGGTTGACCGTCGCGATGGGCATGGCCGTGCCTCCTTGACTCGGTTCTTCGGCCGCGCCCCGTCATGCGCCGTGCCGCATACGCGGGCCGCCGGGCGGACATCCGGCCGGCGGTCCCGTCGGGCCCGTCCCGGATCAGACGAGAGCGGGGTCGAACACCGCCACGGGTTCGGCGGGGGCGGGGGCCGCCGCGGGCGGGCTGCGGAACTCGCTGCCGTCGGGCAGCGGGGAGAGCGGCACCCGGTCGATGCTGCGCGGCTCCTCGGCGTACCGGGTGAACCAGACGACCTTGCCCTCGTCGGTGCGGCAGGTGCCCCAGCTGTCGCTGAGCGCCATCACACGGCTGAGACCGCCGCCACCGGTGCCCAGCAGCCGCGGCATCCCGGCGCCCTCGTCGGCGACGGAGACCGTGAGATGCCGCCCGGACCAGCGGAGTTCGACGGTGCACGGGTGGCCGTCGCCGACATGGCGGTGGACATTGGTCAGCAGCTCCGCCATCCCCCGGCAGACCGGCCGGACGTGGAGTTCGAGATCCCAGTGGCGGAGGTGTGCGGCGACTATGCGCTGCAACTGGGACACCCGGTCCGCCGAGATCTGGAGTTCGACCAGGAAGTGCCGGTCGAGTGGAACGGTCATCGTCGAGGCTCCTCACATCGAGGCCCACTGGCATTCGCCCCGTTGAACAACGACCCCCGAACACGAAGAGTGAGCGGATGTCTCTTCTGGGTCACTCCCCAGGGTGGCCCGCCGCCGCCGGTCCCGCAACAGGGGGCGACCGCCCGGGTCAGAGCAGGTACGGCAGGAGAGTGTCCGGGGTGATCGGAAGGTCGCGCACCCGTACGGCGGTGGCGTGCCGCACCGCGTTGGCGACCGCCGCCGCGGCGCCGACGATGCCGATCTCCCCGATGCCCTTGCCGCCCATCGGGTTGAGGTGCGGGTCGTCCTCGTCGATCCAGTGTGCCTCAATCCGGGGCACATCGGCACAGGCTGGTACGTGGTACGAGGCGAGGTCGCGCTCGGTGAAGTCGCCGAAGGCCGGGTCCATGGTGCTCGACTCGGTCAGCGCCATCCCCACGCCCATGGTCATGCCGCCGATGAACTGGGAGCGCGCGGTACGGGGGTTGAGGATGCGCCCGGCCGCGAAGACGCCGAGCATCCGGCGCAGCCGTACCTCCCCGGTCCGGGCGTGCACGGCGACCTCGGCGAAGTGGGCACCGAACGCGTGGCGCGCGTACGGGGAGTCCCGGCCGGTCTCCTCCCGGGTGTCGGTGGTGACGGTGAGTCCGTCGGCGGGGAGCGGGCCGGTGTGCTCGCGCAGCCGGCGGCGCAGCAGGACGCACGCCTTGTGCACGGCCCACCCCCAGGAGGCGGTGCCGGTCGAGCCGCCGGCCACCGGGGCGTCGGGCAGTTCGCTGCTGCCGATCTCGGTCCGGACGTTGTCCAGGGAGGTGGCCAGGGCATCGGCCGCGATCTGCGCGAGCACGGTACGGGCACCGGTTCCGATGTCGGTGGCGTTGACGCCGATCCGGTACGAGCCGTCGGGGGCCGCGTGCGCGAAGGCGCCGGAAGAGGAGATGTAGACGGGGTAGGTGGCGGCGGCGACGCCGGTGCCGACGAGGTGCTGCCCCTCCTCGCGGGCGGCGGGGCTCGGGTCGCGGCCGTACCAGCCGAAGCGGGCGGCGCCCGTCTCCAGGCAGGCGGTCAGACCGCGGCTGCTGAACGGGCGGCCGGAGTCCGGTTCGTGTGCCGGGTCGTTGTGGAGGCGGAGCTCGACCGGGTCCATGCCGAGGGCGGAGGCGAGTTCGTCCATGGCGGATTCGAGGGCGTACATGCCCGGGGTCTCGCCGGGGGCACGCATCCAGGAGGGGCTCGGCACGTCCAGGGCGACGACCTGGTGGGCGGTGCGGCCGGCGGCGGAGCCGTACATCACCCGGGCGGGGACGGCCGCCTGTTCGACGAATTCCTTGAGGGTGGAGGTGTGGGTGGCAACGTCGTGGTCGACGACGGTGAGGGTGCCGTCGAGTTCGGCGCCGAGCCGGACGCGCTGGACGGTGGGGGCGCGGTGGCCGACCAGGGCGGCCATCTGGCGCCGGGACAGCACGACCTTGACGGGGTGCCCGGTGCGGAGGGCGGCCATGACGGCGAGGACGCACTGCGGGCGCGGGGTGCCCTTGGAGCCGAAGCCGCCGCCGACGTGCTCGGACCGGACGGTGATCCGTCCGGGCGGGATGCCGAACGCAGCGGCGAGGCTGTCGCGGACCGGGGTGGCGCCCTGGCTGGAGTCGTGGACGGTGAGGTGCCCGTCGCCGTCCCGCCACGCCGTGGTGGCGTGCGGCTCCATGGGGTGGTTGTGCAGCGCGCCGAGGGTGTAGGTGGAGTCGATCAGTACGGGGGCGGCGGCGAGGGCCCGGTCGGTGTCGCCGCGTTCCCGGACGGCGGGGTAGCCGCCGTTGACCGTGTCGGGGGTGTACAGGCCGGGGTGGTCCGGGGTCAGCCGCACGTCGTGCCGCTCGGCCTCGTACGCGACGTGCAGCGCCTCGACGCCCGCGTCGGCGGCCTCCGGTGTCTCGGCCACCACCAGCGCGACCGGCCAGCCCCGGTGGGGCACCCGGTCGTCCTGGAGCACGGCGAGGATCGGGTCGTCGGGCTCTGCCAGCCGGGGTGCGTCGTGGTGGGTGAGGACGGCGCGCACGCCGGGCAGGGCCAGGGCGTCGGCCGTGTCGACGGCCAGGACGCGGCCGCGGGCGACGGCGGCCGGGACGATCCGCCCGTACAGGCAGCCCGGCGGGGTGTGCTCGGCGGCGTAGCGGGCGGCGCCGGTGACCTTGTCCCGGCCCTCGCGGCGGACGGCGGGGGTGCCCAGGGGCGGCGGGGCCTGGCTCATGGCGGTTCTCCCGGCGGGTCGGCGTTGCTGCGGTCAGCGGGCGGCGGCGAGTTCGGCGAGGGCGCCGACGGCCAGGTTGTGGGCGAGGGGCACCTTGAACGCGTTGTTCCGCAGGGGCCGGGCCGCGGCGAGTTCGGCGTCCACGGCGCGCTCGAAGGTCTCGTCGGTGGCCGGTGCGCCGTGGAGCAGTTCCTCGGCGGTCCGGGCCCGCCAGGGCCGGTGGGCGAGGCCGCCGAAGGCCAGCGCGGCGTACGTGATCCGGCCGTCGCGGACGCTCAGCACGGCGGCGACGGACGCGAGGGCGAAGGCGAAGGAGGCCCGGTCGCGGGCCTTGCGGTAGAGGGAGGCGGAGCCTTCGGGGGGCGGTGCCAGCTCCACCTCGGTGATCAGCTCGCCGGGCCGGATCCCGGTGTCCCGGTCCGGGGTGTCCCCGGGCAGCCGGTGGAATCCGGTGACGGGCACGGTGCGCGCCCCGTCCGGTCCGGTCAGGTGGACGGTGGCGTCGAGGGCGCAGAGCGCCACGGCCAGGTCGGAGGGGTGGGTGGCGACGCACTGCGCGGAGTGGCCGAGCACGGCGAGGTCGCGCAGGGTGCTGTCGCGGGCGGGGCAGCCCGTACCGGGTTCCCGCTTGTTGCACGGTTTGGAGGTGTCCTGGAAGTACGGGCAGCGGGTGCGCTGGAGCAGGTTGCCGCCGGTCGTGGCGGCGTTGCGGAGCTGCCCGGAGGCGCCGGACAGCAGCGCCCGGGAGAGGGCGGGGTAGCGGGCGCGCACGGCGGGGTGGGCGGCCAGGTCGCTGTTGCGTACCGTGGCGCCGATCCGCAGGCCGCCGTCGGGGGTGTCGGCCACGTGGTCCAGCGGCAGCCGGGTGATGTCGATCAGCAGCCCGGGCGCGGCGGCGCCGAGCTTCATCAGGTCGACGAGCTGGGTGCCGCCGCCGAGGAAGGCCGCGCCGGGGCGGGCGGCGCTCTCCCGGACGGCTTCCTCCACGGACCGGGCACGGAGGTAGGAGAAGGGTTTCACGGCGCCACTCCCCCGGCCGCACCGGCGGGCGCCCCGGCGGCCTCGCCCGCTGTCCGCGGCTGTCGCGCGCCGTCGTCCCGTCGGCAGAAGGGGTCCACGCACTCGCACCTTTCCGAGGTGGCCTTTTGCCCGTTTTCTACCAGACGGTCGTGCCGTCTCCCGGGTATTGCTCCACCTGCGGGCGGCGGACGGAGGAAGCCGTCGCCCGTGGCGCCCGGACCCGCTCAGGAGCCGGCCGCGCGCTCCGCCAGCCGGAGCCGCACCTCTTCCTCCTGGTCGCCGGAGACCGTTCCGACGACCGTCACGTCGAAGGCGTGCGCCAGGCTGCGGCGCAGCCGTTCCACCGCCCAGTAGCCGCCCTGCACGTCGACGCTGACCGGGGCGCCGAGCGCGACCGGCCCCGACACCACCCGCTCCTCGGTGACGTCGACGGTCACGACCCACGCGGTCGGGCGTCGGCCCGCGAGGTCCTGCGGCACGTCGACCGAGGCGCGGTCGGTGGTGAACGCCGCCCGCAGCACGTCGAAGACCGTCCGCGCGTCGGCCGACCCGCACCCGCTCACGACGACGGACACCTCCTGGCCGTATCCGCTCCGTGCCGCTTCCTGTTCCTCGGTGGCGTTCACGGCGCCTCCTTCCACTCGCCGCACCGCCGCCCACGGCGATCCGGGTATGCCTCCAGCCTCTCCCCTGACTCCGGCGACGGCGACAGGAGACCGGGACCGGGACGCGGCCACCCCCGGCCGTCCGCGCCCGCCCGGTGGCGAAACACGCCGCGAGACATATCAACTTAAAACATGAATTCATGTGTTTTTTTGAGTGCGGACGCCAGCTCGGGGTATCCGGCACATATGGACATTTCGAACGCAGACCTGAGCTCGCTGGCCTCCGTGCTCGCCGACGACCGGGGGGCGAGCGGTTCGATGCTGGGCATCGTCGGGGTGGTGCTGGTGGCCATGCTGATCGGCGCGGTGTGGCTGGGGCGGCGGCGCCGGGCCCAGGAGCCGCCGCCGCCCAGACCCGAGGAGCAGCCGCCCCGGCCGGACCACCGCAGCCACGTGGAGGAACGCGACGTGCACGGTGACGACCACTTCCCGCCCGACCGCCGCGGCCTGTCGCCCTACGAGCTCGGCGACCACGGCAACGCGCCCATCCCCCGCGAGCCCGACGAGCGGCGCGAATAGCGGAGCTCCGGGCGGCACACCGACCGACACGACCAGGGGCTGTCGCCCGCAGCACGCCGGGCGCACGACCGTGGAGACAGGACCACCATGACCGCAGGCCCCTCGGGGAAGGCGCCCGCACCGGCGCCGCTGACCGGACCCGCCGCACCCTGCTGGGTCAACCTCATGACCCGCGAACTCGACTCGGCACAGGATTTCTACGGCAGGGTGCTGGGGTGGACGTTTCGCAAGGGCGGGCTGGGGCCGGGGTTCGCGGTGGCCCTCCGGGACGGCGTGCCGGTCGCCGGGATCGGCGCGATGGCGACCACGTACCGGATGGCCGTGGCCTGGACGCCCTACTTCGCGGTGGCCGACGCCGACGCGACGGCCGCCCGCATCCGCGAGCGCAGCGGGACCGTCGCCGTGGGCCCGATGGCGCTCGGCAACGGGCGCGGGGCACTGGTGGCGGACCGGGACGGGGCGGTGTTCGGCATCTGGCAGCGGCCCGTGCCCGCGACCGCGCCGCGCGCACCGGACGGCCACTCGCACGCCCGGCTGCGGCTGCTCACCCGCAACGCCTTCGACGCGGCGATCTTCTACGGGGAGGTGCTCGGCTGGGCGAGCGGGCATCCGGGATGCTGCGAGGTGTCGTACGAGAAGGACGAGGTCGTCGTCGACTGCGACGGGCACCGCCTCGCCCGGATCAGTTCCGGCGCGGTGGAGGCGGCCCCCGACCCGCTGGTCCGCCCGCACTGGCAGGTGCACTTTCCGGTCGACGACGTGGCGGCCACGGTGGCCGCCGCGCGGGAGAACGGCGGCCGGCTCGCGGAACGGCCCCCGGCGGCCCGGGGCGGCGAGGCGACCCTGCTGGATCCGGACGGCGGCCTCTTCACGGTGATCGGCGACCCGGGCTCCGGAGCGGAGAATTCCGCCTGACTGGATCTTTTCGCACACCCTCGACGGCCAGTTCGAATTGATCTAGGGTTTTACGTACGGCATCGCGCGTTGGTCACCGGCTGGGTGAGGCGTGGAGGTGCCCGTGAGTGCCTACTTGGAGGCATTCCACCGTGTCAGTTTCGTTGAACCACACCATCATCCACTCCCGGGACAACCGGGAGTCCGCCGCATTCCTCGCGGGCGTTCTGGGCCTGGAGATCGGCAAGGAGTGGGGGCCCTTCATCCCCCTCGAAACCGCGAACGGAGTCACTCTCGACTTCGCCACCATTCCGGAGTCCTCGATCGTCCCGCAGCACTATGCCTTCCTCATCTCGGAAGCCGAGTTCGACACGGCATTCGCGAGGATCGAGGAGCTCGGGATCACGTACTACGCGGACCCGCACCGGAAGCATCCGGGCGCGATCAACCACAACGACGGCGGCCGGGGCGTGTACTTCCTCGACCCCTCCGGTCACGCGATGGAGATCATCACGCGTCCGTACGGCGGCTTTCCCGAGTAACGCAGCCCACGACCGGGGCGGACCCGGATGACGACCGGGGCCGGCCGGAACCCGCGAGGGTTCCGGCCGGCCCCGCGCCGTGCGGGGCACGGGACGCCCGATCCGGCCCGGTGGCCCGATTCAGCCGATCGGCAGCAGCAGCTCCGGCCGGTCCCACATCACGATGGGCGGATCGGCCGCCAGGGTCCCGGTCCGCCGGGCCCCCACACTCCGGTAGAAGCCCTCGGCGGGCGGATGCGAGACGACCCGGACGCCGGTCACCCCGGCCCGCCCCGCCTCCTCGCGGAGATGGCCGATGAGCAGCCGCCCGATGCCGAGCCCCTGGGCCTCGTCGGCGACGAACATGAGGTCGAGCTCCGGCGGCTCCAGGACCAGGGCGTAGAAGCCGAGCACCCCGGCGGCACCGGGCCGCTCGGCCACGAAGACCCGGTGCGCCTCGATGTAGTCGGGGCCCACCCGGTACCCGGCGACCATGGCGGCGTACCGCCCCTCGTAGGCGCCGGACCTCCGGACCAGCCGGGTGAGCGCCTTCGCGTCCCGCGCCGTGGCCCGCCTGATGTCCGCGGCCCGCGCCCCGCCCCGTTGTCGCGTAATGCCCGATCTCATGAGGGGAGTATTACGCAGTCGAGATTCGGACAGGTGACCGGGGCCGGATTCCGCGCGCCTCGGCGCCTACGCCTCCCCGCGGGCCTCGCGCCATTCGGCGACCGTGGCGTCCACGTCGAACGGCTTGAGGTTCAGCGGCGGTCCGGGCGGCGGCCGGAGGAGGGTCGCCCGGATCTTCTCGTTGATGTCGGCCAGCATGCCCCGCACCTCGCGCTCCGTCCGCACCCCGGGCAGCGCCGCGACCAGGTCCTCCGCCTCCTTGCGCAGGGCCAGGGTCGGCGGCAGCACCGACACGCCCTCCCGCTGGAGCTTCTGCTTGATCCACCAGTTCTCGTCGTAGGGCGCCTCGAGGCTTTCGAGCGGCTTGCCGAACCCGGGCAACTTCGCGAAGTCGCCCCGCTGTTCGGATTCCCGGACCTGCTTGTCCACCCATGATTCGAAGCTCATGCCCGCGGGTTTGCGTTCGGTCACCGTGCGCCCCTTCCGGAGATTCGGATCCAGCCCCTTCACCCTACCGAGGGGACGGAGGGGGCCGGTCAATGGGCGTGTCCGGCGGGCGTTCCGGTGTCGCTCCCGCCGTGTTCCCCGCCGCTCTGCGCCACAGGTGCCACCGGAACGGTGAAGGCCGCCGTGTGCACCTTGCCCCCGTGCTTGAAGTCGAGGAAGAGCCGGTACGTGCCCGCACTGGGCGCTGTCGCGGTGAAGGAGACCACCGGGCCCGGCCCTCCTTCGTTCGGGTGAACGTGCAGATAGGCGAGGTCGCCCGAGCGCAAAGCGACCAGGTGCCCGTACGCGCCGAGGTAGGGCTCCAGATCGGTGACGGGGCGACCGTTCCGGCTGATCGAGGGCTTCAGCTCGCCGGCCTGCCCGGCACGGAGTCCGCCGTCCAGCACGACCCGGTAGCCGTCGACCTCGGCGACCGCGGCGGGGGCCGGGAGGGCGGCCGGGCGGTAGGCGCCGGAGACGGCGAGGTCGGCCCCCAGGGTGAGGTTCCCGGCCTTCTTCCCCGCCGGGGTGAAGTCGGCGAACACCCGGTAGCCGCCCGCCTCGGGCAGCTCCACGGGGGTCGACCAGGTGCCGTCGGCCGCGCGGACGGGGTGCAGGTGCCGGTACTGGGTGAGGTCGGTCGAGGCGAGGATCAGATGCAGCTCCTTGCCGTGTTCACGCTGGTAGGCGGTGACCTTGCGCCCGGTGTCGTCCTTGACCGCGAAGCGGATCTCCTCCCGGGCCCCGGCCCGGAGCGTCGGCGTCCGAAGGGCCAGGGTGTAACCGCTCTCGGAGACCTGGAGCCCGCCGGGCACCTCATCGGCCGCCCGCGGCGCCGCATCGCCCTTCCCTTCCCCGCCGTGGCCGCCGTGCCGGCCCGCGGGGCGGTCCTCGGCGGCGACCAGCGGGTCGACACCCCGGCCCACGCCGTACGCGGTGCCGAAGGTCGCGGCGAGCGCGGCGGCGAAGGCGGTGATCTTCAGTGCGTTGTTCATGACGGTGTCCTCCATCGGCCCGACCAGGAGGCGGCGCCCCCCGATGCACACAACATACCCCCTGGGGGTATCAAGTCAACCCCGGAGGCCGTCCTCCCCGGCCCGAAGGCGGGGCCTATGACCGGGCGGGCACCACCAGGGCCGCCCGCAGCCGCTCCAGCACGGCCTCCGGGATGCGCAGGCCGTCGCGTACGTACCCGTCGAGCCCGCCCCACCGTTCGTCCATCGCGTCCAGCGCCGTGTCCAGGTAACGGGGCCGCACCTCGGTGATGGCGGACGCGATCCGCGGGTCGCCGCCCGCGTCGAGGAAGTCCCGGACCCGGTCCGCGAAGGCGTCCCGCACCACCGGGTTGACGGCGAGGAACTCGGCGCGCACCGTCTCGCGGGACGCCCCGAGGATCATCAGCAGCACGGCGGCCCCCCAGCCGGTGCGGTCCTTGCCTGCGGTGCAGTGGAAGAGCACCGGATGGGCGCCCTCGTCGGCGACCGTCTCGACGAAGGCCCGGTACGCGGCCGACGCCCCCGGCGAGAGCACCATCTGCCGGTAGGTGTCCGCGAACAGCCCCTCCGCCCGCCCGCCGCCGAGCAGTTGCTCGGCCTCCACGGGGTCGGCGAGCAGCGCGCGCAGCCGGGCGGGAGGGACCCCCGGGTTGCCCCCGAACACATCGGCGACGAAGAGTCTCGCCCCGGGCGGCAACCGGTCGGGGGACGCCGCCCGCTCGTCGGCGGTCCGCAGGTCGACGACGGTACGGATGCCGAGCGCGGCCACCTGCGAGTCCTGTTCCGCGTCGAGCCCGCTGAGTTGCCCGGACCGCAGAACGGCGCCCTCCCGGACCCGGTGGTCCGGACCGAGAGCGATACCGCCCAGGTCTCGCAGATTGAGGACGGTGGATGCCGGAACGGCTCTGGCGGTCTGCACGTCGCACTTCCCCTTCGGTTTTCCGGCGGGTATCCGCATTCATTCGATCCGATCTTCACAAACGTCGCACGCGGCCGGGAGAACGACAAAGTAAAACGCCGGTCTGCGCCCATCGGGGGCACAACCGAGAGACCGGAAGAAGTGAAAGCGGAACCATTCGCCGGGCGTTCACCCTCCGCGGCGGGTAGGAATCACTCCCCTGGCGGGGTCGCTACCGGAATCCGCCGGAAGAGGAAGATCCACCCTGCGGGCGGACCGGGAAGAGCCTTTCCGGAATTCCCGCAACCGGGCGTCCGCGACCGCGCGGCCAAGTGGCTTTCCTTTCCCCGTATCCGCCCGAGGACCGCCCGGGGCCGGTCCCGGCCATGTGACCGCCGACCGCCCTCGCGGCGTCCGTAGGCCACGGTGGGTGAAGGATCAAGCGCACTCCGGAGAGGGCAAAGTCACAAGAGGAACCCGGGCTGGCCTTAAGCGCCCTGCCCTAGCATCTGGGCATGACGGTCCTGCCTGCCGACGGGCTTTCGTTGGCCGCCGAGTTCCCTGCTCCCGCCCATGAGCAATGGCAACGCCTCGTCGAAGGCGTACTGCGTAGATCGGGCAAGGAAGCCGAGGGTCCGGCCGCCGAGGAAGCACTGTCCACCACGGTGGAGGACGGGCTCATCACCCGCCCCCTCTACACCTCGCGCGACAGCGCGCCCGATGCCGGATACCCGGGTTTCGCCCCCTTCACCCGAGGCAGCAAGGCCGCGGGCAACGCGGCGGGCGGCTGGGACGTACGGCAGCGGCACGCCCTTCCGGACGTCGGCCGCCTCAACGAGGCCGTCCTCGCCGACCTGGAGAACGGCGTCACCTCGCTGTGGCTGACGCTCGGCGGCGGTGCCGGGGTCCCGGTGTCCGCGCTGGCGGCGGCGTTGGACGGGGTCTATCTCGACCTGGCACCCGTGGTCCTCGACGCCGGCGACGAGACCGACGCGGCCGCCGCGGAGCTGCTGCGGATCTGCGCGGAGCGCGGTGTCGACGCGCCGGACGTACGCGGCAATCTGGGCGCCGACCCGCTGGGGCGGGCCGCCCGCACGGGTGCGGAGCCCGACCACACGGCCGCCGTCCACTGGGCGCAGCGGTGCGCTCGGGAGTTCCCCGGGCTGCGTGCGCTGACCGTCGACGCGCTGCCGTACCACGAGGCGGGCGGTTCGGCCGCCGAGGAGCTGGGTGCCTCGCTGGCGACCGGGGTCGCCCTGCTGCGGACGCTGACGGACGCGGGGATGCCGGTCGAGGATGCCTGCGGGCAGTTGGAGTTCCGGTACGCGGCCACCGCCGACCAGTTCCTGACCATCGCCAAGCTGCGGGCCGCCCGGCGGCTCTGGTCGCGGGTGGCGGAGGTGTGCGGGGCGCCGGGGGCCGGTGCCCAGCGCCAGCACGCGGTGACGTCGTCGGTGATGATGACCCGTCGCGATCCCTGGGTGAACATGCTCCGCACGACGCTGGCCTGTCTGGGCGCGGGGGTCGGCGGCGCCGACTCCGTCACCGTGCTGCCCTTCGACCACGCCCTGGGCCTGCCGGACGCGTTCGCCCGCCGGATCGCCCGCAACACCTCGACGATCCTGCTGGAGGAGTCGCATCTGGCCCGGGTGGTCGACCCGGCGGGCGGTTCCTGGTACGTGGAGCGGCTCACCGCCGAACTGGCCGAGGCCGCGTGGGCGTTCTTCCAGGAGATCGAGCGGTCCGGCGGCCAGGCCGCCGCGCTGCGCTCGGGCATGATCGGGGACCGCCTCGCGGCCACCTGGGCGGCGCGCAGCAAGGATCTGGCCCGCCGCAAGGAACCGGTCACCGGGGTCAGCGAGTTCCCGCTGCTGTCGGAGCGTCCGGTGGAGCGCGATCCCGCGCCCCTGGCGGCGGACGGGCCGGGCGGTCTGCCCCGGGTGCGGCGGGACGAGGCGTTCGAGGCGCTGCGTGCCCGGTCGGACGCGCATCTCGCGGCGACCGGACAGCGGCCGAGGGTGTTCCTCGCCGCGCTGGGCCCCGCCGCCGCGCACACCGCGCGGGCCTCCTTCGCCGCCAATCTCTTCCAGGCGGGCGGTATCGAGCCGGTCCACGAGCCGGTCACGGTGGACGCGGCGACGGTCGCCGACGCCTTCCGGGCCAGTGGAGCCACCGTGGCGTGCCTCTGCTCCAGCGACGCGCTCTACGCCGAGCAGGCCGCGGCGGTCGCCGGGGAGCTGGGCGCGGCGGGGGCCCGCCGGGTCTTCCTGGCCGGCCGGCCCGGCGAGTACGCCGGTGTCGACGAGTACGTCTTCGCGGGCTCCGATGTGGTGGCCGTGCTCTCCTCCCTTCTCGACCGTATGGATGCGGCCTAATGCGTATCCCCGACTTCTCCGGCATCGAGCTCGGCGCGGGCGGTGCCGCCGAGGTCTCCGAGGACCGGTGGCGCACTTCGGTGAAGGAGTCCACCGGCGGTTCCGACAGCGATCTGCTGTGGGAGACCCCGGAAGGCATCGCGGTCAAGCCGCTGTACACCGGGCGCGACCTGGAAGGGCTCGACTTCCTCGGCACGTACCCGGGCATCGCCCCGTATCTGCGGGGCCCGTATCCGACGATGTACGTCAACCAGCCCTGGACGATCCGGCAGTACGCCGGGTTCTCCACGGCCGAGGAGTCGAACGCCTTCTACCGCCGTAACCTCGCGGCCGGGCAGAAGGGCCTCTCCGTCGCCTTCGACCTGCCCACCCACCGGGGCTACGACAGCGACCACCCCCGGGTGACGGGCGACGTCGGCATGGCGGGCGTGGCGATCGACTCGATCTACGACATGCGGCAGCTCTTCGACGGCATCCCGCTGGACCGGATGTCGGTGTCGATGACGATGAACGGCGCGGTCCTCCCGGTACTGGCGCTGTACATCGTGGCGGCGGAGGAGCAGGGTGTCGGGCCCGAGAAGCTGGCCGGAACCATTCAGAACGACATTCTGAAGGAGTTCATGGTCCGCAACACCTACATCTATCCGCCGAAGCCGTCGATGCGGATCATCTCGGACATCTTCGCGTTCACCTCGCAGAAGATGCCGCGCTACAACTCGATCTCCATTTCCGGCTACCACATCCAGGAGGCCGGTGCGACGGCCGATCTGGAGCTGGCGTACACCCTGGCCGACGGGGTGGAGTACCTGCGGGCGGGCCGGGACGCGGGGCTCGACGTGGACGCCTTCGCGCCGCGGCTGTCGTTCTTCTGGGCGATCGGCATGAACTTCTTCATGGAGATCGCGAAGTTGCGGGCCGCCCGGCTCCTGTGGGCCAAGCTGGTCAAGGAGTTCGGCCCGGAGAACACCAAGTCGCTTTCGCTGCGCACCCATTCGCAGACCTCGGGCTGGTCGCTGACGGCGCAGGACGTGTTCAACAACGTCACCCGGACCTGTGTGGAGGCGATGGCCGCCACCCAGGGGCACACCCAGTCGCTGCACACCAACGCGCTGGACGAGGCGCTCGCCCTGCCGACCGACTTCTCCGCCCGGATCGCCCGCAACACCCAGCTGCTCCTCCAGCAGGAGTCGGGCACCTGCCGGACGATCGACCCGTGGGGCGGCAGCGCGTACGTGGAGAAGCTGACGTACGACCTGGCGCGCCGGGCCTGGCAGCACATCGAGGAGGTCGAGGCGGCGGGCGGCATGGCGCAGGCCATCGACGCGGGCATCCCCAAGCTCCGGGTGGAGGAGGCCGCGGCCCGTACCCAGGCGCGGATCGACTCCGGCCGCCAGCCGGTCATCGGGGTGAACAAGTACCGGGTGGAGAGCGACGAGCAGATCGAGGTGCTCAAGGTCGACAACTCCTCGGTGCGTGCCCAGCAGATCGAGAAGCTGCGCCGGCTGCGCGCGGAGCGCGACGAGTCGGCCTGCCGGGCCGCGCTCCACGCGCTCACGGCGGCGGCGGAGCGGGGGCCGGGCCAGGGGCTGGAGGGCAACCTGCTGGCGCTCGCGGTCGACGCGGCACGGGCGAAGGCGACCGTGGGCGAGATCTCCGACGCCCTGGAGAAGGTGTACGGACGGCACGCCGGCCAGATCCGTACGATCTCCGGTGTGTACCGCAACGAGGCAGGTGAATCCCCTTCCGTGGACCGGACCCGGGCGCTGGTGGACAGGTTCGAGGAGGCCGAGGGGCGCCGTCCGCGCATCCTGGTCGCCAAGATGGGGCAGGACGGGCACGACCGGGGCCAGAAGGTGATCTCGACCGCCTTCGCCGACCTGGGCTTCGACGTCGACGTCGGCCCGCTGTTCCAGACCCCGGCCGAGGTGGCGCGGCAGGCGGTGGAGGCGGACGTGCACGTCGTGGGCGTCTCCTCGCTGGCGGCCGGGCACCTCACGCTGGTGCCGGCGCTCCGTGAGGAGCTGGCGGCCGAGGGGCGCGAGGACATCATGATCGTGGTGGGCGGGGTGATCCCGCCGCAGGACGTCGAGGCGCTGCACGAGGCGGGGGCGACGGCGGTGTTCCCGCCGGGCACGGTCATCCCGGACGCCGCGTACGACCTGGTGGCGCGGCTCGGTGCCGCGCTCGGCCACGAGCTGTGAGCGGCTGACCGGATGCCGCCCACCATCGACATCGACAGTTACGCGAAGGGAGTGCTCGACGGGAAGCGGGCGTACATCGCGCGCGCCATCACCCTCGTCGAGTCCCTCCGCCCCGACCACCGCGAGCTGGCCCAGCGGCTGCTGCGCGAGCTGCTGCCGTACTCCGGAAACGCCCGGCGGGTCGGCATCAGCGGGGTGCCGGGGGTGGGGAAGTCCACCTTCATCGACGCCCTGGGGACGATGCTCACCGGGCTCGGGCACCGGGTCGCGGTGCTGGCCGTCGACCCGTCCTCCAGCCGTACCGGCGGTTCCATCCTGGGCGACAAGACCAGGATGGAGCGGCTGGCGGTGGACCCGGCGGCGTTCGTCCGCCCGTCCCCGACCGCCGGGACGCTCGGCGGGGTGGCGAAGGCGACCCGGGAGTCCATCGTGGTGATGGAGGCCGCGGGGTACGACGTGGTGCTGGTGGAGACGGTCGGCGTCGGGCAGTCGGAGACGGCGGTGGCCAACATGGTCGACACATTTCTGCTGCTGACGCTGGCCCGGACCGGCGATCAGCTCCAGGGCATCAAGAAGGGCGTCCTGGAGCTGGCGGACGCGATCGCGGTGAACAAGGCGGACGGCCCGCACGAGCGCGACGCCCGCGCCGCCGCGCGTGAACTGGCGGGCGCGCTGCGGCTGATGCACCCGGCGGACGCGGCGTGGACCCCGCCGGTGCTGACGTGCAGCGCCCGCGAGTCGACCGGTCTGGACACCCTGTGGGAGCGGCTGGAGCAGCATCGGGCGCAGCTGGAGGCGAGCGGCCGGCTGGCCGCCAAGCGCCGGGACCAGCAGGTCGACTGGACCTGGACGATGGTCCGCGACGAGCTGCTGGAGAGCCTGCGCGCCCATCCCGAGGTGCGCTCCCTGACCCCGGGCCTCGAACAGCGGGTGCGTGACGGCGAGTTGACGCCGACGGCGGCGGCCGAGCACATCCTGGCCGCGTTCCGGGGCACCGCCTGATCCGCGCGGTGGGCCCGGTGGCCGGGGTTCTCCCCCGGCCACCGGGCCGCCTATCGTTGCGGGAGGTCGAGCTGGTACTCCACCGACCGGCGGGTCGGCCGGTAGCCGAGTGCGTCGTTGACGCGCCGCATGGGCGTGTTGCTGTCGGCGGCGTCCGTCAGCAGTCCTTCCAGGGCGGGGTGGTCCTCCCGGGCCCGGAGGACGGATCGGGCCTTCATCCACCGGGCGAGGCCGTGTCCCCGGTGCTCGGGGAGGACGCCGGTTCCGTAGTGCTGGGCGTCGCCCGTCCCGTCGCCCGGGACGACCAGTTCCGTGAAGCCCACGATCGTGGAGTCGGCCGTGTCGACCGCCGCGACGGTGTGGAGCAGGTCGCCGCGTGCCGCGACGGCCGCCGCGGCGGAGCGGACCCGGTCCACGTCCCAGACGACCGTGCCGAAGTCGGTGTCGTCCATGGGCATGTCGTCCATGGCCCGGCGGGAGCGGGCGAACGTCTCCGCGAGTCCGTCCGGGACGGTGCCGTGCCAGGAGACCAGCCGGTAGCCGGGGCGCGGCTGTCCGGCGGTCCGGCGCAGGGCCTCGATGTCGGCCTCCGCCAGCGCGAGGCGCGCGTAGGTCAGGGTCAGCACCGCGCGCGCCCCTCTGGCCCGCAGGAAGTGGTCGCCCGGGGAGTCGGCGCGGGCCTGGGCGAGGACGGTGCGCCGGCCTGCCTCGCGGGCGGCGGCCACGGCGGCGTCGAAGAGCCGTGAGCCGACGCCCGCGCGCCGCTCCGCCGGGTGCACCTGGATGTCGAGCTCGGCGAGGTGGTCCTGGCCCTCGCGGGTGAAGACCCGCAGGAACGCCGAACCGAGCGGGGTTCCCGAGGAATCGGCGGCGAGCCAGGCCAGGCGGTGGCCGCCCGGGGACGGGGCCGGGTCGGTCAGTGCGGTGACGCGTAGCGACAAGGTGACTCCTGGGCGCCGGAGCGCCGGTCGGCGACAAGGAGGGCGGACGGCCCGGAGCACCTCATCACCCGGCGAACGTCTCGGCAACCGGATATCGAGGGCCCCGGTCCCCTGTCCGCCGCCCGAGAGCCGTGGTACCGTGCGATCGGCTCCTGTGTACGCCTCTTTCGGAGGCGCCGGTGCCGATTCCTCTCTCCGAAGCCGCCGCACCGTTCCCCTTCCGGTCGGTGATCCGGCTTCCTCCCTGTCACTTCGCCCGGTCCGGACCGGTTTGTCCGTCCGGGTGTTTCCCGCCCGCCGTGCGGGGCGTGTTCCTTCCGCCCGCGTCGGCCGGCCTTCCCGTTCGCCCTGTCCGCGAAAGGACCCTCCACCATGACCAGCACGATCGAACTCCCCCTCCCGGCCACCGGGTCGGTGACCGAGGAAGCCACCGGCCTCCTCGACGTCACGCCCCGGGGACACGGCACCCTGCGCGTGCGCGACGGACTCCCCTCCCCCGATGACGTCGTGGTCCCCGACGCCCTGATCCGCCGCCACGGACTGCGTCGGGGCGACGCCGTCGCGGGGCGCTGCGACCAGCCGCGCACCCTGTCCGCCGTGGAGCGGGTCAACGGCCTTCCCCCGCGGGCCCTGCACGGCCGCCCGCACTTCCGCGACCTCACTCCGCTGCACCCGGAGCGGCGGCTTCGGCTGGAGACCGCGCCCGGCGGCACCGCGATGCGCCTGGTCGATCTGGTCGCACCGATCGGCAAGGGGCAGCGCGGGCTCGTCGTGGCGCCGCCCCGGACCGGCAAGACGGTGCTGCTCCAGCAGATCGCGGCCGCCGTCGCGGCCAACCATCCCGAGTGCCACCTGATGGTGGTGCTGGTCGACGAACGCCCCGAGGAGGTCACCGACATGCGCCGGTCGGTACGGGGCGAGGTGTTCGCCTCGACGTTCGACCGGCCCGCGACGGAGCACATCGCCCTCGCCGAGCTCGCGGTGGCCCGTGCCGAGCGGCTGGTCGAGCAGGGCCGGGACGTCGTCGTCCTGCTCGACTCCCTCACCCGGCTCTGCCGGGCCCACAACACCGCCTGCGCGGCGGGCGGGCGCACCCTCAGCGGGGGCGTCGACGCGTCCGCCCTGCTCGGCCCGAAGCGGCTCTTCGGCGCCGCACGGCTCACCGAGGAGGGCGGCTCGCTGACCATCCTGGCCACCGCGCTGGTGGAGACCGGTTCCCGCGCCGACGAGTACTTCTTCGAGGAGCTCAAGGGCACCGGGAACATGGAGCTGCGGCTCGACCGCCACCTCGCCGCCCGGCGCGTCCATCCGGCCGTGGACATCCCGGCGTCCGGCACCCGCCGGGAGGAACTACTCGTACCGTCCGGAGAGTTGAGGACCGTCCGGGCCCTGCGGCGTGCGCTGCACGGCAGGGATCCGCGGAACGCCCTGGAGACCCTGCTCGACCGGCTCCGCCGTACCCCGGACAACGCGGCCTTCCTGCGCGCCGTCCACTCCACCGTTCCCGAGGCGTGAGCCCCGGCCCGGCGCAATAGCATGACCGGGCCACCGCACGACACGTGCCTCACGCGTACAGGGAGAGCAGCCACATGGAGTTCCGTCGACTCGGGCGCAGCGGCCTGACCATCAGTGAGATCGCCTACGGGAACTGGCTCACGCACGGTTCCCAGGTCGAGGAGGAGACGGCCGCCGCCTGCATCCGGGCCGCGCTCGACGCCGGGATCACCACCTTCGACACCGCGGACGTGTACGCCGGGACCCGCGCCGAGGCGGTGCTGGGCCGAGCGCTGAAGGGCGAGCGCCGCGAAGGTCTGGAGGTGTTCACCAAGGTCTACTTCCCGACCGGCACCGGGCACAACGACCGGGGACTCGGCCGGAAGCACGTCATGGAGTCCATCGACAGCTCGCTGCGCCGGCTCCAGACCGACTACGTGGACCTCTACCAGGCGCACCGCTACGACCACTCGACGCCGCTGGAGGAGACGATGGAGGCGTTCGCCGACATCGTCCGGTCCGGCAAGGCGCTGTACATCGGGGTGTCGGAGTGGACGGCCGGGCAGCTGCGGGCCGGGCACGCCCTGGCGCGGGAGCTGCGGGTGCCGCTGATCTCCAACCAGCCGCAGTACTCGGCGCTGTGGCGGGTGATCGAGAGCGAGGTGGTGCCCGCCTCCGAGGAGCTGGGCATCGGTCAGATCGTCTGGTCGCCGATCGCCCAGGGCGTGCTGACGGGCAAGTACCGGCCCGGGGCGCCGCTGCCGCCCGGTACGCGGGCCACGGACGACAAGGGCGGCGCCGGCATGGTGGCCGACTGGCTGCGCGAGGAGGTGCTGGAGCGGGTGCAGCGGCTGCGGCCACTGGCCGACGCCGCCGGGCTCAGCATGGCGCAGCTCGCGGTCGCCTGGGTGCTGCAGAACCCGAACGTCTCGGCCGCGATCATCGGTGCCTCCCGGCCCGAGCAGGTGACGGAGAACATCGGCGCGGCCGGGGTGCGGCTCGACGCGGAGCTGCTGAAGGAGATCGACGCCGTTCTGGACCCGGTGGTCGAGCGGGACCCGGCCCACACGGGCAACGGCTGATCCGGGCGCGCCCCGGTCCCGCGCCGTACCGTGCGGGACCGGGCGCCGCGGGGATCAGGCGCGGGTGTGGAGTGCGGCGGTGTGCTCGCGGACCTGTGCGGGGGTGAGGTAGGAGTCGGTGTACTCGAAGTCCCGCAGGGTGGCCGGTTTGCGGGACTGGAAGCCGGTGCGGACGAAGTCGTCGCCCGCGACCGCGTTGAGCACCCAGTTGGTCATGACCCTCGCCTTGGCGACGTTGGTGCGCAGCGCCGACCAGTGGTAGCCGCGGGCGACGGCCTGGGCGAGGACGCCGTGCATCTCGACGCCGAGCGGCTTGGAGACCGCGTCCTTGCCGCCGAGGTCCACGACGAGCCCGAGGTCCTTGTGGACGTACGGCCGCATCGGCTGGTGGCGGAGGGTGGCGATGAGGTTCTCGGCGAGTCTGCGGCCCTGGCGCATGGCGTGCTGCGCGGTGGGCGGGCAGACGGCTCCGTCGCCCTTGCTCAGGTCGGGGACGGCCGCGCAGTCGCCGAGGGCGAAGACGCCGTCGAAGCCGGGCAGGCTCATCTCGGAGGTGACGGCCAGCCGGCCGCGTACCGTCTCCGCGTCGAACGTCTTGACCAGGGGGCTCGCGGCGACGCCCGCCGTCCAGATCAGGGTGCGGCAGGGCAGCACCCGGCCGTCGGTGAAGGTGACCTGCTCCGCGCCGGCCTCGGCGATCGAGACGCCGAGCGACACCTCGATGCCCCGGGCCCGCAGCATCTCCATGGCGCTCCGGCCCAGTTTGTCGCCGAGTTCGGGCATCAGCTTCGGGGCGATGTCGATGAGGTGCCACTTGATGAGCCTCGGGTCGAGCCGGGGGTACTGCTGGAGCGCGTTGGTGGTGAGGCGTTGCAGGCACGCCGCGGTCTCGGTGCCGGCGTAGCCGCCGCCGACCACCACGAACTGGAGCCGGGAGGCTCGCTCGGCCTCGTCGTCGCTGGCGTCCGCGAGGTCGAGCTGGGCGATCACGTGGTCGCGCACGTAGGCGGCCTCGGCCAGGGTCTTCATGCCCCGCGCGTGCTCCAGCAGGCCGGGGATGTCGAAGGTGCGGGTGACGCTTCCGGCGCTGAGCACGATGTAGTCGTAGCGCTCGTAGACGATCTCGTCGGTGATCTTGCGGATGACGCAGACCTTCGCCGCGGGGTCCACCCCGATGGCTCCGCCGGGGACGATCCGGGTGCGGTGCCTGCGGCTGCGGCGCAGTGAGACGGCGACCGACTGCGGGGTGAGCACGCCCGCCGCGACCTGCGGCAGCAGCGGGAGGTAGAGCTGGTACGAGAACGGGGCGACGAGGGCGATGTCCGCCTCTCCCGGGGCGAGGCGGCGCTCCAGGCGGCGTACGCACTCCACTCCGGCGAATCCGGCGCCGACAACGAGGATCCTGGGTCGTGCCACGGTGTTCGTCCCTTCTCGGGCCTGTACGGTCGTCCGTTCGCCTGCCCCTCCCCTCGCACGCGCCCGTCGTCACCCATCCTGACGAACCCGTGCGGACTTCGCCTGCTGGGGACGGCGGACGGACGACGGCGGACGGACGGAGCCGCGCCGGGGGCTCAGGGCCGCTCGCTCCCGGGGGCGCCGGGGATCCCGGTGGGCGGGCGGTTGCGGGATGCGTCGAGGGCCCGGACGGCGGGGTGGTGCAGGTCGAAGGCCGGGGACTCGGAGCGGATCCTCGGCAGGGCGGTGAAGTTGTGGCGCGGCGGCGGGCAGGAGGTCGCCCACTCCAGTGAGCGGCCGTAGCCCCACGGGTCGTCGGTCCGGACCGGCTCGCCGTATCTGGCGGTCTTCCAGACGTTGTAGAGGAACGGCAGGACCGACAGGCCGAGCAGGAACGAGGAGATGGTGGAGACCGTGTTCAGCGCGGTGAAGCCGTCCGCGGCGAGGTAGTCGGCGTAGCGGCGCGGCATGCCCTCCGCGCCCAGCCAGTGCTGCACGAGGAAGGTGCCGTGGAAACCGGCGAAGAGCGTCCAGAACGTCACCTTCCCGAGCCGTTCGTCGAGCATCTTGCCGGTGAACTTCGGCCACCAGAAGTGGAATCCGGAGAACATCGCGAACACCACGGTGCCGAAGACGACGTAGTGGAAGTGGGCGACCACGAAGTAGGAGTCCGAGACGTGGAAGTCCATCGGCGGCGAGGCCAGGATCACCCCGGTCAGGCCGCCGAAGAGGAAGGTGACCAGGAAGCCGATCGACCAGAGCATCGGGGTCTCGAAGGACAACGATCCCTTCCACATGGTGCCGATCCAGTTGAAGAACTTCACCCCGGTCGGCACCGCGATGAGGAAGGTCATGAACGAGAAGAACGGCAGCAGTACCGCGCCCGTGACGAACATGTGGTGGGCCCAGACGGTCGCGGAGAGCCCGGCGATGGCGATCGTCGCGCCGACGAGGCCGATGTAGCCGAAGATCGGTTTGCGGCTGAAGACCGGGATGACCTCGCTGACGATGCCGAAGAACGGCAGGGCGATGATGTAGACCTCCGGGTGGCCGAAGAACCAGAAGAGGTGCTGCCAGAGCAGCGCGCCGCCGTTGGCGGGGTCGAAGACGTGCGCGCCGAACTTGCGGTCCGCCTCCAGCACCAGCAGGGCCGCCGCGAGGACCGGGAAGGCCAGCAGGACGAGCACCGCGGTCAGCAGGACGTTCCAGACGAAGATCGGCATCCGGAACATGGTCATGCCGGGGGCGCGCAGGCAGATGATCGTGGTGATGAAGTTGACCGAGCCGAGGATCGTGCCGAAGCCGGAGAACGCCAGGCCCATGATCCACAGGTCGCTGCCGATGCCGGGCGAGCGGACCGCGTCGGTCAGCGGCGAGTAGGCGAACCAGCCGAAGTCGGCCGCGCCCTGCGGGGTGAGGAAGCCCGCGACGACGATGAGCGAGCCGAAGAGGTAGAGCCAGTACGCGAAGGCGTTCAGCCTCGGGAACGCGACATCGGGCGCACCGATCTGGAGCGGCATGATCCAGTTGGTGAATCCGGCGAACAGCGGCGTCGCGAACATCAGCAGCATGATCGTGCCGTGGATGGTGAACGCCTGGTTGAACTGTTCGGCCGACAGGAACTGCAGTCCCGGGCGGGCCAGTTCGGCCCGCATCATCAGGGCCAGCACCCCGCCGACGAGGAAGAAGGCGAAGGAGGTGACGAGGTAGAGGCTGCCGATGGTCTTGTGGTCGGTGGTGGTCAGCCAGGTGACGACGGCGTTCCCGGGTTCCCTGGCGCGGACCGGCAGTTCGTCGGCGTACGCCGCCTCGTCCTCGGCCGCACCTGCTGTGCCCGTCGTCACCGGGGCGCTCCTTCGGTCGTCGCTCGCGGCCGGCCGTGGGGCGCCTCCGCCGCCGCGACGGCCGGCGGGCTCCTCCCGCGCGCGTCACGCCGGATTGCAGGTGCAGCAAATCAGCCACGGGGCGGCCGGACGGGTTCCGCCCGGCCGCCGCCGCGCCACATTCACCCGACAGGGGGCGGCCCGGGGCCGGGAACGACTGGAACACCAGTTCCGCACCCGAACGGAGATACGGAACCGCCCCGGCCGGGCGTACTGCCGGCCGGGGCGGAGGGGCGGGGCGCCTGGGCGCGCCCACCGGAGGTGTTTCCGGGCGTTTCGTCAGCCGATGGAGGCGATGGCCTCGACGAAGGTCGCCGACGGGCGCATGACGGCGGCGGCCTTCGCCGGGTCGGGCTGGTAGTAGCCACCGATCTCGGCGGGCGAGCCCTGCACCGCGATCAGCTCGTCGACGATGGTCCGCTCCTGCTCGCCCAGCGTCTTGGCGAGCGCGGCGAACGACTGCGCGAGCTGCGGGTCCTCGGTCTGGCGCGCCAGCTCCTGGGCCCAGTACAGGGCCAGGTAGAAGTGGCTGCCGCGGTTGTCGATCCCGCCCAGCTTGCGGCTCGGCGACTTGTCCTCGTTGAGGAAGGTGCCGGTCGCGCGGTCGAGCGTGTCGGCGAGGATCTTGGCCCGCGCGTTGCCCGTGGTCGCCGCGAGGTGCTCGAAGCTGGCCGCGAGGGCGAAGAACTCGCCCAGGCTGTCCCAGCGCAGGTAGTTCTCCTTGACGAGCTGCTGGACGTGCTTGGGCGCGGAGCCGCCGGCGCCCGTCTCGAAGAGACCGCCGCCGTTCATGAGCGGGACGACCGAGAGCATCTTCGCGCTCGTGCCCAGCTCCAGGATCGGGAACAGGTCGGTCAGGTAGTCGCGGAGCACGTTGCCGGTGACGGAGATGGTGTCCTCACCGCGGCGGATGCGCTCCAGCGAGAAGGCGGTGGCCTTCACCGGCGACATGATCTCGATCTGCAGACCGTCGGTGTCGTGGTCGGCGAGGTACGTCCTGACCTTGGCGATCAGCTGCGCGTCGTGGGCGCGGTCCTCGTCGAGCCAGAACACGGCCGGGGCGCCGGTGGCCCGGGCCCGGGTGACGGCGAGCTTGACCCAGTCCTGGATCGGCAGGTCCTTGGCCTGGCACATGCGGAAGATGTCGCCGGCGCCGACGGCCTGCTCCAGGACGACGTCGCCGTTGCCGTCGAGGACCCGCACCGTACCGGTGGTGGGGATCTCGAAGGTCTTGTCGTGGCTGCCGTACTCCTCGGCCTTCTGCGCCATCAGGCCGACGTTCGGGACCGAGCCCATGGTCGACGGGTCGAAGGCGCCGTGGGCGCGGCAGTCGTCGAGGACGACCTGGTAGACGCCCGCGTAGCTGCTGTCCGGCAGCACGGCGAGGGTGTCGGCCTCCTGGCCGTCCGGGCCCCACATGTGGCCGGAGGTGCGGATCATGGCCGGCATGGAGGCGTCCACGATGACGTCGCTCGGCACGTGCAGGTTGGTGATGCCCTTGTCGGAGTCGACCATGGCGAGCGCGGGGCCCTCGGCCAGCTCGGCCTCGAAGGACGCCTTGATCTCGGCGCCGACGTGCGGCACCCCGTCCAGGCCCTTGAGGATGGCGCCGAGGCCGTCGTTCGGGGAGAGGCCGGCCGCGGCGAGCACGTCACCGTACTTCGCAAAGGTGTTCGGGAAGAAGGCGCGGACCACGTGGCCGAAGATGATCGGGTCGGAGACCTTCATCATGGTGGCCTTGAGGTGGACCGAGAAGAGCACGCCCTCGGCCTTGGCGCGGGCGACCTGCGCGGTCAGGAACTCGCGCAGCGCGGCGACGCGCATGACCGCGGCGTCGACGACCTCGCCCGCCAGGACCGGGACCGACTCGCGCAGCACGGTGGTGGTGCCGTCGTCACCCGCGAGCTCGATGCGCAGCGAACCGGCCTCGGTGATCACCGTGGACTTCTCGGTGGAGCGGAAGTCGTCGACGCCCATGGTGGCGACGTTCGTCTTCGAGTCGGCGGACCACTTGCCCATGCGGTGCGGGTGCGCCTTGGCGTAGTTCTTGACCGAGGCGGGGGCGCGGCGGTCGGAGTTGCCCTCGCGCAGTACGGGGTTGACGGCGCTGCCCTTGACCTTGTCGTAGCGCGCGCGGACGTCCTTGTCCTCGTCGGTCTGCGGGTCGTCCGGGTAGTCCGGAAGCGCGTAGCCCTGCGCCTGGAGCTCGGCGATCGCCGCCTTCAGCTGCGGGATCGAGGCGGAGATGTTGGGCAGCTTGATGATGTTGGCCTCGGGGCGCTTGGCCAGCTCACCGAGCTCGGCGAGCGCGTCGTCGATGCGCTGGCCCTCCTCCAGGCGCTCCGGGAAGCCCGCGATGATGCGCCCCGCCAGCGAGATGTCACGGCTCTCGACATTGACCCCCGCCGTCGAGGCGTACGCCTGGACGACCGGCAGGAACGAATACGTCGCCAGGGCCGGGGCCTCGTCGGTGTGTGTGTAGATGATGGTCGAGTCAGTCACCCTGTGCTCCGCTCCACGTCTGCGACATTGCTTGACATCAAGATATCTCGTGACCGCCCCGGTCTCGACAGGGCCCCGCCCCCGCTCCCGGCGAACCGCCCCTTCGGCGCCGTACGGCACGCCCCGGCGGGCCCGTCCGCCCCGGCCGTCGGCGCTCGGGCCCGCCCTCCCGGCGGTCAACGGACGGGTGGCATACGGTGGTTGCCGACCGCCTTCAGAAGGAGTGCGCACATGCCTGTCTCGCTGGGTCTCGGTCTTCCGCAGATGAAGCAGTACGACCTCGGCCGCGACGTGGCCGAGGTGGCCCGCGCCGCGGAGGACATCGGCTACGAGAGCCTCTGGGTCTTCGAGCGGATCATCTTCCCCGAGCCCGCCACGCAGGGCCTGTACAACGTTCCGGGCCTGCCCTGGCCCGACCAGTACCGCAGCGTCGCCGACCCGCTGATCACCCTGGCGCTGGCCGCCGGGGCGACGAGCCGGGCCCGGCTCGGCACCAGCGTCCTGGTCGCCCCGCTGCACGTGCCCTTCCAGCTGGCCCGTTCGCTCGCCTCGCTCGACACCGCGAGCGGCGGCCGGGTGATCGCGGGTCTCGGTACGGGCTGGTCCCTGGACGAGTACGCGGCCGCCTCGGTCGCCCCGTTCGAGAAGCGGGGCGCGGTCCTGGACGAGCTGCTCGACGTGTGCGCCGCCGTCTGGGGCCCCGACCCGGTCTCGTACACCGGGACGCTGACCACCATCGCCCCCTCCGAGGTCGGCCCGAAGCCGGCCCGTCCCGTCCCGGTGTACCTGCCGGCGAACAGCCCCCGGGCCACCCGCCGCCTGGTCGACCGGGCGGACGGCTGGCTGCCCGTCGCCATGGGCGCCGACCGGCTCACCGAGCAGTGGGACCGGATCCGGGAGGTGGCGGCCGAACGGGGCCGGGAGCGGCCGCTCGGCGTCTGCGTACGGGCCAACGCCCGGTACAGCGCCGCACCGGTGACGGGGGCGGACCGCGCGCCCTTCCACGGCGACGTGGCGCAGATCGTGGCGGACCTGGCGGCCCACGCCGCCACCGGCGTCCCGGAGATCCTGCTGGACCTCCAGGGCACGACGCGCGACGCCTCGGAGCTGATCGACGTGGCCGCCGAGGTGTACCGGGCGGCGCGCGCGGCCGGCGTCTGAGGGCCCGCCCCGGTCCGGGGCGTCAGCGGCGGCGCCCCGCGCCGCGACGGCGGCGCCCCGGTTCGGGGCGGCCGCCGTCCAGCTGGATCCAGATCCGGATCTCGGTCCCGCCGAGGACGGAGCGGCCGACGCGGACATCGCCGCCGGTGGCCTCCGCCATCCGCCGGACGATGTCGAGCCCGAGCCCGGTCGAACCGGTGCGGCCGTCGCCGTTGCCCCGGGCGAGGGCCGCGGCCGGGTCCGGGATGCCGGGTCCCGCGTCGGAGACCAGCACGATCACCACGTCACCGCCGTTGTGCACGTCCACCGAGAAGGCGGTGCCCTCCGGGGTGTGCCGGAAGACGTTGCCCAGCAGGGCGTCGAGCGCGGCCACCAGGTCGGCCCGGGCCACCGGGATCAATACGGGGCGGTCGATGCCCGCGACGCTCACCGGGCGCCCCTCGTCCTCGGCGAGCGCGGACCAGAAGTCCATCCGCTCGCGGATCACCTCGGCCGCGTCGCAGCCCGCTCCGGGGACCGGCACGCCGGTGCGCGGCCTGGCCTCGCGGGCGGTGCGGATGATCGTGTCGACCTCGCGCTCCAGCTGCTCGACGGCGGCCCTGGTGTGCTCGGCGGCGGGCCCCTCGCCCAGCGAGGCGGCGTTGAGCCGGAGCACCGTCAGGGGCGTGCGCAGCCGGTGCGAGAGGTCCGCGGCGAGTTCCCGTTCGTTGGCGAGCAGCCGCACCACCTGGTCGGCCATGGAGTTGAAGGCGACCGCGGCCTGCTTCAGTTCGGTGGGCCCGTCCTCGGGCACCCGGACACCGAGCCTGCCCTCGCCCAGTTCGAGCGCGGCGTCCGCGAGCTGTTCGGCCGGCTGGATGAGCCGTACGCCGAGCCGGTCGGCCACCGCGACCGCGCCGACGACCAGCGCGACACCGACCCCGGCCAGCATGATCCAGGCGGTGGTCACCCCGTCGGTGACATCGGCGTCGGAGACGAACACCTCGACGATCGAGGTCTCGGCGGAGTTCAGCGCGATGGGTGCCAGCAGCGCCGATCCGCCCGGTACGTCCGAGATCCCGGAACGGCCCAGCCGCCGGACGGCCTCGATCTCGTCTCGGGAGGCCCGGCCGTGGCCGAGCTCGACCTCGGGGCGGTCGCCGTGGGGCGGGATGTGCAGGGCCATCCGCCCGGCCGCCCCGGCGTCGGTGGAGAGCATGGCCCGGCTCAGCTGGGTCCGGTCGGTGGTGATGGAGAGCGTGGGCCCGATGGCGGCCGCCTGCCGCTCGGCGTTCGAGAACGCCCGGTCGGACGCCATCTCCCTGACGACCAGTCCGAGCGGCACCGCGAAGGCGACCACCACCATCACGGTGACCGCGAGGCAGACCCTGACCAGAGCCCATCTCACCGAGGGGGCTCCAGCTTCACGCCCACGCCCCGGAAGGTACGCAGATAGCGCGGCGACGCCGCGGACTCGCCCAACTTCCGCCGCAGCCACGACAGATGGACGTCGATCGTCTGGTCGTCGCCGTACGGCTGCTGCCACACCTGGGCCAGCAGCTCCTTGCGCGAGACGACGACCCCGGGCCGGCCGGCGAGAAAGGCGAGCAGGTCGAACTCACGGCGGGTCAGGTCGAGCGCGGCACCGTCCAGGGCCGCCTGTCGGCGGAGCGGGTCGATCGTGAGCCCGCCGACCTGGATCACCTGGGAGACCGGGGCACCACCGGTGTCGGCCGCGCGGGCGCGCCGCAGGATCGCGGCGATGCGCGCCGAGAGGTGCTCGACGGAGAACGGCTTGGTCAGGTAGTCGTCGGCGCCGTCGTTGAGCAGCCGCACGATCTCGGTCTCGTCGTCCCGGGCGGTGGCGATGATCACCGGTACGTCGGTGATGCCGCGCAGCATCTTCAGCGCCTTGGCCCCGTCCAGATCGGGGAGCCCGAGGTCGAGAATGACCACGTCGAAACGGAACTGGGAGACCTCGCGCAGCGCTTCGAGGGCGGTTCCGACGCTCCGTACGACGTGCGACGCCTCGGTCAGATGCCTGATGAGGGCTGATCGCACGAAACGGTCGTCCTCGACGACGAGCACACTAGCCATGGAAAAATTGTATGGCGTTCAACGAACTGCTCCCCGCGTCGGGTGCCGGGACGCGCACATGATGCAATAGGCCCCACGATGCGACGAGCACTGGTACACAGCATAGCCTGGGTGCTCTCCACGGGAGCCGCTGTCACGCTGTCCTGGTGGGGAGTTCACACCGCGATGACGGGCACCGCGTACGACCCTCCCCGCGCCGTGCCCATCGCGGAGGCCGAGCGCGCCTCGAACAGCCTGCCCGAGCCCGGGAAGACCCCTTCCCGACGTCCCGTGAAGTCCCCGGAACCCACCCGCTCCGAGCCCGGCGGGGTGCGGCAGGACGGCTCCGCCGGGAGCCCGTCGCCCGATGCCCCCCGCACCCCCGCCCGGCCGCCCGCGCCGGACCCGAGCCGCACCGCCCCCGGCGGGTCCGCGAACGTCAAGGGCTACACCGTCGACGGCGGACGGGTCGTCTTCGACATCAAGCGGTCCTCGGCCGAGCTGGTCTCGGCGACCCCGAACTCCGGCTGGCAGATGCAGGTCTGGAAGACGGCCCAGTGGATCCGGGTGACGTTCACCCAGGGCGACCGGGAGATCTCGGTCTTCTGCACCTGGTACCAGCACGCGCCGCTCGTCGAGATCGAGGGGCAGTAGCCCGGCCCGCCGGACATCCCTCCGGCCGCCTCCGGCACAACGCGCCGCCGACTCAGTAGAGTCGGCGGCGACTCGGCGAGTCCGCCCGGTCGGTGCGCGCCTCCTGCCCCGAGGAGCGGACCTTCCCCTCTCGTCAGGAGACCCCGTTGAGCATGCTGATCAACACCCCCGAGACCGTGGTCGCGGACGCGCTGCGCGGTATGGCGGCCGCCCATCCGGCGCTGGTCGTGGACGTCGAGAACCGCACGGTGGTGCGCCGTGACGCGCCCGTGGCGGGGAAGGTGGCGCTGGTCTCCGGCGGCGGTTCCGGGCACGAGCCCCTGCACGCCGGGTTCGTCGGGCCCGGGATGCTGTCGGCCGCCTGCCCCGGCGAGGTGTTCACCTCGCCCGTGCCGGACCAGATGGTGCGGGCCGCCTCGGCGGTCGACGGCGGCGCGGGCGTGCTGTTCGTCGTCAAGAACTACACGGGCGACGTGCTGAACTTCGAGATGGCCGCGGAGCTCGCCGAGGAGGACGGCGTACGGGTCGAGCAGGTGCTGGTCGACGACGACGTGGCGGTGACGGACAGCCTCTTCACCGCGGGGCGGCGGGGTACCGGCGCCACGCTCTTCGTCGAGAAGATCGCCGGAGCGGCGGCCGAGGAGGGCGCCCCGCTGGACCGGGTGGCGGCCGTCGCCCGGCAGGTCAACGCGTCGTCGCGGAGCTTCGGGGTGGCGCTGGGCGCGGTCACCACCCCGGCCAAGGGCTCCCCCACCTTCGACCTGCCGCCGGACGAGCTGGAGCTGGGCATCGGCATCCACGGCGAGCCCGGCCGGGAGCGGCGGCCGATGATGACCTCGCGGGAGATCGCGGACGTCGCGGTGGGCGCGGTCCTGGACGACCTGCGGCCGACCGGGCCGGTGCTCGTCCTCGTCAACGGCATGGGCGCCACGCCGCTGCTGGAGCTGTACGGGTTCGGCGCGGAGGTGGCGCGGGTGCTGTCCGAGCGGGGTGTGGCGGTGGCCCGTACGCTCGTGGGGAACCATGTGACCTCGCTCGACATGGCGGGCTGTTCGGTGACGCTCTGCCAGGTGGACGAGGAGCTGCTGCGGCTCTGGGACGCGCCGGTGGAGACGCCCGCGTTGCGCTGGGGCCGTTGATCCGCCCGTGCCCCGCCCGTCCCGCCCGTTCTGCTGGAGCGACAAGGAGATCATGTGCTCGACGCCGACTTCTTCCACCGCTGGATGACCGCGTCCGCCGCCCTGGTGGACCGTGAGGCGGACCGTCTCACCGACCTCGACGCCGCGATCGGGGACGCCGATCACGGCAGCAACATGCGGCGCGGCTTCGCCGCGGTGACCAAGGTCCTGGCCGAGGAGGGGCCGGGGACCCCCGGGGCGGTGCTGACGCTGGCCGGGCGGCAGCTCATCTCGACCGTCGGCGGGGCCTCCGGCCCGCTGTACGGGACGCTGCTGCGGCGCACCGGCAAGGCCCTGGGCGACGCCCCCGCCGTGTCGAAGCGGGAGCTGGCCGGGGCGCTGGCCGAGGGCGTCGCCGCGGTGGCGCAGCTCGGCGGGGCGAAGGCCGGGGACAAGACGATGCTGGACGCGCTGCTGCCGGCCGTCGAGGCGCTCGGCACCTCGTTCGACGCGGCCCGGGAGGCGGCGGACACGGGGGCGCTGGCCACGGTGCCGATGCTGGCCCGCAAGGGCCGGGCGAGCTATCTGGGCGAGCGCAGCGTCGGGCACCAGGATCCCGGGGCCACCTCGGCGGCGCTGCTGATCACCGCACTGGCCGAAACGGCCGGGGGTGCGGCATGAGCGCCGGTGGCGGGGTCGGGATCGTGCTGGTCTCGCACAGCGGTCCGGTGGCCGAGTCCGTGGCGGAGCTGGCCAGGGGGCTGGCGGCGGGCGGTGCCACGGCTCCGGTGGCCGCCGCGGGCGGGCTGCCCGGCGGCGGGCTGGGGACGAGCGCGGAGCTGATCGCCGGGGCCGCCCGGTCGGTGGACTCCGGCGCGGGTGTGGCGCTCCTGGTCGACCTGGGCAGCGCGGTGCTCACGGTGAAGTCGATGCTGGCCGAGGGCGACGAACTGCCGGACGGTTCCCGGCTGGTGGACGCGCCGTTCGTGGAGGGCGCGGTGGCCGCGGTGGTCACCGCGTCGGCGGGCGGCGACATCGAGGCGGTGGCGGCCGCCGCGTCGGAGGCGTACGCGTACCGCAAGCTGTAGCCGGACGGGCCGCCCGCACCGTGGTGCGGGCAGCCCGGGTCCCACGGCGTCAGGCGGCGTCGGCGGCGGCCGCGACGATCCTGATCCGTACCCGCTCGGTCGTGCCGTTCACCGTCACGGCGAGGGTGACGGTGCCCGGCCGGAGCGCGGTGAGGGTGCCGGTGGCCGGGTCGAGGACGGCCGTGCGCCGGGGCCCCGGTCCCTTCGCGTCCCCGATGAGGACGTTCGGGGATCCGGTCCAGTCCGCCGCCAGCGGGAAGCCGACCGGGACCTCGCGGCTGCCCTGGGTGACGGTCGCGGTGACCTTCGTACGGCCTCCGGCCTGGAGCACCGGCGGTGCGTCGATCCGTACCGCGTCGACGTGCGCGCGGGTCTGTACGGAGACCCAGTCGGGTCCGCCCCGCCACGGCCGCTGCCGTGCCGCGGCCTGTTCGCCCGGTCCGACGCGGTCGGCGCCCACCAGCGACCATCCGGTGAAGCCGCCGTCGGCGGCGGGTCCGGCCGGTGCCTTCCCGGAGTTCCCGTTGATCAGATAGGGCACTCCGTCGACGTGCGAGGCGTTGAAAACCCCCACGTGGCCGCCGATGAAGGCCGCGCCCTTGCCCGTGGTGCGGCGGAAGTCGGCGAGCCACTGCTCGATCAGGGCGGCCTCCTTGCGGTCGCCGAGCTGACTGCCCTTCTGCACGGTCGGGTCGCGCGGCGGGACGTGCTGGATCAGCATCAGCGAGTCGACGCTCCGGTCCTTGGCCGCCGCGTCCAGCTGGGCGCGGAGCTGCCGGATCTGGGCGAAGCCGCCGCCGCGCAGGCCGAGGCTGGAGGTGTCGAGGGTGACGAAGCGGGTGCCCTTGTGGTCGAAGGTGCGCTGGGCGGGCCCGAACTCCTGGACGAAGTTGTCGATCCGACCGCCCATCACCTCGTGGTTGCCCGGCACGTAGTACCAGGGCAGCGCGGACCCGAGCTCCTCGTCGAGGATCCGGTGGGCGAAGGCCAGGTCGGCGGGCGAGCCCTCGTCGACGAAGTCCCCGGCGATCACCAGGAAGTCCGGGGCGGCCGCCCTGATCTCGCGCAGGGTGCGCCGGGCCTGGGCGACGAGGGCGCTGTCCGGTTCGCGGGCGACGAACTGGGCGTCGGACATCACGGCGAACCTCCAGTCCCGGCGGCCGGTCACGGCGGCCGGGTCGATCAGCGGATCGGCGGGGGCGGCCTGTTCGGGCAGCTCGACGGTGGGCGGCACCTGGGCGGTGAGTTCGTCGATGACGATCCCTCCGGTGTACTGCTTGGCGGCCGCGGTCTCCGCGAGGTAGAAGCGGGAGACGGAGAGCGGCATGGCGGTGCCCGGCGGCACGTCGAAGGTGACCTGCCGCCAGCCGGTCCAGGTCACGTACGGGCCGCGCAGCAGCTGGTCGGAGCCGGCCGCGTCCTTGAGGTGCAGGGTCGGCCAGGCGCCGTTGCCGTCGCCCTTGATCCACAACTTGAACGACTGGGGCTGACCGGGCACGGTGACCGGCCGGGGCGGGGCGGCGTAGGCGGCGCGGGTGGCGGTGGAGAGGGTGAAGTCGTAGTCGAGCCTCAGCCCGGTGCCGGTGCGGCCGTCGGGGGTGGCGGTCAGCGATCCGTCGGCCCGGGCCTGGCTGAACTTCCAGGACGCGGCGTCGTCGAAGGAGGAGACGGCCTGTTCGGTGAGGCCGACGCTGACGGCGAGGACGGTGGTGGCGCCCGCGACGGTCGCCGTGACCAGCCCGGCGCCGGAGCCGGTGCGCGAGGCGACGGTGAACGAGCCCTGCCCGTCGTCGCGGATGTCGAAGAGCGCGCGGTCGTAGTCGAGCGCGACGTCGCGCGGTTCGACGGGGGCGCCGGTGCCGTGGGCGTCGAGCCCGACGATGCCGAAGGTGCCGGTGGCTCCGCCGTCGGCGAGGCCCACCCGCCGGGTGGTGGGCTGGATGCGGGCCAGCTCGTCGAGGACGGTGAGGGTGGCGGTACCGCGGGCCGGTCCGTGCTGGGCGCGTACCTCGGTGGTACCGCCCGCGCGTGCGGTGAAGAGCCCGTGGGCGTCGACCGTGCCGACCGAGCCGCGGGTGGTGTTCCAGCGCGGGGCACCCTGGGCGGGGCCGTACGTCTCGTCGTAGCCGGTCGCGGTGAGGCGCCGGGTGAGGCCGGGGAAGACCCGGTCGGGATGGCCGCCCTTGACGGGGTCGGTGCCCGGTGCGACGGCGGCGGGGGTGCGGGGCCGGACCCAGTAGCCCTTGAGCCGTCCGCTGCCGTCGGGGGCGGTGAGGGCGAGGCCGTTGGGGACGGTGCGCTCGCTGCCGTCGGACGGGCTGTTCTCCACCTGGAGCGCGTCGCTCCCGGGGGCGCGGGCGACCAGGGTCGAGGAGCCGCCGCCGTCCAGGTTGAGCGCGCTGTACGAGCCGGCCCGGCGCATCATCAGGCCGAGTTCGGTGAGGGTGACGCCGCCGCTGTCCGCCTGGCGGCCGTCGACGGTGATGATCTGCATCGCCCGGCCGTCCTTGGAGAAGCCGACGGCGGTGCGGGGCGCGGCGGTGTTGTTGCCCTCGCCCTCGTGGTTCTGGGCGACGCCGTCGACGACCAGGAGTTCCCGGCCGCCGACGGCGGTGCGCGGCACGGCGCCGGAGTCGGTGCGCGCCCGGTAGGCCAGGGACACCGGGTCGCCGGGCCGGAGCGCGGCGATCGCGGCGGCGGACGCCTCCCGGCCGATCAGGAAGGTGGTCCCGTCCGGGACGGGCCCCGATCCGGGCGCGTCCGCCACGGAGACGACCCTGCCGTCCCGGACGGCCGCCTCGGCGACCGGTTTCCCGGCGTCCACGGTGAGGGCGCGGTCGGCGCTCCCCCAGGCGGAGGTGTACGCGCCGATGGAGCCGGACGGCACATTGGCGGCGTTGTACGCGGTCAGCGGTCGCCGGCCGGAGGGCAGGGTGAGCGTCCCCTCGAAGTAGAGGTCGAGGATGCGGCCCGCGCTGTCCGGGCCGATGCCGACGGCCCGGTTGATCCCCGGGGCGGGCGACTGGACGGGGGCCCCGTCCTTGACGCCGATGCCTTCCGGGGCCCCGGTCTGGTTGATGTCGAAGAAGTCGGCGTTGATCGCGGCGACGGTCCGGCGGCCGGAACCGGCGTCGTGCCGGGCGGCGAGTTCGGAGACGGTGCGCCGTTCGGAGACCTTGCCGGAGGAGAGGTAGTCGGCGCGTACCCCGCTGCCGGCGAGATCGACCGAGAGCTGGTCGACCCGCAGCCACTTGTCGGATTCCAGCCGGTCGTAGGAGTCGAGCCGGATCCCGGGGGCGAGGGGGCGGGAGGCCCGCGCGGTCTCGATGCCGTCGCCGTCCGCGACCGCCCGGGGCGACGCGCTCGGGGCGCTGCTCGCCGGGGGCGGGGCGACGGGGCGGAGGATCTCGGCGGCCGTGCCGGGACGCGGGTCGGGGTTCGGGTCCGCGAGTGCGGGCTGGATCATGCCGAGTGTCAGGGCGGACGCCGTCGCGAGGAGTACCAGCGGGCGGGCCGCGGTCCTGGGCCGTCTCGCCGCCCTCCCGCGCCGTCCGTTCGTCGTACCGACTGTGCCAAGGCCCACAAGTCCTCCTGGTTTCCCGATGGTTGCGCGGCCCGGTGCGGGCGGCGGGCGTGTCCGGCGGACAGCATGGCCGGGGCCGGGGCGGCGCACCAGGGGGCATCGGGAACCTCACGGAGAACAGGCGGCGTCGGACCGATGACGTGGATGATCAAGGGCGTGCTCCGGAAGGAGCGTCGTCTGCCCGGAGGGCGGCCCCGCGGGTGCCCGGTGCGTGCGATCGCGAGGCGGAAGGCCGCCCCGGTACTTTCGAAGCACGTCGCGGAAGAGGGGGTGTCGTCGGCGCCGGTACACCGGGGCCGGGGCGCAGACTTGACGGCATGCCATCACCGGGGCGCACCACGCGCAGTGCGGGTCTTCTGCTGTTCCGCCGTACGGGCGGGACCGGTTTCGAGGTGCTCATCGGGCACATGGGCGGCCCGTTCTGGGCGCGCCGGGAGCAGGCGGCGTGGTCGGTCCCCAAGGGGGAGTACGGCCCCGACGAGGAACCGGCCGCGGCGGCCGCGCGCGAGTTCGGGGAGGAGTTCGGGCACCCGGTGCCGAAGGGTCCGTGGATCGCGTTGGGCGAGAGCCGTCAGTCCGGGGGGAAGACCGTGACCGTGTGGGCGCTGGAGGCCGATGTCGACGCCGCTTCGGCGGTCCCGGGGACGTTCACCATGGAGTGGCCGAGGGGGTCGGGGGTGGAGCGGGAGTTCCCGGAGGTCGACCGGTTCGCCTGGTGCGCGCCCGAGGAGGCGGCCGGGCGGCTCGTGGCCGGGCAGCGGGTCTTCCTCGACCGGCTGCGGGAGCGGCTGGCGGAGGGGCCGGCCGCGCCCTGACCGGGGCCCGGCCCCGCCGGGTCAGCCGTGGCCGACCTGGGCGGCCTCGATGCTGCTGTGCAGGTCGTTCGTCGCGTCGAGCGCGGCGGCGCCGGAGACGACCAGGCAGGCGAGCAGTACGGCGGCCGCGGCGCGCCCCGCGCGGCGGCGTGCGGGGGCGCGGCCGAGCAGGGCGGCGACCCGGCGCGGTACGGGACCGGCCGCGGCGGCGAGCGCGGCCCTCGGGCGGGTCGGTGCGGCGCTCTCGTCGGTGCGGGCGGCGAGGGCGGCCCGGCCGATGGCGCGGGCGGCGATCCGCCGGTCCCCGACGGCCGATGCCGCGGCCTCGTCGGCGCAGCGCTCCAGGGCGTACCGCATGGGGGCGCGCAGGGAGCGCAGCGCGGGGTGGCAGAGCGCGGCCGCCTCGGCGACGACGGTGAAGAGGTGGTGGCGGCCGGTGAGGTGGGCGCGTTCGTGGGCGAGCAGCGCCTCGCGTTCGGCGGGGTCGAGGGCGTGGAGCATTCCGGTGGTGACGACGATCCGGCCGGGGGTGCCGGGGCGTCCGGGGAGGGCGTAGGCGTCGGGGCGGCTGTCGGGCAGCACGGTCAGTTCGCCGTCCGCCGGCCCCTCGGCCGGTGCGGCGGTCCCCAGCTCCGCCCAGTGGCGGCGGACGGTGCGGGCGACGGCGGTGGCGCAGCCGAGCAGCAGGGCCAGCGCGGCGGCCGCCAGAGGGACGGCGACGGCCGGGGCGGCCCCGGCCGTCGGCCGGACCAGCTCGCCGAGGGCGGAGACGACGGAGAAGCGGGTCGCGCCGGGCACCACGAGCAGCGCCAGGGCGAGGAGGCCGGACAGGGCGAGGCCGGCGCCGGTCGCGGTGAGCAGCAGCACGGCGCGGGCGGGGGCCAGCGCGTCGGCGAGTCGCCGGGCCGCGGGCACCGCCAGGAACGGCATCAGCAGCGGGATCCAGACGGCGTAGATCATGGGGCCTCCCCGTCGAGCAGCTCCCGGAGCAGTCGCTCGTCCTCGTCGGTGAGCTGCGAGACGAACCGGGCCAGGACGGTGCCCCGGTCCTCGCGCTTGCGGAGTTCGCTGTGCATCCGGCGGGCGGTCAGTCCGGGCTCGTCCTCGGTGGGGGTGTAGGCGAATCCGCGGCCGGCGCGGCTGCGGGCGACGGCGCCCTTCTCGTACAGGCGGGACAGGATCGTGGTGACGGTGGTGCGGGCGAGGGAGGGGCCGATGGCGCTCTGGACCTGGCCGGGGGTGAGGGGGGTTCCGGCCGCCCACAGGGCCGTGAGGATCGTGGATTCCAGCTCGCCGGAAGGGCGGCGCTCCGGTGCGGCGCCGGGGCTCGTGGCGGCCGGGCGGGGGGTGCCCGGGGCGGGCCGGGAGGGCGGTTCGCGGTGCGGGTCGGGGGCTGCCTCCCCGTTCGGTATCCCCTTCGCCTGGGACATGGGAACTCTCCTCCCCCATCGGGCGTCTACAGTGATGTAGACCGTCTACGCCACTGTAGTCAGTCCGGGCGCCCCGTCGGCCGCCCGCTCACCATTATGGGAGACCCACCACCGTGTCCGGATTCTCACTGGCCTCCGTGCCGCTGGCGGTGAACCCGCTGGACGCGGGTTCGCTGCTCGCGGCGTTCGGCGCGCTCGGCATCGCCGTCGTGCTGTTCGCCGAGACGGGGCTGCTCGTCGGCTTCTTCCTGCCCGGCGATTCCCTGCTCTTCACCGCGGGCCTGCTCTGTGTGCCGGGCGCCCACGGCCCGGTGCACCTGTCACTGCCGCAGGTCCTGGTCGCCGCCGTGGCCGGCGCGCTGCTCGGCGCCCAGACGGGGTACTGGATCGGCGGGCGGGGCGGCCGGGCCCTGCTCGCCCGCAGCCGCTCCCGGCGGCTGCACGAGGGCGCCGCCCGCGCCGAGGAGCTGCTGGGCAGATACGGGCACGCGCGGGCGATCGTGCTGGCCCGCTTCGTCCCCGTGGTGCGTACGGTGCTCAACCCGCTGGCCGGGGCGCTCAACGTACCGGCCGGGGTGTTCGCGCTCTGGCAGGCGGTCGGCGGGCTGGTCTGGACGGTCGGGCTGGTCCTGGCGGGTTACGCGCTGGGCTCCTCGGTGCCGAACGTCGACCGCTATCTGCTGCCGATCGTCGCCCTCGTGGTCGTGGTCTCCCTGATCCCGCTCGCCGCCGAACTGCTCCGGTCCCGCAACCGCCGGGCCGCCGGGGCGGAAGGAGAGAACGGCTGATGCGCCTCGCCTCCACCGCCGCCTCGTTCGACGGCGGCCTGTACACCTGGATCACGGAGCTGGCGCGGCGCTCCCCCGCCGCCCTGGACGCCGCCGTCCGCCTCTGGACGGACTACGGGCTCGCCCTGTTCGCCCTGCTGATGCTCGCGTCCTGGTGGCGCTCACGCTCCGGCGACCCGGCGCGGACCGCCATGGCGCTGAGCGCCCCGCTGGTCGTGGTGGCCGCCTTCCTCGCCAACGAGCTGGTCAAGTCCGCCTTCCACGAGCAGCGCCCCTGCCGGACCCTCCAGGTCGTAACGGTGGAGGCCTGCCCGCCGCTGAACGACTGGTCCTTCCCCAGCAACCACACCGCGATCGCGGTGGCCGCGGCGACCGCGATCTGGCTGGCCGACCGCAGACTCGGCGCAGTCGCGGTGACCGCCGCCGCGCTGATGGCCGCGTCCCGGGTGTGGGTCGGCGCGCACTACCCGCACGACGTGCTGGCCGCGCTGGTGACCGGGGTGGTCGTCGCCTGGCCGCTGACGGTCGCGGCGCGGCGCTGCGCCCCGGCGGTGGACCGGCTGCGCGGCACAGCGCTGCGGCCGCTGGTCGCCACGCGGTGAGCCGGGGCCCGTACGGACGGGCCCCGGCCGGCCGGATCAGCCGTGGGGGAGGATGACCGCGCGACCGTTGATCTTCCCGTGGTGCAGCCGCTCGTACGCCAGCGGCGCCTCGTCCAGGGTGTACGTCTCCACGTGCACCCGGACCGCCCCGGCGCGGGCGAGGTCGAGCACCTCGGCGAGCTCGGCGCGCGACCCCCAGTACGGGGAGGTCACCGTCGTGTTGTACGGCAGGGAGCCGAAGCCGACCGGCAGCGCGCCGCCGCCGATGCCGACGATCGTGACGTCGGAGTCGATCGCGGCCGCCGCCCCGGCGGTGGCGACGGTGGGCGGGGCCCCGACGAAGTCCAGGACGACCTGGGCTCCGATCCCACCGGTGAGTTCCCGGATCCTCGCCGCCGCGCCCTCGTCGGACAGGACGGTCTCATGGGCCCCGACCTCGCGGGCCAGGGCCAGCTTCTCCTCGGAGACGTCGAGGGCGACGACCCGTACGGCCGTCATGGCCCGCAGCAACTGGATCGCGACATGGCCCAGCCCGCCCGTGCCGATGACCACGGCGGTGGCGCCGGGGACCAGCTTGGGCAGCGAGCGCTTGATCGCGTGGTACGGGGTCAGGCCCGCGTCGGTGAGCGGCACGGCCTGCACCGGGTCGAGTCCGCCGAGCGGCACCAGGTGGCGCGGGTCGTCGACGATCATGTACTCGGCCATGGCGCCGGGGGCACCCAGTCCGGGCGGGGCGATGCCGAGCTCCTTGGCGCGCAGGCAGTAGTTCTCCTTGCCCTCGGCGCACTTGACGCAGGTGCCGCAGCCCCAGGGGCCGTACACCGCGACGGCGTCGCCGACCGCGAGCCCGCTCACCCCGTCGCCGAGCGCGGCGACGGTGCCCACGCCCTCGTGGCCGAGGGTGAGCGGCAGCGGGAACGGGATCTGCTCCGCGGGCCAGCTCATCACGGCGATGTCGGAGTGGCAGACGCCCGCGGCGGTGACCTTCAGCAGCACCTGGCCGGGGCCGGGCTCCGGGTCGGGCACGGTGACGACCTCGGGCGCCGCGCCCACGGTGCGGTACTGGACGGCCTTCATGGGGTTCTCCTCACGTTCGATCTCTGCACGACTTCACCCCCGTTGCCCCGTGCGCCGGTCAGGCGGCGGAGTAGCCGCCGTCCACCAGGTGGTAGCTCCCGTGGACGAAGGAGGCGCGGTCGGAGAGCAGGAAGGCGGCCAGTTCGGCGACCTCCTCCGCCGTGCCGAGCCGTCCGGCCGCGTGGAGCGAGATCAGGTGCTCGCGGGCCGCGCTGTCGGTGTTCCGGAGCAGCGGGGTGTCGATGAAGCCGGGGCCCACGGCGTTGATCCGGACGTTGCGGGCCGCGTATTCGAGGGCTGCCGTCTTGGTCAGGCCGACCACGCCGTGCTTGGCGGCGACGTACGCGGGCGATCCGGCGAAGCCGTTGGTGCCGAGGATCGACGACATGTTGACGATGGCGCCGCCGCCCGCCTCGACGATGGCGGGGAGTTCGTAGCGCATCGAGTAGAAGACGCCGCTGAGGTTGGTGGCGACGACCCGGTCCCAGTCCTTGACGTCGTAGGCACCGGTGGGGTTGGAGGGGCCGGCGATGCCCGCGTTGTTGACGGCGAGGTGCAGGGCGCCGAAGGTGTCGACGGCGAACCGTACGCCCGCTTCGACGGAGGCGGGGTCGGTGACGTCCAGGGCGACGGCGGCGGCCTCGGCCCCGGTGCCCGCCAGCTCGGCGGCGGCCTCGCGGGCACCCGCCTCGTCGTAGTCGGCGACGACGACGGCGGCGCCGCCCGCGGCCAGCCTGCGGGCCAGCGCCAGGCCGATGCCGGAGGCACCGCCGGTGACGAGGGCGGTCCGGCCGGTGAACTCCTGGTCGGCGGGGGTGGGGGTGGTGCTCATCGGTCTCTGCTTTCTTCGGTGGTGCGGTGTGGTGCCTGCCCGCCGGGAGGCCGCGTGAGCAGCTCCCCGGCCAGGGCGTCGAATGCCTGTCCGATCAGTCGGGGCAGGTCGTCCGGTCGGTCGGCGCGGGCCCAGGCCGCCTGGGCCGCGAGGAGCGCCCCGGCGCCCGCGGCGACCGCGACGGCGGGGCGGAGGTCGTCCCGGGCGTCGACGCCGAGCCGGTCCGCGAGGATGGCGACCGAGTCCTCCTGCGCGTCCACCCGGATGTGGTGGAACGCCGCGTAGAGGGTCGGCTCCCGCTCGGCGAGGACGACCAGTTCGAAGATCCGCTCACGCCGGTGCCAGGCCGGGGTGTCGGGGTCCTCCAGCCAGTCCTCCACGGCTCTTCGGTAGGCGGTGAGCGGGGGCTCGTCGGCCGGGCGGGCCCGCAGGGCGTCGTTGATCCGGTCGCCGTCGCCCCGGATCGAGTCCAGGACCGCGGCCTCCTTGCTCGTGAAGTACCTGCTGAAGGTGCGCCGGTCGACGTCCGCGCGGTCCGCGATCTCCTCGACCGTCACGCTCCTCAGGCCCCGGTCGAGCACCAGCTCGAAGGCGGCCTGCGCCAGCGTGTCCCCGGTCCGGCGGGCCTTGCGGCCCCGCCGCTCCGGGCTCTTCCGTTCCGGATTCATACATGCACCGTACACCCAAAAAATGTCCCACCGCGACATGAGTCCCGGCGGGACATTCGATCGGTGCGGCGCGCCGCTCCGGGCCGCCCCTACCGGCCGCCGAACGCCTCGGCGGACCGGCGGGCGCCGTGCCCGGCCGCACCGCCGCGGGCGGGGTCACCGGCCACCGCCCGGCGCAGGGCGAGTGCGGCGATGTCGTCGCGCCGTACGCCTCCGGAGAAGGAGTCCAGGTCGGCGTCGAGCTCCGTCAGCACGTCGTACGGGGCCCGCTCCGCCCAGCGGCCCAGTCGGGCGTCGAGCGGGTAGAAGGCGCCGGAGGCGTCACGGGCCTCGGTGACCCCGTCGGTGCACAGCAGCAGCGTGGCGCCGGGCGGGAAGTCCAGCCGCTCGGCGGCCCTGCCCTCGTGGCTGAGCTCCGCCATGCCCAGCGGCACGGAGGTGTGACGCAGCGGTACGGCGGCGGCCACGCCCCCGTGCAGCAGCCGGGGCGGCAGATGGCCGCAGTTGACGGCCTCGACCCGGTCGCTCCCGTCGAAGCCGAGCACCAGGGCGGTGACGAAGCGTTCGGTCTCCCCGGTCTGGGCGGAGAACGTGTTGTGCCGGGCGACCGCGTCCTCCAGGGCGTCGACCACGCCCGTCAGGGCGGGCTCGCGGATGGCCGCCTCCCGGAAGGCCCCGAGCACGGCGAAGCCGGCCCCGATCGCGGCGACCCCCTTGCCCTGGACGTCCCCGATGATCACCCGGGTCCCGTAGGGCGACTGGACGACCTCGTAGATGTCGCCCCCGACCAGGCGGTCCTCCTCGATCGGGGTGTAGATGCCGTGGGCCAGGACCTGGTCGGTCAGGATGGGCAGCGGGCGCAGGATCTGGCGCTGGAGGGCGACGGCGGCGGAGCGCAGCCGGGCGATCTGGGTGGCGTGCCGGACGCGCAGGACGCAGGCACCGATGCCCAGGCAGCAGGCCAGCACGGTGAAGACGATGCCGGTGAGGACGTCCCCGCGGGAGCCGCCGGTCGACAGGTGCGATCCGGTGACGACCAGCATGATCAGGAGGGATACGACGGCGGTCTGCCGGATCGTCCCGAAGACGGAGACGAGGGCGGGGACCACCACCAGCAGCGGCACCAGGCGGAGCTCACCGGCGGTCCGGACGTCCACCAGGACGAACACGGCCGTCAGCAGGGCCAGGATGCCGAACAGCACAGGGTTGCGGACCCGTGGCGCGCGTACGGCCTCCTCCCCCGCGTCCGTCCCCGGGAGCACCGCTCCGGGTACGGAGAACAGGCGTCGAAGCCCGATCCTCACGGCCGACTCCTCCCGGGACCCGCCGGCCCGGTGCCGGCACTCCCTACCAGTGCACCCGGCATCCGGGCGCGGCACACGAGTCGTAGGGCCTTCCGGTCCGCGCCGAAGGTCCCGAGAACCGGACCGTCCGACCGGGCGGGGTGTCCGGCAGAGGCCGGCCGGACACCCCGGGCCGGGGTCAGCGCACGGCCGCGGCGGGACGGTCGCCGTCGGAGGCCGACGGGTCGGAGGCCGGCCGGTCCGGGGCCAGCGCCCCGAGGAAGGACGTGCGGCGGCGGAGCACGAACCCCATGGCTTCGTAGAGCCGGACGGCGTTCGTGTTGGCGGCGGCCGCGTGCAGGAACGGCGTGTCGCCGCGCTCCTTGATCGCGTGGGAGACAGCACGCACCAGTCCGGTGCCCAGGCCCTGCCCGCGCACGGACTCGTCGGTGCAGACGGCGCTGATCTCGGACCAGCCCGGCAGGACCATCCGCTCGCCCGCCATGGCGACGAGCACCCCCTCGCGCCGCACCCCGAGGTAGGTGCCGAGCTCGACGGTGCGGGGCAGGAACGGACCCGGCCGGGTCCGCTCGACCAGGGCGAGCATCTCCGGTACGTCGGCGGGGCCGAGCCGCACGGCGCCGGGGAAGGGTTCGGTGGCGACCCCGGCGTCGACGAGCTGGACGCCGTCGATGTCGAAGACGACCTCCCAGTCGTCCGGCGGCGGCTCCCGGAAGGCGGTGATGCTGATGGCGCCGCCGGGCCCGACCAGGGCCGCCGCGTCCGCCCAGTCCCGGGCCTCCGGCTCGTCCGGGAGGGCGACCCACGGGGCCACGTCCATCGGGTAGCGCAGGATCCGGCCACGGCGCTCGGCGAACCGGGCGTGCGGCCCGGTCAGCGCGGCGCGGACCGGGTTGTCCAGCGGATGCGTGCCGTCCGGAGCCCTCACCGGGCCACCTCGATCACGGTCTTGCCGCGTGCGTGGCCCTGCTCCACGGCGCGCAGCGCGTCGCCCGCACGGGTGAGCGGGTAGGTCCGGTCGACATGGGTCCGCAGCACGCCGTCCTCGGTGAGCCGTGCCAGCGCTTCGAGGACCGCCGCGGTGCGGGCCCGCCGGACGGCCGCGCCGCCGAGCTCCACCACGAGCTGCTTGTCCCCGATGCCGATGAGGTCGGCCGGATCGTCGAGCAGGGCCGCCGCGGCCCGCAGGGTGTCGCCGCCGACCAGGTCGACGACCGCGTCCACCCCTTCGGGGGCCGCCTCCCGCACCCGCTCGGCGAGTCCGGGGCCGGACGCGACGTGCACCGCGCCGAGCGACTCGACGAACTCCTTCTTGGCCGGGCTCGCGACGCCGACCACCCGGACGCCCCGGTGTCGGGCGAGCTGGATCGCGGCACTGCCGACCCCGCCACCGCCGCCGGTGATCAGCAGGGTCGCCCCCGCCGCCAGGTCCAGCTGGTGGATCGCGTCGTACGCGGTGGCCGCCGCGACCGGCAGCGTCGCCGCGTCGGTGAAGGACAGCCCGGCGGGCTTGTGCGCGGTGACGGCGACGGGCATCAGCGTGTACTCGGCGTAGCCGCCGGTCACCGGGTTGCCGAAGACCTCGTCGCCGACCGCGAAGCCCTCGGTGTCCGGACCGACCGCCTCGACCGTCCCGGCGGCCTCGCTGCCGAACACGGTGGGGAAGGGCTGCGGCTCGCTGCCGGGCCTGACGTACCCCGTGCGCAGTTTCCAGTCGACCGGGTTGACCCCGGCGGCCCGGACCGCGACGAGCAGTTCGCCCGGTCCGGGTACCGGTTTGTCCTGCTCGGCGAGGGCCTCCGTCTCGGGACCGCCGTAGCGGGTGAACACATACGCCTTGGGCATGGGCTTCCTCTCTGCTGCCGCAGGGCACCGGCTGGGCGGCCGCACCGGCCGCCCAGCAGCGGCAAGTCCCCCGCCCGCCCGGGTATTCCCAGGTTCCGGTTCCGGCGGGTGCCCTGTGGGGCCGGGAGCCGCGGGGCGGGACCGTCGATTTCGACTCAACTAGCGCCGCATATGCGCCGGTCGGCCCCGTACCGCCCCCCGGCTGTGGCAGTCTGGAGGACGACCGCCCCACCGGGCTCCCCCGTACCGGTGGGGCGGTTGCGCTGTCCGCACGGCCCCGCCCGGCGGCCGGTCGCCGCGTACGGCGATTCCCGGCCATCCCGGGGTACACGGCCCGGCCAGGCACCGGTCCGTCCGCATGGGTGCCGCGTCCCTGGGCATGTGCATACACCTCACGGGCTACGACCAGGGGAGCGTGACGGAATGAGGGCGCACACTGCGCGGACCGCCGGTGCGGAGCGAGCGGAGCGTGCCCGGCCCGGACCGCCGCCGGCCGCCGTCGGCGACATCGGCGGCCTGCCGTGGATCGAGGACGCGGGACGGGTCGCCCCCGCCGACGCCCGCGAGCTGTCCCGGCTGTTCTTCGACCGCCTCCAGACCCTGGAGGAGGGGACCCCCGCCCATCAGTACGCGCGCAACACCCTGATCGAGATGAACCTCTCGCTCGTCCGGTTCGCCGCGGGCCGGTTCCGCAACCGGGGCGACGACATGGAGGACATCGTCCAGGTCGGCACCATCGGGCTGATCAAGGCCATCGACCGGTTCGAGCTGTCCCGCGAGGTCGAGTTCACCTCCTTCGCGGTCCCTTACATCACCGGGGAGATCAAGCGGTTCTTCCGCGACACCACCTGGGCGGTCCACGTGCCGCGCCGCCTCCAGGAGCTGCGGGTCGACCTGGCCCGCGCCAAGGAGGCGCTCCTCACCGAGCTGGACCGGGAACCCACGGTCCGGGAGCTGGCCGAGCGGATGGGGCTGGGCGAGGACGAGATCATCGAGGGCATCGTCGCGGCCAACGGGTACGCGGCGGGCTCCCTGGACGTACCGGCCGACGCCTCGGACGCGGGGCGGCTCCGCGCACCGGCGCGCACGTTCGCGGAGGTCCTGGGCGGCCCCGACCCGGCGCTGGAGGCGGTCGAGAACCTGCACACGCTGGCCCCGCTGCTGGACGGCCTGGACGAGCGCGAGCGCCGCATCATCGACCTGCGTTTCGGCCATGAGATGACGCAGTCCCTGATCGGTGCGGAGCTCGGCATCTCGCAGATGCACGTCTCGCGGCTGATCAGCCGGATCCTGCGCAAGCTCCGCAGCGGGCTGCTCGTGGAGGAGTGAGCCGGGGCCGCCAGGTGCCCGGGGCCCTTGACCGGCGCCGCGCCGGGCCCGCTCAGGGCTGGCGGAGCGCTCCTTCGCGCACGGCGGCGTGCACCGCCCTGGCGAGTCGCGCGCCCCAGACCGAGCGGGGCCCCGCGAAGGGTTCGGCGGGCCCCGCCCCCGGGTCCGGGGCGGCGACGCAGACGGCGTCCGTGGGGGTGCCCGAGCAGTCCAGACCCGCGTCCAGGAGCGCCTGCACCTTCGCCTCGGTGGCCGTGGCGACGGCGTTGACGAGCGCGGCGTCGGAGAGCGGCGCCGGGACGGTGACCACGATGTTGACCGTGCCCGGGGGCGGCGGGCCGTCGATGCCCTCGGCGGGGGCCGCGGCCCAGCCCCGTACCCCGAGTCCGCAGGTGGCGGTCGCGGTCACCCCGCCGTCGGCCGCCACGGTGTACGCGGTCACGTCGGCGGCCGTCATCAGCCCGGCGCCGGGGCCGGTGAGCCGTTCGGCGGCGGCGATCTCCGCGAGGTGCCGGTCGGGGTCCGTCCGCGGATAGCCACCGGGCACCTGGGCGTTGAGGATCCACTCACGCGGGCCGATGCCGCCACCGAGCACCGCACTGCCACAGACCCGCCACCCCGGGCCCAGCCGCCACACCAGATGGTGCAGCTCCGCCCCGTCCTCGTGCCGGGCGAGCAGTTCGCCGCGCTGTCCGGGCAGCAGGCTGCGTACGGTACGGATGGGACACTCCCGGTGGCTCGGCGGGGCTGCGGCCGACGTTCTCCGCCGTCGGACCGGTGCGGGAGGCCAACGTACCCCGCGCTCGTTCGAAGCCCGCCACCACCGTGCACCGGCCGGATCCGGCCATCGACTCACCCGAATGGCGCAACGCTTCTGCCGGGTGTCCAAGCCCGTCGCGGGCCGCCGTCGCGGACCGGGCGGACGGCGAACGCCGGGAGCGGCGCCTCACCCGGTTGCACCGTCCATCCGGGTGAGGCGCGATGGAGTACGGACGCGCCTCCCCTGGCGGCCCCCGCCGCAGGACGCGCCCGGAGGAGGAGGAATCGACCATGGCAGCCGCTGACGGTTTCACGGATTCCGGAGAACTCGACGGCCTGACGGTGTACGACACCGACGGTGAGAAGGTCGGCACCGTGGGCCGGGTGTACGTCGACGACAACACGGGCCGGCCGGACTGGATCACGGTCAAGACCGGCCTGTTCGGCATGAAGGAGAGTTTCGTCCCGCTGGCCGGGGCCCGCCGGGTGGGTTCCGATCTGCACATCTCGCACCCGAAGACCCGTGTCAAGGACGCGCCCCGGGTGGACGCGGACGCGCATCTGTCCGTGGCCGAGGAGGAGGAGCTGTACGACCACTACGGCCTGCCCAGGAACACCACCGCCATGAGGCCCCGTGGCCGCACGGACACCGCGACCGGCACCGGTACGGGCACCACGGCCATGGGCGCGGCCGGCACCACCGGGACCGGCAGGACCGCCCCGACCGGAACGCCCGGGGCGACCGGCACCCCCGGCCGGCCGATGCACCACGAGACCACCGGGACGGCCACGACCTCCCGTCCACTGGCCGGTGCCGGAGCGGGCCCCATGCGCTCCGCCGGCGAGCCGGGCGGCAAGGGCGAGATGATCCGCTCCGAGGAACAGCTGCACGTCGGCACCGAGGAGTACGAGAGCGGTAGGGCACGCCTCCACAAGTACGTCGTCACGGAGAACGTGACCCGGACCGTGCCCGTGACGCACGAGGAGGTACGGCTGATCCGGGAACCGCTCCGCCCCGACGAGAAGACGGCGGCGCAGCACCCGGACATCCGCGAGCAGGACGTGGAGGTCACCCTGCACGCGGAACGCGCGACCACCAGCAAGGAGACCGTGCCCGTCGAGCGGGTGCGGATGGAGACCAGGAAGGTGACCGAGCAGAAGGAGGTCTCCGCGGAGCTGCGCAAGGAGCAGATCGACTACGCGGACGGCACGGACATACCCGGAAAGGGCATGGGCGGCGACTTCGGTCGCGGCCGCCGCCGCTGATCCGGCCCTCCGGTCCGCGCGTTTCCGCGGGTGGTGCACGGGGGGGGTGGCCGGTGGTACGCCGGGCGGTGTTCCCCCCCGTCGCACCACCTGCCGGATGCCTACGGACGCTGGAGAGCGATCACGGCGTTGTGTCCGCCGAATCCGAAGGAGTGGCTGACGGCCCGCCGGATGGGCTGCCGCAGCGGTTGTTTGACGACGCAGTCGATGTCGAACTCGGGCGACGGGACGTCGAGGTTGGCGATCGGGGGCACGACGCCCCGCTGGAGCGTGAGGACGGTGAGCCCGGTCTCGATCGCCCCGGCCGCCCCCATGCAGTGCCCGAGAACGCCCTTGGGGGCGGTGACGGGCGGCCGGTGCGGGAAGACCCGGGAGATCAGGGCGGCCTCCATGGCGTCGTTGGCCGTGGTCGCCGTGCCGTGCGCGTTGACGTGGTCGACGTCCTCGGCGGCCCAGCCCGCGTCGCGCAGTGCGGCCTCCACCGCCGCCTGGGCGATCCGCCCGGAGGGGTGGGGGCTGATGGGGTGGTGGGCGTCGGTGGTGGCACCGGTGCCCGCGAGCAGGGCCCGCGGGGCCGCGCCCCGGGTCCGGGCCTCGTCCGCCCGTTCCAGCACCATGACGGCCGCGCCCTCGCCCAGCACCAGTCCGGCCCGGTCGGCCGCGAAGGGGCGGCACAGCCCGGCCGGGTCCCCGTCCCGCTGCGCGCCGGCACCGGACCTGGCGAACCCCGCCATCGCGACCGGGTAGACGATCGACTCGGTGGCCCCGGCGAGTGCGATGTCGCACTGCCCACTGACCAGCAGGTCGCGGGCGACGGACAGCGCGGTGACGCCGGACGAGCAGGCGGTGCACGGGGCCATGCTCGGCCCGGTGGCCTTCATCTGGATCGCGATCTCGGCGGCGGGCATGTTCGGGATGGTGAGCAGGATCGCCGAGGGCGAGGTGGCCCCGGCCCCGAGCCGGTCGAGCACCACGGCCTGCTCGGTCAGCGAGGTGGAGCCCCCGCTGCTGGTGCCGACGATCACCGCGACCCGGGTGCCGTCCCACCGTGCCGGGTCGAGCCCGGCGTCGGCGACCGCCTCCCGGGCGGCGAGGATGGCGAGCTTCACGTACTTCCCCATGCGGAAGGCCGCCCGGCCGCCGATCGCGGCGTCCAGGTCGATGCCGTCGACCACGCAGGCGAAGTCGATCGCGCACCCTTCGAGCCCGGCGACGGTACGCGCCGGCGACACGCCCCCGCACACCCCTCGCCACGTCGATTCGGTGTCGTTGCCGACCGGGGTGATCATGCCCAGACCGGTGATGGCGATGTCCGGCCTGCTCATCGGGCCTTGCTCATCGCTGCCTCGCCGCCCAGCCGGACCCCGCCGGCCGCCGCGTCCATGAACCGGGTGATGTCGGCCAGTGTGGCGCCCTTGGGGAACTGCTCGAACTCCCGGTCGCAGCCGGTCGCCTCCCTGATGAGCACGGCGAACTCGGCGACGGCGAGGGAGTCCATCTCCAGGCTGTCCATGGTGGAACTCGGGTGGATATCCGCGGCGGGCACTTTGAAGGTCTGCGTCAGCACCTCGGCGATCCTCGGGTGAATCGTACTCATGTTTCTTTCTTTCCATCGTTCGGTAAGGACTGCCGGGACGGCGGCGAAACCATCCCGACGCCGGATCAACTGGATGGAGTGCGTCCAGTTACGCCTTGCGCCGAACCGATTCGGCACCGTTCTCCTCACACCCCTCGCACCAGCGGGCCAGCACGGCTGTCGCACTCCAGTACGCCAATAGGACAAAGCGGACGCCAACGGCTCCGATCGTCTCTCCGACCTGACTGCCACGCACGGTTGTTCTCCTTCTGTTCATGGTTCTCACCGCTCCTCGGAGGACGGCGCCCGGTCCGTGTCCGGCCGCCAGGGGGCCTCGGGATCGTCGTAGACGTCCACGTAGTCGGGGCGGGCGATGGGCCAGTCGGCGAGCACCTCCGGCGGCAGCGCGAAGGACTCGGCCAGCTCGGGCAGGTGCGGGGCGATCTCCGCAGTCAGCTCCTCCAGCCGGTCCGGCAGCCCGTCGACCTGATCGGCGGTCAGCAGCCCCGCCGCCAGCAGATCGCCACCGGCGCGGGCGATCCGTTCGAGTGCGAAGAGCCGTTGCAGCGCGCCGAGCCGTTCCCTGGCGGGCCCCTCGGGGAGCGCGGCCACCGCCCGGGCGTACGCTTCGGCGGCCTGGCGCTGGGCGTGCGCCTCGACGCCGCGCAGCGCGGGCCCGGAGGCCGCGTTCCAGCGCGCCAGCGGGTCGCCGTGCGGGACCAGGCGCATCCGCTCACGGGCCCGGTCGAACCAGAGCCCCTCCAGCCGGGCGAGCAGCCGCCCGAGGAAGCCGGGATCGTCGAGTGCGCCCGGCCCGGGAAGGGGGCCGGGGAGATGACCGGGGCCGGCCGGGGCGGTGGCGAAGAGCATCTCGGCGGCGGCCTTGGCGTGGATGGCGAGGTTGTCCCCCTCGGCGGTGATGGCGCCCTCGATCCCGGTCAGGAGTTCGCTCAGCCCGTTGTGCTCCAGGAGCGCCTGGGCGCCGCAGCGTTCCCGGCACTCCACGATCACCGACCTGGCCTCCCAGGTGACCCAGCCCTTGACGACGGCGACCAGCCGCTCCGCCTCCTCCCCCGGCCCCTCCGCCTCCCAGCGGTCCAGGGCCCGGCGGTGCAGCAGGCTCATCGCGAAGACGGTGGCCATCGCCGAGGCGAGCGGCCCGTGGTGGCTGCGGTGCGCGATCACCGGCACCCGGTCCGAGCCACGGGGGCCGGAGATGAGGCGGTGGCCCCCGTAGCGGACGGCGACGGCGAGCGCCGCGCGCGCGCAGCCGACCGCGCAGGCCGTCATCGAGATCTTGCCGGAGGTGACCCGTCCGATCGACGCGAGGAAGCGGCGCCTGCGGTTGGCGACGGCGCTGCTGAACTCCCCGTCCTCGCCGATCCGGCCGTGCTCCCCGTCCAGGAGCGCGGTGCGGTCCACGAACACCCGGTCGAAGGAGGTCAGACAGTGGTCGACCGGGCTGCCGGTACGGGTGGGCAGCAGCCGCACGCGTACGCCGGGCAGGGTCCGCGCCTCGTCGGTGAGCGGCACCAGGAAGAGGAAGACACCGTGTTCACGGCCGTCGACGAGGAGGCGTGCGGCCACCAGTCCGGACTTGGGGCCGCCGCACGGGCTGGTGTTGGGCATGAACTTCTGCGCCCCGGCATGCGGGGTGCTCAGGACGAAGCCGTCGCGCTCGCGGTCGTACTCGGCCGTGGTCTCGACGGCGACCGCGTCGTTGCCGTGCGCCACCTCCGTGCAGAGGAACGTGCCGACGCGCCGCAGCCGCAGGAAGTCCGTGAGGTCGCGGCGGTGTTCGCCGCCGTGGTCGAGGAGGCTGCCGAGGAAGAGGTTGTAGTGGATGCCCGCCACCGTGGTCAGCGCCGGGTCCACCGGGCCCAGCCACTCGTGCAGGGCGGCCAGCGCACGGGGACCGGTCGGGGGGGCATCGCCCTCCAGGCTGTCGTTGAGGTGGCGCAGCCGCTCGTACGCGAGGGCCCGGCGTTCCTCCTCGGTGGAGCCGCGCTCCGGGCGGCGGAAGGGTTCGGTACGGATCAGCCGCTGCCAGAAACCGTGCTCCCGGCGGAAGTCGTCGCCGAGTAGCACACCGGTGAGGAGGTCCCTGGTCCGTTCTGCGGAGGTGTGGTCGGTCGCTGCGGTCATGAAAATAGAACGATCAAGCATTGTCGAGGACACCCCGGTTTGAGGGCGACGGACGGTCCGTGCCGAACCGCCGCAGGGCGAGGACGACGTTGTGCCCGCCGAATCCGAAGGAGTGGCTGAGCACCCGTTCGACCTCCTGGGACCGGGCCCGACCGGTCACGCAGTCGAGATCGAACTCCTCCGACGCCGCGCCCAGGTTGGCGATCGGCGGTACGGTCCCGCGCTCCAGGGTCAGCACGCAGGCGGCCGCCTCGATCGCCCCGGACGCCGCGAGGGTGTGCCCGAGCACGCCCTTCGGGGCGGTCACCGAGGGGCGGTGGGGGAAGAGCCCGGCGATGAGCGCGGCCTCCATCGCGTCGTTCAGCGGGGTGGCGGTGCCGTGCGCGTTGATGTGGTCGACCTGGTCGGGCCTCCAGCCGGCCTCGTTCAGCGCGGCCGTGACGGCCTTGCGGGCCCCGCCCCCGGACGGGTCGGGCGCGGTGGGGTGGTGGGCGTCGGTGGCGGAACCGGCGCCGGTCAGCAGGGCGCGCGGGCGGCCGCCCCGGGCGAGCGCGTCGGCCGGCCGCTCCAGCACCAGTACGCCGGACCCCTCGCCGATCACGAACCCGTCCCGGTCCTCGGCGAACGGCCGCGAGGCCCCCGCCGGATCGCCGGTACGCCGGGAGAGCGCCCCCATTCCGGCGAAGGCGCTCACCACCAACGGGGTGAGCACGGCGTCCGCGCCGCCCGCCACCACCACGTCGCACCGGCCGTCCAGCAGCAGGTCGCGGGCGAGGGCGAGGGCGGTCGCCCCGGAGGCGCAGGCGGTCGCCGGGGCCAGGCTCGGGCCGTACGCCCGCAGCGCGATGGCCACCTCCCCGGCCGCCGCGTTGGGCATCATCATCGGGACCAGGAGCGGTGACACCGCCTCCGCCCCGCCGCCGTCGAGCCTGCGTACGTTGTCCACGAGCGCGGACACCCCGCCGACCCCGACCCCGAGCACCACCCCGACCCGGTCGCCGTCCCACCGGTCCGGCGACAGACCGGCGTCCGCCACCGCCCGGCGGGCGGCGAGCAGCGCCATCTTCACGAACCTCGCCATCCGCCAGACCGAACGGCCGCCGATCGCCTCGTCCAGGTCGACGCCGTCCACCGGGCAGCCGAAGTCGACCGGCAGACCGGCCAGTTCCTCGCAGCGACGGGCCGTGGAGACCCCGGCGCACAGCCCGTCCCAGAAGGTGTCCTCGTCCACCCCCGCCGGAGTCACCAGCCCCAGTCCCGTCACCGCCACGTCCGTACCGACCCGTGTCATCTCCGCCCCCTCCGCTGTAATCGATCACCCCTACTGGTGGTCGAACGGTCGTAGCCCCGGTGAGGATGCGGCCAATGAGCCGATCGGGTCATTTCTTCGCCCGGCGCGTGTCCCGGGGCGCACGCCGTGGTGACCGCGTTCCGCCATCCGCAGCAGCCCGCCACGCGCCCCGTCCCGGCAGGCCGTCAGGTGGAGGGATGGAAGCGGAGCACGACCGGGCCGGCCCCTCCCCGGACAACGGCGAACTGGCGGCGCTGCGGGCCAGGGTGGCAGCGCTGGAGGCCGGGGGCGCGCGGCACCGCCCGCCCCGTGCGCGGTCGGCCCTCGCGGTGCTGCTCGTGCTCGTCGCCACCGTCCTGACCCCGCTGGGCATCGTGTCCACCTGGGCGAAGAACCAGATCGGCGACACCGGCAACTACGTCGCGATGATGGCGCCGCTGGCCTCCGACCCGGAGGTGCGGACGGCGGTGACCGACCGCGTCACCGGCGCGGTCATGCAGCACCTGGACGTGAAGACGCTGCTGGCCGATGTGGCGCCCGCGGACCGGCCCGCGCTCGACCGGGCGCTGGCGACGCTGAGCGGCCCCCTCACCACGGGCATCACCGGGTTCGTGCACGGGACGGTGGAGAGGTTCGTCTCCGGCGACGCCTTCGCCAGGATCTGGACCGATCTCAACCGGGCCTCCCAGTCCGCCGCGGTGAAGGCCCTGTCCGGGAGCCGGGAGGGAGCGGTACGGATCACGGACGACACCGTCACCGTCGATCTCGCGCCCGTCGTCGACCAGGTGAAACAACGGCTCGTCGACCGGGGGCTGAAGGCGGCGGCGAAACTCCCCGCCGTCCACACCGACTTCACCGTGCTCACCGCCCCGTCGGTGGGCCGGGCGACGATGTGGTTCCGGGCCCTCCAGCTCATCGGCCTCTGGCTGCCGCCGGTCGCCCTGGCACTGGCGGCGGGCGGGGTGCTCCTCTCGGTGCGCCGGCGGCGCGCGCTGGTCGCGACGGCACTGGCGTTGGGGGCGGGCGCGGCCGTGCTGGGGCTGGCCCTGTGGCTGGGCCGGGCCTTCTACCTCGACAGCCTGCCCTCCGGGGTGTCCCGGCCCGCCGCCGGTGCGGTCTTCGACGCGCTGGCCGGACCCATGCGGGTGCTGGTGCGGCTGGTCGTCACGCTGGGCGTCGTGGTGGCCCTCGCCGCGTGGCTCACCGGTACGGGCCGTGCCGCGACCCGGGTGACGGCGGTGTGGAGCGGCGGCATCGGAGCGGTGCGGGAGGCGGCCGGGTTCACCGGCGGCCCCGTCGGCCGGTGGGTGCACCGCGCCCGGCGCCCGCTGAACTGGACGGTGGTCGTGGTGGCCGGCGCCGTCCTGCTGGTGTGGGACCGGCCGACCGGACTGGTCACGGTGTGGATCGCGCTGTGCGCCCTGTTCGCGCTCGCCGTCGTCGAGTTCCTCGACGACGACAGCGGCCCGCGCCCCACCGTGACCGGCTGACCCGGGCTACCGGGCGGGCCCCAGCGCCGCCCGCAGCTCCGCCGCGTCCGGCGGGTTGGCGCCCGCCCGGGCCACGGTCACCGCCGCCGAGGCCGCCGCGTACCGCAGGACGTCGGCGACCAGGGCCCGGTCGGCCCGGCGCAGCCGATCCCGGGCGGCCGCGCCGAGCAGCCCGTGCGCGGCGAGGGCGTGCAGGGTGCCGGACATGAAGGCGTCGCCCGCCCCCACGGTGTCGACGACCTCGGCGGGCAGCGCGGCGATCGCCTCCCGCCCGCCGGACCAGACCGCCAGCGCCCCGTCGCCGCCCCGGGTGACCAGGACGAGCGCCGGGCCGCTCGCCCGCCACCGCTCGGCGACCCGCTCCGGCTCCTCGCCGGGGTACAGCCAGTCCAGGTCCTCGTCGCTGGCCTTGACCACGTCGCTGAGCGCGACGCACCGCTCGACCCGGCGCAGGGCGGCGTCCCGGTCCCCCATCAGCGCGGGGCGCACATTGGGGTCGTAGCTGACGGTGGCGGTGGTCCGCAGCGACTCGACGGCGCCGACGACGGTGTCCCCGCCCGGTTCCAGCACGGCGGCGACGGAGCCGGTGTGGACGTGGTGCGGCGGCCGCTCCGGGGCGACCGGGCCGAGCGTCCAGCCGATGTCGAAGGTGTACGTGGCCCGGCCCGTCCCGTCCAGGGTCACGGCGGCGGACGGGGTGGCGGCCGTGGCGCCGTCGGTACGGACCTCGACGCCCGCCCCGGCGAGATGATCCCGGATCAGCCGGCCGTGGGCGTCGGGCCCGAGCTGGGTGAGCAGGGTGGTGGGGTGGCCGAGCCGGGCCAGGCCGTGGGCGACGTTGGCCGGGCTGCCGCCCGGGTGGACCCGGTCGGCCAGGCCGGGCCGCCGGACGATGTCGGCGACGCACTCGCCGATGACCAGCAGGTCGAATCCGTCGAGCATGGGGTGGGGTCTCCTACCGTGCGCTGGTGTACGTGTCCCGGCCGGCCGGGTGCCCGGGGCCGTTCCCCCGATCCTGCCGTGTGCGGGGACGCGGCCCGGTGGCGGCGTCACCGGCCCCCGGGCCCGGCCTCGTCGCCGGGGCCGACGCCGAGTCCGGTCAGGAACGCGGCGGCGGCCGGGGTGGGCCGGAAGCGGCTCCAGACCAGGCGTTCCGTGCGGGCCGGGGCTCCGTCGACGGACAGCACGCTGACACCGGTCAGTTCCGCCGCGAAGGCGGACGGGAGCAGGGCGATGCCGAGGCCGCTGCGGACCAGCCGGACGATGAAGTCGGTGCCGTTGACCTCGCAGGCCACCTCGCGGGTGAGTCCGTGGGCGGCGAACGCCTCCTCCGACTGCGCGCGGGCCGCGGTGCCGTCCGGGTAGTCGACGAAGAGCTCCCGCGCCAGCCGGGCGAGGTCCACCTGCCGCTCCGCGGCGAGCGGATGGGTGGGGGCCACGACGGCGACCAGTTCGCCGGTGCTCAGCTCGTGGTCGTTCACCCCCGTGGGGCGGTAGCTCGGCAGCACGCCCAGGAACGCCACGTCGACCGTCCCGTCCCGCACTTCCTGGACGAGGTCCTTGCTGGCCCCCTCGCGCAGCACGATCCGTACCTGCGGGTGGCGCAGGTGGAACGCCCGCAGCGCGGCCGGGACGTCGACCGAGGAGACCGTCGGGATGACCCCGACCGCGAGACGGCCGCGCACCTCCCCCGCCGTCGCCGCGACCTCGGCGCGGGCCCGCTCCGCCGCGTCGAGCGCCTGGCGGGCCTGCGGGAGGAACGCCTCGCCCGCCGCGGTGAGCCGGACCCGGCGGCTGGTGCGGTCGAAGAGCCGGGCGCCCAGGTCCTTCTCCAGCCGGGCGATCTGATGACTCAGCGCCGACTGGACGACCAGGCACCGCTGCGCGGCGCGGGTGAAGCTGCCGAGTTCCGCGACCGCGACGACGTAGCGCATCTGCTGAAGTTCCATGCGTCCATCGTGAATCACGATCGATGAAATGAAAAACATGTGTTGGACTCATGGATGGTGGCTCCCGGAAGCTGGGCGCATGGCTCACACCACTCAGGAAATTCCCGGCCGGGCCGTCCCCGGCGTCCCCTCCCGACCGCCCGCCCTCGGACGCGGCCTGGTTCTGCTGATGGCGCTCGCCGCCGCCCTCTCCTGCGCGGGCAACTACTTCGCGCAGCCGCTCCTCGACGTCATCCAGGCCCGTCTGCACCTGGGGCCGACCGCGGCCGGACTCATCGTCACCGCCGCCCAGGCCGGTTACGCGCTGGGGCTGATCCTCCTCGTCCCGCTCGGGGACGTCCTGGACCGGCGGCGGCTCGCGGTGGGGCTGTTCGCCCTCACCTCGTTCTTCCTGCTGGCGACGGCCGCCGCGCCGACCGGGCCGCTGCTCGTCGCGGGGACCCTGCTGACCGCGCTGACCTCGGTCGGGGCGCAGGTGGTGGTGCCGTTCGCGGCGACGCTCGCCGCCCCGGCCGAGCGCGGCCGCGTCGTCGGCATCGTGATGTCCGGGGTGCTGCTCGGCGGACTGGTCGGGCGGATGGCCGCCGGCGCGCTCGCCGAACTGGGCGGCTGGCGGACCGTGTACTGGGTGAACGCCGCGCTCATGGCCGTCATGGCGGTGCTCCTGCACCGTCGGCTGCCCCGGCTGCCCCGGCCGGGCGGCACGGCCTCGATCCCGTACACCGGACTGCTGCGCTCCACGCTGGCGCTGCTGCGCGAGGAGCCCGTGCTGCGCCGCCGGGCCGCCTTCGGCGCGTTCTCCATGGCCTCGTACAGCGTGCAGCTGACCTCGCTGACCTTCCTGCTGGCCGGCTCCCCCTTCGGCTGGAACGCGGCCGCCATCGGGGGGTTCGGTCTGGTGGGGGTCATCGGGGTGATCGGCATGAACATCGCGGCGCGGCTCGGCGACCGGGGCCGGGTGCAGGCGGTCTCGGCGACGGCCGCCCTGCTCCTGACGCTCGCCTGGCTGCCGCTGCTGGCCGGGGGGACCTCGCTGTTCTGGCTCACGGTGGGCGTGGTCCTGCTGAACATCGCCCAGCAGGCCGGGCTCAACAGCAGTCAGAACGTGATCTACGCGCTCCGTCCGGAGGCCCGCAACCGGATCAACTCCGCCTTCATGACGCTGTTCTTCATGGGCGGGGCGGCCGGGGCCGCGCTCGCCTCGGTGGTCTGGTCCCGGGCCGGCTGGAGCGGTGTCTGCCTGCTGGGCGGCGCGCTCGCCGCGGGCAGCCTGGCCGTGTGGGTCCTGGAGCGGGTCCGGGCGGTCCCCGGCCCCGGTGCTGTCACTCGTTGACGGCGGTCAGCAGCACCACGGCGTCCTCCAGGGCCAGCAGCCCGTGCCGCTCCTGCGGGATCGGCTGGAGCCCGCCGGCCCCCAGCTCCACGTCGCCGGAGGCCGCCGTGAGCCGGACCCGGCCGCGGAGCACCTGGAGCGAGGCGGCGGCGGGGGCGTTGTGCTCGTCGAGGGCGGAGCCCGCGGTGAGGGCGATGACGGTCTGCCGCAGGGGCTCCTCGTGCAGCAGACGGTGGGCGCTGCGGCCGTGCGCGGAGGCACGGGCCGCGGTCAGGTGCTCGTCGGCGAGGCTGTTCAGGTCGTCCATGTGCCCACTGTGCCGCAGGGTCCGCCCGGCCGCGATCCTGCCGCGGCCGGTCAGCCGCCTGCCGTCCAGCGGTATCTGACGTCCGGTTCCCCCTCCTCGTTGCGGCTCCCGTCGTCGAAGGCGACGGCGGTGAATCCGTGCCGCTCGTAGAAGGCCCGGGCGTCGGTGTTGCGCTGGAAGACGTGGAGCGTGAGCTCCCCGGCCGCACGCTCGCGTGCCTCGGCCAGCAGCAGCGAACCGATGCCCCGACGCCGTACATCGGGACGGAGGTAGAGGTGTTCCAGCTCGGTCCCGTCCACGGAGGAGAAACCGAGCAGCTCGCCGGCCCCGGTCTCGGCGATCCGCACCGCGGTGCCGGGCAGGACCACATGGGTCATCCAGGCGAGGGTCTCCTCGTCGCTGTGCACCTTCGGCAGATACGGCATGGCCGCGGCGCGCGAGTCGAGGAAGAGCCGGGTGAGCGGCCCGGCGTCCTGCGCGGTCGCCCCTCGGAGCACCACCCGGTCCTCCGGTACGGAATCGTTCGGCACCTTTCCACCCCTCCTGTCCGGCCGGCCCCGGCGGGCCGCCCGTCGTCGTGGCCGAACCTACCCGGTCCGCGGGGGCCTGGTTCGGCCGGTCCTCGGGCGGCGGGAAGCGCGCCGTGGCGGGCTACCGCTCGGCCCCGGCCCGGCAGGTCACATCCTCGGCGGGGAGCCGGCCCGTGGTCAGGTAGGCCGTGGCCGCCGTGTCCGCGCAGGAATCGCCGCCGGGCGCGTAGAGGACTCCGTGTCCCTCGCCGTCGGCGACGGTGAGCATCCGGGAGCCGCGCAGGGCCCGGTGCATGGCCCGCCCGGCGAAGATCGGGGTCTGGGGGTCCCACTCGTTCTGCACGATCAGCGCTCCGGTCCCGTTGTCGACGGTGGTCTGCGGCTCGCTGCCCGGTTTCCAGAAGGCACAAGGGGTGATGGCCGACGCGAAGTCGCCGTACAGCGGATAGCGGGCCGTGTCACGGATCGCCTCCCGGCGGTACCGCTCGGGGTCGTGCGGCCAGGTGCGGGTGTCGGCGCACAGGTAGGACCAGGCGGCGGAGACGTAGGTGTCGTCGCCCTCCTCGGCCGCACCGGCCGTGCCGGACCGCGCCGGGTTCCCGGTCCCGGCCGCCCTCTTCAGCCCGGCGATCCGTTCGGCGGCCGTCCGGAGGTGGAAGAACATGCCGTTGTCGGCGCGGAGGTCGTCGCCGGTGAGACTCTGCCCCTCGAACGCGATCGGCTCGCGGTCCGCCCGCGCGACCAGGTCCCAGAAGGTCCGGCGGACTTCGGCCGGGGTGCCGCCCAGCCCGTACGTGGTGTGCCGCCGGGCGGCCCATCCGGTCCATCGGGTGAACGCCCGCTCCGCCGCCTTCGCCATGTCCTGGAACATGCCCCGGTAGATCCGGGTGGGGTCGGTCGCGCTGTCGAGGACGACGCGGTCGACGCGGCGGGGGAACAGCTGCGTGTAGACGGCGCCGAGGTAGGTGCCGTAGGAGTATCCGAGGTAGGAGATCTTCTTCTCGCCCAGCACGGCACGGATGACATCCATGTCGCGCGCGCTGTTGCGGGTGGTGAGCCGGGGCAGTTCGTCACCGGCGGCGGCCCGGCACTTCGCGGCGATCGTCCGCGCCCGGTCCACGTCCTCGGCGAAGGTCTCCGCCCTGTACGGATGGTCGGCCTGTTCCTCCGCGGTCAGGCCGCAACTGACCGGTGCGCTGCGGCCGGTGCCCCTGGCGTCGAATCCGACGAGGTCGAACCGCCGCTTCACCTCGGCGGGGAACTTCATGAGCGGGTCGACGGGCAGGTCCAGTCCCGGTGCCCCGGGGCCGCCCGGGTTCAGCAGCAGGACGCCGTGGCGGTCCTTCGCGCTGCCGGCCCTCAGCCGGGATATCGCGATGCCGATGGTTCTGCCGCCGGGGTCGCGGTAGTCGAGCGGTACCTCGACCGTCGTGCAGCGGAAGGCGGCGGGCTCCTTCTCCGCGCAGCGTTTCCAGTGGAGCGACTGCTGGGTGTACCGCCGCAGCGGGTCCTTGGCCGGGGCGGGGCCGGGCCGCTCGGGCGCGGCGCAGGCCGTGACGACGACCAGTGCCGAAGCGGCGGCCGTCGCGAGGGCGGCGGCGAGGAAGGGGGTGCGGGTGTTTCCGTCGCGCACGGTGGTGCTCGTCCTTGTCGGGAGGGAGGGGCTGTCGGTTCCGGGTCCGGTGGCGCGGGTCAGTTGGCGCCGAGGTGTGCGCGGACGCACTGCGTGTACTGGCGGAGGCCGTCGGGCTGGTAGCACGCCTGGGTGTGGTTCGCGTACCAGGCCAGAAGGACGGCGATCAGCCCGGACACCACGATCGCGAGGGCCGACGTCACCAGGGCGGTGAGGGCCTTGCCCCGGCCGGTTCCGGTCCGTCGGGCCGTCATCAGCGCGGCGATGCCCAGGATCAGGCCGCACACGGCGAGGGGGCCGCCGACGAGCACGACGGAGGTGAGGAGGCCGGCGATGCCGAGTGTCATGGCGGCCGGGGCCAGGCCGTTCCGCGCGGGGCCCGGTCCGGTGCCGGCGGGTGCGGTCCGGCCCCCCGTGAGAGGTGTCCGCTCCGGTGCCGTGCGGTTCAGCGGTGTCCCGGTTCCCTGGGCGTTCATCGGCCCGTCCTTTCGTCCTGTCGGTCGGCGAGGTCCCGATTCTGGATTTCGGGGTGCGCGGAGACATCACGGAAAGGTGGGAGAATCCGCTCCCCCGATCGGGGGAGGGTCTCGCTGGGCCGTCCGGCCATACTGGCCGGATCATGTCCAGAGGAATCCGGCCGCTGCTGCGCGGCTCCACGTACACGGGTGCGCTCTTCGCCTATTGCGGTGCGCTGGCGAGTCTTCCGCTGCTGCCCTTCGCGGCGTTGCCCGCGCTGGCGTGGCCGTCCGCCCCGGCGGGCGTGCGGCTCGCCCTGACGGCGCTGGTCTGGTCCGTGCTGATCGGCCTGACCGGGCTGGCCCGGACCACGCGGCGGGTGTCGATCGCATGTGCCCGGCGGATGCTGGGGGTGCCGTTGCCCGACCCCGTGCGGCGGGGCGCGGACGCTGCCGCCGAGGGGCCGGATTCCGCCACGGGGGCGGGGGCCGACCGCTGGCGGACGCCACTGTGGCTCCTGTCGCAGGTGGTGCTGGGGTGGACGGGGGCGCAGTTGGGCGTCCTGCTGCTCGCCGCCGGAATTCTCCTCCCGGGCGGCTGGGCCGGTGCCGAGGCGGGGCTGAGTGTGCGCGGCTGGTCGCTGCGGCCGGAGAGCGGCTGGCAGAGCTGGGTCGCGGCGGGGTGCTGCCTGCTGTTCGCGGCGTTGTCGTGTCTGGCGGTGACCGGCGCCCTGCGGTGGCTGGCTCCCCGGCTGCTGGGTCCGTCGTCGGCCGAGCGGCTCGCGCGGGCAGCCGAGCGGGAGCGCTCGCTGGCCGAACGCAACCGCCTCGCCCACGAGCTGCACGATTCGATCGGGCACACGCTGACGGCCGCCACGATCCAGGCGGCGGTGGCGGGCGAGGTGCTCGGCGCCGACCCGGCGGCGGCACGGGCGGCCCTGCGCGGCATCGAGGAGTCGGCCCGGACCGCCCTCGAGGACCTCGACTACGTGCTGGGCATGCTGCGCGAGGAGCGGACGGGGGCGGCGCCGAGCCGCACCCTGGCCGATCTGCCCGGGTTGTTCGACGGGGTACGGCAGGCGGGCGCCGTGGTGGAGCCGGAGCTGTCCGGCGACTTCACACAGATACGGGGGACGCTCTCGCGGGCCGCGTACCGGATCGTGCAGGAGGGGCTGACGAACGCGCTGCGGCACGGCGCGGGCGGTCCGATCCGGGTCACGGTGACGGCCACGCCCGAGCTGGTGAGTCTCGGTGTGGTCAACCGGTGCGCTCCGGGGGCGCGCCCGGTCCCGGACGCCTTCCCGACGTCCGGGCTCGGCCTGCCGGGACTCGCCGAACGCGTACGGCTGCTGCACGGCGAGTTCGAGGCCGGCCGGGAGGGACCGGAGCACTGGCGGCTCGGGGTCCGGCTGCCGCTACACCTGCCCTCATGACCGGCTCACCCGCGAGCGCGGCGGGCCCCGACGCGAGCCGGACCCCCGTGGCCGACACCCCCGTCACCCTCCTGATCGCCGACGACGACGCGGTGACACGCAGCGGCCTGGGCACCCTGCTCGGAATGCAGCCGGGGATCACGGTGGTCGGGGAGGCGGCCGACGGCGTCGAGGCGGTCGAGCGGGCGCGGCGGCTGCGGCCGGACGTGGTCCTGATGGACGTACGGATGCCGAGGCTCAACGGCATCGAGGCCACCCGGCAGCTGCTCGCCGGGCCGGACGCGCCGCCGAAGGTCGTGGTGATCACCACCTTCGAGAACGACGGCTACGTCACCGCCGCGCTCGGCGCCGGGGCCTGCGGCTTCGTCCTCAAGCGGCTCCCGGTGCCCCGGATCGCGGAGGCGGTACGGGTGGTCGCGGCGGGCGAGGCGATCCTCTTTCCGGCGGCCCTGCGCCGGATGGTCACCGCCCGCCCGTTGGACTCCGCCGAGGCGCTGCCCCGGGCGGCGCTCACGGTCCGGGAGGAGGAGGTGCTCCGTCTGATGGCCACCGGTCTGTCCAATCCGGAGATCGCCCGGTCCTGCGGGGTGAGCGCGGAGACGGTGAAGACGCATGTCGGGAACGTGCTGACCAAGCTCGGAGCGCAGAACCGGACCCACGCGGTGGTGATCGCGTACGAGACGGGTCTGGTCGTGCCCGGGATCGCGGGCTGACACCGGCCCGCGCGCCCCGTCCCCGGTGTGAGAATGCGTGGATGGACGACGGGGCTGGAATACGGGGGCGGTTGACGACCGCGGCACGGGTGGCGGAGGACTCGGGGGCGGACGAGGACCTGCACGCCTACTGGGCCCTGGTCGAGGAGGTGGTGGAGGGGGCGAGCGCGGAGACCGTGGCGCACTGCGCGTCGGAGCTGCTGGGATCGGCCGGTGTCCTGGAGCGGGAGGCGGGCTGCGATCTGGCCGGAAGGGCGGCCGAGGCGCACGAGTCCCTGCGCGGCGGGGCGGCGATGTCCCTGATGGCGCTGGCCGGGGTGGAGACGGAGCGCCGTGTGCTCTCGTCCCTCGTCCACGCCCTGGGCCGGACGCGGGATCCGCGCGCCGTTCCCGTGCTGGTGCGGCTGTCCGGACACGAGGACGCCGGTCTGCGGCGCGACGTCGCCTCGGAGTTCGCCTCCGTCGACAGCGGCCTGCCCGACGGGCCCGACGTCCGGGCGCTGATCCGGCTCACCGGGGACCAGGACCCGGAGGTCCGCGCATGGGCGGCCTTCACGCTGGGGTTCCAGCTGGAGCAGGACACCGCCGCCATCAGGGACGCGCTCCGGACGTGCACCACCGACACGCACGGCGCGGTCCGGGAGGAGGGGGCCCTGGGGCTGGCCCGACGGCACGACCCGCGGGCCGTCCCGCTGATCGCGCACCTGCTGGACTCCGACGACGGATCCTGCCTCTTCCTCGTCGACGCGGCGGCGATCCTGGGCGTCCCCGAACTCCTGCCCGCGCTGGCCGCCTACGGGCCCGATCCGGCCGGGGCCGAGTGGGCCGCCGCGGCCTGCGACCCGGTGCGGCGGGTCCGGATGGAGGCCGATGCCTGGGCGGTCGTCGTGGAGTTGGAGCGGCTGCGCCCGGATCTCGGCGCGGCGCTCCGGTCACCGCGCTACGAGTCGGTGCACGCGCTGAAGGTGAGTCACCGGGAGTCGGCCGGTACGGAGTACGACGCGGCCGCGCTGCTCGCCCGCGCCGGTGGCGACCCGGTACGGGCGGCCGCTCTGGTGGTGGCCGACCTCGCCGACCTCGCCGGTCCTGCCGCGGGCGGGTCGCGGACCGGCGGCCTCCCGGACTCCCCGGCGTAGGCGGCGCGGCGGGGGCCGTCGCCGGACCGCCGTCCGGCGGGGCGGTCTCGGCACGGTGCGGGCGGCCCGGGAAAATGGGACGGAAGCAACCGGAGCGACCACCGACACCAAGGAGCAGGCATGCCGCACGAGCGAGCCGGACAACCGGCCCGGCCCGAGGATCTCATCGATGTGGCCCGGCTGGTGACGGCGTACTACACGCTGCACCCGGACCCGGCCGAGCCGGACCAGCGGGTGGCGTTCGGCACCTCCGGCCACCGCGGTTCGGCCACGGCCACCGCGTTCAACGAGGACCACATCGCCGCCACCAGCCAGGCGATCTGCGAGTACCGGGCGCTCCAGGGCATCGACGGGCCGCTCTTCCTCGGCGCCGACACCCACGCGCTGTCGGAACCCGCACGGGTGACCGCCGTCGAGGTGTTCGCCGCCAACGACGTGACCGTGCTGCTCGATCCGGCCGACGGCTACACCCCGACCCCGGCGGTCTCGCACGCGATCCTCGGCCACAACCGGGGCCGCACGGAGCGGTTCGCCGACGGCGTGGTGGTGACGCCCTCCCACAACCCGCCGGGCGACGGCGGGTTCAAGTACAACCCGCCGAACGGCGGCCCCGCCGGGTCCGAGGCCACCGGCTGGATCCAGCGGCGGGCCAACGAGATCATCGCCGCCGGGTCGAAGGAGGTGCGGAGGCTGCCGTACGCCCGCGCGCGTGCGGCGTCGACCACCGGGACGTACGACTTCCTCGGCGGCTACGTGGCCGATCTTCCGGCGGTGCTCGACCTGGACGCGGTGCGGGCGGCCGGGGTGCGGATCGGCGCCGATCCGCTGGGCGGGGCGTCGGTCGCGTACTGGGGCCGGATCGCCGAGCAGCACCGGCTCGACCTCACGGTGGTCAATCCGCTGACCGATCCCACCTGGCGGTTCATGACGCTGGACTGGGACGGGAAGATCCGGATGGACTGCTCCTCGCCGTACGCGATGGCCTCGCTGATCGAGCAGCGCGACCGGTTCCGGATCGCGACGGGGAACGACGCCGACGCGGACCGGCACGGCATCGTGACACCGGACGGCGGGCTGATGAACCCGAACCACTACCTGGCCGTCGCCATCGACTACCTGTACCGGCACCGGGAGCGCTGGCCGGAGTCGACGGGGGTCGGCAAGACGCTGGTCTCCTCGGGGATGATCGACCGGGTCGCTGCCGGTCTCGGCCGCCGCCTGGTCGAGGTCCCGGTCGGTTTCAAGTGGTTCGTGGACGGGCTGGCCGACGGTTCGCTCGGGTTCGGCGGCGAGGAGTCCGCCGGGGCGTCGTTCCTGCGCAAGGACGGCTCGGTGTGGACGACCGACAAGGACGGCATCCTGCTGGCGCTGCTCGCCTCGGAGATCCTCGCGGTGACGGGCTCGTCCCCCTCGGAGCGGTACGCGGAGCTCGCCGCCCGGTTCGGCGAGCCGGCGTACGCCCGGATCGACGCCCCGGCCGACCGGGAGCAGAAGGCGGTTCTCGCGCGCCTCTCCCCCGAGCAGGTCACTGCGGACACCCTGGCCGGTGAGCCGGTCACGGCGGTGCTGACCGAGGCGCCCGGCAACGGGGCGCCGATCGGGGGCATCAAGGTGACCACGGAGAACGCCTGGTTCGCGGCCCGCCCCTCGGGGACCGAGGACGTCTACAAGATCTACGCGGAGTCCTTCCTCGGCGGCGACCACCTCGCCCGGGTCCAGGAGGAGGCGAAGGCGGTGGTCGCCACGGCGCTGGGCTCCTGAGCCGAGGGCGACGGCCGGTTCCGGTGGTCCGGAACCGGCCGTTGCGCCCGGCCGGGAACAGTGCTTGGCTGGACACCACAAGATATGAATAGAGGTTCAGACCATGGCCTACCGTGCCACCGCCCGCACCGAGGCCACCCGGCTCGCCCACCGCGAACGGCTCCTCGACGCGGCGCGGCAGCTGCTCGCCGAGGGCGGGTACCCGGCGGCCAGTGTCTCCGCGCTCGCCCGGCGGGCCGGTGTCGCGACCGGCAGCGTGTACAACCACTTCGCCTCCAAGCAGGAGTTGCTGGCCGCGGTCTTCCGGCATGTCGCGAGTCATGAACTCGAAGCGGTGCGGGAGGCGGTGCGGGTCCGCGACGGCGCCCGGGAGCAGTTGCGGGCGCTGGTCGAGGTCTTCTCGTACCGCGCGCTGAGCAGTCCGCGTACCGCCTGGGCGCTGCTGGCCGAGCCGGTCGACCCGCTCGTCGAGGAGGAGCGGCTCGGCTACCGGCGCGGCTATCACGCACTTGCCGGGACCATCATCGCCACCGGGATCCGTACGGGCGAACTCCCGCCACAGGACGTCGAGCTGTCGGCCGCCGCGGTGATCGGCGCGGTCGGCGAGGCGTTGCTCGGCCCGCTCTCGCCGGTCGGGGAGGGGGCCGGGGCGGAGGCGGAGCCGGTCGTGGAGGCCCTCACCGCGCTGTGCCTCAGGGCGGTCGGCGCCCGGCCCGCCTGAACGACCGGCCCCGCACGCCCCGCCCCCATCGACGCAACAGGACAGGAGCACCGCCATGACCGTCACCGAGCACCGGACCGGCCCGCACTCCGGGGCCCCCGCACCGCACCCCACCCACGAGGTCACCAACCAGGCACCGCCCCGCAGGGATCTCGACGAGTACGGCACCAACGCGCCGCTCGCCGAGGCCGTCCGGACCTTCGGCGCCGGCCGGCACGAGCCGCGCCTGCACACGATCGGCACCCTGGTCGGCTCCGGGGACTTCCAGGACGCCACGGAGCTGGCCCACACCTCGCCGCCCGTCCTGCGCACCCACGACCGGTTCGGCAACCGGATCGACGAGATCGAGTTCCACCCCGCGTACCACGAGATCATCGGCGCGGCCGTGGCGCACGGCACGCACACCGCGGGCTGGGCCGACCCGAAGCCCGGGGCGGCGGTGGCGCGGGCGGCGTCCTTCATGCTCTTCGCGCAGATCGAGCCCGGCCACGCCTGCCCGATGTCCATGTCGCACGCCGTGGTCCCGGTCCTCCAGCGCGACCCGGACGTGGGGCGCGCGTGGCTGCCGGGGCTGCTGAGCCGTTCCTACGACCCGCGGACGATCGCCCCGGCCGAGAAGTCCGGGCTGATCTTCGGCATGGGGATGACGGAGAAGCAGGGCGGCTCCGACGTACGGGCCAACACCACCCGGGCCGTCCCGGTGGCCTCCGACCCCGAGGGCCGGGCCCATCTGCTGACCGGCCACAAGTGGTTCTTCTCCGCCCCGCAGTCGGACGCCTTCCTGGTGCTGGCCCAGGCGGAGGCCGGGCTGACCTGCTTCCTGGTGCCGCGCGTGCTGCCCGACGGCACCCGCAACACCATCCGCGTCCAGCGGCTGAAGAACAAGCTCGGCAACAAGTCGAACGCCTCCTCGGAGGTGGAGTTCGACGGCACCTGGGCGGTCCGGACCGGTGAGCCGGGCCGGGGCGTGGCGACCATCATCGAGATGGTCAACCACACCCGGCTGGACTGCGTGCTCGGCACCACCGCGGGCATGCGGCAGTCGGTCTCGGAGGCGATCTGGCACGCCCGGCACCGCAGTGCCTTCGGCGCCCGGCTCGTCGATCAGCCGGCCATGGCGGCGGTCCTGGCCGATCTGGCGCTGGAGACGGAGGCGGCGACCTGGACCTCGCTGCGGCTGGCGCACGCGTACGAGAGCGGCGCCGGGGAGTCCGAGGAGCTGTTCCGGCGGCTGGCCACCGCCGTGTCCAAGTACTGGATCTGCAAGCGCGGCCCGCACCACGCCTACGAGGCGCTGGAGTGCCTGGGCGGCAACGGCTACACCGAGGACTGGCCGCTGGCCCGGCGCTACCGCGAGCAGCCGGTGATGGCGGTGTGGGAGGGGTCGGGCAACGTCATCGCGCTCGACGTGCTGCGCGGCATCGGGCGGACCCCGCACGCGCTGGACGCGTTCTGGGCCGAGCTGGAGACCACGGCCGGTGCCAGCTCCGTGCTGGACGCGCATGTCGGCCGGGTGCGGCGGGAGCTCGCCGAGAACCTGAAGGATCCGGTCGCGGCGCAGTTGCGGGCGCGCGCCTCGGTGGAGGGCATGGCGCTGGCGCTCCAGGCCTCGCTGATGCTCCGCCACGCGCCCTCGGCGTCGGCCGAGGCGTTCGTCGCCGCCCGGCTGGGCGAGGAGCGCGGCCACCAGTACGGTGTCCTGCCGCGCGGGACGGCCACCGCCGCGATCGTGGAGCGGCACTCCGGCGCGGAGGGCTGAGCCGCCACCGGGCCCGGGGCGGTGTTCCCGGGCCCGGCCTCAGGCCGTCGCGTCGCGCCAGGCGTACGGCGGGGGCACCGGGCCCGTCGCGGGGTCGCCGCCCACGGTCTCCAGCTCCTTGTCGGCGGCCCTCATCAGCTGGGCGGCGACATCCTTCATCGCCCGGCCGGCCGCGAGATCGTCGCCGATGGCGGGTACGTCCACGTCCTGCGGATTGCAGTGGGCCACCCCGTGCCCGGTGACCTTCCCGGCACCGGTGTCCAGGACCGCCTCCGCCCTGGTCGTGCCGTCGTCCTCGGTCAGGCCGAGACGGAGCCGCCACTCCTGCGTGCGGGTCATCGCACACCTCCTGCGACCGCGCCCGGTCGCGTCGCGCCGCCTCGACGCGGTCCTGTCCCCAGCATCCACCCGGGCGGCCCGGTCCGCGCGTTCCCGCTCGCCCTGCGGGGACGGCACCGCCGAAATAGGATGCGGGATGACGATGTCCAGCGAGGGCGGGCGCCGACCGGCCCCGGAGTGCGCCGCACGGACGGGCGCGGTGCGGAGCGGCCCATGAACCGGCGTCGGCCTCCCCGTGCGGCGAGCTCCGACGAGCTGCTCACCACCCTGCAGCAGCTGACCTCCCGGGCCCGCCGCGAGGTGGAGCTGCACCGGGCGCGGCTGGAGCTGGCCGAGGTCCTCCAGCGCGACATGCTCCCGGCGTCGCTGCCCGCCCGCCCCGGGCTCCAGACCGCCGCCCGGTACACACCGGCGCGCAGCGGCCTCGACATCGGCGGCGACTGGTACGACGGGTTCGTGCTGCCGGACGGGACGCTGGCCTTCGCCATCGGGGACGTCCAGGGCCACGACGTCGAGGCCGCCGCCTTCATGGGCCAGGTGCGGATCGCGATGCGGGCGATCTCCGCCACGGCCACGGATCCCGGCGAGGTGGTGGCCCGGACCAACGACCTGCTGGTCTCGGCGGGCTCCGGGCTCTTCGCCACCTGTACGTTCGTCCGGCTCGACCCGGAGTCGCGGGAGCTGTACAGCGCGCGGGCCGGTCATGTCGCCGCGGTGTGGGCCACCACCGACGGCCGGTCCGGGGTGACCAGCGACGAGGGCGGGCTGCCGCTCGGCATCCAGGCGGGCGAGCGGTATCCGGTCACCCGGCGGCGGCTGACCGATCCGGGCGCGTTCGTGCTGGTCACGGACGGGGTGGTGGAGGGCCCCTCGTTCCCGATCGACCAAGGCCTCGAAGCGGTGACCCGGCTGGTGCGGGCGGGGGCCGGCTCCGGCGCCGGGGAGCTGGCCGACACGGTGCTGCGGGCGGCCGGGCAGACCGGGCACCGGGACGACGCCGCCGTGCTCGTGGTGCGCCACGGCGCCGCGCCCGGCACGGGCCGCCGGGCGGCCGTGTCCGGAGCGGCCTGACCGGCCCGGCGCCCCCAGGCGTGTCACACGGCCGCCGCCCGTCCGGGCCGGTGTCTGATGAGACGCGTGATCCGCAGTGAAAGAACCGGGCGGACGGCGGCGACCGTCCTGCGTGTCCTGGCGGTCGCCGCCGCCTACTACGCGGCCGGCGGGCTCGGCCTCATCGAGCAGGTCTCCGTCCACGGCGCGGTCGTCACCCCGCTCTGGCCGCCGACCGGTATCGCGCTGGGCGCCCTGGTCCTCCTGGGGCCGGGGGTCTGGCCCGGTGTCGCGCTCGGCTCGCTGCTCGTCGTCGCCACGCTCAGCGGGTCGGTCACCCCGTCCACCTTCGTCGTGGTGGCGGGCAACACCGCGGCCCCGCTCTGCTCGTACCTGATGCTGCGCAGGGCCGGATTCCGCAGCGAGCTGGACCGGCTGCGCGACGGGGTCGTGCTGGTCTTCCTCGGCGCGCTGGCCGGGATGACGGTGAGCGCGACCGTGGGCGCGGGCATGCTGCTGATCGACGGCGAGCTGCCGCAGAGCGGATTCTGGCCGGTCTGGGCGGCCTGGTGGTCGGGGGACGCGATGGGGGTGCTCGTGGTCACCCCGCTGCTGCTCGTGCTGCGCAGGGCCCGGCTGCCCCGGGCCGGTGACCGGTGGGGCGAGGCGAGTGCGCTGGCGGTCGTCTCGGTGGTGGTGTCGCTGGTGGCCACCCGCAGCTCGCTGTCCATGATCTGCCTGGTGTTCCCCCTGATCGTCTGGGCCGCGCTCCGCTTCCAGCTGGCGGGCAGCGCGCCCTGTGCCCTGCTGGTGTCGGTGCTGGCCGCGGCCGCCGGTACGGAGGGAGCGGGCCCGTTCGAGGGGCTGGCGATCGTCCATGTGATGGTCAGCCTCGCCGTGTTCAACGGCTGCGTGGCCCTGACCGCGCTGCTCCTCGCGGCGGTGGTGACCGAGCAGCTCAACGTCCGCCACCGCATCGAACGCGCCTGCGAGGAACTGGCCGAAGTGGTCGATCAGCTGGCGCCCGGACGGGCCGCGGCGGCCTGGCCGCCCCGGTCCGGGGACGGGGTCGACCGCCGCTGAGCCGCGCCCCGGCCCGGCTGCGCCGCCTCCCCCGCCGGCCGCCACCGGGCACGGGCCTTCGTGAGGTCCGTCAGGCCTGCCGCGCCCGTGCGCTGGGGGTGTCGCCGTCCTGGGCCTGCTGGGCGCGTTCCGCCACCATCCGCGCCAGCGCTTCCAGGGTGGCGACCTCGTAGTCGCCGTTGGAGCCCTCCTCCTGGACGCCGACGACCACGGTGCCCACGCGCGCGTACGCCTCTCCCCTCCCTTCGGAGAATTCGACGGCGAACGCCTGGTCACCAAGGGCCTCTATCGCCAACGGCTTGGCCCCGCCCGCCCGCCCCATCCGCTGTTCGGCCCAGTCATAGAGCCTCCGGGCGTCATCGACCGAGGTGCAGGCGAGCACCGTGAAGTCGGCCGACTGGTCGTAGGGGTCGTGGAAGGACGACCGGGCCGCGCTCGTGATCCACTCGCACAGCTGCTTCTCCACCATCTCGGCGCAGGCTTTGTCGCCCGACTCGATGCTCGTCGGGCGTGTGCTGGTCCAGCCGGTAGGCATGGCGTGCAGGTCGGGTGCGACGGCCCTGACCGTGGCGGGGTCCTTCAGCACGGCGACCCGGTGCCCGTTCGACATCGACGCGCCGTCGTCCCCCGTCGCGAGCCGGGCCAGTGCGTACACCGCCAGAGCCATGACGAGGACCACCGCGACCACGGCCACGAGCGCGCCCGGGTCGCCCTTGCGGATCTTGGTGACCGCCTGGTTGCCGAGTACGAAGGTGCCGCGGGCCCGGCCCCCTCGGTCGATGTTGATGCCGCCCGTGACTGCGGGCGGCCCGGCCGGCTCGGGCGGGGCGAGGACACTCGCCAGATATGCGGCGAACGCCGGGTCCTCGGCCAGCACTTCGGCCAGTTTCTCCCGCAGCCTCGCCCGCGCCTCGGGGGCGTCCGGTGTCCGTTCGACCTCTGCCACGGTCTCCTCTCCCCTGGCCACCTCGCGCAGCCGGCCGCGTACCAGGTCGACGACCATGCCACCGGCCGCCCCGCCGACCGCGGCCGTTGCGGCGACCGCGGCCCGTGCCACCGCGTCCACCGCCGCCGTCGCCAGATCTTCCCCGCCCATCCGTGCCCTCCGCTCCCCGTGAATGCACTGTTCGTCGCCCGGCACGGACCTGATCCGTGCGCCCCCGCCGCCGGCGGCCGGTCGCGAGACCGGCGCTCCCGGCAGACGGAGGTCCCGCGAGCCGCGCCCCAATATCGGACCGCCAGACTTTGTTGCGCAGTCCCTGCCGCACGATGAATCAATCCGCCGCCGCCGTTGGCGTCGCGCGGCCCGTCCACGGCTGGAATTCGTCTTGCGGACGGTCATGACGGCACGGTTGATTCAAAGGCCGCCACGGGGAAGGCAGGGGCCATGGGCCGGCATGAGAATCCGCTCGACGCTTCGGCGGGCCCGGTGGCCGAACTCGCGGGTGCCCTGCGCCGGCTCCGGCACGACGCCGGCAACCCTCCGTACCAACGGATGGCCCGTCGCTGCCGCTACTCGGCCGCCACCCTGTCACGGGCCGCGGCGGGCAAGCGGCTTCCCACCCTCGGCGTCCTCCTCGCCTACGTCGGGGCGTGCGGCGCGAGCTCCGACGGGTGGGAGGCGCGGTGGCACCACGCGTCGAAGGAGCTCACGGCGCAGAGCCCCGGCCGGAACATCTCCCCGTACAAGGGACTCACCCGCTTCGACCACACCGACCACGCGCTGTACTTCGGGCGTGAGCAACTCGCCGAGGACCTGTGGGACCTCACCCGGAGAGAGCCCGTGGCAGCGCTTCTCGGCCCCTCGGGAAGCGGTAAGTCATCCCTCCTGCGCGCGGGACTCGTACCCCGGTTGCGGCAGCGGGAGAGCGGTCCGGCACGTGGGGCGGTGGTCCGCATCATCACCCCCGGCGAGCATCCGTTCACCACCCACCGCTCTCTCCTGCCGTCTGCAGGCGCGCGGCTGCCCGGCACCTTCCTGATCGTGGACCAGTTCGAGGAACTCTTCACCCTGTGCAACGACCCGGCCGAGCGGGAGCGGTTCATCGCCGCTCTTCTCCCGGCGCGCGGGACGTCCTCCCGGTTCCGCGTCGTCCTGGGGGTCCGCGCGGACTTCTCCTCGTACTGTCTGGAGCATCCGGGCCTCGCCGCGGTGGTCCGCGGCGCGAGCCTGGCCGTGACCCGTATGAACCCCGCCGAGCTGCGCGAGGCCATCGTCAAACCCGCGCAGGCGCACGGTCTGGTCGTGGAGCGCGCGCTCACGGCCCGGCTGACCGCCGATGTCGCGGACAACGGCTTCGCACTGCCGCTGCTGTCCCACGCCCTCCTGGAGACCTGGAACCGACGCCGCGGCCGCACCCTCACCCTGGACTCCTACGAACGGGCCGGCGGTCTGCACGGGGCGATCGCCCAGAGCGCCGAGGACGTCTACACCCGGCTCGACACCGCCCAGGCGGACGTGGCACGCCGGGTCCTGTTGCGGATGATCGCTCCGGGTGCCGACGGCGCCCCCGACACCCGCCGATCCGTCACCCGGTCCGAACTCGCGTCCCTGGGCGACGGCCGGACGACGGACAAGGTCCTGGAATCCCTCACCCGGGCCCGGCTGATCACCCTGGACACGGCTGCCGCCGGGCTGGCGCATGAGGTCCTCATCAGCGCCTGGCCCCGGCTGGGCGGGTGGATCGAGCAGGACCGCGAGAAGCTGCGCTTCCACCGTTGGCTGACCGAGGCGGCGGGTGCCTGGGAGGCGGTCGGGCGGGAGCGCGACGTACGGATCTCACCCGTCCGCCTGGCCCAGTTCGGCGCGTACGCCTCCCTCCGGGAGGACCTCACCTCCCTCGAATCGGATTTCCTGGCGGCCGGCACGGCCACGCACCGCCGGGCTCTCCGCGACCGCCGCGCGGCGAGGGCGATGGGGTCCCTGCTGGTGGTCACGACCGCGTTCGCCGCGGCCCTGGCATGGAAGCAGCGGAAGCTGCTCCGGACGGCGCGTTCGATAGGACCCGCCCTATCGGCCCGGCCGCCCGCCCCGCCGCCGTGGAACGGCCGTGGGCCGTGGACGGCGCCCTGACCCCGCTCCGGGCCGGCGGGGCGCGGGAGGGCCGGGCCGGAGCCGGAGGGCGCCTCGCGGCCCGGCCGGTCTCCGGCGGCATCGCGGACGGCCTGGTTCGGTGACGGAAGCCGCCGCGCCGAAGCTTTCCGGCCAACGGCGTCACCGTACGGCTGTTCGCTCGTTTGTTGGCCGGGGAAGGCCTCCCGGCGGCGCCCCGTGGCGGACCAACCTGGGTGGGCGACCCGAGCGGCCGACCGGCACGGATGCCCCCACACCTCCGCATTCGGGCGTACTTCAAATGCCGCACTCGGCCACAGACCGATCGATCCGGCGCGGAACGGGACGAGACCCGAGTCAGTACACATGTCTGAACTTCACGAGAACTCCAGCGAAAAGCCACACGTGTGGATATCGTGCAGCGAGCGTGGGCGCGTCCGTCGGACCAGGAGATCGGCGGATGCGCCCTGCTCATGACGTTGCGACGGCGACTGGGGGGTTCATGGGGTACGCCGAGCTACCCGATGCGGACAGGTCGGCCCGGCCGGGACCGGCCTGGGTGCTTCGTTCGAATCAGCCCGGCGCGATCCGGACAAGAGCCCCCGGGGTGCGGCGCCCGCACCCGCTGCCGGAGCCGCCCCGGGCCAACGGCACCGACCCCCGGCGGCGGACACCGGCCGGGCCCCGCCGCAGGACCGGCCCGGCCCCCCAGGGGGCGACGGCGCCCGAGCACATACCCGGCACACCGACGGCAGTCCTCGGCGCCGAGCTCCTCGGGCTGGGGATACCCGCGTGGCTGGTGCTGCGCGCCGCGGGGCTGCCGCCCGCGCCGCTCGCCGTCTCCGTCGCCTCGGCCGCGCTGCTCTGGTCGGGGCTGCGGGCGTTACGCGGCCGGTACGCCGACCGTCCGCCGGACGGGGCCACGGGAGTCCTGGCCTCGGCCGGTGACTGGCTGCTGCTCATGGGCGTGCTCGCCGTACTGCGCGGGCTGACCGGCGATCCGGTCGGTCCCGGGACGGCGGTCCTGGCCGTGCTGCCCGCCCTGCCCGCCTCCGTCGCGGCGCAGGCCCTGCGGCGGCTGCCCCGGCCCGGACACCGGCACGGCCCGGTGCGGCGGGTGCTGGTGGTCGGTGAAGCGCCGGGGGTGGACCGGGCGGTGCGGGCTCTCGCGTCCCGGACCGACCATCCGTACCGGGTCGTGGCCGCGGTGCCCGTGGGGGGCGCGCCGCTGGGGTGCGGGGTGCCGGTGCCGGGCCGCCTCGCCCCACAGCCCGCCGACGACGACGTGTCGACCGTCCTGGGCGGGGCCTTCGCCCAGGACGCGGACCTGGCCCTGGTGGTCCCCGGCCCCCAACTCTCCGAGGAGCGGCTGACCCGGCTCTCCTGGGGGCTGCACGACGGCGGGCTCCCGTTGTCCGTCCTGCCGGGGCTCTCCGGCCTCGCGCCCGCCCGCGTCCGGCCCGCCGAGGCGGCCGGGCTCACCCTGCTGCACATCGCGCCGCCGCTGCGCCGGGGGCCGCAGCCGGTCGTGAAGGCGGTGGTGGACCGGTTGGGCGCCGCCCTCGGCCTGCTGGCCCTGGCCCCGTTGCTCGTGCTGATCGGGGCGGCGGTCCGGCTCGGCTCCGCCGGTCCGGTCTTCCACCGCCAGATCCGCCAGGGCCGGAACAACCGGCCCTTCACCATGTGGAAGTTCCGCACGATGGTCCTCGACGCCGAGAGCCGCAAGCCGCGCCTGGCCGCCGAGAACGAGACCGACGGCCCGATGTTCAAGATGCGCCGCGACCCCAGGGTCACCGCCGTCGGCCGCCTGCTGCGCCGTACCTCGCTCGACGAGCTGCCCCAGCTGCTCAATGTGGTCCGCGGCGAGATGTCGCTGGTCGGCCCCCGGCCCCCGCTGCCGGACGAGGTGTCCCGCTACGACGAGCGCGAGCTGCGCCGCCTCGCGGTGCGGCCGGGGCTGACCGGCCTCTGGCAGGTCAGCGGCCGCTCCGACCTGTCCTGGCAGGAGACGGTCTCCCTCGATCTCTGGTACGTCGACAACTGGTCGGTGGCCACGGACATGGGACTCATGGCCCGCACGCTGCGCGCCGTCGCCGACGGCCGCGGGGCGTACTGAGAGCGGCGGCGGACGATGCGAGGAGCCCCCGCGCCCCGGGACGGCACGCCCGGACGCTCACCCCTTGTCGGCGTGCTGTTCCAGCCACCACGCGTAGGTCCCGGCGATCCCGTCGCGCAGCGCGATCCGCGGCGCGAAGCCGAGGGCGGTGAGGCGGGAGACGTCGAGCAGCTTGCGCGGGGTGCCGTCCGGCTTGTCCGCGTCCCAGCCGACCTTCCCGCGAAATCCGGTCACATCCGCGACGAGCCCGGCGAGTTCGCGGATGGTCAGATCGCTTCCGCAGCCGATGTTGACCGGTTCGTCGCCGTCGTACCGCTCCAGCAGCAGCAGGCAGGCGGCGGCCAGGTCGTCGACGTGCAGGAACTCCCGGCGCGGGCTCCCCGACCCCCAGAGCACGACCTCCGGCGCGCCGCCGACGCGGGCCTCGTGGAACCGGCGGATCAGCGCGGGCAGTACGTGCGAGGTCGCGAGGTCGAAGGTGTCGCCGGGGCCGTAGAGATTGGTCGGCATGGCGCTGATGTAGGAGGCGCCGTACTGCCTGCGGTAGGAGCGGATCTGCGTGATCCCGGCGATCTTGGCGATGGCGTACGGCTCGTTCGTCGGCTCCAACGCGCCGGTGAGCAGGGCGCTTTCGGGGATCGGCTGCGGGGCGAGCCGGGGGTAGATGCACGAGGAGCCGAGGAAGAGGAGCCGTTCGGTCCCGGCCGCGTGCGCCCCGGCGATCACGCTCAGCTGGATGCGCAGGTTGTCCTCGATGAACTGCACGGGGTACGTGCTGTTGGCCATGATCCCGCCGACCCGGGCGGCGGCCAGCACCACGGCGTCCGGCCGGGCGGAACGGAGGAACGCCCCGGTCCGTTCGCCGTCGCGCAGATCCAGCCGGTCGCGGTCCCGGGTGAGCACCTCGTACCCCTCGGCGGTCAGGCGGCGGGCCACCGCCGAGCCGACCAGGCCGCGGTGCCCGGCGACGAAGACGCGCGCGCCGGATCGCAGCAGCGGACGGGCGGAATCCCGGGGGCGGCCGGGGAGATCGGTCGTCATGGGCCGGATTCTGCCAGTCGACGCGGTCGGTGATGACGTCTTGCCGGGGATCGCCCGATGCGGCTATCCCGGCGGAAAGCATTCGGTGCGGAGACAACGGTCACCGAGGTGACCGGAGAAGGGGGAATCGTGGCGAAGACCGCGCTCATCACCGGCGTGACCGGCCAGGACGGCTCGTACCTGGCCGAGCTGCTGCTCGACAAGGGGTACACGGTCCATGGGCTGATCAGACGCTCGTCGAGCTTCAACACCGAGCGGATAGACCACATCTACCAGGGACCCGAGGAGGAGAACCGCTCGTTCCTGCTGCACCACGCCGACCTCGCCGACGGCGTCGCGCTGGTCAACCTGCTGCGCGACATCCGGCCGGACGAGGTCTACAACCTGGGCGCGCAGTCGCATGTCCGGGTCTCGTTCGACGCCCCGCTGTACACGGGGGACGTGACCGGACTCGGTACCGTCCGACTGCTGGAGGCGGTCCGGGCCAGCGGGATCGACACCCGGGTCTACCAGGCGTCGTCGTCCGAGATGTTCGGCGCCAACCCGCCGCCGCAGAACGAGCGCACCCCGTTCCATCCGCGCAGCCCGTACAGCGTCGCGAAGGTCTACTCGTACTGGTCCACCGTCAACTACCGCGAGGCGTACGGCATGTTCGCGGTGAACGGGATCCTCTTCAACCACGAGTCCCCGCGCCGCGGCGAGACCTTCGTGACCCGGAAGATCACCCGGGGCGTGGCCAGGATCAAGGCGGGCCTGCAGACCCATCTCCACCTGGGCAATCTGGACGCGGTCCGCGACTGGGGGTACGCCCCCGAGTACGTCGAGGCGATGTGGCGGATGCTCCAGCGCGACACCCCGGACGACTACGTGGTCGCCACCGGCGAGGGCGTCAGCGTCCGGCGGTTCCTGGAGTACGCCTTCGCGCACGCGGGCCTCGACTGGCGCGAACACGTCCGCCACGACGCCAAGTACGAACGTCCCAGCGAAGTGGACGCCCTGATCGGGGACGCCGCCAAGGCCGAGGAACTGCTCGGCTGGAAACCGGTGGTGCGGTCCCGGGAGCTCGCCAGGATCATGGTCGAGGCGGACATCCGGCAGTTGTCCGACCAGCTCGCCGGAGCGTCCGTGCGGGTGGACCGATGAGACCTCGCGGCCCTGGCGCCGCTGTGCGCCCCTCACCGACGGCGGCCGCCCGGTCGCCGCTCGCTCTCACCATCGGAGCCGAATGATGAACGCAACCACGGGGCGCAGACGCTCCGGGCCCGGCCGGCTGCGTGCCGCGGCCGCGGCGCTCGCCCTGCTCGCCGGGGCCCTGTCCGCCGCGGCGTCGGTGACCTCGCCCGCCTCGGCCCTCACCGCACCGGTCGCGCTGACCGCGGACGACCTGTCCACCTGGCAGACCAACGGCATCGTCTGGGCGATGGCCGGTTCGTCCAGCGGCGTCGTCTACACCGGCGGGACCTTCTCCACCGTCCGCCCGCCCGGCGCGGCGGCCGGCACCTCGGAGCAGCCGGCGGTGAACTTCGCCGCCTTCGACGCCGCGACGGGCGAACCGACCGACTGCCGGCTCTCGTTCACCCTGTCGTCCGGGACGGCCACCGTGCGCGCCCTGGCGCTCTCACCGGATCAGAAGACCCTGTATGTCGGCGGCCAGTTCGGGTCGGTGAGCGGGGTCGGGGTCAGCAACATCGCCGCGATCGACACCGCCACCTGCACCCCGCGCCAGGACTTCAAGCTCGCCGTCTCCGCGACGGTGCGGGCGCTGAGCGTCACCGCCGACACCGTGTATCTCGGGGGCGACTTCAACTCGGTGGCCGGACAGACCAGGAACAAGTTCGCCGCGGTCACCACGGCGGCCGCGCTGAAGCCGTGGAAGGCGGACACCGACGAGGTGGGCCGGGCGGTCGAGCTCACCCCGGACGGCAAGCACGTGCTGCTCGGCGGCGACTTCTTCACCGTCAACGGCACCACGTCGCACGCGCTGGCGGTCGTCGACGCGACGACCGGGGCGGTGGCCAAGAGCTATCCGGCCGGGTTCATCCCCGACGCCTCCGTGGTGAAGGACCTGGCGACCGACGCCACCGGTTTCTACACCGCCAACGAGGGCACCGGGGGCGGTGTGTTCGACGGGCGGATCGCCCTGGACCTGGGCACCTTCGCGCAGCGCTGGCGGGACACCTGCCTCGGCGCGACCCAGGCCGTCCTGGTGTACAAGGATGTTCTCTACAGCGGGTCCCACGCCCATGACTGCGCCACCATGGGCGAGTTCCCCAACCAGCCGCGCAAGCATCTGCTGGCCCAGTCGGTGACCGATCCCACCCTGCTGCCCTGGTTCCCGGACACCAACGACGGCATCGGCGAGCCGGTCGGGCCGAGGGTGATGGCCCAGGCGGACAAGGGCGGTCACCACTACCTCTGGGTGGGCGGCGAGTTCACCACCGTCAACGGCACCGCCCAGCAGGGGCTGACCCGGTTCGCCGACGGCCCGGACACCGGGGCGCCCTGGGTGCCGAACGTCAGCGTCTCCACGGTCGCCGCGGGCAAGGTGGAGGTGAACTGGCAGGCCAGTTTCGACACCGACGACGGCACCCTCACCTACCGGATCTACCGGGACGGCGGGACCACCCCGGTGTACACCACGACCGGCTACTCGGTGTTCTGGGACCGGCCGCAGCTGAGGTGGACCGACTCGGACGTGGCACCGGGCGAGACCCACACGTACCGGATCACCGCGAGCGACGGCACCAACACCAGCGCCAAGTCGCCCGCCGTCTCCGCGACCGTGGCGTCCGCCGCCGCGAAGTACCCGGCCAGGGTCCTCTCCGACGGCGCCTCGCTGTACTGGCGGTACGACGACCCCTCGACGTTCGTCGGCGACACCGGCGGCGGCCGCGACAACGGCTTCGCCCGCAACTCCCCCACCCGGCAGGCGGTCCCGGCCGCCGTCGCGGGCCCGTCCACGGCGCTCGGCCTCAACGGGACCAGCCAGTACGTCTACAGCAACAAGCGCCACCCGCAGCCCGCCAAGTTCTCCGTGGAGACCTGGTTCCGGACCACGACCACCACGGGCGGCCGGATCGTCGGCTTCAGCAATCTGACCATGCAGGACAGCACCCAGTACGACAAGCACATCTACATGCGCGACGACGGGAAGCTGGTCTTCGGCGTGAAGAGCGGCAGCGCCCGCACCATCACCACCCCCGCCGCGTACAACAACGGCGCCTGGCACCACGTCGTCGCCACCCAGGGCACCGGCGGAATGGCGCTGTACGTCGACGGGGTGCTGCGCGCCTCGACCACCCAGTACACCACCAACGAGAAGTACGACGGCTACTGGCGGGTCGGCGGGGACAACCTGAACGGCTGGCCGAACAAGCCGTCCAGCACCTTCTTCGCCGGTCAGGTCGATGAGACCGCCGTCTACCCGACCGCGCTGACCAGTGCGCAGATCAGTGCCCACTACGCACTGAGGACCAGCGGATGAGGGGTCCGTTCCGGGCCGGTGCCGCCGTCGTCGTCCTGACGGCGGCGCTGGCCGCCTGCGGCTCGTCGCCTCCCCCGGCCCCGCACCCGGGCGGCGCGCCGGAGGCGGCCGGCACCGGCGCGACCCGGCCCCCGCCCGCCTCCTCCGTTCCCGGTGACCCCGCAGACCCCTCGGCCCCGCGCACCACCGAACCGCCGAGGATCCCGGTCGAGCAGCTCACCCCGGCCACCGGTTCGTTCACCGGGAAGCAGAAGGAGTACCTGACCGACCGGGTGCCCCGGGGCATGGACCCGGCGGCCGTGCTCCAGACCGGCCAGGAGACCTGCGACCGGCTGCGCTACCTGGTGAAGGCCGACCGGGACGTGGCGGTCGGCGCGCTCCTGACCGGTGAGATCGCCGACGCGGAGCCGGCGATCGAGCATCTCTGCCCCCAGCGCCGCGACCTGCTGCGGGACGCGGCCCGGGGATACGCGGACGGCACGTTCCAGGGCGCGCGGCTGCGGCCGGGCCGCTACCGGGTCGTCTCCCCCACCGAGGGCTGCGCCTGGCGGATCACCGGCGCCGACGGCACCCCGCTCGCCGAAGGGGGCGGGACCGACGACGGGAAGCGGACCGTCCTCACCCTGGGCCGTGGCGCCCGCGCCTTCACCTCCACAGGCTGCTACGCCTGGCTGCCCGAAGGGGACCTCGGATGAAGAAGCTTCCGATAGCCGTGGCGATCCCCACGAGGAACGAGGGGCTCAACATCGCCGAGGCGGTCGGCTCGGTGCTCGGCCACTTCGAGGCGGTCGTCGTCGTGGACTCGCACAGCACGGACGACACGGTGAAGATCGCCGAGGAGTGCGGGGCCGAGGTGGTCACGTACACCTGGGACGGCGGCCATCCGCGCAAGAAACAGTGGTGCCTGGACCATGTCCGCACGGACCTGGACTGGATCCTGCTGCTCGACGGGGACGAGCGGATCAGCCCCGGCCTGCTGGCCGAACTGCGCCGGATCTTCGCCGACCCCGGCACGCCGAAGCCGGCCGCGTACGACATCCCGCTCGGCTACTGGTTCGCCGGGAAGCGGCTGCGGCACGGCTACACCATCCGCAAGCGGTCGCTGACCGACCGGACCCGCTGCCGGTACCCGGAGGTGGCGGATCTCGACGCACCGGGCATCGGCGAGGTCGAGGGGCACTACCAGCCGGTCGCCGACGAGGTCGGGGCGCTGCGCCATCCGATCGAGCACCAGGACCTCGACCCGGTCGCCGCCTGGTTCGAACGGCACAACCGCTACTCGGACTGGGAGGCGTGGCTGGAGCACCACCCCGAGGTCAAGGAACAGGTGCGCCGGGCGAAGTCGCGCCAGGGGCAGTTGTTCCACCGGGCGCCGTTCAAGCCGCTGGTGTCCTTCGTCTACATGTACGTCTACCGGCGGGGGTTCCTCGACGGGCGGGCGGGGTTCGACTTCGCGGTGGCGATGAGCTTCTACCGCTGGCAGATCGCGCTCAAGTCCCGCGAGGGGCGCGTCCCCTGACCCGGCCGTCCCTCCGGCGGAGCACGTCCTCGTAGGTCCGCCGGAGGGATTCGGCGACGGCGTCGATGGTGAAGTCCGCGTTGACCAGCTCCCACGCGGCCTTCCCCGCACTGGAGTTGGCCTCCGGTTCGAGCAGCTCCAGGACGGCCGTGGCGACCTTGTGCGCGTTCTGCCCGTCCTCGCCCACCCGGCTGTCGATCACCCGGCCCGCGCCCGCGCGCGCCACGTCGGGGGCGAGCCCGCAGGTGCGGGTGATCACCACGGGGGTGCCCACCGACATCGCTTCGAGGACGGAGACGCCGAGCGGTTCCTCGATCGAGGGCAGCACGTACACATCGGCCGCCCGCCCCGCCGCCAGGACCTCCTCGTGGCCGAGCGGCCCCACCTGGTCGAGCGAGTCCGCCACGCCCAGCCGGCGGGCGAGCCGGAGGGTGGCGGGCAGGGCCCCGGTGTCGGGTCCGGCCAGCACGAAGCGGGCGTCGGGGTGGCGGGCCAGGACCTCGGGCATCGCGGCGACGAAGTCCTCGGGGCGCTTGCGCTGCTGCACCCGGGCGAGGAAGAGGACCGTCGGCGGGCGCCCCGGGGTCCGGGCGGGCTTGATCGGCTGCGGGCGCACCCCGTTGACCAGTCGTACGGCGCGGGCCGGCGGCACCGGCGCGGCGACCGCTTCCACCTCGCGGCGCTCGGTCTCGGTGAGGTGCAGTACGACGTCGGCGCCGCGCAGGACGCGGCGTACGCCCAGCAGGTCGGTGAGCCGGGCGATCCGGTTCTCGGTGGGGTCGACCATGCCGTGGGTCTGGACGACCAGGGGCGTGCCGGAGGCCAGGGTGAGCAGTCCGGCGGGGAGGGTCACCAGGTCGCGCATCAGGTGGAGGTGGACGATGTCGGCGCCGCGTGCCATCCGGTGGGCGGTGCGCAGCAGCGCGCCGGAGGTGATGCCGCTGACCTCGAAGGCGGGCAGCGGGTGGCGGGCCGGGAAGAGGTGGGCCGGTACGCCTTCGACCGTGCGGGGCGGCGGGCCGTCGAATCCGTCGGCGAGTGCCATGATCCTGGCGTCGTGGCCTGCGGCCCGCTGGGCCTTCGACAGATTGAGCGCCACCCTGGTCGGTCCGCCGAACGCGTGGTCCGGGGTGTGCAGTGTGACGATGTGCAGGATCTTCACCAGGCCCTCCAGCCCTCGGCCGACGCCCCGAGACTAGTCGTCCAAACACCCCAAGTGGGTTGATTCGTTAGAGTGTTCACGGTTCACGGGTACGCGGCTCCATGGTGCGCGGACCCTCCGGTCCATGGAGGCGGGGAGCAGACGATGTCCGCGCGGGAGGCGGCGCCACCGGCGAAGCCCATGTCGTGGGCGATGCTCTCGCGCGCCCTGGCGATCCCCCTCATCCTCGCCCTGGTCTGCTTCCTGCCGGCGGTGGTCGCCGCGCAGCCGGGCGACGGGGCGCGGGACGCCGCGTACTGGCTCCAGCTCGTGCTGACCTGCTACGCGGGGGCGCGGCTCGCGACGATGATCCTCTCCACCCGGCGGCGGCTGCTGCAGGGTGTGTTCTGGATGTTCGTGTACATCGCGATGGGGGTGGCGCCCTTCACCCAGCTCGTGCTCGGGCGTACGCCCACACCGCTGGTGGGGCCGCGGGCGGACCTGGTGACGGCGGTGGCGCTGGTGCTGGTGGGGTGTGCGGCCTTCGACCTGGGGGCGCTGCTGGCGTCCCGGCGGCCCCTGCGCGCGCGGCCGGCCCCACGGCCGGGGCGCGGTCCTGCGGTGGCGCATCCGGTACGGCTGAGGGTGCTGGTGGTGCTGGCGTTCGCGGCGAGCGGCTACTACGTCGTGAAGCTCGGCGGGCCCGCGGTCTTCTTCAGCAGCCGTCAGGAGATCAGCGCCTCGGTGGCGGCCAGCGGGGTGGTGTCGGGGCAGTCCAATGTGGGGTCCGCCTTCCTCAAGGGTTTCGGCACGGTGCCGGCGCTGCTCGCGCTGCTGTTCTTCACCCGCCGTCTGGTGACCTCGCGGCGGGCGCGGCGTTCCCCGTCGACGGTGCTGGTCTGGGCCGGGCTGGTGGCGCTCAACGTCGTCGTCAACAATCCGTTCTCCAACGCCCGTTACTGGTTCCTGACGGTGCTGGTCTCGCTGCTGTTCACCGCGTTCCCGAGCAGCGCGGCGATGTACCGTTCGGTGCTGGCCGTGGGGGTGGTGGGGGCGCTGGTGCTGTTCCCGTACGCGGACCGGTTCCGCTACGACAGCGACGGGTACCGGCCGGTGGAGTCGTCGTCGGTGTTCGAGCCGCTGGCCGCCAAGGACTACGACCAGACGGTGATGTTCGCCAACGCCATCACCTGGGTGGACGGCCGGGGCCACGGTTACGGGCGTCAACTGGCGGGGTCCGCCCTGTTCTTCGTGCCCCGTTCGGTGTGGGAGGGCAAGCCGGAGGACACCGGGGTGCGGGTCGGTCAGTGGATGGGGATGACCATGACCAACCTGTCGGCGCCGTTGTGGGCCGAGATCTGGGTGGACTTCGGGGCTCCGGGCATGGCCGGCGCGTTCGCGCTGATCGGGTACGCCGCCGCCCGTACCGACCGGCGGTACGCGCGGGCCGTCTCCCGGGCGGGGCCGGGGCCCGGCGGTGTTCTCGCGGTGGCGGTGCCGTTCGTCGCCGGGTACGCCTTCATCCTGCTGCGCGGCCCGCTGTTGCAGGCGGCGGGGAAGCCCGCGGTGGCGGCCCTGTGCCTGCTGCTGGTCATGAGCCTGCGGACTCCGGGCGGACGGGACGGGCGTCCGCGTCGGGGGACGGCAGTCCGGCCGCGGTCCGGCGCCCGGTCCGGACCACCCTGATCCAGGTGGCCAGCGCCTTGCAGACCGAGCCGAGGCAGAGCCCCCAGGCGGCGCCCGGCACCCCGCCGAGCAGGTACCCGCCGGTGAGGAGGGCGACGGCGGTGAGCGAGAAGACCACCTGGACGGCGAGGGTGGTGCGCGGGTCGAGGACCCGCAGGGCCAGCAGCCCGCAGGTGCCGACGGCCATCGCCGCGTACTGGCTGCCGGTCGCCGGGAGCAGGGCGGCCGCGACGGGCCAGGTGTCGCCGAGCAGCCGGCGGCCGGCCGGTTCGGGCAGCAGCGCCAGTGCGGTGGCCCAGGCGGCGGCGGTGACCGCGAGGACGGCCGAGAGCAGGGCGGCGGCCCGGATCCGGCTCCGGTCGTCGGCGAGGCGGCCGAGCAGCGGCGGGCCGAAGCCGGTGGCCGAGGCGTAGAGCACGTTCAGCGGCCCGAAGAGGGTGGTCGCGCCGCGCAGGGCGCCGACCACCAGCGGGTCGCCGACCGTGCCGAGCCCGAGCACGGAGAGCTGGGCGGTGGCGTTGCCCACCCCGAACTCCACGACGAACCGCCGCCCCAGACGGTCCCGGCGCAGCGGCTCCCGGATCCGCAGCGGCGCCCCGGCCGTCTCCCGGTGGAGCAGCGCGGCCGACAGCAGCAGGGCGGGCAGGGTGGCCAGCCCCCAGACGGTCACCAGCCGGGCGGCGGAGGCGCCGTGCGGTTGTACGGCGAGGGCGCCCAGTACGCAGAGCAGCCGGAGGGTGTCACCGGCGAGCGCGAGGTGCGGCCGGTGCAGGGTGGCGAAGGCGTACCGCAGGGCGTCCTGTCCCAGGACGACGGGGAGTACGGCTCCCAGGGCGGCCAGGGCGGCCGGGGTGGCGCCGGGCAGCAGCAGGCAGATCCCGGCCGACGGAACGCCGAGCGCCGCCGCCGCGAGCACGGTGAAGGCGACCGCCGACCGGCAGGCGCCGCGCACCTGCGGACCGTCGCCGCGCCGCAGCACCAGCGGCTGGCCGGTGTGGGCGCCGGAGACGCCGAGGAGGACCGTGAAGACCAGGTAGACCGCCGAGAAGCGGGCGAAGTCGGCCGTGGTGGAGATCCGGGCGGCGCTCACCAGCACCAGGATGTTGGTGAGGGCGGCCACCCCCTGGTCCGCGACCGAGCAGACGATCGCGGTCCGTGCCCTCATCTGTGTCCGGCGGCGGGGTCGAAGGGGCGCAGGCCCAGTGTCTGGGTGGGGTCGCCGGTGTCCGCCGGGTGGCCGTCCGGTCCGTGCCGCCGGTCCGGCCGTCCGCCGCCCGCCCGGTGTCCGACGGCGCGGCTGCGGGCCCGGCGTTCGGGGCGGCCGAGGCCGGGGTGGAGGAGGGCGCCGAGCACCGAGCCGCCCGCCCCGGCGATGATCTCGCGGATGCGTTCCAGGTCGGCGCGGTGCACCTCGCGCTGGTCGCAGACCACGACGACGCCCTCCACCCGGTCGAGCAGTGCGACGGCGTCGGCGTAGGCCAGGACGGGCGGGGCCAGCACGATGACGACGGCGCCGGGCCGGTCGCCCTCGGCGAGGATGCGGCCGACCAGGGCCGAGGTCAGGGCACGCGGCACGTTGTCGGTGCGGCGGCCCGCGATCAGGGTGAAGGCGCCCGAGCCCGGCACGTCCACGTTCATCCGGCTCTCGGCGGGCCAGGACCACTCGCCCCGGTTGATGCCGCGCGCCGGGACGCCCTGGGCGGCGGGGCCGAGGTTCGCGGCCAGGGCGGGGGTGCGCAGATCCGCCTCGACCAGGATGACGTCGCGGCCCATCTCGGCGAAGGCGGCGGCCAGGTTGGCCGCGGCGGCGGACGCGGCGGCGCCGTCCCCGCGCGGGGCGGTGACCAGGAGTCTGCGGCGCCGGTCGAAGGACGGGTCGTAGGCGAGCCGGAAGGCCACCGCGCGGTACTCCTCGGCGAGCCGGCTGCCGCCGCGGCCGATGGCCAGGGGCGATCCGGTCGCGGAGCGCTCCCTCGGCAGGGTGCCGAGCAGGGGGGCGCCGAGCGAGCGGACCAGTTCCCGGGTGGAGCGTACGGCCGGGTCGAAGACCAGCCGCACCCAGGACAGCAGCAGCCCGAGCGCGCTGCCGACGACGCCGCCGAGTCCGAGCAGCAGCGGCAGGGAGGGGCCGCTGGGTCCGGTCGGGGTGGCGGGTTTCTTCGTCAGATAGCCCGGTGTGGTGTCCAGGGCGCGCAGCTCGGAGATCTTCCGGGAGAGTTCGGAGATCGAGACGACGAGGTTGGCGCGCGCGCTGGTCACGTCGCCGCTTCCGCCGGTCTGTTGCGTCAGCTGGTCGCGCTGGGTGGTGAGCGGGGCGAGCTGGGCGCGGTAGCCCTCGACCATGTTGGCGATGCTGTTCTCGGTGCGCTGCTGCCGGATCTCCAGGTAGGCGGCGGCCAGTGCCTGGGCGCGCCGCTGGGCGAGAGCGGGGGTGGCGCCGGTGTAGGCGAAGCGGAGGGCCAGGGTGTTGGGCGGGTTGGTGACCTGGAGGCCGGACAGCAGGGGTTCCACCTCCACCCGGTCGCCCTGCCGGGCCAGGTTGGCGGCGGCCAGGGTCCCCACGGTGTCGCTGACGGCGGTCTGCCGTTCCGAGCCGATGTTGATGCCCTTGTCGGCGGAGGCGCCGGCGGCGAAGGGGTCCGAGGCGGCGGAGCGTACGACGACCTCGCCGGTGGAGGTGTAGGTGTCCTCCCCGCCGAGGGCGAGCCAGCCGCCGCCGAGGAGACCGGCGACCACTCCGGAGACGAGCAGGGTCCGGTAGCGCAGCAGCTGGCGGAACTGGTCCCGCAGCAGCGCCGGTTCGTCCTGGTCCTCCAGGGCGGTGTTCGGCTGGTTCATCGGCGTGGTCTCCCTTGCGCGTCCGCGAGGACCTCGGTGAGCAGGGCGTCGAAGCGGGCCAGGCCCGCTTCCCGGCCCAGATGGCGTGCGACGTACTGCGGCCCGTTGGCCCCGAGGGCGTCCGCCCTGGCCGGGGCCTCGACGAGGTTGCGTACCGCCGAGAGGAGGGCCGCCGGGTCCTCGGGGGCGACCAGGAGGCCGGCTCCGGAGCGGTGGACCTCCTGGGCGGTACCGCCGCCCTCGGCGACCGAGGCCACCACGGGGCGGCCCGAGACGAAGTAGGAGGTCAGCTTGGAGGGGACGCTCATGTCGAGGACGGAGGCCCGCTGGGTCACCACGAGCACATCGGCGGCGGCCAGGACGTCGGTGAACTCGTCCTCGGCGGCGGGGGGCAGGAAGTCGAGGTTGCGCAGGCCCGCCGCGCGTCCGCGCAGCGTCTCGCGCTGGTTGCCGTCGCCCATGAGCACCACGTGTATCCCGGGGGCCAGCCGGGCGGCGTCGACCAGTACCTCCAGCCCCTGTTTGAGCCCCATGTTTCCGCAGTGCAGCACGACCGGGGTGCCCTCGTCCCAGCCCAGGCGCGCCCGGGTCGCGGCCCGGTCGGCCGAAGGCGTCGGTACGTGCGACCAGTTGGGCACGGTGCGGATGCGGCCCGGGTCCACGCCGTACGCGGCGACGCGGGGCACGAAGCTCTCGTGGATGACGCCGACCAGGGTGGCGGAGCGCAGCGCGCGGCGTTCGGCGGCCGAGGCCAGGGCCGCCGCCCTTCCTCCGCCCCGGATGCCGCTCTGCGCGGCGGCGGCGCCCATCAGGTCCTGCACGACGGGGATGTAGGGGGCCCGGTGCCGGGCGGCCAGCCGGGCGCCGAGCACGCCTCCGGCGAGGCTGGGGATCTGGGCGACCACCGCGTCCGGCGGGGGCGTGTCCGGCGGCGACAGCACTCCGTGGCCGAGCACGGTCGCCTCGAACAGGGCCCGGCGCAGGGCGCTCTGGCGGGGCGGGACGTAGTGCCGGCGCCGGTGCACGGTGACCCCGGCCCGCTCCTCGGTGACCCGCCGCACCCCCCGGTACCCGGGGTCGGTCCGCCAGGACGGGTAGTGCGGCATCCCGGCCAGTACGTGGGTGTCGGCCCCGGCCGCGGCCCAGTGCTCGGCGAGCTGGGCGGCGTACGGGCCGATGCCGGTCAGCTCCGGCGCGTAGTTCGTCGAGACGAGCAGCAGGGTGCGGCCGTCGAACGGTCGGTGAAGCTGGGCATCGGTCATGGCGCTCGCCTTCCCCCCGGGACCCTCCGTGTTCCCCGCGGGGAACGGTCCCAAAAGCGAGCTTATCCGTTCACGAGATGCGCAACTGTTCTTCACAGTAAGGTCGTTGGACCATCAGCACCGATGCCGACATCCCGTCGCACCGGACGGCATGTCCGGACACCCCGTGTGCGGGGGCGGGGTGTCGCGCCCACCGTGGGGGGAGAGAACGGATGGTGCACAGGGTCGGCTACGCGCCGGGGGTCTACGACCTGTTCCATGTGGGGCACCTCAACATCCTGCGGCATGCCCGCGGTCAGTGCGACTACCTCGTGGCCGGAGTCGTCTCCGACGAGATGGCCGAACGCGCCAAGGGCCATCGGCCGGTGATACCGCTGCCGGAACGCCTGGAGATCGTGCGCAGCGTGCGCTACGTGGACGCGGCCTTCGTGGAGACGGTGCCGGACAAGGTGGAGACCTGGCAGCAGGTGCGGTTCGACGTCCTCTTCAAGGGGGACGACTGGCGGGGCACGGAGCGCGGAGAACGGCTGGAACGCGACCTGGCCGCGGTGGGCGTGGAGGTCGTCTACTTCCCGTACACCGTGCACACCTCCAGCACCCAGTTGCGCCGGGCGCTGGAGGTGATCGTCAGCCGTCAGTCCGGAGCGCTCTGAGTTCCCGGAACCACTTGACGAGGAACAGCGCCAGGAACAGCGTGTGCACGGCGGCGAGGGCCGCGTAGCCGGTCCGGAACGCGTCGCGGTCGCCGAGCAGCAGGAACACCAGGCAGAAGACCCCGTAGTCGGCGGGCAGCAGGGCGAGCGCCCGCAGCCGGGAGGCCGGGGCGGCGGCGCCGGTGCCCGCGCCCGGCCGGGCGGCCGCCCGGCCCAGCTGTTCGCGCAGCAGCCCGGCGCAGAAGGTCAGTACGGCGGTGAACAGGAAGCCCAGCGGCAGCAGCAGCCAGCCCGTGCCGGGCACCCCGCCGTACCGCTGGAAGGAGATCAGGACGGCGGTGTGGACCAGGATCATCTTGGCGCAGTCCACCACATGGTCCAGCCACTCGCCGTCCGGGCCGCCCCGGCCGGTGAGCCGGGCCAGCTGCCCGTCGGCGGAGTCGAGGGCGAAGCCGACGGCCAGGGCGGCGTAGACCAGGAGCGCGAGCCCGGCCGAGGGCCGGACCAGCGCCACCGCGGCGATCCCGGAGAAGGTGAACGCCGCGCTGACCAGAGTGACGTGGTTGGGTGTCAGGCCGATGCGGTACGCGGCCGCGGCGAACAGCCGGCCGACAGGCCGGTTCACGTACCGCGAGTACAGCGACACCCCTCTGGCCGTCTTCTGGGCGCCGCGCAGCTCACGCAGAACCGTGCCCGTGCTTCGCATCCGCCCCCCCCCAGCGTGCCGCTCCCCGGTCCGCATCATGGCACGCGGGCCGGTCCGGGCGCCGCCCGTCGGCCGGATCAGGCGGAGGCGGTACGGCACTCCGGGTGGCCCCAGCCCTCGGGGTTCTTGGCGATCATCTCCTGGGCGGCGTAGGGGCGACCGCACCGGCAGCGGCCCGCGAACCTGGCCCGGATCGTGCCGCCGGACCGGGCCGGGCGGGAGGCGCCCGGCCGCTTCCCGCCCCCGGAGGAGGCGCCGGCGCTCCGGGTGCCGGTGGCGCGGGCGGGGGCGGGCGCCGGGGGCTCGGTGGCGCCGTGCGCGGTACCGGCCGGGCGCTGGGCGACGGCGGCTTCGCTGGCCGCCTGGTCGGCGATGGCGTTGAGCGGGTCGCCGTCGACCTGGTGGGCGGGGACGTAGGTGAACCGCACGGTCCGGCCGGTCAGCCGCTCGTCGATGCCGGTGACCAGATCGCGGTTGGCGACCGGCTTGCCCGCCGAGGTCTTCCAGCCGTTGCGCTTCCAGCCCGGCAGCCACTTGGTCACCGCGTTCATCGCGTACTGCGAGTCCATCCGTACTTCCAGCGGTACGGCCGGGTCGGTGGCCGCCAGCAGCTCGTACAGGGCGGTGAGCTCGGCGACGTTGTTGGTGGCGGTGCCCAGCGGCCCGGCTTCCCAGCGCTCGGGCCGCCCCTGCGCGTCGGCCACCACCCAGGCCCAGGCCGCGGGTCCCGGATTGCCCTTGGAGGCGCCGTCGCAGGCGGCGATGATGCTCTCGTTCATGCCCTGATCATGCCAGCGCGCGGGGTGGGTGCGTGCCGCCCCGGCGTTGCCCCGTACCCTCTTCCCCATGACCGCTGGGGGGCCTGAGCGCCGCGTGATCGACAACCGTTTCGAGCTGGTGAACCGGCTCGGCAGCGGTGGCATGGGCATGGTGTGGCGGGCCCACGACCTGGCCCTGCACCGCGATGTGGCGCTCAAGGAGGTGCGGCCCCCGGACCCGGCGCTCATGGAGAACGATCCGGAGTCGGCCCGGCTGCTGCGCGAGCGGGTGCTGCGCGAGGCGCGGGCGCTGGCCCGGCTGGACCACCCCGGGGTGGTCACGGTCCACCACATCGTGGACGGCGGCGCGGGTACGTATCCGTGGATCGTGATGGAGCTGGTGCCCGGCGCCTCCCTGGCGGAGCGGCTGACCGAGGGCACCCTCGCCCCGGCCGAGGCCGCCCGGCTCGGGCGCGGGGTGCTCTCCGCGCTGCGGGCCGCCCACGCCGCCGGGATCCTGCACCGCGACGTGAAGCCGGCCAACGTGCTGCTGCGGGCCGACGGGAGCCCGGTCCTCACCGACTTCGGCATCGCGGCGATCCGCGAGTCCACGAGCCTGACGGCGACCGGCTCCATCATCGGCTCCCCCGACTACATGGCGCCCGAGCGGATACGCGGCGACGAGGGCGACCCGTCCTCGGACCTGTGGTCGCTCGGCATGATGCTGTACGTCGCCGTCGAGGGCCGCCATCCGCTGCGCAAGGCCACCACGCTGGCGACGCTGGCCGCCGTGCTGGACGAGGAGGTGCCGCCGCCCCGGCAGGCCGGTCCGCTGGCACCGGTGCTGACCGCGCTGCTGGTCCGGGACACGGCCGCCCGGCCCGGCCCGGAGGAGCTGGACCGGTTGCTGGCCGCGGTGGCCGACGGGTCCGGACCCCGGACCGCTCCCCCGCAGGACGCCGTACCGCCCCGGCGGGCCACACCCGCCCCGCAGGACGCCGTACCGCCGGGCCCCGGCTTCGGCCCCGCCCCGACCGCCGTCCTGCCCCCCGGCCCCGCTCCCCGGCCGGCCGATCCGTTCGCCCCGCCCGCCTTCCCGAACCCCGCGCCTCCGACGCTGGGGACCCGGGAGGTCAACCGGCGGGTCCGGCGGGGCCGGATCGTGGCGGTCTCCACCGCGCTCGCCGGGACGGCCCTGACCGGCGTCCTGGTGTGGTCGCTGCTGCCCGGGACGGAGACGGGACCGGCCGACCCCGGCGCCGCCTCCGCCGCGGACCGGCCGCAGTCGGAACGTACGGCCGCGGGCCGTTCCGCCGGGAAGAGCGCCACGTCGGACAACACCGGCCCGGACAGCACGGAGAAGACCCCGGCACCGCCCAGGAACCTGCTGACGCCCGCCGGTGCCCGGTCCGTCATCGCCTCGCTCAAGCCGGTGATGGGCGGCACCGAGATCACCTCGTTCACGCTGTACGACGTGCACGCGAGCGCCGAGGCCCCGCTCGCGAAGAACAAGGCCCTGTACGACGTCTTCTCCTACCGGGACGGCAAGGCCGTCCGGGACCGCGCGGGCGGCACGCTCATGTCGGGTGCCAAGTCGGTGGACCTGCTGAAGTTCGACTGGGACGCCCTGCCCGAGCTGATCCGCCGGGCGGACAAGGAGCTGGGGGTCGCCGAGCCCACCACGCACTACGTGGACATCGACCCGGCGTCCCCGTTCGACGACTACCAGCCGACGCTCAGCGTCTACGTCTCGGACGAGTACGGCGGCGCCTATCTGCGGGCCGACATCCACGGCAAGGTGCTCAAGAAGTACCCGCGCGACAGCTGAGCCACCGGCGGCCCGGCAGGGCCGGGGCTCAGCCCAGAACCGCCACCGCCACCAGCAGCACGGCGGCGACCGCCGCACCCGCCACCAGGACCCACAGACCGGCCGGGCCGCCGCGTCCGGCCCGCTCCACCTCGCCCTGGGGCGGGGTGAGCGTCTCCGCCCTGGCCAGCCAGGCGCGCGGCGGGTTCTGCGGGACGACGACCCGCCAGGGCTGCTCGGGGTCGTACTCGACGACCGCCCTGGAGCGGTGCAGCAGCCCCTGGAGGTCGAGCGGGTGGCGGACCTCGACCCGGTACGGGGGCAGTCCGTCGGCCACCACGGTCAGGTCGAAGGCGAAGGCGGAGTTCACCGACCGCCCGTCACCGACGGTCCGGCCACTGGCCCTGTCCACCGCACGCACCTTGTTGACGACGGCGGGCGCGAAGGCGCGCGGGCCGTCGGAGCGCAGCGGGGCGGCGGCCGCGTTCTCGCCCATGTCCTCGGCGATCCTGCCGTACGCGGCCAGGGTGAGGGCCGCCAGGGGGAGCCCGAGGAACAGCAGCCAGCGGGGGCCGTGCACGGCGCCCTGGACCGTGACCGCCAGGACGAGTCCGGTACCGAGCGCGCAGAGGACGCCGAGCGACCGGAGGGCGCCGCGCAGCCGGGCGACGGGGGAAGGGGTCGGGATGCTCATACGAGGCGCAGCGCCTTCCTGCGGGGGATGACGACCCGGGTGCGGTCCGGGTCGTCGGGGCGGTCGGGGTCGTACAGCGCGAGGACGTCGCGGCGCAGCGCGAGGCGTTCCACGACGGCCGGGACCTCGTGGTGGACCCCGGCGGCGTCGTCGAAGACCACGGTGACCTCGCCGTACCTGCCGCCGCCCGCGGAGCGCCAGCCCGTGAGCCGTGCCTCGGCCGTGGCGCAGCGGCGGGAGAACCTCCGCAGCCCGCCGCACCGGCGCAGGCTGACCGCCGCTCCCCACCAGGCGGCCAGGCAGCCCGCGCCCGCGACGGACCAGAGGAAGGCGAGCCAGCTGGAGACGGTGAACTCGCCGAACGGGAAGATGATGTGGAAGGAGGTGGTGGTCCCTCGCTCGACCAGCCCTTCGTCCAGCGCGTCGTACCAGCCGGCGAGCGCGGCCGCGGCGGACAGCGAGACCATCGCGCCGGGCACGGCCCGGTGCAGGTACCGGGCGGTGAGCAGTCCGAGGAGGACGGCCATGCCGATGCCCAGGAACGGAGCCACCGAGGCGAACTGGTCGCTGGCGCAGCTTCCGGTGCCGTCGCAGCTCCACCGCACGCCGACGGCTTCGTGGGCGGCGACGTACCACGTCAGCCAGACCTGCCACACCATCAGCGCGCAGGCGATGACGCGCAGGGTCTGCGCATAGATTCTCTGCCGCACTGTCCGCCCTTGCTCTTGCCTGGCCACCGACCACCGGAACGGGGTATTGACATACCCCGTTGGACCCTATACGAGGCGTCGACATGGTGTCCGTGGCCCCGGCCACACCCCGCTGGTCCCCCGCCCCGGCACCGGTCAGCCCGCTTCGTTCAGCACCTCGCGCACCCAGCGGACCTTGACGGCCTCGTGGAACATGTCGCCGCCCTCGTGGCCGTTGAACGAGTAGACCTCCATGCCCTTCGGGCCGGCGTACGCGTTGTGGGCGGCGAAGACCGTGGAGGGCGGGCAGACCTGGTCCATCAGACCGACGGAGAAGAGCGCGGGGGCGGTGGACCGGGCGGCGAAGGAGACCCCGTCGAAGTACGACAGGGTGCGCAGGACGCCCCGCTCCTTGTCCCGGTGCATCTTGAGGTAACGGGCGATCTCCGCGTACGGGTTGGAGTCGGTGAGGGTGACGGCCCGGCCGAAGTGGCAGAGGAAGGGGACGTCGGGCGCGATGCCCGTCAGGCCGGGGACGAGTCCGCCGACCGCGAGGGCGAGGCCGCCGCCCTGGCTGCCGCCGACCACGACGGTGCGGGCGGCGTCGGCGAGCGGGTGCGAGCGGGCGGCTTCGACGGCGCGTACGGCGTCGGCGTAGACCCGCCGGTAGTAGTAGCTCCGCGGGTCCTCGATGCCCCGGGTCATGAAGCCCGCGATGGAGGGGCCGGAGCCGATCGGGTCGGGGGTGTCGCCGACGTTTCCGCCGCTGCCCTGGCCCCGCACGTCCATGATGAAGTGGGCGTACCCGGCCAGCGGCCAGAGGCCGTGGGTGTGCGGCAGGCCGCGTCCGCCGTTGTAGCCGTGGAACTGGACGACGAGCGGGAGCGGCCCCTCGGCACCGGCGGGGGCGCTGAACCAGCCCTTGATCGGATGGCCGCCGAAACCGGCGAAGGTGACGTTCCAGGTGCGCATGCCGCTCAGCCCGGTCTCGACGGGCTCGAAGGAGGCCGCGAGGTCGAAGGAGCGCGTCTCGTCGAGGGTCTCCGCCCAGAACGCGTCGAAGTCCGCCGGTTCGTCCACCTGTGGCCGGTAGGAGCGGAGTTCGGGCAGCGACAGGTCGAACAGGGCCATGACTGGTCTCCTCGCGGTGCGGTATTTCCGAACAGTGTGCCGTGCGGCAACGCGCCGCCGAACAGGGGGCCCGGCGCGGGAACCGGCGCCGCCGGGCACGGGATCTCGCAAGCGCGCCCATACTGCGCAATTAATTTGCATGGAGCGGCACTGAATCCTGATTCAGACTTCCTCACTGAGGGATCGTCAAACTTCTCTGCCAGCACACCGCAAACACATCCCGCCCAAGGGTTGACGTTTCCGTGATGAATGGACGACGATTCCGCATGTTGCACGCCGGGTTCGCCGGAGTGCGCACGGTAACGGCATTCGATCGAGGGAACGACCAGAGCGTGCGGCGGGCCATGTCCGTGCTGAGCGGATTACTCAGCGGCCGGCCCGAGTCACGGGCCGTCGCCCCGGCCGGGGCACCACGGCCCGGCACGCCCGCCTCCCCCCACCCGCCGACCGCCGGGCACCGGCCCGGCCCGGTGGCACGCGGTCCCCTCGACCGCCCCGTCCCCCCGGGCAATCCGCCCGGCACACCGGGCGTCCGCGCGGTCGACCACCGCACCGCGGAGCCCGTCCGCCGCCTCCCCCCATCGGGAGCACGGTCCGCCGACGCGCCCGGTCCGCGTCCCGCGGCCCCGCCCGCCGGTCACGCCGTACCCGGCATCCCCGGCACCCGGCACTGATCCGGTCCCGGCACGCGGCCCCCCGCCCCACCTTCAACCGCTCGACTTCCCCGTACGGAGAGACCCTCATGACCAGGTTCGACCTCAGCCGACGCAGCGCGCTCCGGATGTTCTCCCTCGGCGCGCTCGGAGTCGCCAGCTCCGGGGCGCTGAGCGCCTGCGCTCCGTCCAGCGGATCGAACTCCAACGGCGGCGACACCGGGGCCAAGGACTTCCACTTCACGTCCTGGTCGATGAACGAGGAGGCCGCCAGACCCGCGGTCCAGAAGATCGTCTCGAACTGGGAGAAGCTCAAGTCCACCAGCATCAAGACGACTTCGTACCCGTACAACGAGTACCTCAGCCAGCTCGCGGTCAAGCTGGGCGGCGGCCAGGTCACCGGCGCGGTCCAGCTCGACATCGCCTGGCTCGGCACCATCGCCCAGACCGGCAAGCTCGCCGACCTGGGAACGAAGGCCCCGGAGGGCCACTACACCGACGTGGCGCTGGAGAGCGGCACGTACAACGGCAAGCAGCTCGGGCTGCCGTGGACCACCGGGTCGATCGGCCTGGTCGCCAACGGAAAGCTGCTGGAGCAGGCCGGAATCACCAAGCACCCCACCACGACCGAGGAGTTCGAGTCGGCCCTGCGTGAGCTGAAGGCGCTGGGCGGCGGGCTGGTGCCGTACGCCGCCGCGACGAAGGTGGCGCAGCTCAAGGACATCTTCCCGTGGATGCAGACCTTCGGCTGCACGCTCCTCGAAGGAAACCGGGTGACGATCGGCGACGACGCGTCGATCGACGCCGTCACCTGGTACAAGCGGCTGTACGACGAGCGGCTGATCTCCGCCGACGTGGACCGCTTCGACGCGCGCGCCCTGTTCGCCCAGGGCAGGGCCGCGTTCTACGACGACGCCCTGGTGGGCAAGGGCGTGATCGCCGCGCAGGCGAAGGACAAGAAGCTGGCGGACGCGATGCAGCCCGTGGCCCGTCCGGTCCTGCAGAAGGGCGACATCCCGCGCGCCCTGCTGTGGGGCCAGGTCATCGTCATCGTGCGGGGCCACGGCCAGGACGCGGCCACCGAGTTCGCGCTGCACACCACGTCGGACAGGAAGACGGTCACCGACTACTTCGAGCAGCTCGCGCTGCCGCCGACCACCACCGAGGGCCTGGAGGACCCGAAGGTCCAGGGCGACACCTTCACCACCGGCTGGACCGACAAGATCACCGGAACGGCGACCAGCAGCCCCTTCTGGCGGTTCGCGAAGAACTCCCAGATCGAGGAGGCGGTCGCCAAGCAGGTACAGGCGGTGCTGGTCGGCTCGGCCACGCCCAAGAACGCCATGCGGGAGGCCGGGCAGGCGGTCAAGGACCTGATCCAGGACTGAGCCGCGGTCCGGGACCCCTCCGGACCCGAACGACCTGCGGCGCACCGTCCGCCGGAGCGGACGGTGCGCGGGGGTCACCCGTACAGGGCCCCGACCAGTTCGGCGGCCGAGGGGGTGGCCCGCATCTCGTCGGCCAGCGCCCGGGCCCGCTCGCGGAACGACGGCGCGGCGAGGACCCGCTCGACGGCGGTGCCGAGGCTCCGTACGTCGTCGGGGTCCAGCACCGTGGGTTCCTCGCCGCCGGCGTTCGCCGGGACGACGGCCGCGCCGGCCCCCGCCGCGGTCACCAGCCGCGCGTTCGCCGGCTGGTCGGCGAAGAGCGGGACGCAGACCAGCGGAACACCGGCCGCGAGAGCGCCGTAGACCGTCCCCGACCCGCCGTGGCACACCACGAGGGATGCCCCGCGCAGCACGTCCTCCTGCGGCACCCATGACTCCACGTGGACGTGCGGCGGCTGCGGTCCGAGGTCCCGGGGGCCGAGGTGGCGCCCGGTCGTGAGCAGGACCCGGACCGGCAGCGCGCCCACCGCCTCCACCAGCCCCCGGTACAGCCCCGCCGCGGTCGGCAGCGCGCCCGCCTCGGAGCCGAGCGTGAGGTGGACCAGCGGCTCCTTCGCCCCGTTCCACCAGTCCGGCAGGACCGCCGACCGGGGCTCCTCGTGGTAGCGGTGGGTCACGTCGTACGGGGACGGGTCCATGGAGACGGGCAGGCGGGTCAGGTACGGGGAGGCCAGGAGCCGCTCAGCGATGCCGGAGCCGTACGCGTCGAGCACCGGGCCCACCAGGGGGTCGGCCTGGGCGGTGAACCCCCCGGCGGAGACCGCGACCCGGGCGTGCGGGATGCCGTGGCGCTCGGCCGCCACGACGGAGGAGAACTCGAACGTCTCGTGCAGGACCAGATCCGGCCGCCAGTCCCGGCAGACCTCCTCCACCACGGGCAGCATCGCGGCGGTGCAGAGCCGGCCGAACCCCTCCGCGACCATCACGGAGACTCCGTCGTCCGGGGCCAGCGACATCGCACGCGCTCTGATCGCGTCCATGGCCTCCCTCGGCGGCTCCCCGCCGATGCGGTACGGCTGCTTCCGGGCGGCGAGCACCGGTTCGAGCGCCGAGGGGGCGACGACGAGGACGTCGTCACCGCGCGCCGCGCACGCGTCGATGAGGGGGACGAGTGGGTAGAAGTGGCCCGCACCGCGGGTCGAGGTGAAAAGTACGCGCATGGGACCGAGCGTAGGATTCCGCCTTCTCCGCCCACAGGGCCACTTTCCGCCTGATTACGGCGCGTTACCGGCGTTTGATCCGCAACGCCCCACTCAGGGCGTACGGCTCGCACATCCGGCTCCCCGCGCCGACTGTCGTACCCCTGTGCCAGGCTTCCCCCATGAGCGCCGAACAGGGCGTTCACGTCCCCGGGACCGGTCGCGGCCCCGGGCCTTCGAAGGAGAACGCCCGTGTCCGGCACCGGAGTCGTCGCCGCTTCCCTGACCGCCGTCACCGCCCTGCTCGCCCCCGAGCGCCCGGCCGTAGCCGAGCGGGTGCTGCTCGCCCACGACGACCCGGAGGGCTATGCGCGGGCGTACGCGGACGAGTTGGAGGACCGGGGCGTCGACGGGCCCGTCCCGGAGCTCCTCCGGATAGCGCTGGTCGACGCCCTGTACGCGCACGGGCTGCTCGCCGAGTTCGACTGGAAGGAGCATCCGGAGGAGATCCGCGCCCAGCTGCGCCTGCTGGACTCCGCGCCCGCCGTCGACCCCTGGGGGCTCTTCGAGGACGGTGACCTGCTGCTGCCGACGTACGACTTCCTGGAGGTGTGCGGCCGCCGCTACCGCGAGGTCGGCGCGGCGCTCGCCGTGATCGATCTGGAGTCGGACTGCTATCCGGTGGTGTGCCTGCCGGCCGCGCGGGCCGGGGAGCTGACGGAGCTCGCCGGGCGCGCGGGCATCGTCGTGCACGCCTTCGGCGTCTGAGCCGGGCGGGTTCTGGCGACGCGGCCGTGCCGGGTCCCGGTGTCCCGGGGCGCTCCGGTCACGCCTCGCGGGCCCGGGTGGCGAGCACGGCCGCCAGGACTCCCGGCACCAGCAGCAGGGTGAACGCGGCGGCGTAGCCGGTGTGGTCGTCCGATCCGGCGCTCAGGAAGGCGTTGAAGAGGGCGGAGGCGATGCCCAGGATCACGATCTGGCCCAGGTTCTGGTTGGTCTGCATGGCGCTGCTGGCGTAGCCCTGCCGGTCGCGGGGGGCGTGGCCGAGCGAGAGCACGGTGAGGGACGGGGTGAGCAGGCCCATGCCGGTCGCGGCGACGACCATCGACGAGGCGGCGACGGCGGGCGGCATCCCGGGCAGCGACCCGACGGCGGCGAGCACGACCGCCGCCGCCTGCACCACGGCGCCCACCACGACCAGGCGATGGCGCGGGGTCCGCTCCGGCAGGCGGCCCTGCACCCAGGAGGCGGCCGCCCAGGCCAGCGCGGCCCCGGTGAAGGCCAGCCCGGTCACGACCGGGGCCACGTCCCGGCCGGTGACCAGCATCAGCGGCACCAGTGCCTCCAGCGTGAAGAACACGCCCGAACTCAGGCCGCGCAGCAGCACGGTGGCGGGCAGCCCGCGTGCGGCGCGCCAGGTGCCCGTCGGCAGCAGCTGGTTGGCGAACAGCACCAGCAGGGCCAGCCCGGCCGCCGCGAACAGCAGATGGCGGATGTCCCAGCCCGACGCACCGTACTGGCCGAGCGCGGCTCCCGCGCTCACCGCCAGCGCCACCATCGGCGCCGGACGCGGCGCGTCGTCCCCGGCGGGCGCGGGCGGGGCCTGCCAGGAGCGGCCGCGCAGCGCGGCGACCACCGCCAGGGCGGGCAGCGCGGTGAGCGCCGCCAGCCCGTAGAACACCGCACGCCAGGACCACCATTCGGCCACCAGACCGGCCAGCGGCGGGCCGATCAGTGACGGGACGATCCAGCAGGCGCTCATCAGGGCCAGGGCCCTCGGCCGGAGCCGGTCGGGATAGGCCTGGCCGATCGCCGCGTTGACGGCCACCGCGATCATGCCGCCCGCGACGCCGTCCACGAAGCGTCCGGCGGCCAGTTGCCAGACCGAGCCGCTGGCGGCCGAGACCAGCAGGGTGACCACCGCCAGCACCATGCCCACCGCCAGCGGGCGTTGGGCCCCGGCACGGTCCGCCCACTGCCCGCCCAGCACCCCGCCCAGCAGGCTCGCGGCCACGAAACAGCCCGCCACCAGGGGGAAGAGCGCCACCCCGTCCAGGTCCCGTACCGCGGTCGGCAGAGTGGGCACCACGGCGAGCGCGGCGAGCCCGGTCAGGAACATCACCGCGGCGAAGCCCGCGGTGGCCGTCCGGTACGTACGGGAGAACAGCCCTTCTTCCGCTTCGGGCCGTTCCGGGGCCGGTCGGGCCGGGGCGGCGGGCGCTGTGCTCTCGGGCGCATCTGTCACGGGCCGACAAGCTATGCGGCCCGGCTCGGCGTCCGCCACCGGTTTTCCGTGCGCCGTGGAGCCCGCGCCCCTGCCCCTGTCCCGTGGCCCGTTCAGCTCTCGGCGGGTTCGGCCGCGGTGGCCCCGGTGGCCGGCCGGGCCCCGGCGCCGGCGGGGTCGTGGGCGGGCAGGAAGGACGCGACGAGGAAGGCCAGCAGCGCGGAGCCGGCGCCGATCGCCAGGACGGTACGGAATCCGTTCAGCGACGGCACCTCGATGGGGCCGAACCGGGTGGTCATCTGGGCGAGGACCACGCCCGCCACGGCGCTCGCGGCGGAGGTGCCGATGGCCCGGGTGAGCGTGTTGAAGCTGTTGGCGGCGGCGGTCCCGGTGACCGGCACCGCGCCCATGATCAGTGCGGGCATCGCCCCGTAGGCAAGGCCGATCCCGGCCCCGATCACGGCGGACACCAGCAGGAGCTCCCAGATCGCGGACATCAGGACGATGCCCAGCAGATACCCGGCGGCGACCACGACGGCTCCGGTCATCAGCGTCGTCTTCGGCCCACGGGTCCGGGAGATGCGCGCCGACAGGGGCGCGACCGCCATCATGACCAGCCCGGACGGGCCCATGACCAGTCCGACGGTCAGCAGCGAGGACCCCAGGCCGTACCCGGTGGCCGTCGGCAACTGGATCACCTGGGGCAGTACGAGCGAGACCGCGAACATCGCGAAGCCGAAGACCGCCGAGGCGATGTTCGTCAGCAGCACCTGCCGCCGGGCGGTGGTCCGCAGGTCGACCAGCGGCTGCCCGGTCCGCAGCTCCCAGCGGCCCCACACCGCCAGGACGACCAGCGAGACGCCCATCAGGCCGAGCGTCCACCCACTGGCCCACCCCCAGGCCGCCCCCTTGGAGATCGCGAGCAGCAGGCAGAGCAGGGCCACGGAGAGCCCTGCGGCGCCCACCAGGTCGAACCGTCCGCCGGTGCGCACCCGCGACTCCGGAACCAGCGTCAGGACGAGTACCGTGGCGAGCCCGCCCATGCAGGCCGCCACCCAGAACAGCACGTGCCAGTCGACCCGTTCGGCGAGAAAGGCCGCGGCGGGCAGTCCGAGGGCTCCTCCGATCCCCAGGGAGGCCCCCATCAGCGCGACCGCCGATCCGAGCCGCTCGGCGGGCAGTTCGTCGCGCATGATGCTGATGCCCAGCGGGATGACGCCGGAGGCGAGGCCCTGGAGGGTCCGGCCGACGATCATCGGGCCGAGGCCGTCGCCGAGCGCGCTGACCACCGAGCCGGCCACCAGCAGGAGCAGGCTGACCAGCAGCATGCGGCGCTTGCCGTACATGTCCCCGAGCCGGCCCATCACCGGGGTGGCGACCGCTCCGGCGAGCAGGGTCGCGGTGATCGCCCAGGTCGCGTCGGAGGGGGAGGCGTGCAGGAGGTCGGGCAGCTCGGGCACCAGCGGGATCACGATCGTCTGCATCAGGGAGACGACGATCCCGGAGAGGGCGAGCACGGCGACCAGGCGGTCCGCCGCTGTGAACCGCACCTCCGGGGGCCGGTTTCCGGCCGGGGGCGGGGCGCTGGACTTCACGGAGACCTCCGTTGCGGCGTGCGTGCGGGGAAGGCGACGGGTCGGCCGGCCCCGTCCCGTCACGGATCGGACCGGTGGGGCCGCGCCCGATGGCGCGGGGCGCGGCCCCGTCGCGCGGTGCTGCCTACAGCGTGCGTTCGAGCCGGTCGGCCATCAGCCTGACGAAGCGCGAGGGGTCGCCCAGTTCGCCGCCCTCCGCCAGCAGCGCCAGGTCGTACAGGAGCTCGGCCGTCTCCTCCAGACCGGTGACGGGCTCCTCGCCCCGGGCGGCGTACGCCCGGTTGAGGCCGCTGACCAGAGGGTGCCCGGCGTTGAGCTCCAGGATGCGCTTGGAGTGCGGCACTTCCTGGCCCATCGCGCGGTACATGGCCTCCAGGGCGGGCGTCACACCGTTGGTGTCGGAGACGACGCAGGCGGGCGAGACGGTGAGGCGCGAGGAGAGCCGGACCTCCTTGACGCTCTCGCCGAGCCGCTCGGTCATCCAGCCGAGCAGATCCGCGTACTCCTGCTGCCGGCCCTCCCGTTCGGTGGCGGCCTCCTTCTTCTCCTCCTCGGTGCCGAGCTCCACCTCGCCCTTGGCCACGGAGCGCAGCTTCTTCCCGTCGAACTCGGGGTCCGCCTCGACCCACACCTCGTCGACGGGGTCGGTCAGCAGCAGTACCTCGATGCCCTTGGCCCGGAACGCCTCCATGTGCGGGGAGTTCTCGACGGCCTGCCGGGACTCGCCCGTCAGGTAGTAGATGTGCTCCTGGCCCTCCTTCATCCGCTCCACGTAGCTCCGCAGCGTGGTCGGCTCGTCCTTGTCGTGGGTGCTGGCGAAGGACGAGATGCCGAGGATCGTCTCCCGGTTCTCGAAGTCGCTCAGCAGCCCCTCCTTGACGACCCGGCCGAACTCGCGCCAGAAGGTGGCGTACTGCTCCGGCTCGGCGGACATCATGTCCTTGACCGTCGACAGCACCTTCTTCGCCAGCCGCCGGTGCATCAGCTGGATCTGGCGGTCCTGCTGGAGGATCTCCCGCGACACGTTGAGGGAGAGGTCCTGGGCGTCGACGACGCCCTTGACGAAGCGCAGGTACAGCGGCATCAGCGCTTCGCAGTCGTCCATGATGAAGACGCGCTTCACATACAGCTGGATGCCGCGCTTGTACCCCTGCATGAACAGGTCGTGGGGCGCGTGCGCGGGGATGAAGAGCAGCGCCTGGTACTCGAAGGTGCCCTCGGCCTGGAGCCGGACGGTGGTGAGCGGATCGACCCAGTCGTGGCTGATGTGCTTGTACAGCTCGTGGTACTCCTCGTCGGAGACCTCGTCGCGCGAGCGGGCCCACAGGGCCTTCATCGAGTTGAGCGTCTCGGGCTCGCGCGGGGTGTCGTCGGCCTCCTCCCCGGCGGCCCCGGCATCCTCGGGCGTGGTCTCCGCGGCCATCCTGACCGGCCAGGTGATGAAGTCGGAGTACCGCTTGACGATCTCCCTGATCTTCCACGGGGAGGTGTAGTCGTGGAGCTGGTCGTCGGAGTCCTCGGGCTTGAGCCGGAGCGTGACCGACGTCCCCTGCGGTGCGTCGTCGACGGTCTCGACGGTGTACGTGCCCTCACCCGTCGACATCCACCGGGTGCCTTGGTCCTCCCCCGCGCGCCGCGTCAGCAGCTCGACCTCGTCGGCCACCATGAAGCTGGCGTAGAAGCCGACGCCGAACTGGCCGATCAGCCCCTCGGCCGCGGCGGAGCCCTCGGCCTCCTTGAGCTCGCGCAGGAACTTCGCGGTCCCGGAGTTCGCGATGGTCCCGATGAGCTGGACCACTTCGTCGTGGGACATGCCGATGCCGTTGTCCCGCACGGTCAGGGTGCGGGCCTTCCGGTCGGCCTCGATCGCGATGTGCAGGTCGGACACATCCACGTCGAGCGCGTCGTCGCGCAGCGCTTCGAGGCGGAGCTTGTCGAGCGCGTCGGAAGCGTTGGAGACGAGTTCACGCAGGAACACGTCCTTGTTCGAGTAGATCGAGTGGATCATCATCTGCAGAAGCTGTCGCGCTTCCACCTGAAACTCGAACGTCTCAGTGGGCATAATTCCGTGATTCCTTCTCAGGTCCTCGGTTCGGGATCCGGCCTGAGCACTTTAGATCAGCCGCTCTTGACACCGGACGGCTTCCGCCAACTGCTCCCGCGTCGGATACGGTGCCTCCGGCCCACCGCGTCGAACGAGCCCTCCCGAGGGATTGCCCGGCGGCTTGAAACACGCTGGGGACATTCGGCCACGAGCCGCTCGAAGCGGACATGCGCGCCCAGCAACCCCCGATCCGGCCGGGCGCGCCCGGCGCCGGGGCCCGGGGCGGGTGGGCCTATCTTGGCCGGTATGCAGTACTACACGATCGGTCAGGCGGCCCGGCTCCTCGGCGTGAGCCCCGACACCGCGCGCCGCTGGGCCGACGCGGGCCGGGTGGCCACGCACCGGGACGAGAGCGGGCGGCGGCTCGTCGAGGGCAAGGACCTCGCCGCCTTCTCCGTCGAGCTGGCCAAGGACGGAAGCGAGGAGGACGCCTCGTACACCTCGGTCCGCAACGCCTTCCCGGGGATCGTCACCGCGGTCAAGCTCGGTGACGTCGCCGCCCAGGTGGAGATCCAGGCCGGGCCGCACCGGCTGGTGTCGCTGCTGACGCGGGAGGCGGTGGAGGAGCTGGGGCTGGAGGTCGGGATGGAGGCGACCGCCCGGATCAAGTCGACCAATGTGCATATCGACCGTGCCTGACCGGCGGGTGACACCCCTCCCGACTCCACCGGGGCGACCGTCCCGTACAAACGCACATGCAAGCCCCTGAGACTGACTGCCGGGCTCATGCGAAGCCACAGCAGACTTCCCCCTCGCATCTGCGGCATTATCATCGGGTCGGCCCGGTGGTGCCGGTAGACCGTAGACGGGTCCGTGAGGCCCAGAGGGAGTGGAACCCGTGACAACCCGTACCGCGCGCCGGACCCGCCGGACCCTTCAAGTGGCCGGGGCGGGCGCCGCCGCGCTGCTGGTCCTGACCGCCTGTTCCTCGTCCGGGAAGGACGACGTACCGGCCTCGGACGCCCCGGCCTCCAAGAAGCTCTCCGGCACGGTGACCGTCTTCGCCGCGGCCTCGCTGAAGGAGAGCTTCACCGCCCTGGGCAGGACGTTCGAGAGCCGGCACCCGGGCACGAAGGTGACGTTCAGCTTCGGGGGCAGCGACTCCCTCGCCGCGAGCATCACCGGCGGAGCGCCGGCCGACGTGTTCGCGGCGGCCAGCGCCAGGACGATGAAGATCGTCACCGACGCGGGCGACGCCTCCGGCACCCCCGCCACCTTCGTGCGCAACCAGCTGGAGATCGCCACCCTGCCGGGCAACCCCGACAAGGTCGCCTCGCTCAAGGACCTCACCGGCCCCGGCCTGAAGGTGGTGCTCTGCGCCAAGGAGGTGCCGTGCGGCGCCGCCGCGCAGAAGGCCCTCGACGCCGCGAGGCTCAGGCTGACCCCGGTCTCCTACGAACAGGACGTCAGGAGCGCGCTGACCAAGGTCGAGCTGAAGGAGGCCGACGCGGCGGTCGTGTACCGGACCGACGTGAAGGCCGCGGGTGACAAGGTGGAGGGCGTGGAGTTCCCCGAGTCGGCCGACGCCGTCAACGACTACCCGATCGCCCTGCTGAAGAACGCCCCCAACGCCGCCGCCTCCGAGGCGTTCATCGCGCTGGTGCGGTCCGCCGAGGGGCAGAAGGTCCTGACCGGGGCCGGGTTCCTGAAGCCGTGACCCCGCCCGTCGAGTCCGACGCCGCGCGCGGCCCCCGTCCGGGCGGGGCGCGGCGTCACCGGGTCCGGGCGGGCGGCCGCGGCGCGCCGCTGCCCCTGCTCGTGCCCGCACTGCTCGGACTGGCGTTCCTGGTGGTGCCGTTGCTCGCGCTGCTGGTACGGGCCCCGTGGCAGGACATGCCGGAGCAGCTGACCAGCCCCGAGGTGTGGCAGGCGCTCCGACTGTCGCTGGTCTGCGCGACCGCCGCCACCGCCGTGAGCCTGGTTCTCGGGGTGCCGCTGGCCTGGCTGCTGGCCCGGGTCGAGTTCCGCGGCCGCGGTCTCGTACGCGCCCTCGTCACGCTGCCGCTCGTGCTGCCGCCGGTGGTGGGCGGGGTGGCGCTGCTGTCGGCGCTCGGCCGCAACGGGGTCGTCGGTACGTGGCTGGACACGTGGTTCGGCGTCACCCTGCCGTTCACCACGGCGGGGGTGGTGGTGGCGGAGGCCTTCGTGGCGATGCCGTTCCTCGTCATCAGCGTGGAGGGCACCCTGCGGGCGGCCGATCCGCGCTTCGAGGAGGCGGCGGCGACCCTGGGCGCCTCCCGCTTCACCGCGTTCCGGCGGGTCACGCTGCCGCTGATCGCACCGGGCATCGCGGCCGGCGCGGTGCTGGCGTGGGCCCGCGCGCTCGGCGAGTTCGGCGCGACGATCACCTTCGCCGGCAACTTCCCCGGGCGGACCCAGACCATGCCCCTCGCCGTCTACCTGGCGCTGCAGAGCGACCCGGAGGCGGCGATCGCCCTCAGCCTGGTGCTGCTGGCCGTGTCCATCGCGGTACTGGCCGGGCTGCGCGACCGTTGGATGACCGCAGGATGACCAGGAATCACGACGAACCGGCCGGTGCCGAAGCGGCGGGCCTCGACGCCCGGCTGGTGGTGGAGCGGGGGGCCTTCCGGCTCGACGTGGAGCTGCGGGTCGCACCGGGCGAGGTGGTGGCGCTGCTCGGGCCGAACGGCGCGGGCAAGACCACGGCCCTGCGGGCACTGGCCGGGCTGGCCCCGCTCACCGGCGGCCATCTGCGGCTGGACGGCACGGCCCTGGAGCGTACGCCGCCGGAGTCCCGGCCGGTCGGCGTCGTCTTCCAGGACTACCTCCTCTTCCCCCATCTGACGGCCCTGGACAACGTGGCGTTCGGGCCGCGCTGCCAGGGGATGGGCAAGGCGGCGGCCCGCGACCGGGCCGCCGAGTGGCTCGACCGCCTCGGCCTCGCGGACCACGCCGGAATGCGGCCCCGGCGGCTCTCCGGCGGCCAGGCGCAGCGGGTCGCGCTGGCCCGCGCCCTCGCCACCCGTCCGCGGCTGCTTCTCCTCGACGAGCCGCTCGCCGCCCTCGACGCCCGGACCCGATTGGAGGTGCGCGGTCAGCTCCGGCGCCATCTGGCCGAGTTCGAGGCGGTGGCGGTCCTCGTCACGCACGACCCGCTCGACGCCATGGTCCTCGCCGACCGGCTGGTCGTCGTGGAGCGGGGCGGGGTCGTCCAGGAGGGCAGCCCGTCGGAGATCGCCCGCCACCCCCGTACGGACTACATCGCCCAGCTCGTCGGGCTCAACCTCTACCGGGGCCGGGCGGACGGCCACACGGTACGGCTGGACGACGGCCCCGCCGTCACCACCACGGAGGTCCTGGCCGGGGAGGTCTTCGTGGCGTTCCCGCCGAGCGCGGTCACCCTCCACGGCAGCCGGCCCACCGGCTCCAGCGCGCGCAACGTGTGGCGCTGCGAGGTCGCCGGGCTGGAGGCGCACGGCGACCAGATCCGCGCCTCGCTCACCGGTGGACTCGCGCTCGCCGCCGACCTCACGACGGTGGCCGCCGCCGAACTCGGCCTGCACCCGGGGGCGGAGGTCTGGGCGACGGTGAAGGCCGCGCAGACCCACGCGTACCCCGTGTGAGACCCGGCTGACGGTCAGAGGGCGGCGAACAGGCCGTCGAGCGGGGCGGGGACGCGGCCGGGGCCGAGGGCCTCGACCAGGACCCGGCCGTAGTGGATCTTGCGGCCCTTCTTCGTGCCGAGGAAGCGCCGCATCTGCTGTTCCGGGGCACGGCCCTGCTGGGCGGGCTGGCCGAGAAAGGTCTCCAGGGGGCGCAGGTCGCCCTCCGCGGCGATCAGTTCCCTCACCCGGGCCACCCCGAGCGCGCGGATCAGCTCCTCCTCCAGGTCGGCCGCGCAGACGAAGAACTCCTGCGGCACCGCGCCGGCCCGCTCCAGACCGCGGGCGTAGTAGCCGCGCTCACGCTCGTCGCAGAGCCCGGTCAGGCGCAGTCCCAGACCGGTCGGGCCGAGCAGCCCGGCGAAACGTCCGACGCTCATCGCCCCGCCCATCGGCAGGACGCAGACCCCTTCCGCCGCCAGGTCCCGGCCCCGGGCGGCGGCCAGCGCGTCGACCGCGGCGGCGTCGCTCGGCCCCTCCAGCAGGACGACCGTCCGGACCGGCAGCCGCGCGGCCAGCTCGCGCGCGAGGCCCTCGGGGCCGCCCGCCGCCCACGCCGTGACCGTCTCACGGAACAACCGCATCTCCGTCATGGGGCCGAGTCTCGCTCCCGGGTCTCCTTCCCGCCAAGGAATTTCCCCGCCCCGGCCGGACCTTCGGGACGAACGGGCCGGTGGCCCGTCCGCCGTGGTGGCTCCGGGCACACGCCGCGCGGGAAGTATGGTGCCCCACCACATACGCCGCCGATGCGGCCCTTCCTACGGTGTGGCGACGCGGTGCGGGTGTCGAGCCCGTCAGACCTCCCACTCCGAGGGAAAGATCCTTTGTGAGCGAAGCGGCGAACGCAACAGAAGGACGACGGGTATCGCTGTGACGATCACACCGACCCAGAGGGCGACCGTGGTCGACCAGACGCCGGCCAGGACACCGCCGATCAGCCCCCCGAGCGGGGTGGCACCCTGCGTGACGACACCGTTGGCGGCGGTGACGCGCCCCATATAGGCGAGCGGGGTGGCGCGGGCACGCAGTCCGGCGACGGCGACGGCGCGGCCGACCACGACGAAGCCGATGAGGATCTGGGCGGTGGCGACGAGGGGAACGGCCGCGCCGCGGAAGACGGCGGCGAGGGGCGCGGCAACGAGGGCGAAGGGGGCGAGCGCGGAGAAGACCATCGTCATCCGGATCTCGCCGAACCGGCGCCGCAGCCGCGGGCAGAACAGCGAGGCGACGATACCGGCGACGGCACCCAGCGTGGACAGCAGGCCGAAGACCCAGGAGGAGACGCCGATCTCGTCCAGGAGGAAGACCGGCAGCATCGCCAGCATGATGCCGGCGCCGAGGTTGTTCAAGGCGGCCTGGCAGACGATCAGGCGGAGCAGGGGGTGCTTGAAGAGAAATCGTACGCCCTCGACGACTTCGCGGCGGAAGTTGCGCTTCTCATTGAGGGGTCGCTCCATCTCGGCGGGCTTGATGCCTCTGACCATCAGGATGGACACGACGTGGCAGACGACGGCGAACAGGTACAGGAGGGGGGCGGGAACGGCCCGGGTCGCCAGGCCTGCCGCACCGGGCGAAATCGCCATGATCGTGGTGGAGGAGGTCTGCAGCCGGGCGTTGGCGTCGGCTATCTGACGCTTGGGCAACAGCTGCGGCAGGATGCTGTTGTGCGCGACATCGAAGAACACGCCGCTCACGCTGCCGACGAAGGCCGTCGCTATGAGATGCGGCACGGTCAGGGCGTCGAAGACGTAGGCGAGCGGAATGCTGGCGAAGCTGACCGCGTAGATCGCGTCCGACCAAAGCAGGACAGACTTTCGGTTCCAGCGGTCGACCCAGACGCCGGCGGGCAAACCGACCAACAGGTAGCCGAGGCGGCTGAAGACGAAGATCAGACCGACTTCGAACGGGTTCGCGTGCAGCAACGTCACTGCTGTGATAGGGAGGGCGAAGCTGGCGATCTCGGCCGCGGAGAACCGGAGCCCGTTCGATCCCCACAGTCGCCTGAAGCCGGGAACCCGAAGGACTTCGGACTCGGATTCGGCTTTATCCTCTGTCGCCACCACCAGAGCGTCCCCATCAACTAGTTGAAGATCGCGAAGCCGCTCATTATGGGCAGCCGCGGAGAACTCGCCAACTCAGAGAGTGATTTCCGGTCAACCTTCCCGTTGCTGAGCCTGGGGAGTTCTCCGTCGACGTGCACGACGTGACGCGGGAGCATATAGGGCGGCAGGTACTCCGTCAGTCGTCCGCGGAGTGCGCGAGCCGCTTCGATTTCTGCGGTGACGAATACCGTGATCAGATTGGAGAAGACGGGGTCCGGGGTGGCGACGGCCACCGCCTCGTGGATGCCCTCGCAGCGGCGTACGGCCTTTTCCACCTCGCCGAGCTCCACGCGGTAGCCGCGCGACTTGATCTGCGCGTCCACCCGCCCGATGAACCGCAGGTCACCGTCTGGGTTCTCGCATACCTGGTCGCCACTCGCATACCACTCGCGACCGTCGGCGGTCCGCACCATCGACCGCGCGGTCTGCGCGGGGTCAAGGTAGCCGGTCATCAGCATCGCTCCGCGCACGAGGAGTTGGCCCGGCTCTCCCGGTGCGACCTCGTCCAGGTCGTCGTCCACGACCAGAATCTCCGCGCCGGGCAGTACGCGCCCGATGAGCACTTCGTCCTCGGGTTCCAAGGGGGGCTTGATCTCGTGGAAGGTACACACGTTGCTCTCGGTGGGACCGTACACGTTCAGGAGCCGCATCGCCGGCAGGGCAGCGTGCAGGGTATTGACGTCCACAGGGTGCAGGATCTCCCCACCGGTGACGAAGGAGCGGAGCCCGATGAGGCCGGGCAGCAGCGAGGTGCCGTGCCGCACCAGCCAAACGAGGGTCGATGTCACCGCATACAGCACGGTGCCGCCAGAACGTCGGCAGAAGTCGATGTACGCGGCGGGGAAGGGCGCCGCGGCGGCGGGCATCAAGGCGATTGCGGCACCCGACCTGACGGCGGCGAACAGGTGCAGGGTGGTGGGGTCGAAGTGGAGTGGAGCGGAGTTGACGATGACGTCGTCGGACGAGAGGAGGAGTTCGGCCACGGCCCAGTCGACGAACGCCGATGCGCTCGCGTGCGTGTGTATGACGCCCTTCGGGATGCCGGTGCTCCCGGAGGTGTGCAAGACGTAAGCGAGGTCGTCCACCGGCGGGCGCGAGTCGCCCTCCCGCAGGTGGGCCCACAGACCATCGGCGCCGGGTAGCTCGGGCAGGGGGGTCCAGCTCAGACCAGGAGCCAGTGCGCCCCACTGGGCGCGGGCCGCACCGTCGGCGACGACGGCGCGGGGAGCGCAGGAGCGGGTGATGAGGTCGGCGCGGGCGATCGGCCCGTCGGGGTCGAGGGGTACGTATCCGGCGCCGGAGCGCAGAATGCCGTGGACAGTCGCGACGCCGGCCGACGACTTGCGGCCGTGCCACACCACACAGTCGCCGTCGCGAACTCCGAGGTCGCGCAAGGCGAGCGCGACGGCCTCCGCCGCTCCGTCCAGTTGGGTGTAGCTGAGGGTCACGTCGCCGTCGATGACGGCGGGCCGGTCCGCGTGCACCTTGGCCGCGGCCCGCAAGTCGTCGCTGAGGGAAGTGCCGACACCCATCATCGCCCCTTCGAGGTGAGGAACGAGCGGATCGCCGTGATGGTCTCGAAGTGGGTCGGCAGGACCTCCGTGTCGTCGATCCTGATACCGAAGGAGTCCTCGAGCCGGGATACGACGGTCAAGAGGGAGAGGGAGTCTATGATCCTGTGCGCAATGAGCGGAGTCTCGTCCGTCACCTGCTGACCGGCCGCCGTCTCCTCGACAATGCTCCGCACGGTGGCCAGCACGGAATCCTGCGCCATCACAAACCCAGCCCTTCAGCGATGATCTTCATTTGCATGTCGGAGGTGCCCGAGTAGTACCGGCTGGCGATCGCGTCCGACATGAGGTGGGCGGCGCCGGTCTCGGGGAGCAGTGCGTATCCGCCGTAGACGTCGGGAAGCTCCTGGCAGAAGGCGTTGAATTCCCTGCTCACGTGGAGCTTCGTCAACGAGGCCCGATTGTGGCTGAGTTCGCCGCAGTCCGCGGCGCGCGCGGTCGTGACAAGGACCTCCCGAGCACTGGTGAGGCTCAGGTGCATGCGTACGACGCGCTGTCGGATCGAGTCGTAGGTGCTCAGGGGTGAGCCGAACTGGCTTCGCATGCGGACGTGTTCGATGGCTTTGCGCAACGCGTGGGACATCAGGCCGAGCACCGGCGCAAGAATGAAGGCGCGCTCGTAGCGCATCGCGCGCATGAGAACCGCATAGCCACCGCCCACCGGACCGAGCACGGCCGATGCCGGCACCGTGCAGCCGTCCAGGCGCAGCGAACCGATCTGGGCGCCCGGCAGGCCGGTCTTCTCGAAGGCGGGGCCGACGCTGAGCCCGGGGGTCGTGCGCGGGATCAGGAAGGCGCTCAGACCGGACAGTGCGCTGCCCTCGGCAGTGCGGGCCAGGACGACGAATGTGTCGGCGACGGGGCCGTTGGTCACGAAGGTCTTCACGCCGTCGAGGGTCCAGTCCCCGTCGTCGCGCGGGGTGGCCCGGGTAGTGAGCGAAAGCAGGTCGGAGCCAGCATCGTACTCAGTGGCGGCGAAGGCACCCACCGTGGTCCCGGCCGCGAGCGGCCCCAGACAGGTGCTCAGCTGTGCGGCGTCGGCGAATGCGGCGATCGGCTCCTGACAGGCCCACATGTGGGCGGAGAACGCGAAGGGCAGCCCGGAGCGACCGGTGGCGTCGGCCATGGCCTCCATCGCGAGGCAGCTGGCGAGGTACCCGGCGCCGGTGCCGCCCCGCTCGGCGGACAGAGGCAGCGAGAACACGCCCTGCGCGCCGGCCGACTTCCACGCCCGCTCGTCCTCGGCAGCACCGCCGCCCAGGTGCGGAGTCCGTCGAGCCAGATGGTGAACTCAGTGCTGTCCGCCAATTTCGGGGTGCTGCTCATGAGGTCTCCTGCACGGGGGCAATCGGCCACTTGTACACGTGGTGGGAACGAGCAAGGCCGAAGTGGGCCATCGCCGAGGGCTGGTGGTCCTGGGGTGTCAGAGCGAGCACCTCGATGTCGCGGCCGGCTCCGAGGTCGCTGCGCAGCCAGAAGAAGATGTCCTCCTTCATGCCGACACCGCGGTGGACAGGACTCAGCTTCATCTCGTGCAGGAAGACGCGCGGAGCTCCGTCGGGCCGCAGCCGACCGAGCCGAGTGAGAGTGAAGGCCGCCGCGACCCGGCCTTCGCTTCGGGGGGCGTCACCGCGCAGATGGATCAGGGCCGCGTAGGCCGCCGGCCCTTCGGGATATCCGTCGCCACCATCCACGCCTACATCACCGCGGTCACCGAACTGCTGGCAGAGCAGGCGCCGCGCCGGAGACGGCAGGGCCGACTACCCGTCGCCCGCACCCACACATTGGCGAGCGGCTCGCAGACGTCTCCGCCCCGCGGCCCTTCCGCCGCCGCAAATTCCGTGGGGCCGCCGGGGTTCAGCTTGGCAAGTCCGCGCCAGCACGCCGATGAGTGCGGCCACCGACGGCTCGACGTTGAACCGAACGGCAGTCGTCCCGGCTGGCGGATCCGTCGCTGCGGCACGAGCCGTCGGCGAGGAAGCCGTCACCGGCTGATGGGGATGTCCGCGAACACCGTCCAGCGCGTGGGCGGGTCGAGGGCGCCGACCTTCCAGGAGCTGATGCACAGAGCCCGCGGCGAAGAGGCAACGCGGCCCGCGGCGTCGACCCGTTCCAGCCCCTTCCGGCCACCGGCACGTCCGACCCGCAATTCGTGATCGACACGCTTGCCCATCACGTCTGCCGTCACGCTCGCCGGAACTCGTAGAGGACATAGTCCACCTCGGTCTCACTGTCCGATGTCCGCACACCGGGTACGTCGATGGCGAAGCTGAACACTTCGCGCCGGAACACCGACCCCGTGAACCCCGCCATCGCCACCACTTCCCGCAACCGGGAGCCGTTGCCCAGGGCGTTGCTGAAGCCCAGGAACAACCGGCCGCCGTCGGTCAGGTGGCGGTGGGCGTCGGCGAAGTACCGCTGGTGCATCACATAGTCGGCGTCGAAGACGGCGTAGTCGAGCTGGCTGTCGTACGCATGGCCGGGCGGGGCGTCGGCGTAGGGGGAATTCCAGTAGACCAGGTCGAACCGGTCGGACGGGCCGAGCCCGGAGAAGAGGTCACTCTTCAGCGTACTGACACGGTCCTGCACACCGTGCCGCTCCGCGTTCAGCCGGGAGTTCTCCACCGCAGCCGCGTTGATGTCGAGCGCACACACCCGGGAGCAGCCGCGTAGCGCGGCGGTCACGGAGGTCACACCTGCCCCGCAGCCCACTTCGAGGAAGCTGGCGGCGTCCTCGTACGGCAGCCAGGCCGTGAACAGCCTTGTGGCGACGGCGTTTCCGGGCCACACCTCGGGAAGCAGGGTCCACTCCCGGTCGAAGACCGTGAAGCTGTCCTGCAGGGACCGCGCCCGCTAGCGGGCCAGGTCCCAGCGCGCCACCTCGTAGCCGAAGTCTTCGAACACGTTTCCCCCAGTCGGGTGCGAGAAGTTCAGTACCGGGCGTCGATGGGATCGACCGTGAGTTCGGTGACGCGGGCGTGCGCGGGGCGGCTCATCACCCACTCCACGCCGGCCGCCACGTCCTCAGCGAGCAGCGGGTGGTATGGCCAGTCGCTGACGTCGTGGACGCACGGATTCTCGGCCCCCGCCAGTACCGACGAGAACTCGGTATTGGTCGCGCCGGGCGAGATCAAGGTGATCCGGCAGCCCCCGGAGGGGCGCTCCTCCTCGGCCAGCGAGCGGACGAATCCCGTCAGCCCGTGCTTTGTCGCCGCGTACGCCGCGTAGCCGGGCTGCGGCCGGGTGCCGAACAGAGAGCCGATCACCACCAGGTCCCCGCCCGTTGCGTCCAGTTCGGGAAGGAGCCGGTGTACCAGGAGCATGGGGGCGAGGAGGTTGAGCCGTAGTTGCGACTCCCACGGCTCTGCATCGGCCTCCCGCACCGGTCCGTGGCCGAGGCCGTGCCCCGCGGCCAGCACGGCGGCGGTGAGCGGGCGCGACGCGGTCGCGAGCACGTCGGTCAACGCGTCTGACAACTCGTCGGTTCGCTCCAGGTCGAGGGGCACCGCGACGCCCGTGACGTCGTGCTCGGCCGACAACTCCCCGGCCAGCGCCCTGAGCCGCTCCTCGCGCCGCGCGATCAGGATCAGGTTGTATCCGCGGGCGGCGAGCCGACGGGCTGTGGCCGCTCCGATGCCACTGCTCGCCCCAGTGACCAGTGCTGTCCCCGCTGTACCGGACATCCATGTGCTCCTGTTCGTTGGTGGCCAGAACTTCCCCGCGGCTAGGACTTCTCCGCCGCCCGTTCGACATCGGCGAGCAGATCGCGTGGGAACCACAGACTGCTCGCGCCCGCCAGGGCGACCGCTGCCGCCCCGATCAGCACCGGCACGATGCCGACCCGGGAGGCGAGCCACCCTCCCGCGAAGGCGCCGACCGGCAGGGTGGCGGTCAGGACCGCCTGGAGGAATGAGTTGACGCGGCCCAGCAGATGGGGCGGCGTGATGAGCTGCCGCCCCGTGACCATGGCGATCGACCACACGGTGGCCATCAGCCCGAACAGCAGCTCGTACAGCACCAGCACCGGGAACGCCAGCCCCAGGGAGGCCGCGGGGATGAGGAAGAGGGCTGCCCCCGCGCCCAGGGCGCACACCTGGATGGCCCGGGCCATGCCCAGCGCACGGGTGGCCGCCGTCGCGACGAGCACACCGGCCCCCATACCGACCGCGTACGCGGCGTACACCGCGCCCAACTGCCAGTTAGGGAGTCCCAGTTCTCGGTCCGCGTACAGGATGAACAACCCACTGCCCGCACCACCGCCCAGGTTGAGTCCGGCCGCGGCGAGCGCCTGACGACGCAGCAGCGTCTCGCGCCGGATCACCGCAAGTCCTTCTCTGAGGGCGTCGATCCTGGACTTCGGGTTCGCGTCGGCGTCGTTCACCGACCGGTTCAGCGCCATCGGCAGAGCGAGGAACAGGCTCCCGCCGATGATGTAGGCGGCGCACTCCACCAGCAGCGCCGGCGCCGGGTCGATGATGCCGATCAGGATGCCGCCGAGCGCGGGTCCCCCGATCAGGCCGATCGTCCGGGCCCCGGCGAGCGAGGTGTTGGCCGGGAGCAGCTGTTCCGAGGGCACCACGCGGGGCAAACAGGACTGCAGGGCCACGCTCTGCGTGGAGTTCAGGGTGCCGGAGACGGCGGCCGCGGCGAGGAGGTGCGGCCAGGTCAGTCCGTCCGAGGCAGCCGCGAGCGTCACGCTGCCGATGACGGGGACCTGGACCCAGGTGGTGGTCACCAGCAGACGGCGCAGCCGGGTTCGGTCGACGGCGACTCCGATCAGCGGACTCAGCACGACACCGGGCAGATAGGTCATCGCCATGAGCGTGGAGGCGCCCAGCGGACCGGCGTTGAGATGGGCGATGGCGAGCAGCGGAAGCGCCAGGGCGGTGACCTGTCGCCCCACCGAACTCGTCAGCTGCTCGATGACCAGGAGCAGCAGCGGACGGTGCCGGCGCAGCGGCACGGACCCTCGGTCCGGGGGCGCCGGTGCGGGCGGGCCGGACTCCGGGGGTGGGGACGGTTCGGTGGCCGAGGACGATCCCATGTATCAGATTCCTGTGTCGGGTACGGGCCAGTGGCGGATGCGGGGGAGGCAAGGTCACCGCCCAGCCTCGGGTGACGAGGACGACGCCCTCGGCAGCCAGCACGGACACCGCTTCCCGCGCCGTACCGCTGAGATCGTCCAGGGCAGTCGGTTGCAGGCAGCTCTCGAAGGTGGACACCAGATCGGGGTGGTCGATGGTGAAGCGGACCGCGGCGTCCGGGTCACGGCGGTCCTTGATCTGGACGAAGCCCGGTCCTTGCCGGTGATAGAACCGCCCGTATTCATGGGCGGTCCGCCAGTCGTTCACCGCAGTTCCGTCCGGCGGCGGCAGATGGTGGAGTAGGCGGAGGGAGAAGTCCAGGGCCGCGGGGGTGTGTCGTACGGTGTCGTCCCGCGGCACCGACCAGGTCACCGTGAGCGCGTGGCTCTGGCACTCCCGCAGGAACTGGACGGCCTGTGCCGTGGGCCTCCCGCCCGCGCCGAACGGCACCAGCCCGATGACGACCACGTGGTGGCCGTTCATCCGGTACGGCAGGATGTCCGGCAGGTCCGGCCGGTCGGGTGCCGCCAGGGACGGCTTCGCGGCGGGCATCACGCCACCCCTTCCGGTGCGGGGCTGCCGGTGCGCAGCCAGATGTCCTGGCCGGGGGCGCGGACGGCCACCGCCTGGGTGGGCAGCGCGAGGACTGTCTCGCCGTCCCGGAACACCAGCCCGTCCGCGAGGAGTTGCCGGCACCACCCGTCGAGCGTGTCCAGGGGGATGTGATACCCGGCTCCGGCCAGGTGTCGTCGGAGGGCGAGGAGTGTACGGCCGTGGTCGAGCTCCCGGAACGCGGCTGCCTGCCAGTGCGTCAGCCGGTGGGTGCGCTGGGGCCAGCCCTGACGTTCGTCGTGGATGACCAGGGCGTCGTCGCCGTCCGCCGACGGTTCGAGAAACAGCCGGGACGACGGGTAGGCAGCCGCCCACCGGTCGATCTCCTCCACCAGCCGCTGCTCCACCTCACCCCGGATACCGGCCGCCGGTGCGTCGAACAGGAAGACGAGGTCGGCGAGTTCCTCCATCGGCAACTGGTAGACGTGCCGGTAGATGTCGGCAGGCCGACGGGTGGTGAAGCCCAGGGCGGGATTCATGAAGTGCGGGCTGAACCGCTCCAGTGCGATGCGTGTGGCGCCGTTCGGCGGCTGGAGATGGCGCAGGGCCGGCAGCTGATCCATGACGTCCGTGTAGTCCTCGTCGCGTTCGCCGGGAAAGCCGTACAGATAGTTCCACACGCAGGTCAGCGCGTAGTTCTCGCACTCGCGCATCGTGCGGACGTTGCGGGCGCCGCTGACTCCCTTGTCCATCAGGCCGAGCACCCGGCTGTTCAGGCTCTCGATGCCGGGCTGGACATGGGTGACCCGGGCGCGGGCCAGGAGGGCGATCTGCTCCCTGGAGAGGTTCGACTTCACTTCGTAGTGGATACGCAGGTCCCAGGAGCTGTCGGCGACCCGGGGCAGGAAGTCGCGAAAGTAGTCCATGCTGATGATGTTGTCCACGGTGATGACGTCCAGGAGCTTGTGCCGCTCCACCAGGCGCGTGATCTCCGACCACAACTGCTCGCCGGACTTTGAACGGAACTCCATGAGACTGCCGTTGAGTCCGCAGAACGTGCAGTGGTGCTTCTCTCCCCACCAGCAGCCCCGGGCGCCCTCCACCACCAGCTTGGGCTCCACGAACTCGGCCACCGGCGAGGATTCGATGTCCTCCCGCCAAGCGTCGTAATCGGAGCTGGGCAGGAGCCTGATGGGCAGGGTGCCCTGGGCCTCCCTGTTGGCGCGCGACGTGCCGCCGTCCCATGAGCAGACACCGGGTACGTCGGCGGGTGCGGTGCCGCGTTCGACATGCGCAAGGAGCCCGGGGAAGGTCTTCTCCGCCTCACCCCGTACGACGTAGTCCAGGAAGGGGTGATTGCGGTGCAGGGCATGGCCCATGACGCCGTCGCAGTTGCTCCCGCCGAGCACGGTCACGACGTCGGGTCGAATGCGCTTGATCTCCCGGGCTAGGGCAATTGACGGTACGTTCTGGAGGAAGGTGCTGGTCATCCCGACGACATCGGGGTCCGAGGCGAGCACCTCCCGAGCCGCTTCGGCGATGAACGGTGAGGCGTACGGCCGCATGCGCAGCACGCTGTCGACGGATGTCCCGGTCCTGGCCGCGTAGGCGGTCAGCTGTTCGACGCCCCACTGCTCGTCGTCGTAGAGACAGCCCGAGAAGACCCAGTCACCGAAGCCGTCGAACACCTGGTCGTCCGCGACGGTCATGTACTCCCGGGGCGTCAATTCACCGTCGCTGTGCGTCAGCAGGAACTCGGCCCGGCGCAGCCACCCGTGGTATTCCGTGACTGTGTCGGCAGCAGGTCGTTCCCTGGTGAGGAGAGAGTGCAAGAGGCCCACTTGAAGCGACGGCATCTCAAGTGCGTGCCACGGCATGGAGACGAGCGCGATGCGCATTCCTGGCCTTCCCGGCTCTCAAGAGGCGGCCGTACCGCGACGGTACGGCCGCCTTGGTGCGGACTAGCGCTTGGCGTTGTCGCTCACACGACGGGCGGTGCCCACGCTGTACTTGTTGGCCGCCTTCGTCTGGGCACGGACCGCGACCTTTTTGATCTCCATCAGACCTCCATGATCTGTCGAATGTGCTGGTGGCGCCGGAACAGTTCCGCACGGTCGTCCCGGACATTCAGGAGCACCCGCATACGGGTGGTGTGCCGCGCTTTGAGCCAGGCGGCGACCTTCTCCGCTGACGTACCGGGCAGGAGCCGGTGCACCAACGCGGCAAGGCCGTAAACGTCGTTGTGCTTCAGCACGATCCGCTCGGCAGCTAGCAGCAGGTCGGTCGGCAGCCGGCGCAGCTGCTCCGCGCCGGGGCCGCGGGTGAGGTAGGCCATGCCGAGTGCGACATGGCGTGACTCGTCCCGGCGCACCAGTCGATACACATCACCGAGGCCGTCCTGGCGCAGCCCTTCGACGAACCACCGGAACTCGTCAGCCGCGAACCCCTCGGCCAGGGTGTGGGCCAGGAAGCGGGCGGTGTAGTCGTCCAGGGACCACAGGTCGCGCGACAGTTCTTGCTGGGCCTCACCGGGCTCTTTGACGGATCCGGCGACGGTGTGCGCGTGGTGGTGGAAGACGGCGGAGTGCTTCGCCTCGTCGGCCACGGCCGTGGCGAGCACCAATTTCATATCACCCTCGGAGCACTCGTGCAGTAGCCCGGCCGCCACGTCCATGCCGACCTGTTCGGCATACGTGCTGCCGCTGTATGAGCCCGGCAATAGGTTCCAACGCTTCGGATCTCGTCCGGAGCACCACCACGTCCTCATCCCGGACAGCACCGGCACGCCGAACTGGTGGTGAGCGCCTGGGCCGCCCAGTCTGCAGACTCACCAGCAGGCTCTACCTGAGCACGGTCCGCGCTTCAGGGCAACGGGGGGGGCGGGGAGTACGAACGGGGTCCAGCAGGCAGTCACGCAGTGTGCTTTGGGTAAGGGCTGTCCCGCAACTGTCGGGAGGGGTATGAGGCGGGCTGGTCTGCTGCTGCGGCCCAGCGACGGATGTGTGGGTCGGGATGGACGCGGGCGGATGCGAGTGTGCTTTCAAGTAGTTCGTGCAGGGGTGGCGGGTATGCCGCGCGGAAGGTAGGCAGGCCCAGCAGGACACGGTGGCGCATCTGCAGGTCGGTGGCTTCGGCGAACACCCGCAGGGATGTCTCCAGCCAGGCGGCCTTGATGTCCTGTGACTCGTCCAGAGCGGGATCACGTACCCCACCGGGCCCGTACGCTGGAGTCCGATCTGCACGCAAGGGCATATGGGCGCTGTACCAGGCGCGCGTGGCACCAGCCCGCTCGGCGTCCGTGCCGATCCGCAAGTAGTCGACCAATGCCGCCATCACACGGCGGCGTCCGAATGCGTAGACCGCTGGCTCGACGAACCAGCGGCAGAAGCTGGGATCCGGGTCGTACACGGCTGCCGCCATCAGCGGGGCGAACCACTCCTCGGGCAGACTCGCACGCTCGAGCAGGGGCTTACGCACCGCATGGGCAAGGTGGCGGGCATGTCGATCCTTCGGCTCCATGCTGACGTCTCCGACGCCCAGCAGCCGGGCCACCTCTGTCACGCATGTCAGGAATGAACGCGGTTCTATGCCGCTCCGCTCGTCTTCGGTCACGGCAGCATTCTGGACCGGCCATACCTGCAGGCACAGGCCCGATGGCCGCCGGCGCTTGGGCGGAAGAGCACTTGCTCGACCTCCCTTGGGTGGAACGATCACGGTGCGGCTGGTGTGATCACGGCGTCGGAGCCGTCCTGGACAGCCCCGTTCTCCGGGCTGAGCCCTCGCGCCTTCGGGAAGTTGGTGACCGTGCTTCGACGTGAGGGTGCGGATGTGATCCGCAAGGGCCGGCCGTGGAGCCTTCCACTGGCGGACCGGGCCCTGCTGGTGGCCGCGTACTGGCGCACGAACCTGACCATGCGCCAGCTCTCCCCGCTGTTCGGGGTGTCCAAGTCTGCCGCGGACCGGATCATCAACCACCTCGGGCCGATGCTCGCGCTCCAGCCCCGTCAGCGTTTCGCCAGGAACACGGTGCTCATCGTGGACGGGACCCTGGTCCCCACCCGGGACCACAGCATTGCCGAGCGGTCGAAGAACTACCGGTACTCCACCAACCACCAGGTCGTCATCGACGCCGACACAAGGCGCGTCGTCGTGGTCGGCCGACCGCTCGCCGGGAACCGCAACGACTGCAGGGCCTGGGAGGAATCCGGCGCCAAGGCCGCTGTCGGCAAGACCCCCGTGATCACCGACGGCGGCTACCCGGGCACCGGCCTCGTCATCCCACACCGTCGCGAGCGCGGTCAGACCGAACTGCCGGGCTGGAAAGAAGAGCACAACAGGTCCCACAAGCAGGTTCGGGCCCGGGTCGAGCACGTCTTCGCCCGCATGAAGACCTGGAAGATCCTCCGCGTCTGCCGCCTCAAGGGAGACGGTGTCCACCACGCGATGCTCGGCATCGCCCGGATGCACAACCTCGCTCTCGCCGGATAGACCAACGGGCTTCACCGTGATCAACCATGGCCGAGGCGGCCCGGAGATCATTTGCGGGACAGCCCTTAGCCGAACCGCGGGGCCAACAGCGCCGCACATGGGGGATCGCAACCCACGGCCGACCTGGGCACATCCTTCGGAACCGGTCTGCCGCAGATGGCGGAGTTCAACGCTGAGTAGTCAGCACCAAGTCAGCACGGGAGAGGTGAAGACGGGTGATGACGTGGGCTTTTAGTCAGCACCAAACCAGCAAGGGAGTCAGCACCACCCTCGCGAAACATACCGAACAGTGCAACTCGGACGGTCCTCTCCCGCCCGCCCCAGGAAGCGGAATCGGGCTCGCGCCCCCCTCCCCGTAGCACCGGCCCGCACATCGGCAACCCGAACTATGGTGCCCCACCACATACGCCGCCGATGCGGCCCTTCCTACGGTGTGGCGACACGGAACCGTCCCCACCCTCCGGAAGTGGTGTCCATGGCCGCCCCAGCAAGCTCCCCACCGGCATCCTCGAACCTCAAACGCATCGTCGCCGCCAGCCTCATCGGCACCACCGTCGAGTGGTACGACTTCTTCCTGTACGGCTCGGCCGCCGCCCTCGTCTTCAACAAGCTGTTCTTCCCCGAGTCCGACCCGCTCGTCGGCACGCTCCTGTCCTTCCTCACCTACGCGGTCGGCTTCGCCGCCCGGCCGCTCGGCGCCCTGGTGTTCGGGCACTACGGCGACCGGCTCGGCCGCAAGAAGCTGCTGGTGATCAGCCTGCTGATGATGGGCGGGGCGACGTTCGCGATCGGGCTGCTGCCGACCCACGCCACCGTCGGGTCCGCCGCCCCGGTGCTGCTCACCGTGTTGCGGCTGGTGCAGGGCTTCGCGCTCGGCGGCGAGTGGGGCGGGGCGGTACTGCTGGTCTCGGAGCACGGCGACGCCCGGCGGCGCGGCTTCTGGGCCTCCTGGCCGCAGACCGGCGCCCCGGCGGGGCAGCTGCTCGCCACCGGGGTGCTCTCCGCGCTCACCGCGCTGATGTCCGACTCCGCCTTCGGGGCATGGGGGTGGCGCATCCCGTTCCTGCTCTCCGGTGTGCTCGTCCTCCTCGGCCTGTGGGTCCGGCTCTCCGTCGACGAGTCGCCGGTCTTCCAGGAGGCGCTGGCCCGGGCCGCGGCCCGCCGGGCCACCGCCGGGGCGGTGGAGAAGATGCCGCTCGTCGCCGTACTGCGGCATCACTGGCGAGATGTGCTGATCGCCATGGGCGCCCGGATGGCCGAGAACATCAGCTACTACGTGATCACCGCGTTCGTGCTGGTCTACGCGACGACGGCGGCCGACCTGAGCAAGCAGACGGCGCTCAACGCGGTGCTCGTCGCCTCGGCCGTGCACTTCGCGGTCATCCCGATGTGGGGTGCCCTCTCGGACCGGGTCGGCCGCAAGCCGGTCTATCTCGTCGGTGCGGTCGGCGTCGCGGTCTGGGCGTTCCCGTTCTTCGCGCTGATCGACACCCGGAGCTTCGGCAACGTGCTGCTCGCCGTCACCGTCGGGCTCGTGTTCCACGGTGCGATGTACGCGCCGCAGGCGGCGTTCTTCTCCGAGATGTTCGCGACCCGGGTGCGGTACTCGGGCGCGTCGATCGGCGCGCAGTTCTCCTCGGTCGCGGCCGGTGCCCCGGCCCCGCTCATCGCCACCGCGCTGCTCGCGGACCACGACAGCTCGACGCCGGTCTCGCTGTACGTCATCGCCGCGGCCCTGATCACCCTGCTCGCGGTCGGCTGCGCCCGGGAGACCCGGCACCGGGACCTCGCGGAGATCGGGGCGACGGCCTCCGACCCGGACGGTTCCGAGGTGCGGGCGGCGGACGCCCGGACCGCCTGAAGCGCCGTCCGCCGGGCGGGGCCGCGTGCACGGCCCGCCCGGCGGACGGTCCCGCTCAGGGCTGCGGGGTGGGCTCGAACCAGGTGGGCTCGTCGGTCAGGGCCTGCTTGATCCGGAAGAGCCCGAACTCGTCCAGCGGCGGCAGCGCGTCCACCGAGAACCAGCCCACCTCCAGCGACTCGTCGTCGTTGACCCGGGCCTCGCCGCCGGTGGCCCGGCATCGGAAGGTCACGTCCAGGTACTGGCAGCGGTCGCCGTTCGCGTACTCCACGGGCTGCAGGGCCTGGGTGAGCACCACCCGCTCCGCCACGCAGCGCACCGCCGTCTCCTCGAACACCTCGCGCTCCGCCGTCGCCGCGGGCTGCTCCCCCGGTTCGCAGATGCCGCCGATCACCGCCCACTTGCCGGTGTCGGTGCGGCGGCCCAGCAGCACCCTGCCCTCGTCGTCGAAGACGATCGCGGTGACCCCCGGCAGCAGGAGCAGTTGCCGACCCGCGGTGGCGCGGATCTCACGGATGAAGTCAGGAGTAGCCATGGCCCCGACCCTACGTGGTGCGGCTGCCGGTCACCGGGTGCTCCGGGCGCGGACCGCGCGCAGGGCGACCAGGCCGAGCCCGGCCGCGGCGATCAGGACGAGGACGCCCTCGGGAAGCGGGCCCATCCGGGTCGCGGGCGTCAGCGAGGAGCGCAGCGGCACCTTGTCCACGAGCGCGTCCGGGGTGAACTGCTCCGTCTGCCGGACGATCGTCCCGTCCGGGCGGATCACCGCGCTGACCCCGCTGGTGACGGGGACGACGACGGACCTGCTGTGCTCGACGGCCCGCACCCGGGACATGGCCAGCTGCTGGTAGGTCATCTCGCTGCGGCCGAAGGTGGCGTTGTTGCTGGGTACGGCGATCAGCTGGCCGCCGTGCATGACGGTGTCCCGTACGGCGTCGTCGAACGCGGCCTCGTAGCAGGTCACGAGCCCGACGCTGGTGCCCGCCAGGTCGAAGACGCCGACCTTCCTGCCGGGACCGAACTCGCGCTGCACCCTGTCCACGTCCGAGCTGAAGACCCGGGCGACGGACCGCATCGGCATGTACTCGCCGAACGGCTGGATGTGGCGCTTGTCGTAGGTGTCGACCGGGCCCTTGCCCGGGTTCCACTGGATGAGGGTGTTGCGCAGGTTCCCGGTGTCGGGCTCGACGACCGCCCCGATCACGGTGGGCGCGCCGATCGCCTTGACCGCCTCGTCGATCAGGATGCGGGCGTCGGCGTTGCGGTAGGGGTCGAGGTCGGAGGAGTTCTCGGGCCACAGGACGAAGTCGGGCTGCGGGGCCTTGCCCTGCTTCACCTCCCGGGCCAGCTGCTCGGTGCGGCGCACATGGTTGTCGAGGACGGCGCGGCGCTGGGCGTTGAAGTCGAGCCCGAGCCGGGGCACGTTCCCCTGGATCGCGGCGACGGTCGCGGTGCCGTCCTCGGCGGAGTCGTCGACCAGCGGCAGTGCGGCGAAGGCCCCGGCCACGGGGACGAGCACGGCCGCGGCCGCGGCGACGGCGGCTCCGCGCGGCACGGTCCCGGTCGCCCGGTACGCCCGGAAGCGGAGCACCGCCTCGCAGAGGCCGAAGCCGCACAGCACCACCGCGAAGGAGAGCAGCGGGGTGCCGCCCAGGGCGGCCAGCGGCAGGAACACGCTGTCCGCCTGGCCGAACGCGATCTTCCCCCAGGGGAAGCCGCCGAACGGCACCCGGGCCCGGACCGCCTCGTCGAGCGCCCAGACGGCGGCGGCCCACAGCGGCCAGCAGGCGAGCCGGCTGACGGCGGCGATCCCGAGGCAGCCGACCGCGATGAACAGTGCCTCGGCGGTGGCGAGGGCCAGCCAGGGCACGGGGCCGACGTCCTCGCCCGTCCAGTGCAGCAGCGGCAGCATGAAGCCGAGGCCGGCGAGGAGACCGAGCCCGAACCCGGCGCGCAGCCGTCGGCCGTGCAGTACCCAGCCGAGCAGGGCGAACCCGGGCAGGACCAGCCACCACAGGGGGCGGGGCGGGAAGCTCAGATAGAGCAGCACGCCCGCGATCACTGCGGCGGCGGGTCGCACCAGGCGCTGTCGCCGGGAGACGGTGGAGGGAACCGGCTGCGCGGCTCCGACGGGGGTGATGGTGGCGCTCACCCGGCGGAGTCTACGGTGGGTGGCTGTGCGCCCGGGAGTCCCTCCCGGCAGGAAGTGCCCCTGGTCAGGCTCCGGCCGTCGCGCCGCCCGTGGTCAGCCGCAGGCGTTCGCGGATGAACCGGACGCCCGCCTCGGCGTCGTCGACCGTGATGGTGAACGTCCGGCCGTCGCCGAGCCGGAGCACCAGCCCCTCGCCCCGGCGGACCACCACGGCCGTGCCCTGCTCGGGGCGCCAGCGGTAGCCCCAGCCGCCCCACTGGCGTGGGGTGACCTCGGGGGCGAACTCGGCGCCGACCACCTGGGTCAGCAGGATCCGGCGCCGGGGCAGGCCCATGTGGCCGCAGCGCACCTCCAGGGCGTCCCCGTCGATCCGGACGGCCACGTTCACGAAGGCGAGGGTGCCGAACAGCATGAGGAGTCCGGCGGCGACGCAGCCGATCACGGACATCAGCAGGGGGGCGACCCCGGAGGTCCAGTTGGAGCTCACGGCCAGCTGGACGCCGAGCGCCAGGCAGGCCGCTCCCCCGGCCGCGAGGACCCACTGGGCCCGGTTGGTGGCCCGGCCGGTCCAGACGGCGGGGTGGGGATCTGTTCCGTTGTGACGGGATTCGCGGGAGTCGTCCCTCATGTCCAGCAGCGTACTCAGGAATCCGCACGCCGGGCAGGGGTCGAACGGCCCGCGCCGGGTCAGCGGACCGGGCTGACGGCTCCCAGCAGACGCCCTTCCGGGTAGGCGGGCGCGGCCTCGGGGAGGTCGGTGAGGTCTCCGCCGACGAGCACCGAGACGCGTCCGGAGGATTCGGCCGACGGAGCGGGTTCGGCCCCGATCCGGCGCAGTGCCTGGGCGGCGACGGCCCCGGCCGATCCGTACAGCGCGACGGGCGGCAGGCCGGGCCGCCCCACGGCGGCGCGGATGCGCTCGCCGACCAGCTCGTAGTGGGTGCAGCCGAGGACCACGGCCCGCACGTCGGGCGGGGTGTGGGCGGCGGCGGCGGCGACCGCACGGTCGATCGCGGCCTCGTCGGCCTCCTGCACGGCGTCGGCGAGACCCGGGCAGGGCACCTCGGTGACGTCGACGGCGTCGGCGAATTCCGCGATGAGCCGGCGCTGGTACGGGCTGCCGGTGGTGGCGGGCGTCGCCCAGATCGCGACGGGACCGCCCGTGGCGACGGACGGCTTGATCGCGGGGACGGTGCCGATGACCGGCAGCGCGGGCTCGAACGCGGCGCGGAGCGCGGGCAGGGCGTGGACGGAGGCGGTGTTGCAGGCGACGATCAGTGCGTCCGGCCGGTGGGCGGCGGCCGCGCGGGCCACGTCCAGCGCGTGGGCGGTCACGTACTCGGGCGTACGCGGCCCCCAGGGCGTGTGCTCGGGGGCGTCGGAGGACAGCACCAGATCGGCGTCGGGCCTCAGCCGGCGCACCGCGGCGGCCGCCGCGAGGAGGCCGATTCCCGAGTCCATGAGCGCGATCTTCACCCGGTCACCATAGTCGACGGCTCGTGCGGTTACGTCCGGGTGGGGCAGACTGCGGCGAATGAGCGCCGTTGCCTGGATCGCCGTGGGTTCGCTGGCCGCATGGGTGTGGCTGCTGCTGGGACAGGGGTTCTTCTGGCTGACCGGCCAGCGGCTGCCCCGTCGTGAGGACCCCGGACGCTGGCCGTCCGTCGCCGTCGTGGTGCCCGCGCGTGACGAGGCCGACATGCTGCCGGTGACCCTTCCGTCCCTGCTGGCGCAGGACTACCCGGGGCGTGCGGAGGTCTTCCTCGTCGACGACTGCAGTACGGACGGTACGGGCGACGTCGCCCGCGCGCTGTCCGTCCGGTACGGCGGGCTGCCGGTGTCGGTGCTGTCGCCGGGTGAGCCCGAGCCGGGCTGGACGGGCAAGCTCTGGGCGGTGCGGCACGGGATCGCCCGCGCCCGGCTGCGCAGGCCGGCGTACCTGCTGCTGACGGACGCCGACATCGCGCACGAGCCGGACAGTCTGCGCGAGCTGGTCGCCGCCGCCGAGTCCGGCGGCTACGACCTGGTCTCGCAGATGGCCCGGCTGCGGGTGTCGAGCGGGTGGGAACGGCTGGTCGTCCCGGCCTTCGTCTACTTCTTCTCGCAGCTCTACCCGTTCCGGTGGGTGAACCGGGCCGGAGCGCGGACGGCCGCCGCGGCCGGTGGCTGTGTCCTGCTGCGGACCGGGGCGGCGGAGCGGGCCCGGGTGCCGGAGTCGATCCGGCAGGCGGTGATCGACGACGTCTCGCTGGCACGGGCGGTGCAGCGCAGCGGGGGACGGATCTGGCTGGGGCTCGCCGAGCGGGTGGACAGTGTGCGGCCGTATCCCCGGCTCGGGGATCTGTGGCGGATGGTGGCGCGGAGCGCGTACGCGCAGCTGCGGCACAGCCCGCCGCTGCTGGTGGGGACGGTGCTGGGGCTGGCGCTGGTCTATCTCGCGCCCCCGCTGGCGCTGGCCGCCGGGCTGCTGGGCGGGGACCCGGTGGCGGCATGCGCGGGCGGTCTGGCATGGGCGGTGATGGCCGGGACGTACCTCCCGATGCTCCGCTACTACCGGCAGTCGCCCTGGTGGGCGCCCCTGCTGCCGTTCACCGCCCTGCTCTACCTGCTGATGACGGTCGACTCGGCGGTGCGGCACTACCGGGGCCGGGGCGCGGCCTGGAAGGGGCGTACGTACGCCCGTCCCGAGGCCGCGCCGGAGCCGTGAGCGGGGGGCCGGCGGTGGACCGGCCCCGCCGGGGTCACTTGCGGCCGGGGGTCCAGTTCATGCCCCACCCGTAGGCGTGGTCGATGGTGCGCTGCGGGCTCACTCCGCGCTCGGGGACGAGATAGCGGGCCTCGCGCTGGACGGTGAGGTCTCCCCCGTTGTTCGTCAGCAGGGCCAGGGCGCAGACGGTGGACGGGACGGTGCACTCGTCGAGCGAGAAGTCGATCGGCGCGCCGTGCTGCGGCTGGAGCGTGACGGTCGCGTGGAGGTCGGCGAAGCTCCGGGCGCCCTCGTAGATGGTGACGAAGATCAGGACGCGGCGGAGTCTGTCCATGTGGTCGAGGTTGACGGTGAGGTTCTCCCCGGTGGCCACGGCACCGGTCCGGTCGTCCCCGTCGAGATGGATGTACGGGGGCTGGTGGAGGGCGCCGAAGGCGTTCCCCAGGGCCTGGACGACGCCCTTGCTGCCGTCGGTGAGCTCGTAGAGGGCGCAGAGGTCGAGATCGAGGTCCGCGTGCTGGGCGATGGCCCGGCCGAGCTTGCTCCCCCAGCCCTTGAACTGCTTGCGCACCTCCCAGTTGAGGTTGACGCGGAGCGCCCCCGACGTGCCGCCCTGCTTGGCGAGGGAGACCCGCGGCGCCTCCTTGGTGAGCGTCACCTTGGAGAGGCGTACCGGGGCGGCGGCCGGCGGAGCCGGCGGGACGGGCGGGGCGGGAGGCATGGTCGCGCTCTGCGTCTGCTGGGAAGCCCAGGACGGCTGGGGCGGCTGGGGCTGTGAGTTCGGCTGGTACGCCTGAGGCTGCTGGGACTGGGGCGGCGGCGGGTACGAGGGAGACTGCGGCGGCCGGGGCGGCTGCTGCGGCTCGTCGACGGAGATCCCGAAGTCGGTCGCGAGACCCGCGAGGCCGGTGTCGTACCCCTGGCCGACGGCCCGGAACTTCCAGGCGCCCTGGCGGCGGTAGAGCTCACCGAGGATGAACGCGGTCTCGACCGTGGCGTCCGCGCTGTCGAAGCGCGCGATCTCCCCGCCGTTCTCCGCGTCCGTGATCCGTACGTACAGCCCGGACACCCGGCCGAAGGTGCCGCCGTCCGCGGAGGCCGCCAGGACCACCCGGTCGATGGCCGGTTCGACGCGGGCGAGATCGACCGCGAGGTTGTCAGTCATTCCCTCCGCGGACGGGCGCTTGCCCTCGTGGCGCACCGCCCCGGAGGCGTGCGAGGGCTGGTTGTAGAAGACGAAGTCGGCGTCGCCGCGCACCTTTCCCGACACGAGAAGGAGCGCCGAGCCGTCGACGTCCGGTGTGCCCGGGGCGGTACGCCACCCCAGTTCGACCCGCACGGCCTGGGCCGGCACCGGAACATTGGCCCCTTTTAGCATGGTCATGCTCGCCCCCATCGCGAGTCCCGCGGTCCACAATCTCTTCCCCGCAAACCTAACCCGCCGGGCGGGCGCACGGGGCGCGGAGACCGGGCCGGCCCGACGACCCGTCCGTCCGCGCGGGGTCCGGAGCCTCCCCGGTCCGCTCCGGTCTTCCGATCGGGTGTTCCCGGCGGGTCCGGGCGCGGCCCGCCCCGCACACGAGGCCGGTCTTCGGGAGAAGTACCGCGTGCCCCCTCTCGGTTCCGCCGACCCGCCGCCCGGCTTTCCCGACGAGAGCGTGCTCGGCCGACGTGTGATCCACGGCGTCGAAGCGGTACCCGTCACCTGGTCACGCCGCCGGGCCGGGGGCCGCCCCGGCCGCGAGGTCGGCGAAGCGGTGGGCGACGGTGCGCCAGGTGGCGGTGGACTCGGGCTCGTCCCGCACCGCCCGGGCATGCAGGGTCTCCGGGTCCGGCGCGCCGTTGCGGTGCAGGCGGTCGCGGTTCCAGCCGCGGATCCGTTCGGCGGTGGTCTCCGGATGGAACTGCACGCCCCACGCCACGGAGCCGATCCTGAACGCCTGGTAGGGGCAGTCCTCGCTGCGGGCCAGCCAGTGGGCGCCGGCGGGGAGCGCGGTGACGGCGTCGACGTGGTTCTCGATGGCCGAGGGGTGGGCGGGCAGTCCGTGGAACAGCGGATCGTCGGCCGCCTCGGGGCGCAGGTCGAGCCGGGTGCTGCCGAACTCGGGCGTTCCGTGGTTGCCGCGCACCTCGCCACCGGCGACCTGGGCGAGCAGTTGGCCCCCGAGGCAGATGCCGAACACCGGCGTCCGTGCGGCGAGGGCCTGCCGTACCAGCTCCCGGGTCGCGGGGAGCCAGGGCGCGCGGACGTCGTCGTCGGGGAGGAAGGCTCCGCCGAGCACGATGAGCGCGGAATCCTCCAGCCGGTCCGGAAGCGGGTCGCCCTCGTGGGCCCGGACCACCCGTGCCGTGACGCCCCGCTCCGCCAGCCAGGCGGCCCAGCGGCCGAGGCCGCCTCCGGAGTCGTGCTGCACCACCAGGGCCGTGGCCGTCGTGCCGGTGTCCTTCATCGTGCCGCTCCTCGCCGTCGTCCGTCGCGTGGCTCCGACTACCGCTCCGTCAGCTCCGTCAGCCATACGTGCCCGGGATGGACGCGTTCCAGCCAGGCGCTCAGGCGGTGCCGTCGCGCCGGGTCCAGCAGCGGCAGCACTCCGCGGAAGTCCGCCCGGTCCTTGGGCCGCGCCGCCTTCGCCTTGAAGAGCAGCACGGCTTCGGGTGCCAGATAAGGGATGCCGTCCGGTGTGCACTCGATGATCTCGTCGTAGGGCAGCCGCAGTTCCGGGTCGCGGCGGCAGATCCACATACCGCCGTCGTGCGGCTCGCGGAACACGTCGAACAGGAACCGGCCGGTCTCCGGATCCCGCGCCCACGTCTGATGCGTGGCCGCCAGAACCCCAGCTCCCGCCTCTTCCCAGATCCGCCCCCAGCCGACCGCGTCGAAGACAAGATCGGGGAATCGGTCCCGAATCCCGGGGAAATCCGCGGCGGGCACCGCGACCTCCAGATCGCCGTGCGCCCGTGTTTGCTCCCCGCGGAAGAGATCCAGCGCCCATCCCGCCGCGACGCACCACGGGGTCTCGATTCCGCGCAACCGCTCCGTGATCCGCTCCGGCCGCCAGGCACCCGCCCAGCGGGCCTCCACTTCGTCCAAGTCGGCCACGGTGCCGCCGGGCGGCGGTAGTTCGGTCATCGGCCCAAGATACTGGTGGCACTTGCCGCGCGGAAATTTCACCGACGGAACCCTTATCCCGCATTTAACCGGCCCGGCGAAAGCGTTCCGGGCCGGCGATCTCCGCTCCGGGCACCGCTACGCGGATGTCACCCTTTGCGGCCCGGCGGCCACTTCTCGTGAACCATCGCGCCCACCACCGGAAATGACCTCGTGTTCACAGCGGATTTAGCAATCTTTACAGCGGCTCGCGCCGACAGAATCAGCGTAAATCGGATGCCCCCGAGATGGGGACTCCCCAACCGGCACATCGTGGGCTTAACTTAGGTGTCATGACGTCCCCCCGCTCCACCTTCGGCGGCGGCTACTACGCCGCACCGTCGTTCCCCGACACTCCGATCTACGACTCCCTGGTCGCGGAGCGGGGCACTCCTCAGATCGCTCCGATCCGAGTCCCGGCCGCCTACGACACCGGCAACAGCTATCTGCCCGCCCTCCCGGCGGCGCTGCCGGCTCTTCCCGCGGCCCCCACCCCCACCCCGCCCGCGCCGTCGTACGGCTATCCGCAGCCCGCGCCCCCGCAGGGGTACGCGCCCGCGCCGCCCGCGCCGTTGCAACACGCCCCGGCGCCGTACATCCCGCAGCAGCCCGCCGCGGCCCGCGGCGGCTACCCGGCGCCCCATCCCCAGCAGCCGCAGCGCCCCGCGCCCGGTACCGGCTACGAGGCGATGCGCCCGGCGGCGCCGCGCCCCGCGCCCGCCCCGGCACCCCGCCCGGCCCCCTCGCCCTACGAGGACCCGTACAACCGCCCCTACCAGGGCCGGGGGTACTGAACCGGGACATGCGCCGTCGTACGGAGCCGCCGCCGGGCCATGGGGACTCGGCGGCGGCTTCCGTGTCGGTACCGGACGGCTCGTCAGTGGATGGAGCGTCAGTGGACGGTTCGTCAGCCGGGCGGCGGGGCGGGGGAGCTCCGCACGCCGAGCGGAGAGAGGGCTCATTCTCGCCCCCTCCTCCGCGCATGAAGCATCCCGTACCGGGCTAAGACGGATACGGAAGGGGGCGTGGACAGTGCGAGCGGTGACGGGTGTCTGGCGTTGGCGGCACAATTCGCTGCGCCGTGCCACGGACCGGCGCGAGGCGTGGACGGCCCTGGCCTCGCTGCTCCTGATGGTGCTGGCGGCGCCCGCGCTGGGCTGGGCGTGCGGGGCGCGGACGGACGACGCGCTGCAGGAGTCGGCGCGGGCGCAGCGGGCCGGACGTCATGCCACCACCGCGGTCGTGGTGCGCCGGTCGCCGCAGGGCCCCCGCTTTCCCTCCGACCCCGAGACGGCCCCGCGGCACACCCTGCCGTCCTCGGTGGTGGCGCGCTGGCGGTCCCCCGACGGCACGGAGCGGCAGGGCACCGTGACGATCGAGTCCCGGCGGACCGCCCCCGGCGCCCGGGTGGAGATCTGGACGGACGACGCGGGCCGCCCCGTCCCCCGTCCGATGGACGCGGCCACCGCCCGCGCCCACGCGGTGCTGGCGGGGATCGGTGCCGGGCTGCTGGCGGCCGGCGCGGTCGAGGGGGTCCGGCAGCTGATCGTCCGTCGCCTGAAGAAGGCGCGGTACGACCGGATCGACCAGGAGTGGGCCAGCACCGGTCCGGACTGGGGCAGGACCGGTACCGGCAGTTGATCGGCTGCTGATCGGGGCAACTCCCGCCCGCCGCGCGCGCTACGGTGGACCGGCCCGCCCGGTTTCCCGGTGGGCGGTCCCGGGGACCCACCGCTGCCGCGAGGCCGGTGACCAGGGCATCAGGCACGCACGAGGTGGGGACACAACAGCGCCATGGCACAGGGCACGGTCCAGGTGACACACACCGGAACTTCGCGGTGGCGGCGCCGCACAGGCGAGTACCCCTCCCTCACCGCGGCCCTGGAGGCCGCGGCCGACGGGGACGTCCTCACCGTCTCGCCGGGCACCTACCGGGAGAATCTGGTCCTGCACCGCGCGGTGACCCTGCGCGGCACCGAGGGCTCGGTCGGCTCCGTGCGGATCGCGCCGGTCGACGGTGTGCCGCTGACCGTCCGCGCCTCCGCCGTCGTCTCGGACATCCATGTGGAGGGCCAGGACTCGACGGCGCCCGCGCTGCTGATCGAGGACGGGGCGCCGGAGATCGCGGACCTGCGGATCGTCACCCGCTCCGCCGCCGGGATCGAGGTGCGCGGGGCCGCCCGTCCGACCGTGCGCCGGTGCACGGTCGACAACCCCGCCGGTGCCGGTCTCGCCGTACTCGAGGGGGCGGGCGGCGTGTTCGAGGAGTGCGAGGTGGTCTCCGCCGGGCAGTCCGGCGTCTCGGTGCGCGACGGCGCACACCCCCGGCTCGAGCGCTGCCGGATCCACCACGCCTCGGGCGCGGGGCTGAGCGTCACCGGGGAGGGCAGCGGCCTGGAGGGCTTCGGCTGCGAGGTGTACGAGATCAAGGGCAGCGGTGTCCAGGTCACCTCCCGGGCGTCCGCCCATCTCACCGACTGCACGGTGCACCGCACGTCCGCGGACGGGGTGACGCTCGACACCGACGCCGTACTGACGCTGGCCGACTGCGACATCCACGACATCCCGGAGAACGCGGTCGACCTGCGGTCCCGTTCGGTGCTCACCCTGACCCGGTCCACGGTGCGCCGCTTCGGCCGCAACGGCCTCTCGGTCTGGGACCCCGGCACCCGGGTCGACGCCAACCAGTGCGAGATCCACGACAGTACGGGCGACTACCCCGCGGTCTGGGTGAGCGACGGGGCGACGGTGATACTGGACTCGTGCCGGGTCCACGACGTGCCGGACGCTCTCTTCGTCCTCGACCGGGGCTCGCGCGCCGACGTCGTCGACAGCGATCTCTCCCAGGTCCGCAACACCGCCGTGTCGGTGAGCGACGGGGCCACCGCGCAGCTCGACGACTGCCGCATCCGCGAGACGTCCACCGGTGCCTGGTTCCGCGACCACGGCAGCGGCGGCACGCTGAACAACTGCACCGTCGACACGGTCCAGACCGGCGTGATCGTCACCAAGGGCGCCGACCCGACGATCGAGCGCTGCACGGTCACCTCGCCCGCCGAGGCCGGTTTCTACGTCTCCGCCGAGGGCCGCGGCACGTTCAACGGCTGCCGGGTCACCGGGAGCGACGGCTACGGATTCCATGTGATGGACGGCTGCCGTACGACGCTGACCCGCTGCCGGACCGAGCGGTGCGCCCGCGGCGGGTACGAGTTCGCCGAGCCGCCCGTCACCCGTGGCGACGGCCAGGGGACCGGCCCGGTGGTGGAGGACTGCACGAGCGACGAGAGCGCGCTGCGCTCCTCCGCTCCCCCGGCGCCCACCGTACTGACGGCCACCCAGTCCTCCTCCGGGCTGCTCGGCGGGGTTCCCGGCCAGCGTGCGGTGGAGCCCGCCCCGGCCGGGACACCCGAGGCTCCCGCGCGCCCCTCGGACGCGGTGCTGGCGGAGCTGGACGCGCTGGTGGGCCTGGACAGCGTCAAGCGCGAGGTGCGGGCCCTCACCGACATGATCGAGGTGGGCCGGCGCCGCCAGGAGGCCGGGCTGAAGGCCGCGTCGGTCCGGCGCCATCTGGTCTTCACCGGCTCCCCCGGCACCGGCAAGACCACCGTGGCCCGGCTCTACGGCGAGATCCTCGCCTCGCTCGGGGTGCTGGAGCGGGGCCATCTGGTCGAGGTGTCCCGGGTCGACCTGGTCGGTGAGCACATCGGCTCGACCGCGATCCGTACCCAGGAGGCGTTCGACCGGGCGCGTGGCGGGGTGCTGTTCGTCGACGAGGCGTACGCCCTGTCGCCCGAGGACTCCGGCCGGGACTTCGGCCGGGAGGCGATCGACACCCTGGTGAAGCTGATGGAGGACCACCGGGACGCGGTGGTCGTGATCGTCGCCGGGTACACCCACGAGATGGAGCGGTTCCTGACCGTCAATCCCGGTGTGGCGTCCCGTTTCTCCCGGACCATCACGTTCAGCGACTACGAGCCCGCCGAGCTGCTGCGGATCGTCGGGCAGCAGGCCGACGAGCACGAGTACCGTCTGGCCTCCGGGACCGGGGAGGCGTTGCTGAAGTACTTCACCGAGCTTCCCAAGGGGCCGGCGTTCGGCAACGGCCGCACCGCGCGCCAGACCTTCGAGTCGATGGTGGAGCGGCACGCGGGACGGGTCGCCCAGCTCGACGAGGTGAGCACCGACGACCTCACCCTGCTCTACCCGGAGGACTTGCCGGAACTGCCCTGACCCTGCGGCGCTCCTGCCTCGTCCGTCCCGGCCGTCTGCCGGGGAACGACCGGGTCGAGGCGCTCCAGCAGCGCGGCCCGTTCCTCGGCGAAGACCGGGTCGGCCTGGTAGTCGCCGTGCCCGAGGATCGCCTCGGGCAGCGGATGCTCCGGGGTCCGGCCGTAGACCAGGGGGTCGCGCAGCGGACCTCGGTCCACCTCGGGGCCGGTGACGTCGTCGAGGCGGATCCGGCCGCCGATCGGGTCGGTGGCCCGCCACAGGTTGCGCCAGCAGTGCACGGACCGGTGCAGCACCTGCATCGGCCCGGTCCCGAAGTAGGCCGGGAACCAACGCCCGTACAGCCGCTCGATCGGTGAGCCGTAGGTGAGCAGGGCGACCCGGCCGCGGGTGTGGGCGGGCAGCTGCCAGACCGCGGACGCGGCCAGCACACTGCCCTGGGAGTGCCCGGAGATGACGAGCCTGCCGTGGGTCAGTCCGGTCCAGCCGGACATCCGGGAGGCCAGGTCGGGGACGGCGCGCTCGGCGTAGCAGGGCGGGGCGAAGGGGTGGGCGGCGCGCGGCCAGAACGTGCCGACGTCCCAGAGGATGCCGATGGTGCGCCGGGCGGAGGCGTCGCGGTAGGCGCGGCGGCCCCAGGTGACGAAGAGGATGAAGCCGAGTCCGACCATCCAGGAACCGGTGGACTGGGCGGCGTCGGCGAGGGATTCGAGGAACGCGCCGCTGCCCTTCATGGCGAGCCCGGGGACCTCCCCGGTCGCCCAGGCTCCGAGGACCGCCCCGGCGCCGAGCAGCAGGGCGGCCCCGCAGAGGGGGCCGAGCATCCAGGCCACGGAGTCGGTGAGCCCCGCGGCGGCCCGGACGCGGGCGATCTGCCGGGTACGGGCGGGCTCCGGCCGGCCCTCGGCGTACTCCCGGTCGATCCCGGGCTCCATGGCGCGGGCGGTGCGCCAGGTCCGTGCCAGCAGGAACAGGGTGGGCAGGGCGAGCAGCACCAGGAGCACCGGGATGATCGATGCCTGCCAGCTGAGCAGGACGGGCGGTCCGGGGATGACGGAGCCCTTGCCCATGCCGGGGGTGCCGGGGCCGTCGAGCCAGTCGGCGACGCGCTGGGAGACTCCGCCGCTCATCACCCCGCCGAGGGCGCAGGCGAGCATGGCGACCACCGGGCCGCCCAGTCCGTACAGGACGGTGCGGGCTTCGGGGGTGCGGTGGTAGAGGCCCAGCGAGACGGCGGCGAGCACCACGACGAGGGTTCCCTGGCCGATGGCGAGGAAGCTGAAGGCGAAGTCGCCCGGGAGGGTGCCGGAGGAGACCCAGCCGGGGCGGGACCAGGCGGCGTACGCGGCGGAGAGGACGAGCAGGGCCAGCGCGACGCCGGGCAGGTAGGTGATGAGGGCGCGGTCGAGCTTGTTGTCCAGGCGCCGTTCGCTGCGGCCCCGGCGGCAGACCACCCAGACCACCACGAACCCGCAGAGCAGCAGCGTCGCCTCGATCAGCCGGCCGACGAAGCCCGGCACGGGGCTCGCGACGGAGCGGTCGTGACGGGCCGCGGCGCCCGCGACCGACGCGGCGACGGTCAGGAAGCCGGCGGCGGTGTGCGCGGCGCGCAGCCGGGCGACCAGCCGGCGGCCGTACCAGAATCCGGGCCGGGCGAGGGCGGGGACGCCGGAGGGCGTGCCGGCACCGGAGTCGTAGGTGTCGTCGTCGGGGGCGGAGCCGGTGAGGGTGCGCTGCGATTCGTACGCGCTCCAGGTGCGGTTGGAGAGGAACCACAGGAGCGTCACCAGGGCGGTGGGCACCACGGCGGCGAGCGCGAGCCGGCGGCCCGGCTGGGACCACCAGCCGCCCTGGGCGGTGGAGAGGAAGCCGAGCCAGGAGCGCTGGTCGGAGCAGGCCGGGACCCCCGCGCACTGCCAGGCCACCAGGTCGAGCGCCACCTCGCAGGCGGCCGCGGTGAGCAGCGCGGTGAGGCTGAGCGCGACGAGCCGGACGACCACCCCGTACAGGCGCACCGCCCGGGTGCGGGCGCGGGCGGTGGGGCGCATCCAGTGGGCGAGGTTGACCACCATGAAGGGGAGCAGCAGCAGCCACAGGGCGCGGGAGCCGTTGCCCGAGGTCAAATTGGACCAGCAGTACGCCTCGGGGATGGGGCGGTCGCGGTAGCGCTCCGGGTGCTGTTCGGCGTCGGTGTCCTCGGCCCGCCGGTAGATGGCGGCGGTCGCGTCGCCGGTGATCCGGACCGTGCGCGGATCGTCGAGCATCTCCTGGGGGGTGGTGCCGCCCACCCCGTGGACCAGCAGTTCCAGCGCGGGCCCCGGACTCTGCGGGGCCTGGGAGGCAGGTGGCACGAGGGTGACTCGCTCTCTGGTTCATGGGGGGGTGTTGACGCGGTGTCACCAGGATCGTGGAAGGGGCCGGTGTCCGCGCCGCTCTCACGGAATCTCCCCAGTGCGGCGGTGGACCACACCGCGTGGCAGGATGACCCCGTTCGACATGACCGCCGCACGGCCACGGAGGAAAGGGGCGGACCGGCGTTGAGCGAGAACCAGAACCTGCTCGCGGAGCAGCGGCGTGCGCTGATCCTCGACGAGGTACGCAGGCGCGGCGGGGTCCGGGTCAACGAGTTGACGCGCAGGCTCAATGTCTCCGACATGACGGTGCGCCGTGACCTGGACGCGCTGGCCCGCCAGGGCGTCGTCGAGAAGGTGCACGGCGGGGCCGTGCCGGTGGTCGAGGCCAGTACGCACGAGCCGGGTTTCGAGGCGAAGTCGGCGCTGGAACTGACGGCCAAGGAGGACATCGCGCGGGTGGCCGCGGCCATGGCGGTGCCGGGCAGCGCCATCGCGCTCTCCGGCGGTACGACGACGTTCGCGCTGGCCCAGCGGTTGCTGGAGGTGCCCGATCTGACGGTGGTGACCAACTCGGTGCGGGTCGCCGATGTCTTCCACACCGCGCAGCGGCCGTCGGGGACGTCCGGGGCGCGGCCCGGGGCGGCCACGGTGGTACTCACCGGCGGGGTGCGGACGCCCTCGGACTCGTTGGTCGGTCCGGTCGCGGACCAGGCGATCGCCTCCCTCCACTTCGACGTGCTGTTCCTGGGAGTCCACGGGATCTCCGTGGAGGCCGGGCTGTCGACGCCGAACCTGGCGGAGGCGGAGACCAACCGCCGGTTCGTCCAGTCGGCGCGGCGGGTCGTGGTGGTCGCCGACCACACCAAGTGGGGGACGGTGGGCCTGAGTTCGTTCGCGGCGCTGGAGCAGGTGGACACGTTCGTGACGGACGCGGGGCTGTCGGCCGCCGCCCGTGCGGAGATCGAGGAGCATCTGCCGGGGCTGGTGGTGGCGGGGCGGGGCCCGGACGGCGGCGCCTGATCCCCGCCGCCCGGCGGGGCGCGTGCCGGACTTGTCGGACACTCCGTAGAATCGCGGGGTGGCCGTCTTCCGGATCGAGCGCTTCACCTCACTCCCCGCCCCCGAGTCCTGGCGCCGGGTGACGGACTGGGAGCGGCACGCCGCGCATGTCCCGCTGACCGGGATCACGGTCGCGGAGGATTCGCCGGCCGGGGTCGGGACGGTCTTCGTGGCGCGTACCGGGCTGGGGCCGCTGGCGTTCGACGATCCGATGGAAGTGGTGCGGTGGGTGCCGCCCGTCGCCGGGCGGGCGGGGTCGTGCCGGCTGGAGAAGCGCGGTGCGCTGGTGCGGGGCCGGGCATCGATCGAGGTGTCCCCGACGGGGTCCGGTTCGCATGTGGTGTGGGTGGAGGAGCTGACCGTGCGTCCGCTGCCCCGGTGGTGCGATCCGGCGCTCGCCCGCGCGGGGCGCCGGGTCTTCGGCCGGGTCCTCGACGGCCTTCTGGCACAAGACATCTGATATCGCGTCAGCTATGGTGTGGCCGACCGGTCCCACGACCGCACGGGAGGTATGTTCCATGCCGCGCCGACTCCGTTCCGTGGAGCTGGAATTCATCGACACCGCCCCGGTGCGGCTGGTCTTCTCCGCCGGGGTGTCCGCGCCCCCGGAGGCGGTGTACCGCGCGCTCGCCGACGACGTGCCGGGCTGGCCGGAGTGGTTCACGGCGGTGACGTCCGCCCGCCCCACCCCGGACGGCGATGGCCGCGTGGTCCGGCTCAAGGGCGGCTTCACCGCCCACGAGACGATCATGGCGGCGGAGCCCGGCGAGCGGTACGCCTACCGGGCCGACCTGGTCAACGCGCCCGCCGTACGGGCGTTGCTGGAGGAGTGGCGGCTGACTCCGGCGGGTGCGGGCACCCGGGTGCAATGGACGTTCGCCGTGGACGGTCCGGCGCCCTACCGGCTGCTCATGCGGCTGGCCCGGCCGGGGGTGGGCCGGGCCTTTAGGGAGGCGGTGCGCGCTCTCGACCGGCGGCTGGCGGGGGCCGCCGCGTAGCGGACGCCCCCGCGGTGCGGACGGTCACCCCAGGGCGGCCCTCCGCGCCTCGTCGAGCGACGTCACGCCGTCGGAGGCGAGGAAGTGCCCGGCGCCGGGGACCACCAGCGCGGACACGCCCAGGAGGCCGGCGAGGCGGTCGGTGTGGCCGGTCGGCACGATCGGGTCGGCGTCCGACCGCAGGACGGTGAGCCGGTCGACGTGGCCGCCGATCCCCGTCGGGTCCGGCACCCCGTCGACATGGACGTCCAGCTCCGGGAGGTCCGGCAGCCGGTCGACGAACCCCGCCACCAGCACCAGCGCGCCCAGGCGCCACGGCCCGGTCAGTGAGCCGAGATGCCGCAGGACAGTGACGCAGCCGAGGCTGTGCGCCACCACGATCGAGCCCGCGTCCGGCGTGCCCAGGGCGGCTCCGGCGGCCGCCGCCCACCGGTCGGGGTCCGGGGCCCCGGAGTCCGGGAGGGCGGGGACCGCCGTGCGGATGCCATCGGCTTCGAACTGCCCGGCCAGCCGGCCGAACCAGTGGTCCTCGGGGGTCGCCCCGTAGCCGTGGATGATCGAGGCGCGCCGTTCGGTTGAGGTGTGTGTCATGACGCCGGACGGTACGGCTTCACGTCGGCGTGAAGGTCAAGTCACCGAGGAGGAGCCGTGCTCATAGGCGGACTCGCCGAGCGGACCGGGGTGAGCCCGCGCGCGCTGCGCCACTACGAGGACCGCGGGCTGCTGGTCCCGGCTCGCGACAGCAACGGCTACCGGATCTACTCCGACACCGACGTCGACCGGGTGGCGCGGATCAGGACGATGATCGACGCGGGCCTGGGAACGGAGGCGATCGGCCGCTACCTGGACTGCCTCCGCCCGGACGGCGAGGGGGCCCCGCTGGAGATGTGCCCGGCGCTCCGGGCCGAGTTGGAGGCCCTGGCCGGGCGCATCGACGCCCAGCGGGACGGCCTCCGCCGGACCCGCGAGCGCCTGTCCGCGCTCCTGTCCGCCGGCGGGCGGCAGCTTGGCGAACGACCCGACGGCCCCGGGCCGGCCGGGCCGGACCTCCGGGGACGGAGCCGCCCCGCGGGGGCGGCCGACCGGTCAGGGCCAGTCGCCGTCGGCCAGGAAGGAGTCGATGGTCGCCGCGTACGGGGCGATGTCCAGGCCCTGTTCGGCGAGCCAGGCGTCGGAGTAGTACTTGTCGAGGTAGCGGTCGCCGGGGTCGCAGATCAGGGTGACGATACTGCCGGTGGCGCCCTGTCGAACCATCTCGGCGACCAGGGTGAACGCGCTCCAGAGCCCGGTGCCGGTGGAGCCGCCCGCCTTGCGGCCGATGGCCCGCTCCAGGGCGCGTACGGCGGCGACGCTCGCGGCGTCCGGCACCTTCATCATCCGGTCGATCGCCCCGGGCACGAAGCTCGGCTCCATCCGGGGGCGGCCGATGCCCTCGATCCGGGAGCCGCAGTCGCTGGTGGCCAGGGGGTCGTGGTGGGTCCAGCCGTCGAAGAAGCAGGAGTTCTCCGGGTCGGGGACGCAGATCCGGGTGTCGAACTGCATGTAGTGCACGTAGCGGGCGATGGTCGCGGAGGTGCCGCCGGTTCCGGCCGTGGCGACGATCCAGGTCGGCTCCGGATAGCGCTCCAGCCTCATCTGCTGGTAGATCGATTCGGCGATGTTGTTGTTGCCGCGCCAGTCGGTGGCCCGCTCGGCGTAGGTGAACTGGTCCATGTAGTGCCCGCCGGTCTCCGCGGCGAGTCTGGCGGACTCCTCGTACATCTTCCGGGAGTCGTCGACGAAGTGACATCGGCCGCCGTGGAATTCGATCAGCCGGCACTTCTCGGGGCTGGTGGTGCGGGGCATCACGGCGACGAACGGGACGCCGATCAGCTTGGCGAAGTACGCCTCCGAGACGGCGGTGGAACCGCTGGACGCCTCGATCACCGGCTTGCCCGGCCGGATCCAGCCGTTGCAGAGCCCGTACAGGAAGAGTGAGCGGGCCAGCCGGTGCTTGAGGCTGCCGGTGGGGTGCGTCGACTCGTCCTTGAGGTAGAGGTCGATGCCCCACGCCTCGGGCAGCGGGAAGCGCAGCAGATGGGTGTCGGCGGACCGGTTGGCGTCGGCCTGGACCTTGCGTACCGCCTCCTTGAGCCAGGCCCGGTACTCGGCGTCGGAGCGGTCGACGTCGACCGTCTCCATGACCCGTCCGGCGTGCTCGTGCGTCTTGGTGCCCATCAGCCCGTTCCTCCTCGTGCCGCTGTCGCCGTCTCCCGCAACCTACCCTCCCCACCTGCAAAAACGTTCACTTTGGCAGGTCATAGCACTGCCTTGGACCCCCGGGCCGTGACGGCCGGGACACCCGGCCCGCACGCGGCCTGGCGTCCTGGCCCGGCATTGTGCAGACTGCCCATCAGAGGTGTCATGAAGGGGGCGAAGCAGTCATGAAGGAAACGGAGTTCAGCGCGACGGGAGTCCGCATCGAGCGGTGGGCCCGTTCGCTCACGCGGGCCGGACAGGTGGTCGTCAAGGACGGCAGACTCGCACTGCTGACCAGCAACGGCCGGGAGATCGACAGCGCCCCGGTGGGCACCGTCAGCGCAGGTCGGCCCTGGTTCGCCGGGTCCGACGCCACGGTGGCCCGCCTCAACGGGACGCGGTACCGGCTCACGATGGGACAGCGCAACCACGGGCCGGACCGGACCGGACCGGCCCGCCGGTTCCTGGAGACGCTGCGCAGCGCGGGCGGCCGGACGACCTGACGCGGGACCCGCGGCGCCGGAAGGCCGCGAGTTGCGGAGCGGTGACCCCTGAGTGACATTGAACACGTCACTCACGGTTCACCGGCGGTGACGGTAGGACGCTCCGCCGGCACCACATCAGCAGCCGCCAACTGCTGGATCCGTTTCTTCGTCTTCTTCCGGACCTCTTTCGGGGAGTCGCAGTCGTGATCACCGACCCAAGCAGGCACTGCACGGTGGAGCTCCAGGCCCTGCCGTCGCGGATCGGCCAGGTCCGCAGAATCGTCTCGGCGCAGTTGCGCTCCTGGCATCTCGAACCCTTGATCGACCAAGCCGCACTCGGCGTCACCGAGCTGCTGACCAACGTCCACCGGCACGCCCAGCCGGACAAGTCGTGCACCGTCGAGATCGAGCTGCTGCTCGAACGGCTCATGGTGTCCGTCCACGACCACGATCCGAGGCTGCCGACCGTGCGCCCGCCCAGCATGTCCAGCACCTCGGGACGTGGGCTCGCGCTGATCGCCGCCGTCAGCGAGAGCTGGGGGGTCCGGCCGAGCGGCGGAGCCGGGAAGGTGGTCTGGTTCACCCTTCCGGCCCCGCCCTTCCTCGCCGTCCCGCCATCCGGCCCGGTGTACGGAGCAACCACCGACGGCCCCTTCGCGCTGGGTCCCGTCATGGACCTGGGGAGCCGTGCGCCGTCCACCGAGCGGTCCGTGGCGGTCGGCTGACCCGTCCGGCGACGATCAGGCCGTGCTTCCGCCGCCGCTGCCCCCGGCCGAACCGTTCGCCCGGGACGGAGAGCCGGCGCCCGTACTCGCCCTCGTCGATCTCCCCGGCCGCGAAGCGCCGGCGAGCAGGGCGGTCGGCGCCGGTTCGGCCGGGGCGGCGCGTCGGTTCGGGTGGCGCGGCCGGGGTTCCCGGCACTCCCTGGCCTCGCCCGGACCGGGGGCGGTGTCGTCGTACCGCCGATGGCCGTACGGGTCCTCCTCGGGACCACCCCGGCGGGGCCGGGTCAGGCCAGCACGGTCAGCGGGTCGTCCAGCACCGGCTGCCAGGCCAGTTCGGCCGCGCCGACCAGGCTGTTGTGGTCGAGCGTGCACGGCAGGATGGGCACGCTGCCGCTGCGGCCCCACAGGCTCCGGTCGGCGACCACCGCACGCAGCCGTTCCGGGTCGGCGTCGAGCAGCGCGCGGTACAGGCCGCCGAGGACGATGCGGTCCGGGTTGAGGATGTTGACCAGTCCGGCGAGCCCGAGGCCGAGCCGGTCGATCAGTTCCTCGGCCGCCCCCCGTACCGCCGCGTCCTCGTACTCCGTGCGGAGCAGGTCGCCCGCCTGCTTGAGCAGCGACTCCTCCGGGCCGGGGTCGCGACGGGCGGCGAGCAGGAAGGCCAGCGGATCCGTCTCCACGTCCAGGCAGCCGCGTCCGCCGCAGTGGCAGGGGCGGCCGTCGGGGTGGACCGTGAGGTGGCCGACCTCCAGCGCGAGCCCCGAACTCCCGGTGTGCAGGCGGCCGTCGAGGACCAGGGCGCCGCCCACGCCCCGGTGGCCGGTGGCCACGCAGAGCAGGTGCCGGGCGCCACGCCCCGCGCCGTGCCGGTGCTCGGCGAGGGCGGCGAGGTTGACGTCGTTGCCGGTGAACGCGGGGCCGGGGATGCCCGACGCCCGTACCCGGTCGGCGAAGATCTCGCGGACCGGGGCACCGGCCGGCCAGGCGATGTGCAGCGGGTTGAGCGCGGTGCCCTCCGGCTCCGCGACCGCCGAGGGGACCGCGAGGCCCGCGCCGACGCAGCGCAGTCCGCTGTCGCGCAGCAACCGGGCGCATTCGTCGACCACTTCGCCGATGACCTGGGCCGGGTCGGCGGTGACGGCGACACGGCCCGGGGCGGTGGCCACGAGCCGGCCGCCGAGCCCGACGAGGGCGGACCGGAACCCGTCGGCGTGCACCTGGGCGGCGATGACCACGGGCCCGTCCTCCCGTACCGCCAGCCGGTGCGAGGGGCGCCCCTGCGATCCGGCGGCGGAGCCCGGCCGGGAGTCGACCCGGATCAGGCCGAGCGCCTCCAGTTCGGCGGCGACCGCACCGGCCGTCGCCCGGGTGACGCCGAGCTCGGAGGTGAGCACGGCGCGGGTGGGCGCGCGTCCCGTGTGGACCAGCTCCAGCGCGGGTCCGAGCGCGCTGCGGCCCCTCTCCAACTTCGTCCGGGTGGTGGACACCTTGCCGTTCATGGGGGCGAGTCTCCCATGATTCCCGGGCCGCACCGGACCCCCCGGTGGCGCCGGGAGGCTGCCCGCAGCCGTCTTGCGTCGACCGCCGGGGCGCCCCTATCCTCAATTTGTGCCGCAACTAAACAAACTGCGGACGGCTCTTCCGGGGGACCCCGGCGGTGACCCCGCCGCGCCTCCCCCGCCCCGTCTCCGTACTGCCCTGACCCTCTTCTTCGCCCTCGACGGCTTCCTCTTCGCCGGCTGGGTGGTCCGCATCCCCGCGATCAAGCAGCAGACCGGCGCCTCCGCCGCCACGCTGGGGCTCGCCCTGCTCGGGGTGTCCGCCGGGGCCGTGGTGACCATGATGTTCACCGGGCGGCTCTGCCGCCGCTTCGGCAGCCATCCGGTGACCGTGGCCTGCGGTGTCCTGCTCCCACTCGCCATCGCGCTGCCCGCACAGACGCGTTCGGCCCTCTCGCTCGGGCTGGTGCTGCTGCTCTTCGGCGCCGCGTACGGCGGGATGAACGTGGCGATGAACAGTGCGGCGGTCGATCTGGTGGCCGCCCTGCGGCGCCCCGTGATGCCGGGCTTCCACGCCGCGTTCAGCCTCGGCGGGATGGTCGGCGCCGGGCTCGGCGGGCTGGTCGCGGGCGGCCTCTCCCCCGCCACCCACCTCCTCGCCCTCACCGTGATCGGGCTGCTGGTCACCGCGGTGGCCGGGCCGGTGCTGCTGAGCCGTCCGGCGCCACCGCCCGTGGCCGGGGCGACCGGGTCCGGTGCGCCCGGGATGAGCGGGCGGACCAGGCGCCTGGTGCTGCTGTTCGGTGTGATCGCGCTCTGCACGGCGTACGGCGAGGGCGCGCTGGCCGACTGGGGCGCCCTCCACCTGGAGCAGGACCTGCACGCCCACCCCGGCGTGGCCGCCGCGGGCTACTCCCTGTTCGCGCTGGCGATGACGGCGGGGCGACTGAGCGGCACGGCGTTGCTGGAGCGGCTCGGCCAGACCCGCACCCTGGTCATGGGCGGCTCGACCGCCGCGGCGGGAATGCTGCTCGGCGCGCTCGCGCCCAGCACGTGGGCGGTGCTGCTCGGCTTCGCGGTCACCGGTATCGGTCTGGCCAACATCTTCCCGGTCGCGGTCGGCCGGGCCGGTGCGCTGGCCGGGCCCGGCGGGGTGGCCGCCGCATCGACGCTCGGCTACGGCGGGATGCTGCTCGGGCCGCCCGCCATCGGCTTCCTGGCCGAGTGGTCCTCGCTCCCGGTGGCCCTCACCACGGTGGCGGTGCTGGCCGTCGCGGCGGCGGCGCTGGGATACGGGGCCCGCGGCGCGACGCACGGCTGAACCCGCGCACCGTACACGACCCGTCACCGCCCGCCGTCACTCGAGCCGGCCGCCGGGCAATTCCCGTTCGGTGAGCCGGTCCGGCCCGACCGCCCGCGCGGGCGCCCCGGAGCGCGCGGTGAACTCGGCGAAAGCCGGGGCGGCCCTCCGGCCGGACCGTTCAGGCGCCGGGCAGGCCGACCGTGCGGGCGAGTGCGGTGACGGCCTCCCGGAAGAAGACCTCCCGGTCGTCCACCACCCGGTGGAACTGGCCAAAGATCTCGAAGGAGACCAGTCCGAACAGCTGCGACCACGCGGCGATCAGCGGGACCACGGCCTGAGGGGGCAGGTCGGGGGCGAGGTCCGCGACCTGCCGTTCCGCTTCGGCGCGGAGATCACCGGCGAGCGGCGGCGGGGCCAGCTCGCCCGCGCGGTGGGCGTCCGCGACCACGGCGATCAGGACGAGGCCGACCCGGGCGGCGGGGCCGATCGTGGCCTGGGGCGCGGTGTAGCCGGGCACGGGCGAGCCGTAGATCAGGGCGTACTCGTGGGGGTGGGCCAGGGCCCAGCCGCGCACCGCCCGGGCGACCGCGAGCCAGCGTGCGAGATGCGGGGCGTCCTCGGCGAGGGCGGCGCGGTGGGCGGCTTCGGCGACCCCTCCCACGGAGTCGTACGCGTCGACGATCAGGGCGGTGAGCAGCTCGTCCCGGCTGGGGAAGTAACGGTAGAGGGCGGACGAGGCCATGCCCAGCTCGCGCGCGACGGCGCGCAGCGAGAGCTTCGCGGCGCCCTCGGCGGCGAGCTGTCTCTTCGCCTCGTCCTTGATCGCCGCGGTGATCTCCGCGCGGGCGCGTTCCCTGACTCCTCGGACAGTGCTCATGCCCCCAGTCTGCCATGGAGGAAGAGCACCGACCAAGAACGAGAGCAGTGCTCTTGCTTTACGGCACCCCACTCGTGCACACTGATCTCAAGCGAGAGCACCGCTCTCACAAAGTCGAGGAGTCCCCATGTCCCAGCCGTACTACCTCCGTGGCAGCGCGATGAACGTCCGGATGAACGGCCTGATCGGCTGGCTCGCCCGCCGGGGTCTCAGCCTCTTCGGCTCCGCCGAGCTGTCGGTACCCGGCCGCAGGAGCGGGCAGATGCAGCGCATCCCGGTGAACCCGCACACGTACGAGGGCGCGCGGTACCTGGTCTCCGCGCGGGGCCACTCCCAGTGGGTGCGCAACATGCGCGCGGCCGGCGGCGGCGAACTGCGGGTGGGCCGGAAGGTCCACGCGTTCACGGCCGTGGAGATCGCGGACGACGAGCACAAGGCGCTCGTCGTCCGCGCCTACCTGGAACGCTGGGGCTGGGAGGTCAAGGACTACTTCAAGGGCGTCACGGCGCAGTCCTCGGACGCCGAACTGCTGGCGGCCTGCCCGGACCACCCCGTCTTCCGGATCGCCGTGGAGCGGTGACCGTACGCCCGAACGGGCCGGGGCCGACGAACGGGGCCGGGGCTAACGGTCCATCGCGGACAGGGCGCGCTGCGCCAGCGGGTGCGTACGGACCAGCTCGCCGAGCGAGGTCGTGCCCCGGGTGATCCCGGCGAACGCGTTCCAGGCGGGACGGAAACCCGTCAGCACGGCGTGCAGCACTCCCGGACGGCGTTCGAACAGCTTCAGCATCCGCCGCCCGACACCCATCTCGACACCGAGGCCGGCCTTGATGGCGAACGCGTAGTTCAGCGCCTGGCGACGGGCGTCCACCGCGTCGTGCGACTCCGCGATCCGGACCGCCCATTCACCGGCCAGCCGCCCCGACCGCAGGGCGAAGGAGATTCCCTCGCGGGTCCACGGCTCCAGCAGCCCCGCCGCGTCGCCGCAGACCAGGACCCGGCCGCGGGAGAGCGGCGAGTCGTCGCTGCGGCAGCGGGTCAGATGGCCGGAGGAGATCTTCGGCTCGAAGCCCGCGAGACCGAGCCGGGCGATGAAGTCCTCCAGGTACCGCTTGGTGGCCGCGCCCTCGCCGCGCGCCGAGATCACACCGACGGTCAGCACGTCGCCCTTGGGGAACACCCAGCCGTAACTGCCGGGCAGCGGGCCCCAGTCGATGAGCACCCGGCCGGCCCAGTCCTCCGCGACCGTGGGCGGCACCGGGATCTCCGCCTCCAGGCCGAGGTCCACCTGGTCGAGCTTGACGCCGACATGGGCTCCTATCCGCCCCGCGCTCCCGTCGGCGCCGACGACCGCGCGGGCCAGCACCGTCTCACCGCCGGACAGCACCACGGCGACCGTGCGCCGGTCGGGCACCGCGGCACCGTGCTGCTCCACCCGCGTCACCGTCGCGCCGGTGCGCAGCTCGGCGCCCGCCTTCTGCGCCTCCTCGACCAGGCCCGCGTCGAACTCGGGGCGGTTGATGAGCCCGAAGAGCATCCGCTTGGAGCGGCGGGTCCGCGCCAGACGGCCGTTGAGCGAGAAGGTGACCGCGTGGATCCGGTCCCGCAGCGGGAGTTCGAACCCGGGCGGCAGCGAATCGCGCGAAAACCCGATGATGCCGCCGCCGCATGTCTTGTACCGGGGAAGCTCCGCCTTCTCCAGAAGCAGGACCCGCCGACCGGCGACTGCCGCCGCGTATGCCGCCGAGGCCCCGGCCGGTCCGCCGCCGACTACGACGACGTCCCACACGGACGACTCTTCGTGCTCCTGTACGGCGTCTGCGTTCTCGCTGCTCACGATGTGCTTCTGCTCCCGATCCCACCAGTGGCCCATGCTGCTCACGGCATCCTACGGCGCGTCTCCCCCGGCCCCCGCTGTGGGAGGATCGACCGTACGTTCGTCCTGCGTGCGATGCCGCACACTCGGTGCGCATGCGGCCGGATTCGTCCAGATAACGTCGCACCCACGAGGAGCGTGCCCATGACCGCCCGTCCGATCGCCGAGACCATCTCCTCGCTGATGCCCCGCGCCAAGTCGGAGCTGGCCGAGCTGGTGGCCTTCCAGTCGGTGGCGGACCCCGCGCAGTTCCCGAAGAGCGAGTGCGAGGCGGCGGCCGACTGGGTCGCCGACGCGCTGCGCGCCGAGGACTTCCAGGACGTCGCCCTGCTGGACACCCCCGACGGCACCCGCTCGGTCTACGGCTTCCTGCCCGGCCCGGCCGGCGCCCCCACCGTGCTGCTGTACGCGCACTACGACGTGCAGCCGCCGCTCGACGAGTCCGCCTGGCTCTCCCCGCCGTTCACGCTGACCGAGCGCGACGGCCGCTGGTACGGGCGCGGCGCGGCCGACTGCAAGGGCGGCTTCATCATGCACCTGCTCGCGCTGCGCGCCCTCCGGGCCAACGGCGGCGTGCCGGTCTCCGTCAAGGTGATCGCCGAGGGCTCCGAGGAGCAGGGCACCGGCGGTCTGGAGCGGTACGCCGAGGCGCACCCCGAACTGCTCTCCGCCGACACCATCGTCATCGGCGACACCGGCAACTTCCGGGTCGGGCTGCCGACGGTCACCGCGACGCTGCGCGGCATGACGATGCTGCGGGTCACCCTCGACACCCTGGAGGGCAACCTGCACTCCGGGCAGTTCGGCGGCGCCGCCCCGGACGCCCTGGCCGCGATGATCCAGCTGCTGGCGTCGCTGCGCGCCGAGGACGGCACGACGACCGTCGACGGGCTCGCCCAGGACACCGAGTGGGACGGACTCCAGTACCCGGAGGCCGACTTCCGCAAGGACGCGAAGGTGCTCGACGGGGTCGGGCTGATCGGCACCGGCACGGTCGCCGACCGCATCTGGGCCCGGCCCGCCGTCACCGTCGTCGGCATCGACTGCCCGCCGGTGCTCGGGGCCACGCCCTCGGTGCAGGCGAGCGCGCGGGCCCAGATCAGCCTGCGGGTCCCGCCGGGCCAGGACGCCGTCGAGGCGACGGAACTGCTGACCGCCCACCTCAGGGCGCACACCCCGTGGGGGGCCAGGATCTCGGTGGAGCAGGTCGGCCAGGGCCAGCCCTTCCGGGCGGACACGTCCAGCCCCGCGTACACCTCCATGGCGCGGGCGATGGAGTTCGCGTACCCCGGCGAGAAGATGCAGACGTCCGGGATGGGCGGCTCGATCCCGCTCTGCAACACCCTAGCCGCCCTCTACCCCGAGGCGGAGATCCTGCTCATCGGGCTGAGCGAGCCCGAGGCGCAGATCCACGCGGTGAACGAGAGCGTGTCGCCCCAGGAGCTGGAGCGGCTCTCCCTCGCAGAGGCCCTGTTCCTGCGGAACTACGCGGAGTCCAAGCAGGGCTGACCGCCCCCGTCCGGCCCGTTCCGGGTCCCTCTACGCGTTCGGCGAAGCTCGCCGAGAGCGTAGAACGGGGTCCCGGGGCGGGCCGGAGACGTACGTTCGCGGCATGGACCTCGTCGAAGTGCTTCCCCGGCTGCACATGTTCCGTTTCTCCATCGGTCAGGCCTATCTGTGGCGTGACGGCTCCGATCTGACGCTGATCGACGCGGGCGACGCCGACGCCGCGCCCGCGATCGAGTCCGGGATACGCGAACTGGGCCTGGACCCGGGCCATGTCTCCCGGATCGTCGTCACCCACGGGCACGAGGACCACTACGGCGCCGCGCGGGAACTCGCCGACCGGCACGGTGCCGAGATCCTCGCGCACGGCGCGGACGCGGCGGTGATCCGGGGCGAGGAGACGATGGCGGCCCCCGTGCTCCTGGACTGGGAACGCCCGTTGTGGGAGCGGACGCGGACCGTCCCCGCCGCCCCGCCGACCCGGGTCGACCGCGAACTGGCCGACGGGGACGTGCTCGGGTTCGGCGGCGGGGCCCGGGTGGTGCACGCCCCGGGCCACACCCCCGGCTCGATCGGGATCCATCTGCCGGAGCACGGTGTGCTGTTCACCGGGGACTGCGTGGCCGGTGTCGGCCGGGTGATGCTGGGTGTCTTCAACATCGACCCGGACCTGGCCCTGGCCTCCTTCCGGCGGCTGGCCGCGCTGGAGCCGGACACGGTCTGCTTCGGCCACGGCGATCCGGTGGCCGGGGGCGCGGCGGCGGTGCTGCGCGCCTCAGCCGACGGGGACCCCGGCCTCCAGATTGAGCACGGTTGAGCGTTCCCGGGCCCGCAGTGCCCAGCGCAGCCGTGCGTACCGGGTGGGTGGCAGCAGGTCGGCCGCCTCCTCCTCGGTGACGAACCGCCAGCCGCGCAGTTCGGAGCCGGGGAGGAGCAGCCGCCGGGCGTCCGCCCCGGTGAGCCGCCCGCCGTCGAAGAGCAGTCGCAGCCCGCCGAATCCGGGCGGGTCGGGCGCCTCCCAGTCGATGACCAGGAGCGTGGGCACCCGGTCCAGATGGATGCCGATCTCCTCGAACACCTCGCGGATACCGGCCTGGGCCGGCGCCTCCCCGGACTCCACCACCCCGCCGGGGAACTCCCAGCCGGGCTTGTACGTCGGGTCGACGAGCAGCACGCGGTCGTGCTCGTCGAAGAGCAGCACCCCGGCGGCCACGGTCTCCGCGGTCGGCTCGGGGGTCTGGACGATCTCGCACGGGGCGGCGGTGCCGTCGCCGACCGCCTCGGCGATCCGCTCGGCCGTCGCGTACGGGGTCAGCGCCCCGGAATCGATGAGGTGCGCGTCCCGGGTGAGCCAGCCGAGGGCCGCCCGGTAGGGCTCGATGTGCTGGTAGGCCCACTGCCGTACCCGTTCGCTGTGCTCCGGGTCGTCGGGGTCCTCCACCCGTTCGGCGATCCGCGCACGCAGGATCGTTTCCTCGGGTGCGAGCAGGACATGGTGCACGGGGATGCGCCGGGAGGCCAGCCCGCCGAAGATCTCGTCGCGGTACTCCTGTCTCAGCAGGGTCATCGGCACCACCAGAACCCCGGGCACCTCGGCGAGCAGCGCCGCGGCGGTGTCCACGACCAGGCGGCGCCAGATCGGCAGCTCCTGGAAGTCGGTCACCTCGGCGAGTCTCTTCTGGGGCAGCAGCTGCCGCAGCCCCGCGCCGACGAGCTCGGGGTCGTACAAGGTGCTGTTCGGGATCAGATCGATCAGTTCACGCGCGACGCTCGACTTGCCCGCGCCGAACGCGCCGTTCACCCAGACGATCACGGTTCCCCCTCTTCCGTAGCCCCCTGAGGCTTGCCCGCAACACCCCGCCGCGAAAACCCGGCCGGGGCGGCGGTTGTCTCCCGGACGGGACCGACGGCGGCGGCCGGGCCCCTCAGCCCTTCGTCGAGCCGAGGGTGAGACCCGCGATGAAGTGGCGCTGGAGCAGCAGGAAGACCACCAGGGTGGGCAGGGCGACGATCACCGATCCGGCGGCGAGCAGGTTGTAGTCGGTGAAGAACTGCCCCCTGAGGTTGTTCAGCGCCGAGGTGATGGGGAGCTTGTCCCCGTCGGAGATGAAGACCAGCGCCCACAGGAAGTCGTTGTACATCCAGGTGAACTGGAGCGTGCCGAGCGCGGCCAGGGCCGGGCGGCACAGTGGGAGGGTGATCCGCCAGTACCGGGTCCACACGCCCGCTCCGTCGACGACGGCCGCCTCCAGGATCTCCTGCGGCAGGGTGCGCATGAAGTTGGCCAGGACGAAGACGCAGAAGCCGAGCTGGAAGCCGATCTGCACGGCGACGACGGCCCAGTAGGAGTCGTACATCGTCATCGAGTCGGACATCCAGTACGGCAGCGGTACGCGGTTGAACAGCACGTACAGCGGGGTCACGATCACCTGTTGGGGCAGCAGGTTCCCGGCGGTGAAGAACATGAGCAGGACGAGGCTGCCGCGCATGTGCAGCCGGGCCAGCGCGAAGGCCGCGAACGATGCGAGGAAGAGTGTGACGAGCACCCCGGGGACGGCGATGAGCAGGGTGTTGACGAAGTACTTCGTCATTCCGGAATCGGTGAAGGCCTGCCGGTAGTAGTCCAGGGAGAGGTGGCGCGGCAGCGAGAAGTAGCCGTGCTCCGAGGTCTCGTCGTACGGCCGCAGCGAGGCGTACACCGCGAGCAGGAGCGGGGCGAGGAAGGCGAGGGAGACCGCGGTCAGGAAGAGGTGGACGCCGACGCGGCCGGGGCGGAAGCGGCGGCGGGCGGCCCGCACCGGTGGGCCGGGTCGGGCGGGGGCGGCTGGGGCGCTCAACGGTTCTTCTCCCCTCGGTACTCCTGGACGAGGTACGTCACGACGAAGCCCAGGGAGACCAGCAGCAGGACCACTGCGATGGCGGAGCCGAAGCCGATCCGGCCGGCCTCGCCGATGATGTTGTCGGTGACCAGCACCGAGAGCAGTTCGAGTCCGTTGCGGCCGTGGTTGACGGCGTACACGATGTCGAAGGCGCGCAGGGACTCGATGACGGTGATGACGCCGACGATGACGTTGACCGGGCGCAGGGTGGGCAGGACGACACGGAAGAAGGTCTGGGCCTCGCCCGCGCCGTCGATCGCGGCGGCCTCCTTGAGGGAGGGGTCGACGGCCTTCAGCCCGGCGAGGTAGAGGATCATCACGTAGCCGGTGTGCCGCCAGGCGGCGGCGAGGAGCACCACCCAGATGTTGAGGTCCGGGTCGCCGAGCCAGTCGGTGGGCGAGGCCGTGTCCCCGAGGACGGCGTTGAGGGCGCCCTGGTCGCGGGAGAAGACCAGTTGGGCGATGAAGCCGACCACGGCCAGCGAGAGCACGACGGGCATGTACAGCGTCGACTGGTAGAAGCGGCTGAAGCGCACGCCCCGGTCGATGAGTACGGCCAGCAGCAGGCCGAACGGGGTGGCGACCAGGCCGAGGAAGGCGAGCCAGAGCAGATTGTGCCGGGCCGCGGGCCAGAACGGCGGGTAGTTGGTGAAGAGGTTCTCGTAGTTCCGGGTACCGGCCCACTCGATGTCCCCGACCCCGTCCCAGTCGGTGAAGGAGAGGGCCACGGAGGCGAGGGTCGGCCCCCAGACGATAACGATGTCGAGCAGGACGGGCATGCCGAGCAGCACACCGAGTACGGCGAGGTCGCGGCCGGTGAACCGCCGCATAGACCGCCGTCCGGCGCGCCGGGCCGGGTTCAACGACACGGTCGGGGCTCCAGGTTCGGTCGGATGGTGTCGGGGCGGGCCGGGGTCATCCGGCGGCGAAGAGGGACTTCTTCTGCCGTTCGATGCTGTTGACCAGTCCGTCCACGTCGTTCGGGTCGCTGATGAACTGCTGGATCGCCGGGATCATGACCGTGGAGGCGAAGTCCGGCCGGGTGTCCCGGTCCAGGAACTGGGAGATCTGCTTCGCCCCGGAGACGAGTTCCACCGCCTTCTTCTGGATCAGCGAGTACGCGGAGATGTCCGCCCGGTCGTTGACCGCGATGTTGTTCGGGTCGCTCTTCAGGTAGATGTCCTCGGCCTTTCCGGTGGCCAGCCACCTGAGCAGGTCCTTGGCGCTCTCCAGGGTCTTGCGGTTCTTGAGGTTCTTCGACTTCGCGGCCAGCAGGAACCCGTCGATCGGCGCTTCGACGGCGTCCTGCCCGTGTTCCGGTGCGATGACGGGGAAGGGGAAGAAGTCGAGGTCGTCCTGTTCGTCCTTGGGGAACTGGGCGCCGGGGTGCGGCAGTCCGAAGACGCCCATGCCGGCCTCCTTCTTCTGGAGGCCTGCGGCCGCCTCCTGCCAGGTACGGCCGTTGGCGCCGGGCTGGCAGTACGGGAGGAGCCGCCGCCAGGTGTCGAAGACCTCCCTGACCCGTCGGTCGGTCCAGGCCACCTCGCCGGCCATCAGGCTCTTGTGGAACGCGTAGCCGTTGGTCCGCATGTCGATGTAGTCGAAGGTGCCCATGGCGGGCCAGCCGTCCTTGTCGCAGAAGGCGATCGGGTCCAGCTTGTCCTTCCGCATCTGCCGGGCGAGCGCCACGTACGCGTCGAGCGTCTTCGGCGCCTGGTAGCCGCGGTCGGCGAAGAGGCTCTTGCGGTGGAAAACGGCCCACGGATAGTAGTAGTACGGCGTGAGGTACTGCTTTCCGTCGGCCCCGGTGGACTGGGCCTTCAGCGCGTCGGAGAAGCCCTCGTATTCCTGCCAGAGATCGCTGATGTCGTGCAGCAGACCCTTCTCGGCGAAGAACTGCATCCGGTTTCCGGCGAACCACATGAAGACGTCGTCCGGCTTGCCCTGCAGATATCGGTTGATGTTCTCCTGGAAGGTGTTGTGGTCGACGGTGTTGACCTTCACCTTCCGGCCGTCCGACTGCGCCTCGTACGCGGCGAAGGCGTCGGCGAATGCCTTCTTCGGCACCGGATCGGAGGAATTCGACCCGAGGGTGATCGTCTTTCCGTCGCCGCCGGGCCCGCTGCCGCAGGCGGTCAGCAGTGCGGGCAGCGCCACGGCTCCGGCACCGACGGCCGCACCCCGCAGCAGACTCCGCCGGGACATCCGGTGTCCCGCCACACTTCCCGGCACGGTGTACCTGCCGTCATCAGACTGCGTCATGCCCGACTCCCTCGGAGATGCAACCCAACACAACCGAACGTGCGCTTGGATCTCACCCCCAACTATTCATGCCGTCAAGGGTTTTGACGAGATGCCAGTTAACTGGCACCACTCCTCTTCCAACAGACTCCAACACGCCCTAACGTAATCGCACTCATTGGCGTGCACATGTCGCCATCCGATCATGCGAGTGTGGAGGAACGTGACGATGCGTCATCTTCCAACCCGTACAACCCGAACCGCTCGGGCGGCCCGCCGGGCCGCAGGAGCGCTGGCGGCCGGGCTGCTGTGCGCGGCGGGAACGGCCGTACCCGCCGGCGCCGCGGACTCCCCCGCGCCGCACCGCGCCGCCCCGCAGTCCGAAAACGGCCTTGCGCTCACCCCGCCCATGGGATTCAACAACTGGAACTCCACGCATTGCCGGGCGGAGTTCAACGAGTCGATGGTCAAGGGGATCGCCGACATCTTCGTCGAGAAGGGCCTCAAGGACGCGGGATATCAGTACATCAATCTCGACGACTGCTGGGCCGCACCGCAGCGCAATGCGGAGGGAAAGCTGGAGGCCGACCCGAAGCGCTTTCCGAACGGCATCGAAGCCGTCGCGGACTACGTCCATTCCAAGGGACTCAAGATAGGCATCTACACCAGCGCCGGTACCAGGACCTGCGACAGCGTCGGCCTCCCGGGCGCGCTGGGCCACGAGTACAGCGACGCGCGGCAGTTCGCCGACTGGGGCATCGACTACCTCAAGTACGACAACTGCAACAACCAGGGCGTCGACGCCAGGCAGCGCTACAGGACGATGCGGGACGCGCTGGAGGCGACCGGCCGCCCGATCGTCTACAGCATCTGCGAATGGGGCCAGAACAAGCCCTGGGAATGGGCCGGTGAGGTCGGCAACCTCTGGCGCACCACCGGCGACATCAACGACAGCTGGGGCAGCATGCTGTCGATCATGAAGCAGAACCTGCCACTGGCCGCGGCGGCCGGACCCGGCCGCTGGAACGACCCGGACATGCTGGAGGTCGGCAACGGCGGCATGACGGACACCGAGTACCGCACGCACTTCTCCATGTGGTCCGTGATGGCGGCACCGCTGCTCATCGGCTCCGACCTGCGCGGGGCGAGCGCGGAGACCTACGAGATCCTCTCCAACCGCGAGGTCGTCGCGGTCGACCAGGACCCGCTCGGCAAGCAGGGCACCGTGCTGTCCTCCACCGACGGACGCTGGGTGGTCGCCAAGGAGATGGCGGACGGCAGCCGCGCGGTCGCCCTCTTCAACGAGACCGACAGCGCCCAGCACATCGCGACGACCGCAGCCGGGGCGGGGCTGCCGAAGGCCGACGGCTACACGGTGCGCGACCTGTGGGAGCACCGGACGTACAACACGGCGGGCGCCCTGGCGGCGACCGTCCCGGCCCACGGCACCGTGCTGCTGCGGGTGGCCGCCGACGACGGCTGGGCCGCGTACCCACCCGCGGTCGGGCTCGGGATCGACTCCGCGCCCCTGCTGGAGGCCGGCCGCACCACCACCCTGACCACCACCGTCACCGATCTGGGCCGCACCCCGGCCAAGGCGGTGACGGCCCGGCTGGACGGTCCCTCGGGCTGGCGGGTGGAGGCGGTGTCGCCGACCGGCGCGCCCGCCCTGCCCACCGGCCGCTCCCTCACCACCCGCTGGCGGGTGACGGCCCCGGCGTCCACCCCCGCCGGCGCGTACGGTCTGACCCTCGACGTCCGCTACCGCGCGCCGAACGGGACCCGCGCGCGGTCCGCCGTCCCGCTCGGCGCCCATGTGGTGGTCGCGCCCCCGGCGGGCACCAGCTTTCTGAGCGATCTGCCACGGCTCTCCGCGAGCAACGGCTGGGGCCCCGTCGAGCGGGACACCAGCAACGGGGAGAGCGCGGCGGGCGACGGCAACCCGATGACGATCGGCGGAACGGTCTTCGCCAAGGGGCTCGGTGTGCACGCCCACAGTTCCGTCGAGTTCTACACGGGCGGCGCCTGCTCCACGGTGACGGCGCGGGTCGGCGTGGACGACGAGAAGGGCGCCAAGGGATCGGTCGCCTTCGAGATCCGGGCCGACGACAGGGCGGCCGCGTCCACCGGCGTGCTGACCAACGCGATGCCCGCGCAGCCGATCGCCGCGGACGTGAGCGGCGCGCGGGTGGTGCGCCTGGTCGTCACCGACGGCGGGGACGGCACCGACTCCGACCACGCGGACTGGGCGGACCTGCGGATCACCTGCTGACGGATCGCCGGGCGGGCTGCCGCGTACCGCGCGCCCCGGAGCCCGCCCGGCGCATCCCCGTACCCCGGAACCGGACATCCGCGGGCCCGCCCGGACGAGTCCCGTGCACCGCACCACGGCGGACCGGTCAGCCGCGGGCGGCGGGCCCGCCGTCCGGACCCGCCCCCAGGGCCGCCGCCGCCGCGCCCACCAGGCCCGCGTCGGCCCCCATCAGCGCCGGGGCCACCTCGATCCGGCGGACGAAGGAGAGCGTGGCGTACCGGGCCAGCGCCCGGCGCAACGGTACGAAGAGGACGTCGCCCGCACCGGCCACTCCCCCGCCGACCACCGCGATGTCGATCTCGACGAGGGCTGCGGTGGCGGCGATCCCGGCGGCCAGCGCCTGGGCGGCACGCTCGAAGGAGGCCAGCGCCGCCCCGTTGCCCGCCCGCGCGGCGGCGGCCACGGCGGCCGCCGAGGTGTCGCCGTCCGGTCCGGGCCGCCAGCCGTCCGCCAGCGCCCGGCGGGCGATGTTGGGGCCGCTGGCGATGGTCTCGACGCAACCGCGCGAACCGCAGGGGCAGGGGTCGCCGTCCAGTTCCACGCTCACATGGCCGATGTGTCCGGCGTTGCCCGTGGGGCCGGGGTGCGGCCTGCCGTCGAGTACGAGCCCGCCGCCGACGCCGGTCGACACGACCATGCACAGCGCGTTGCCGTACCCCCGGGCGGCGCCCAGCCAGTGCTCGGCGGCCGTCATCGCGACCCCGTCGCCGACCAGCCGGACCGGCATCCCGCCGACCAGCCCGGCCACCCGCTCCACCAGCGGGAAGCCGCGCCAGCCGGGGATGTTGACCGGGCTGACCGTACCGGCCGAGGCGTCGACCGGGCCGGCGCTGCCGATGCCGACCGCCGTCACCCGCGCCCACCGGGGCGATCCGGTCAGCTCGGCCAGCACCTCCGCGACCGCGCCCATCACCGTCCCGGCGTCCTCCCGGGCCGGCGTCGGACGCCGCGCCCGGACCACCAGCGTGCCGTCGCCGCCCACCAGCGCTCCGGCGATCTTGGTGCCGCCGATGTCCAGCGCGGCGACGAGATCGGATGGCATGGGTACGGCTCCGTGGGTAGGGGGCGGGGACCTGCGGCTTCCGGAAACGGTCCGGCTCAGTCTCCCTGCCGCTGACAACGTTGTCCAGGGCCTATGCTCGACCGCACACGACCCGGCCCGCTCCGTGGCACCGCCCGTGCGGGAGCCGGCCGATCCGCACCAGAGAACAGGACAAGCGCACCGTGGCCGAGACCGCCCGTCACTCCGAGTCCCGCTACGGCAACCGGCCGACCATGAAGGACGTGGCCGCCCGCGCCGGAGTGGGCCTCAAGACGGTCTCCCGTGTGGTCAACAGCGAGCCGGGCGTCACGTCCGACACCGAGCGCCGGGTCCAGGAGGCCATCGAGGCGCTCGGGTTCCGCCGCAACGACAGCGCGCGGGTGCTCCGCAAGGGCCGCACCGCCTCGATCGGCCTGGTCCTGGAGGACCTCGCCGACCCGTTCTACGGACCGCTGAGCCGCGCGGTGGAGGAGGTCGCGCGGGCCCACGGCGCCCTGCTCATCAACGGGTCGAGCGCCGAGGACCCGGAGCGCGAGCAGGAGCTGGTGCTCGCGCTGTGCGCCCGCCGGGTGGACGGGCTCATCGTGATCCCGGCCGGTGACGACCACCGCTATCTGGAACCGGAGATCAGGGCGGGCGTCGCCACCGTCTTCGTGGACCGCCCGGCGGGCCTCATCGACGCCGACACCGTCCTGTGCGACAGCTTCGGCGGTGCCCGCGAGGGCGTCGCGCACCTGATCGCGCACGGCCACCGCCGGATCGGCTTCATCGGCGACCAGCCGCACATCCACACCGCCGCCGAGCGGCTGCGCGGCTACCGTGCCGCGCTGGCGGAGGCGGGTACGGAGGCCGGGGACGCCTGGGTGTCGCTCGGCCCGACCGACCCGGCGCGGGTGCGGGACGCCGCCGAGCGGATGCTCTCCGGCCCCGAGCCGGTCACCGCGATCTTCGCGGGCAACAACCGGGTGACGGTGACGGTGGTGCGGGTCCTCGCCGAGCTGGAGCGCCGTGTCGCCCTGGTCGGTTTCGACGACATCGAGCTGGCCGACCTGCTCGGCATCACCGTCGTGTCCCAGGACGCCGCGGCCGCCGGGCGCACCGCGGCCGAGCACCTCTTCCGCCGGCTCGACGGAGCGGGGCACGCCCCGGCCCGGGTGGAGCTGCCGACCCGGCTCGTGCCGCGTGGCTCGGGCGAGCTTCCGCCCGCCTGAGCCACGCGGCCGGTGCGGCCCTCGCAAAGGACCCGCTACGGCGCGGTGACGGTGAGGCCGGCCCGGCGGGGCGAAGCGAAGCCGTCCAGGTCCTCGCGCGTCAGACCGGTCAGCCGGGCGACCTCGGCGATGTCGAGGGCGCCGCAGTCGATGCCGCGCAGGAGGTAGCCGCTGAGCGCCTTGGCGGTGGCGGGCTCGTCCATCACGTCGCCGCCGGCCTTGGCCACGTACGCGGCGAGCCGCGCGGCGGCCTGCTCCAGGCCCTCGCGGTAGAAGGTGTACACGGCCGCGTAGCGGGTCGGCAGGTGGGCCGGGTGCATGTCCCAGCCCTGGTAGTAGGCGCGGGCCAGGGCGCGGCGGGTGAGGCCGTAGTGGAGCCGCCACGCCTCGTGGACCCGCTCGGTGGGGCCGACCGGCAGGACGTTGGTGGAGCCGTCGGAGACCCGTACGCCGGTGCCCGCCGCGGCGACCTGCATGACGGCCTTGGCGTGGTCGGCGGCCGGGTGGTCGCTGGCCTGGTAGGCGGCGCTGACGCCGACGCAGGCGCTGTAGTCGAAGGTGCCGTAGTGCAGACCGGTGGCCCGCCCCCGGGCCGCGTCGATCATGCGGGCGACGGCGGCGGTGCCGTCGGCGGCGAGGATGGACTGGCTGGTCTCGATCTGGATCTCGAAGCCGAGCCGCCCGTCGGGCAGCCCGTGCGCCCGCTCGAAGGCTTCGAGGAGCCGGACGAAGGCGGTGACCTGCTCGGGGTAGGTCACCTTGGGCAGCGTGAGGACGAGCCCCTCGGGCAGACCGCCGGCCTCCATCAGGCCGGTGAGGAAGACGTCCGTGGTACGGATGCCCCGGTCGCGGACGGCGGCCTCCATGCACTTCATCCGGATGCCCATGTACGGGGCCGCCGTGCCGTTCGCGTACGCCTCCGCGACCAGTCGGGCGGCGCGGGCCGCCGTCGCGTCCTCCTCGGCGTCGGGGCGGGGGCCGTATCCGTCCTCGAAGTCGATGCGCAGGTCCTCGACCGGCTCGCGCTCCAGCTTGGCCCGGACCCGGTCGTGGACGGGCCCGGCCAGCTCCTCCGGGATGCCGAGGACGGCGGCGAAGGAGGCGGCGTCGGGGGCGTGCTCGTCGAGGGCGGCCAGGGCCTGGTCGCCCCAGGACCGGAGGGTGCCGGCGGCGAAGGCGTCGCCGGGGACGTAGACGGTGTGGACCGGCTGGCGGGTGCCCGGGTCGCCCGGGTAGCGGCGCGCGAGCTCGGCGTCGACCGAGGTGAGGGAAGCACTGATCTCCTCGCTGACCGCACCGGCGAGGCTCGTTGCCACCTTCTCCTGCTGACCCATTTCCACACCCTTCACAGTCACGCTGTTTCCGCTTCCCGGAATCAACAATCCGTATAGTGAAGTTATAAGGCGCCCGGACCTGCGTCAATGGTGACGGGAAACGGGTGCGGGGCCGTGCGGTGTGTACCGCGCGGCCCCGCACCCGTTCGCCGTCCCGGGGGGTGTCAGCCCTTGCGGGCGTTGATCTCCTCGGTGAGCTGGGGCACGACCTGGAAGAGGTCGCCGACGACGCCGTAGTCGACGAGGTCGAAGATCGGGGCCTCGGCGTCCTTGTTGACCGCGACGATCGTCTTCGAGGTCTGCATGCCCGCCCGGTGCTGGATCGCGCCCGAGATGCCCGAGGCGATGTACAGCTGCGGCGAGACGGACTTGCCCGTCTGCCCGACCTGGCTCGCGTGCGGGTACCAGCCCGCGTCGACCGCCGCACGCGACGCACCCACCGCCGCACCCAGCGAATCGGCCAGCGCCTCGATCACCGCGAAGTTCTCCGCACCATTGACCCCACGACCGCCCGAGACCACGATCGCCGCCTCCGTCAGCTCCGGACGCCCCGTCGACTCACGCGCCGTCCGCGACACCACCCGCGTCCCCCGCGACACCTCACCGAACTCCACCTCCAGCGCCTCGACCGCACCCGCGGCCGCCGACGGCTCCACCGGCGCCGAGTTCGGCTTCACCGTCACCACCGGCACCCCCCG